>JBAXKC010000009.1:0-90870 GCA_037137535.1 bacterium | reverse complement strand
GTGGTTACAGAAGACCATACAATGACCAAGGCGGAGAAAGACGTCCATATCAAGGTGGCGGATTTAATAGACCACCACAACAAGGTGGATTTAACAGACCTCAAGGCGGCGGATTTGGCAGGCCACAGGGTGGTGGATTCAGAAGACCTCATCAAGGCGGCGGATTTGGCAGGCCACAGGGCGGCGGATTCAGAAGACCGGCAGTAAAAAGAAATCTATTAGTAAGCAGAGAACAAGTTGCTGATATAGAAAAACTTTATATGCCCCTTTTACCTTTACCTAACCCTGACGTACATGAAGTTATTGCTGAACAGGTTCAACTTGAATCAAATAAAGTATTCTTTGCTATAAATCTAGTAAGACAGAAATTAAGACTCACAAAACTTCCTTTTCCAAAAAGAAAATTAGCTGTTAGTCCTGATCAATTAGATGCGATAAAAAATCTTTATGAGCCATTATTGCCGTTGCCTCCTATCGGATGCCATAAAATTATAGCAAAACAACTTAAAATGGATGAGTGGAGAGTTCATGTCGGTATTGGAATCGTAAGAAAACAGATGGAACTTCCAAGATGGAATCCCGACAGAGATGATGCACCCGCTGAATTTAAAGGGCAAAAACAGGAAGAAGAAAAAAAGCCTGAAAGTGAAGAGCTAAAAGCAGAATAAACATTAAAACAGGCTATTTGACAGATAGCCTGTTTTAAATATGAAAAGATTTATTTAAAGAATACGCTTTAGAGTTGATGAAAAATATGTCTAAGTTTATTATTAATAGTTAATGAGAAATATTTAAATAGTTGGAGATTTGTTTTGCAAATAATTTCGGTAGATGAAATTTCATTTAATAAAATACTTCCATTTAACTTATATGATGACAACGGAGAAATAATTTTTGGCGCAGGCGAAATTTTAACACCAGGTAAACTACTTCAACTAAGATCATTACATTTAATTTATAGAGATGAATTTTCAGACGATGATAATATAGAAAGTTCTGATTATTCATCAACAGAAGAAATTAGTGATGAAGAGGAAGAAGAAAGAAAATTACCTGTACCTGTTCAACCTAATATTCTAGTTAAAAAAGTTATATCTCACGCAATTTCTCAAAAAAAACAAGAAGCAATAAAAGACTTATTCAAAATAATTTTACTGTCACCTAAAGAAAATATTAAACAAAGTACATCTTTATGTCTTGAATTAAGGGATAAATTGATGGATGAAGTGCTATCTTCTGCCGATGATATAATTTACAGATCACAACTGAAAATGCATGGTGATTTTAATATTACTCATGGAGTAAATGTGTCTACATTAGCTATTTTACTGGGTTATAAATTAAAGCTCAATGAACAGCAAATAAAAGATGTCGCACTAGGCGGGATGTTACACGATATCGGTAAAACAAGAATACCAAAATCCTCTGAGCTAGACAAAAATGCACAGGCTAAAGATGCTAAGATGATGCAACTTCACCCGCAAGTCGGTTATAAAATAATAAAAAATGAAATGGGGCTGAATGAAGTAATAGCAAAAATAGCTCTTGAACATCATGAAAAAAATGACGGTACAGGCTATCCTTATGGAATATCAGGCGAATTAATCAATATTTACACTCAAATAATCTCTGTATGTAATGCATACGATGTTTTGACATCGAAAAAAGGGCATGTTAAAGTGAAAAATTCAAAAGAAGCCATTAAAATAATGTTGGAAGAAGGATCTCGCAGTTTTAATCCTCATGTTTTATATACATTTGTGCATATGGCTAATTATAACGATCCGGAAGAGTACGCATCTTAGGGGTAAAAAAAATTGAAAGCAATAGTAATAGGCGGAGGTTTAGCAGGTTCAGAAGCTGCTTTACAATTAGCTAAAAGAAATATAAGTGTAGATTTATACGAAATGCGCCCAAAAGTGAACACAGGCGCACATAAAACCGATAAACTTGCTGAAATCATTTGCAGCAACAGCTTAGGGTCTAATGATGTAGAATCTTCAGGCGGACTTTTAAAACAAGAATTAAGAGAACTAGGATGTTTTTTGATAAAAATTGCCGATGAATGTGTTGTTCCTGCTGGAAGTGCCTTAGCTGTAGATAGAAATCTTTTTTCAGAAAAAGTAACAAATCTTATTAATGAAAATCCACTTATAAAAGTTATTAATGAAGAAATAAAAGAAATCCCCGAAGATATTCCTGTCATAATCGCAAGCGGTCCTTTAACTTCAGATAGTTTGTCCGAAAAAATTGCACAATTTACAGGTCAAAATCATCTTTATTTCTTTGATGCTATTGCTCCAATAGTTGAAAAAGACAGTATCAATTTTGAAAAAGCCTTTTATGCAAGTCGTTATGATAAAGGCGAAGCCTCTTATATTAATTGCCCAATGACAAAAGAAGAATATGAAAAATTTTATGACATTTTAATTAATGCACCAAGAATAGAGCTTAAAGATTTTGAAAAAGATGCTAAATTCTTTGAATCTTGCCTGCCTGTTGAAGTAATTGCAAGCAGAGGTGTTGATACTTTAAGATTTGGACCAATGAAACCTGTTGGACTTATTGATAAAAGAACAGAAGAAAAAAGCTATGCTGTTGTTCAACTAAGACAGGATAATCTTTCAGCAACTTTGTATAATCTTGTCGGCTTTCAAACAAATTTAAAATGGTCATCTCAAAAAGAATTGATTCAATCAATACCGGGCTTAGAAAATGCAAATATCGTAAAATATGGTGTTATGCACCGAAATACTTTTATTCATAGCCCGACATTACTGAATAAAACCTTGCAGACAAGGATTCGTGAGAATTTATTCTTTGGTGGACAAATAACAGGAGTAGAAGGCTATACAGAATCAATTGCAACAGGTATGGCCGCTGGAATTAACCTTGGTAATATGCTTAATAATGAGCCAATGCTTGATTTGCCGTCAAAAACAATGCTGGGAGCATTATTAACCTATATAACTTTTGACGGACATAAACAATTTCAACCTATTAACAGTAATTGGGGAATTATTGAACCGATTGAAGCTGATAGAAAAACCTTGAAAAATAAAAAACTAAGAAATAAACTATATTCTGAGAGATCTCTCGAGTACATTAAAAGTATTGTCTGAGGAAAAATGTATTTTTTATATAATGTTACCTTAATTATCCTAGCACTTATTTTAAGCCCGATAATTATGTTTTTATTTGCATTAAAAGCAAAATTAAGAGCAGGTTTTTTTGAAAAAATCGGATTTTACGGAAAAAAAAGATTAAAAGATAAATCAATATGGATTCATGCTGTTTCTGTAGGCGAAGTAAATGCTATTGAAAACTTTTTTAAAAGATTAAAACAGGAATTTCCTGAATATAAACTTGTTTTAACGACTGTTACAAGAACAGGTCAAGCGGTTGCTAATGCAAAATTAAGCCAATATGCAGATATAATTGCTTATTTCCCTTATGATTTTGCGTTTTCGGTCAATTTCGCAATAAAAGCCTTTAATCCTGCACTTGCAATAGTGGCTGAAACAGAAATATGGCCGATGTTTTCTCATAAAATAAGTAAAAATAATATTCCTTTGATGATTGTAAATGGAAGAATTTCCCCTAACTCTCATAAAGGCTATAAAAAAGCGAAATTTTTCTTTAGAGAAATATTTAAAAATTATCGTTTAATTCTTACACAATCTGACGGAGACAAAGACAGAATTATTGATATAGGTGCAAATTTAGATATAACAAAGACTATGGGGAATTTAAAATTTGACATTAAGTCCCCATTAGATGCAGAGCAACTTATTTCACTAAAAAATTCTTTATATTTGGAAAATCAACAGGTTTTGATTGCGGGAAGCACTCATAAAGGCGAAGATGAAATAGTTTTAGCCTCTTATTCTTCACTAAAAAAAGAATACCCTGATTTGAAACTTTTACTTGCTCCACGTCATCCCGAAAGACATTCTCAAGTATTTAAACTTGTTGAAGAAAGCGGATTTTCCTATGGTTCAAGAAAAGCATCAAATACTTTTAAGGATAAAGACATAATAGTAATTGATACAATGGGCGAACTTGGCAAAATGTATGCTCTTGCAACTATTTCTTTTATTGGCGGAAGTTTCTCAGGAACAGGCGGGCATAATCCCCTAGAATCAGCAATATTTGGAATTCCTGTTGTAAGTGGTCCGACTGTATTTAATTTTAAAGACATTTATAAACTTATGATACAAAACAAATCAGCCCTAATAGCTGAAGATGAAAAGAAACTTACTGAAATAATCTCTGATTTATTAAAAGATAAAGAATTATACCAAAACAGCTCTAAGGCTTGCCTTGAAATATTTGAAAAAAATCAAGGTGCATTAGATGTTGCAATTAATTATACAAGAGATTTACTGTCAGAATAAACTTTTGTATCTAATAAATCAGCTTTAATTTCTCTTTCAAGGAAAATCTTGCCTGTTTGTTCAAATATGGCAGGATTTGAGCTTACATAAAATTGTGAGTTACAAGGTTGTGAATGATTTACAAGATTATTTTCATCAAGATAATTTTTTGCACTCTTAACCATAAACTCGGCAGGGTCAATCAGCATCTCGCTATTTAAAGTTACTTCGTTTATAACAGCTCTCAAATAAGGATAGTGGGTACATCCTAATACAATTTTTTCTATTCCTTGTTCTAATAGCGGTTCTATATAAACTTTTACAGCCTCATAAGCCTTTTTAGAATTATATTCACCTCTTTCAACAATCTCAACCAGTCCAGGGCAAGCTGTTTCATATATTTCAGCCTGTGGATTTAATTTTAAAATAGCATTTTTGTATGCATGAGATTTTACGGTTGCTGAAGTAGCAATTACGCCGATTTTCTTAAAGTTATTTTCAGCAATATAACTGGCTGTAGGATAAATCAAACCCATAATTTCAAAAGTATAATCTGACTTGACTATATCAAGAGAAGTTGCAGAACTGGTATTACAAGCCATTAATGCAAGTTTGACATCTAAAGATCCATACCAGTCAAGAATTTCTCTTGCGTAGGAAATTAACTGTTCTTTAGATTTTTCTCCGTAGGGAATTCTTGCAGTATCGCCAAAATAAATATAATTTTCATCAGGTAATTTTTCTAATAACTTCTTTAATACTGAAAGACCTCCGACTCCCGAGTCAAAAACTGCAATAGGTCTACTGTCAGACATTTTCTTGCTCCTAAATTAAGGCTTGTATCTGTTATCAATATATTTTAAAACCCCATTTGCTATTGATCTGGCAGTTGCCTCTTGTCTGCTTGAGGTTAAAAGTTCGCTTCTTTCATTATCATTCGAAATAAATCCGATTTCAACAAGAATTGATGGAGCAAGGGTATGATTTATTACATAAAATCTTGAATTACATATACCTCTATCGCTTGAGTTCACAGAATGAACAAGTTCATCTTGTACATCTTGTGCCAGTTCTTTACTTTGAGCTGTGTACCAGTGAGTTTCTAATCCTCTTGCAATTGGGCTTGTAGAGGAATTCACATGCACACTTACAAATAAATCAGGATTTTCAGCGTTAGAAATAGCCGATCTGTCTTTTAATGAAACGTCTTCATCTTTATTTCTTGTAAATACAACCGTATATCCTGCATTTTGAAGATATCTTGCCAATTTTTTAGCAACATCGAGAGTTATATCTTTTTCATAAATTCCCGATCTTGTTGCTCCGACATCACTTCCTCCATGTCCAGCATCTATAACAATTTTTCGTACAAGAGGAGAAATTGTCATTTTTCTTTGAGGAATTTCATTAATTTCTCTAGGTTGCCAAACTTGTTGAGGTTTTTTCAGCTTGAAAATAAGCTCAATATTTCTTCCATCTGCACTAATATGTTCTTCAACTCTGGTATTAGAACTAATATTGAATCTTAATAAAGTACCGACTTCCTCTCTACCGAATTTTTCAGCTTTTACACCTTTAAATAAACCTGTTGACTTTAAAGAGGCTATGATATTTGGAGTTGGCTTAAAAATATTAAATAATTCGAGGTTAAATTCTTGAGGATAGTTTTTTCTGAAAAAATTATAAATAACAGGAGCAGAAGAATTTATCATAATTGATGTGGTTTCTGAATCTTTATTTTTTACATAAATATTATTAATTTTCCCAGAAAAGCTGGGAGCTGATGAATTAGAAAAAGCCTGCTTATTTTCTGTAGAAAAAGCAAAACCATTCACCTCTGTTGATAAATAAGATTTATATTTCTCGGGAGTCGGTGTTTCAATAACTGCTCTTAACGTGTCTTTTGTGAACTGCCCCAGTTTTAAAGTATCTTTATTATTGATTTTATAGGTTCTTAATAAATTTGGAGAAGAAACTGTAGTATTTTCAAAATCATAAACTAAACGATTGGGATTATCTAAAGTAAAAAAATCACTTTCGCCGAAAGCTCCGTTTCCGCTGATAACAAGTTTATTTTCAGTTGATTTAACAGAAGTTATTAACATTTTATCAGCTTTGACAGGAATTTTATAATTTGGTGAAGATACAACAGTTTGTGTTGTTGCAGGTCGATAATTATCTAAGTTTATTTCTCTAAGCTCTTCTTGTAAAAAACTTAAAACATCACTTTGTTTAGTCATATCAAGTTCTTTTGGTGTTGCATAAGAAACCTGACTGTTTTGATTAACAACTTGCTGTTTAACCGCCGAAGGTGATTTAACTGTTGGCTTAGCAACTTGAGTTATAATTTGCTTAGGCACAGATATAACAACAGGTTTGACGACTGAAACAGTTTTTGGCTTTACCTCTTTATTAGTTAAACCGGGCTTTACAGCAGATTTAACGCTGCTAGTATTAGTTATAGTTGGAATGCCAGTTTTTACTTTTACTTTCGCTATTGGTTTTGTAGCTATATTAAGCTTCTTATTATCTAAAGGCATAACAGAAAATTTAACGCTCTGAGAATGACTAATAGTAGTAATAATAGGTTTAGCTACAGGTTTAATTACTTTATCAGATTTGTTTTTTTCCAAAGAAACAGGTTTAACAGCAGATTTTAAAACTGAAGAAGGCGAGACTTTGGCTAAAGGTAGAGTTTTAGGAGCAGAAATTGACTTTAATACAGGTTTTTGAGCTTTAAAAGCTGTATTACCCAACTTTAAAATAAAATCAGAATTATTTTTGTTAATTGATAGAGTTTTAGTGTTTTTTACGGTATTAGGCGAAGAATAAATAACGACTCTAACAATATTAGGATTTGTTGAAAATTGTGCTGCTCTAATCATAGAAACTGACGAAATAGCAGAATGTATAGGCATATCAAATTTAATAGGGAGAAGAACACTATTAGGAATATCAACAATAATCCTGTCAGGATTAGCCATTCTTAGAATTTTAGGTGAAATTTTTGAATTTGCAATATTTGCACCAGTTTCAATATTAATAATATTATTAGCATATTTTAGATTTTTGATATAAACTTTTTCAGTGCTTTGAGCCGGCTGCATAAGGTTTATCGTCATATAAGACGATAAAATTAAGGATAAAAAAACTTTATTAAATAATTCTTTTCCCATAATCTAACCCCACTTCTGCCATTTGAATAAATTAATGTTAATAGTAATAAAATTCAATTATAATAATTAAATTAAAATCAAAAAACATACATATTAAGGATATCGAATAAAATGAATAACAGATGGTACGATTCAAATCCGAAAACAAATCAACTGTTGGGATTATTAAATAAAATTCCTTTAGAAATCCAAGACGAACTTTCTAAAATGATTATAAACTTCGTAAACCTATACCGAAAAAACCGTTCGCCTGAGGAAACTCCGATAAGTATCGGAAAAGAAAGGGTTTTAGGAATGTATCAAGCCTCAAATAAAAGAAGATGGTACGATTCAAACGCTGCATTATTAAGCACAATGAACATAATAGCTACATTGCCCGAACAAGATTATAAAAACTTAATCGATGGAATTTTAGAGACCTTAAAAGAGTATAATATTAAATAATATAGCATGTTAAGATTTATTTAGAATAATTATAAACAAGTTCTAATAACTTGACACTGCAAGAAATTCATCTTAAAATCCAAATTAGTACAACTTATCTAGAGCCGGTGGAGGGATTGGCCCGATGAAGCCCGGCAACCTGAAATTTTATTTCAAGGTGCTAAATCCAGCAGGCATACGCCTGAGAGATAAGTTGGTAAAATAAGATTATACTTATAATACCAACATTAATCTCAACACAACGATAAGTGTATTGAGGTTATTTTTTATGCAAGGAGATAAAGAAAATGGGATCTAAAAGATTTTTATTTACTTCCGAATCTGTAACAGAAGGACACCCTGATAAAGTATGCGATCAAATTTCTGATGCAATTCTTGATGCGTTTCTTACACAAGATTCAAGTGCAAGAGTAGCTGCTGAAACAACCGTTACAACTGGAATGGTTCTTGTTTGCGGAGAAATTACAGCAGAAGGATATGTAGATATTCCTGGTGTAGTTAGAAACACAATTAAACAAATCGGTTATGAAGGAACATCAGGCGGTGGATTTGATGCTAATACATGTGCTGTTTTAACCAGCATTGACGAGCAATCACCTGATATCGCAGGTGGAGTAAACGTAGCTATCGAAACAAGAGGTCTTCCAAAAGTAAACGAAGATACTTCTAACGATATAGGAGCAGGCGATCAAGGTATTATGTTCGGTTTTGCATGTGATGAAACACCAGAACTTATGCCATTACCAATCAGTTTAGCTCACAGACTAGCTTTAAGACTTGCGGCAGTGAGAAAAGATGAAACTCTTTCATATTTAAGACCTGACGGTAAAACTCAAGTAACTGTCGGTTATGTTGATGGAGTTCCTGCAAGAATTGATACTATCGTTATTTCAACACAGCATGATGAAGCTATCAACGGCGAAACATGTAATGATAAAGTTCAACAAATTATTGCAGAAGACCTTAGAAAACACGTTATTGACTTTGTATTTGCCAATGAAAAAATTCAACCTGATGAATCAACAAAATATTGGATCAATCCGTCAGGCAGATTTGTTGTTGGTGGACCACAAGGTGATGCCGGTTTAACAGGAAGAAAAATCATCGTTGATACATACGGTGGCTATTCAAGACATGGTGGCGGTGCTTTCAGCGGAAAAGATCCTACAAAAGTTGACAGAAGTGCAGCTTATGCAGCAAGACACATCGCTAAAAACATTGTAGCAGCTGGATTAGCTAAAAAATGTGAAGTTGAACTTGCTTATGCTATCGGTAAAGCTCAACCGGTTTCTACTCTTGTTGAAACTTTTGGAACAGGAATCATTTCTGATGATGATATCAGCGCAATTGTTGAAGAAAACTTCGACCTTAGACCTGCTGCTATTATCAAAACCTTTGATTTAAGAAATCTTCCTGCTAAAAATGGTGGATCATTCTACAGACATTTAGCAGCTTATGGTCACTTTGGTAGAACAGATATCAATGTGCCATGGGAAGAAACAAACAGAGTTGAAGAACTTAAAGCTATTGTTAGTAAAAAAAAATTAGCTAACGTATAATTTCTTTTAAAATACTAATTTGAAAAAGTCATTCGCTTTAGAGAATGGCTTTTTCTTTATGAGAGATGGACTTTCAATAGCTAATAATATAAGCATGAAGTTTTATAAATTATTTTTATAGAGGAATTAAGGATGAAAAACAGAACTAATTATTTATCTGGTTCAAAATATGAAAACTCAATCGGTTTTTCAAGAGCAGTGAAAGTAGGTAATATTATTACTGTTGCAGGAACTGCTCCTATCGGTGAAGATGGGAAAACTGCAGGAATTAATGATGTAGCGGTTCAAACAGAAAGATGTCTTGAAATAATAAAAGCTGCACTTGAACAAGCAGGCGCTTCTCTTTCTGATGTTGTTAAAACTAGAATTTTTATGACAAATGTTGAAGATTGGGAAAAAGCTGGAGTGGTTCATGGTAAATATTTCTCTGATATAAAGCCAGCGACAATATTTATGGAGGTTTCAAGGTTTATAAGCTCTGAATGGCTCGTAGAAATTGAAGCTGAAGCTATAATAAGTGAATAAAATAAGTTAAAATGGTTACGTTTATTTACGAACACTATCAATTTTATTATGAGCAAATAAAATTGATAGTATACACTATTATTTTTTGCAAAGGGAGCATTAAATGTTAAATTTTAACTGGAATAACGCAGATTGCGCTATCGTAGGAAACGAGCACGGTCTTAACGTTGAAAAAGAATTTGAAAACTATAGAGAAAAAATGGCTCAAATCGTTGAAGAAGTTTATGCTAACAGATCTACAGACGGCAGATGGTTACAATGGATGAACCTTGGCTACAAAGAAGAGTTAGTTAAAGAAATCAACGAATTTGCTGCCAGCGTAAAAGGCAAATTTGAAAATGTTGTTGTTCTTGGTATCGGTGGTTCTTCACTTGGTCCTATTGCTGTTTCAGAAGCTATTTTAAAGCCTTTCTGGAATATGCTTGATAAAGAACAAAGAAACGGAAATCCTAGACTTTTCGTTCTTGATAACATTGATCCTGATTATATTAACGGTTTCTTGAACTTTGTAAATCTTAAAGAAACTTTAGTTTTAGTTATTACAAAATCAGGCAGCACTGCTGAAACAATGTCCCAGTTCATGATCGTAAAAGACAGACTTGAGCAAGAACTTGGCGCTGATTATAAAAATCACGTTGTAGCTATTACTGATCAAGCTAAAGGTATTTTAAGACAAATCACAGACGAAGAAGGTTACAGAGCTTTCATCGTTCCTGATGATGTCGGCGGAAGATTCTCAGTATTCTGTGCAGTAGGACTTCTTCCTTTTGCTCTTGTAGGTATTGATATTGCTGAACTTCTAAGAGGAGTCAGAGATATGGATGCTAAATTACAAAATACTGATATTAAAGAGAATTTAGCTGCACAAGGTGCTTTAATCCAATATTTAATGGATAAGCAAGGTAAAAATATTTCTGTAATGATGCCTTATTCAAGCAGATTAAGATTTGTTTCTGACTGGTTTGTTCAACTTTGGGGCGAATCATTAGGAAAAGAAGAAGATCTTCAAGGTAATAAAGTAAATGTAGGTCCAACTCCTGTTAAAGCTGTTGGTGCTACAGATCAACACTCACAAATTCAACTTTATAATGAAGGTCCTAACGATAAAATTATTACTTTCATCAGAGTTGGTGAGTTTGATACTGAGCTTAAAATTCCTAACATTTTCCAAAATACAGGAATTTCATACTTAGGCGGAAAAACAATCAATGACCTTATGAACGCTGAAGCTGATTCAACAAAAGTTGCCCTTAATGACTTTAACAGACCGAACGTAACTATTACAGTTCCTAAAGTTAATGAGTATTATTTAGCTCAACTTCTTTATATGTTAGAAGTTCAAACAGCTTTTGCAGGCGGTTTATATGGAATTGATGCTTTTAATCAACCTGGTGTTGAGCAAGCTAAAAATTACACATACGCTTTAATGGGAAGAAAAGGCTATGAAACTACAGCCGTCACCTTAAAAGAAAAAATGAGCGTTTAGTTTCTATAATCATGTTTATAAAAGAGTGGATCATTTCCACTCTTTTATAGTATTTAAAACAGTAAAAATCATGGGTATGCTAGCAATTTTACATGTTTTCAGGTTTTATTATTAATATGGCAAATGTAAAATCAAAGTCTATGTTTAAGTATGCAGGAGAAATAAATTATGGTTAGCTTTAAATTGGGGTTTGGTGAACAACAAATTCAATCGCAAGCAAACAAAAAAACACTTAACTCTGAAGAAGTAAAACAAAATACCGATAAACAAGTCTCTAAAGATTCCCCAAAGATGAAGCAAGGTGTTGATAAAGATACTGTTGAAATTGGCGGAGTAAAGATAAATAAAGCAGTTGCTGTTGGTGCAGGTAGCACAGCTTTAATTTTAGGGCTTTCTTTTGGTATTCCTCAAGCTAGAAGGGCGTTAAGAGAAAATGTCGGTTTTATTGACGATTTATGCACAAAGGTTGAGAATTTATTTAAAAGAGAAGGTGCCCCTAAGAACTTAGAGACAACAACAAATCTTGAGAATAAATCAGAAATTCTAGGAGAAAATATAACGCCAAGTGCAAATCTTGAGAACAAATCAGAAATTCTAGGAGAAAATATAACGCCAAATGCAAATCTTGAGAATAAATCAGAAATTGCAGGAGAAAATATATCGTCAAATGCAAATCTTGAGAATAAATCAGAAATTCTAGGAGAAAATATAACGCCAAATGCAAATCTTGAGAACAAATCAGAAATTCTAGGAGAAAATATAACGTCAAATACAAATCTTGAGAATAAATCAGAAGTTGTAGTAAATAATTTAGAGTCAACGGAAATTAAACCAAATAATGAAGTTAAATCATTAACTTTAATAGAAAATACAAAACCAAATGTTGAAGTAAACTCACAAGTGCCATTAGAAAAGATAGAGCCACCGATAAATTATGAAACCAATCATCAAATAACAATGGATATTCTTAAGGATAAAAAGACTATTACAGTAGGTACAGAAAAGTCAGGTAAAAAAGAATTTACCTTTAACATAAAACAACCAAATACAGAAGAAATACTTAATAGCATTCCTTCGAATTTTTCTAGTAAATCAAGTTCTATTTCGACTAAAACTATTCTTCCATTGGATGTAGAGCGTCCTTTAGTAGAGAAAGTAGATATCAGTCCTAAATTTACTGAAGAGGTTAAGAACTTGTCTGTCGCTCCTGTTATTGAGCAAAAAGACGGTAAAGCTTTTATTAACAATAAAGGGAAAAAGCTGCAAATTGATTTAAGCTCAAAGTTGACTAAATCTAAATCAGCAGAGCAAGCTGTAGAAAAAGAAGTTTTACAAAAAACTGATAGCGTTGATGATCTTTATAAAAGTTTATATGAAGGCACAGGAATCGAAAATCCTAACGAAGCTCTATTAGAGAATGATCCACCAATAGCAATTAATTTTGGAAAACAAAAGATTGAAGCTGAACTTCAGTCAAATCTTCCTATAGCTAAAGAACAGAAAATTATTGCCAGACAGGATTATCCTTATAATGAATATGTAGTCGATTATGATGACTAAAAATTAATAAAAAAATGGTGGGAGTAAATTCCCACCATTTTTTATTGTAATAATCTCATTGCTTCTTCAAGAAGCTGTTTATTGGTACTTATAAGTTTATTTGTCATTTCAAGTTGAAGTTTTGCCTGTTGGAGATAATAAATATTTGCTCTTAAATCAGCATTTGACATCTCTATAAGACCGCTTCGGACTTCACCGCTACCTGCAACAGGTTTTCCAGAGTCTTTGCTTTCAATGTAATAACCGTCAACAGCTTCAATCATTGCACTTGAATTTGGAAAATTAACTACTGCAACTTTATATAAAGGCACTACTATTTTACCTTTATCTGCTTTACCGTAAAGAATACCATCTGCCTTGAATTCAAATTCGTCATATTTTCCAAGATATTTTCCGTTTGATGGGTCTGTCCAGAGTTTAATATCTGTTGTCGCCATCATTCCTGGGCCGCCTTCGCTTGCGTTTGCTGTATGTGGATCGGATTTTTGAACGGCTGGTGTTCCCATTACTTCACCGTTATCGTTTAAAATATAACCTTGTACGGGAAAGCCTTCGGGTGTTTTATAAACACCTTCTCCATCAAAGGTAAATTCACCTCTGCGAGTATATAATATTTTGCCGTCAGCTCTTTTTGCAGCAAAAAATCCTTTTCCTTCAAGATAAATATTTTCACCTGAAGTCCCTGGTTGAGCTTTACCCTGATCCATTTTTCTATTAAGGTCATCAAGCGAAACGCCGCCTAAAAAGGTGTGAAAGCTGCCTTTATATTCTTTAAATCCCGGAAGATAAATGCTGGACATGTTTGTGATGATTAAATTCATCCAGTCCATAGTTGTTTTTTGCGTATTTATCGCCGTTATAAATGAGTCATTCATTTGGATTTCCTCCGTTTATATATTTAAGATTCTTCATTATTATTTTCTTCATCTTGCTCTTTTCGACTTTTTTGTCGGTTACTTGAGTTGTCTTTATACGATATGTCCTTATATGGTAAGCCTTCAGCTTCAAACTTGCTTTTTAAATTTGGTATGGTGTTTCTTAAAATCTGTTCCATTGCTTTATCTGCTGACATAAATTCTGCGGTGAGTTTGCCTTCTTTGTCAATTTTTATAATGACGGAAGATTGTCCTTCAAAATCAAGCCTTACGGGTTTTTGTTTTGTAAACGCATATTCTATAAGGCTAGAAAGACTTTTTGAAAAGTCAAAACTTTTATAGGATATGTTTCCAGACTGATTATTAACAATAAAGTTTACATTATTAAATTGTTTACTCATATCCATAATTGTAATATTAGGATTTTGAACTATAAAATTGAAAAAGTCCAAATCTTTGTCGGATAAGTTATTTTTTTCCAGATCAAAGCTTTTTTCTATTTCAAAATTATAAATATCAGGTTGAGGTGGTTTTATTTTATTTTCTTCTTGTTGCTGTTCTTTAAGTTTTTCAATCTCTTTAAGTAAGCTGGAAGCTGTTTTGGGTTTTTCTGTTTTCTCAACAGGCTTAGGTGCTTCCTCAACTTTAGCTTTAGGCTCACTTTTATATGAATTCATCATTGCCAGATCTTTTTGGGTGTCATTATCATTTATAAAGTCAGCAAAATTTAATGACAAAGAAAAATCCCCTTTCTCATTGCTTTTTCCATGATCAGTGAGTTTATTTATCAACCCTGAAACTATATTAAAGCTTTTTTTAATGTCCAAATTCATTTAGTTCTAATCCTTCAATATATTCAAGCAATTTTTCGGCTTCTTCTTTTGCTTCATCGTCCATATCTTCTTGTTGTTTAAGTCGCATCTTCGCAAAGTGTTTTAGCCCTGCTACTTCGTCTAGGGCTCGCATTTCTGCTTGTTTTTCTTCTTCGAGATAGATTTCATGGCATTTTTCTTTATGTTTTTCGAGAACTTTAACTGCTTTTTCACATTCTGCCAATTTTTCTTTCTCTTCAATAACTCTTTGTGTTGCTATCATCTTTTGATTTTCTAATCTGTCGAGTTCTTCTCTTAAGTGTTTTATAAAAATATCAAAACTTTCCATCATTGTATGGTGATAGGTGTACATTTTTTTTCTTAATTCAGAAATCTGATTTTTAGTATCGTCAATTTCTGTTTGAATGCGTTTTACTTCTGCCTCAGCTTTTTTAACTACTTCTCGCTGTTCTTCCCTTTTTTGCTCTCTGTGATTTATTACTTTTTGTAGTCTGTAAGCAAAAGCCATACATTTTCATCCTATGGGTACAATAATAGTAATTTTAGTATTAGTATTCCAATTTTGACTGATATTAAAACAAAACAACACATACGATAAGATGAAATTTGCGAATAATAAGAGTATTTCCCTTATCATTGAGTTTAATGATATTTATTAAAAATTCAATATTTTCATAATAATTAACCTTAATGACAGGTAAAACAGGCAATTGCTTTTTATAGTGGCAATTTATATCCTTATAATCTCAAACTGTATAAGGATATAAATTGATATGATTAAATCTCGCCTTTCAGAACTTAAAAAATGGTATTTGTTATCAAAAAAAAGAACAGCTTATCAATCTAAAATACAAAAAATATATAAAATTTCTGAAAAATCAAAAATATATGCTGATATGGATATTTATGGATATAAAAACAGATGGAGCATTTTAGATTCAAACATAAATGAAACTTGGTATAAGACTTATACTAATATTTCGGGAAAAGAAAGTCATGATTATGTGCCAGAAGATTTATATTACGGAATAATCGAGCCGATATTAAATAACAATAATTTTGCTACTGCTTATGCGGACAAAAATTTTTATAACAAATATTATTCAGAAACAGATGTTTTTCCTGAAACCTTACTTAGAAATATTCATGGAGATTTTTATGATAGTGATTATCATAATATTGAAGATTTATCCAAGTTTGAAAAATATTTTGGTTTTGAGCAAAAACTTGTTATCAAACCGTCAATTGATTCGTGGGGTGGTAAAAATATTCAGATTTTTTACAGAAAAAACAAAAATTTTTATAATAATGCAGGTGAACAACTTACTATTAAATATTTGCTTGATAATTATAAACAGGATTTTGTTATTCAAAAATATATAGAATCTGATAAATATTTCCAATATTTAAACCCGACTTCCTTAAATACCATAAGAATGTACACTTACAGGTCGGTAAAAACTAATAAAGTTGTTGTTTTTAATAGTATCGTCAGAATTGGCGGTGTCGATTCTGAAGTGGACAATGTATCTTCGGGTGGAGTTTGTTGTCTGGTGAATCATAACGGTGAATTATCCGATTATGCTCTTGATATATATGGAAATAAATTTTATACTCTACCATCTAAGCCTAGTGTCAAATTCAGCGATATAAGAAAAGTTCCTAAATATAATGAAATCAAAGCATTAACCTCAAAAACCGCAAGCGAAAATAATTATCAAAGACTTTTAGGTTTTGACTGTTGCATTGACAATGAGGGCAATGTGAAAATTGTGGAAATAAATAACAGAAGAATTGATATTAACTGTTTTCAGCTATTCGGCTTGCCTTTATTCGGTGAATATACCGATGAAGTCATTGAATATTGCAATCAAAAAAGGCTAGAGGGCTATCTTTATAGTTTGTAAAGAAGTCGATATTTTAAAATGATTACTGTTCAATTTGTTCTTTAGCCCAATTATAAACGATTTCTGCTATGTTAAGGGCTTCTATATATTCTTCTTGTGTAATTTTTCTTATATCATCAGGATATCTGGTTCTAACGGCATATTGAGTCAACATTCCTGCATCAAGCATTTCTTCGGGGACTTCTATATTGTTTATTCTCAAAATTTTTATTAGCCTGTCTATGTCATGAGTTTTTGGAAACTCGATATTATGAAACAAAAGCAGGGCTTTAAACGCTTTCTCTACTGATTGTTGTATTTCAAAACAAAGCTCCTCAAAGAAAATTTCACCGCCAAAAGCTTCTAATTCTTGTTCATATATATTTTTAGCAATAGCAAGATTACTTTTTGCCCGCTTTATCCAATCTATTGCATTAACCATAAATAACAATACCTTCTTTAAAAGCCTCTTTAACTACGGAAACAATCATATTTCTTGATTTTTCAGCACTTGCAGGAGTTTTAACAATAATATCTACACCGACAGGATCGTTAAAATCTAATAATGCCCTGTAAATAAGCCGTTCTGTTTTTAATTCGTCATCAATTTTACTTGCAATAATTAAAATATCATAATCGCTGTCAGGTCGTGCGTCCCCACGAGCCTGTGAACCAAACAGGATAATTTTATCAGGCACTAAAACTTTTAATATCGATTTTATGATTTTATCTATAATCGTTTTATCAGGCATTGTTTAGTCCTTTATGCTGTAAAATTTCTTTATTTTGATTTAATAATACTCTTTTGATTTTTTATTATTAGTTTTGTACTTCTAATTCTTTTTTTATTAATTGCAAAATATCATTATCATGTTTAAAAGTAATATTATTAAGTTCGTAAAATTGTTCTATTATTCTTTCTCGTAGTATCTTCTTTGTATATAAACAAATATTTAGCTCTGTTTGTTTAGATTCATATTCTCTAGCATTACTAAGATCCATCGATTCAGAAAGGTTTTTTATACATTCATCAAGAATTTTTAGGAATTTTTGACTTAAAAATATAGAATATTTTATTTTTAAATTAATTAAATTAGATTTATGTAAGAAAAATTTTGTATTTTTATCTTCATGTTCATTATTATGATATTCACGCAGTAATTCAATTAATTCAATTAGTTTTTCGTATAATTCTCCATAAATAGCAGTTTTTTTATCAGTAATTAATTGCTGTTTATATCTTTTTAGTTCGAATTTTTTGGTTAAATAAGTGTTAGCAATTGTAACAATGGAAGAAGTTGTAATTGTTAATATTGCGATTATACCAGTATTGGTATTTATAGCATTTATAAAATATTTAAGAATATTCATCTTCTCCCACCTCCAACAAATACTGTTTGTCTTTCTCAAAATAAATTCTATATCTTTTACTGCTAAAATACAAGTTTAATTAAGCTAAATTATAAGGCTGGATTTAATAACCCAGCCTTATATCTATAAAATATAAAAACCATCCACTAAATCAGTTTAAAAAACGCCATCCCTAGCAATAAAACACCAACAACTATTCTGTAAACAGCAAAACTTTTCATTGGTTTTTCTTTTAAGAATTCGATGAATTTTGCAACGACAACAATTGCAACTACAAAAGAAACCGCAAATCCTATAATTAAAGAAAGAATTTCGGGTGTGCTTAAAACGATTTTTGTTTTAATTAATTCGTAAACTGTCGCTATTGTCATTGTCGGTATAGCAAGGAAGAACGAGAATTCAGCCGCTACAACGCTTGAAAGTCCCATTATCCAACCACCTATAATAGTTGAAGCTGATCTTGAAAAACCAGGCCATAATATAGCAATACATTGAAAACAACCGATAATTAATGCCTGTTTATAGCCTACTTGTTCGAGGGAGGTTATTTTGTTGTTTTCTCTGTATTTGTTTTCGGCAAAAATCATAAATATACCGCCTATCAGTAAGGCTAATGAAACACATAGCGGATTCATCATATAAAGTTTGATTTTTTTGTCAAAAAGTATTCCCATAACTCCTACGGGTAAAAAGGCAAGCATGAGGCTTGTCCATAACTTGAAGCCTGAACCGTTTGGTTTTAGACTTTTTAAGGAATCGAATATTTTTGTTCTGAATAGTACGACAATAGCAAGTATTGCCCCTAATTGAATGACTATTTCAAACAATTTTGCAAATTCACCGTCAAATTTCAAGAAATTTCCAACAATTATCATGTGTCCTGTGGAAGATATTGGCAAAAATTCTGTAATGCCTTCTACTACGCCTAAAATTATCGAGTTTAAATATAATGTTAAGTGAGAAATCATTTTTAGCTCCTAGTCTTTTAAAAGTGAGTTTAATAAAATTTTATCTTCTTTGGAAAGTTTTGATTTATCTAGTTTTTCTATCAGGTCGGGACGTTTTTCAAAGGTTCTCATTATTGACTGTTTTCGTCTCCATTTGTCTATTTCTTTATGATTTCCCGAAAGTAGAACATCAGGAACGCACATCCCCCTATAGTCGTATGGGCGAGTGTAATGCGGATATTCTAAAAGACCATCATAGAAACTGTCTTCACAGGCAGATTCATGTTTGCCTAAAGCCCCTGGTATAAGTCTTGATACCGAATCTATTATTGTAAGAGCCGCAACTTCTCCGCCTGTCAGCACAAAATCCCCAAGCGAAATTTCGATTAGGTCTATGCCTGTTCTTATTCGCTCATCAAAACCTTCATAATGCCCGCAAATAAGTACAATTTGCTCGTAAGTGCTTAGTTCTAAGGCTTTTTCATGGGAATATTTTTCCCCTTGAGGTGTTAATAAAACATTAACGGTGTTTGCTTTTCTTGGAATTGCTTCTATTGAGGCAAAAAACGGCTCGCACATTAAAACCATGCCTGCACCGCCACCATAAGGGGTATCATCGACTTTTTTATGTTTGTCTTTTGAAAAATCCCTTGGGTTTGTAGTATTAACGGTTATGACTTCGTTTTTTTGCGCTCTTCCCATTATGCTCGAAGAACAATAATTTTGAATCAGTTCGGGAAATAGTGTTACAACATCAAATTGCATACTTATTCCACTTCGCACTCTTCAGGGTCTAATAATCCAGGTATATTATTTATAATGATTTTTTTATTTTCAATATCAACAACAGGAACTATTTCTTTAACAAAGGGAAGGAAATATTCTTTTTTCTCTTCGTCAAGCATAATAAGCATGTCTTGTCCTCTGATATTGGCAATTTCAGTAATTTCACCAACTAAAGCTTTATTTTGGTCATAAACCTTACATCCTGCAAGATCGTCAATTAAAAATTCGTCTTCTTCAAAAGTTTTCACAAGATCACCTTTTGGAATTTTTAAGAAACTGCCTTTTAGTTCCAAAACTTCATTAACTGTATCAATTCCTTTGAATTTAATAAGGGCATATTGTTTGTGAAGTCTTACTTTTTCTACTGATAATGTTTTTGTTTTGCTTCCGCTTACAAGGGAAACTTCTTTAAGCGAAAGAATTTGGTCTTCTTTTCCTGCTGTAAATCCAACCTTAACTTCGCCCATTATTCCATGGAAATTTAAAATTTTTCCTATTGATATTAGCCTGTCCAAAAGTATTTAACTCCTTATGTCTTGAATAATTCCGTCTTTAATTATGATTTCCGCATCTTTGAATTTATCGTAAAGATTTTCGCCGACTTTCAGTTCTACATAATTTTCCAGACTGCCCGTAATTATAACATTGTTAAGAGCTAAATGCTCAATACTTTCTTTATGACCATTAAGTTCATTTCTTAATGCCCCTAATTGCTCAAGACGACTGTGAATTTCTTCTACCGCTTTATGTACATACATTTTATTTTCTTCTGTCATATATCCCATAGTGGAGAATTGATCGTGAACTTGGCGGCTTTGAAGCTCTAATTGCATAATTTGAGAGTCTAATACCTGTAATTCATTCATTAATTCTTCTACAGCCTGCTTTTTAAAGTCTTTGGTTACTATGGTTTTAATTATGACAGGTCTTTTAACGCTTATGCTATACACAATAATCCCCCCTGTTTAAAAAAATGCTATGGCAATTTTCAAATTTTTGTTTACTTTTATTAATTAACTGTATAAGATAAATTATATAAGCTCTATGATAGCAAAGTAAACCTACTAAACTCTATATCACAGCTTCAATATTTTAACACTTAAGGATAGGTTTATTAGTAATATGATTAAACTTGAAAATGTTTTTAAATCTTATAAAAATTTTTCTGTATTAAAAAACATTTGCGTAGAAGTAAATAAAGGTGAAATTGTCGCAGTAATTGGACCATCTGGTTGCGGCAAAAGCACTATGCTTAAATGTATAAATGGTCTTGAGCCTGTAAATAAAGGTAAGATACTGGTTGATGGTGTAGATATAACAGATACATCTATTGATTTAAACCGTTTAAGGTCTGAAGTCGGCATTGTTTTTCAGCAATTCAATCTTTTTCCGCATATGACGGTAAAAGAAAATATCACTTTAGCACCTTTAAAAGTTAGAAGAGTTTCCAAAAATGATGCTGATATTATGGCTATGCAGCTTTTAGAAAAAGTTGGATTGATTTCTAAAATAGATAGATATCCTGAAGAACTTTCAGGTGGAGAATCTCAGCGTGTTGCAATCGCCAGAAGTCTTGCAATGCAACCTAAAATAATGTTATTTGATGAGCCTACAAGTGCTCTTGATCCTAAGATGACAAATGAAGTGCTTGACGTAATGAAAAACCTTGCTAATGAAGGAATGACGATGATTGTAGTTACTCATGAAATGAGTTTTGCAAGAGAAGTTGCAAGCAGAATAATTTTCATGTCGCATGGTCAAATTGTCGAAGAAGGAACTCCAGATGTGATTTTTACTAATCCGAAAAGTTCTATAACGAAAGATTTTCTGAAAAGCACATTGAAATTAGAATTGTAATTGAGATATAGCGAGCCAAATACTATGAAAAAGAACATAAAACAAATTATTATAAGCATAACAGCACTATTAGTCTTTGTTAATATTACAGGTTGCGGACTTATGCCTGAAAGTAAACCTCTATTGCAAGCTATTAAGGATAGAGGCTATATTAAAGCAGGCGTAAAATATGATAGTAAACCTTTTGGCTTTATTGATCAGGATCAGCAGATAAAAGGTTTTGACATAGACCTTATAAAAGAAATTTCAAGAAGAATTTTAGGTGATGCGGATTCAGTAAAGTTTCAGCAGGTAACCTCTTCAAATCGTATTCCTTCAATCACTTCAGGTTCTGTTGACCTTGTTGCGGCAACTATGACAATAAATAATAAAAGAAAAAGAATTGTAGATTTCTCTGATCCTTATTATATGGCTGGTCAAGCTATTATGATTCCTAAAACCAGCGGTATTAAAACAATGGAAAATCTTAACGGCAAAAGAGTAAGCGTTGTTCTTGGTTCAACAAGTGAACAAAATCTTTCAACACTTGCCCCTAAAGCAATTCCTGTTGGATTTAAAACCTATACGGATGCTTTTTCTGCATTAAGAGCACATAGAACAGATGCTTTAACAACTGATGATACTATTATTGCAGGCTTTTTAGCAGAAGATAATAATTTTAAAATGCTTCCAAATCGATATACGCAAGAACCATATGGCATTGCGTTTAAAAAAGGCAAAGGCTCAAGAGAGCTTAAAGAGCTTGTAAATATAACTCTTGAAGAAATGCAGTCAGACGGCACTCTTGATAGAATTAGAAAAAAATGGATGGTCAACTACATTAAAAAATAGGTAAAATGTATCAAATTGATTTTTGGGTAATCTATAACGCATTACCTGCAATATTAAAAGGTTTAGAAATAACGTTAATCGTCTCAATTATTTCCGCAATTATTGCTTTTGGATTGGGTGTAGTTCTTGCATTTTGCAGAAGGTCTAAATCTTTTGTATTAAAAACAATTGCGGCTATTTATGTTGAAATACACCGTAATACACCGTTACTTATACAATTATACATTTATTATAAGGGTTTGCCCAATATTGGTATAACTTTAAACCCTATGCTATGTGGCATATTGTCTTTAAGTCTATATACTGCGGCTTTCATCTGCGAAGTTGTCCGTTCCGGACTTAGTTCTGTCGCAAATGAACAATATCAGGCGGCTAGAGCCTTAGGATTAAACGCCATTCAAACTTATAGAATTATTATTCTTCCTCAGGCAATAAGAATTATTTTACCTGCTCTGACCAATCAGTTTATCAATCTTATAAAAAACTCTTCACTTGTAAGTTTTATTGCCGTTACGGATTTATTTTATGTGATATATAAAGGTGCTGCGGATGATTTCAGGTTTGTTGAATTTTTCGTAACAGGTGCAGTAATTTATATGATATTAACAGGCAGCGTTGCTTTTATTGCTTCAAAAATCGATAATATGTTTAAAATTCCAGGGAGGTCAATTAAAATATGATCTCTTTTAGTGACGTAACTCAAAATTTTGATTTTCTAATGAAAGGACTTGCCGTTACTTTTAAACTTGCATTGGTTTCAATAACAGGAAGTTTAATTTTAGGAGTTATTTTAGGAATCATAAGATATTCCAGAGTTGTACTTTTTAGCTGGCTTGCTGCACTTTATGTTGAGGTTGTAAGATCAATTCCGCTTATTTTATTTATAATTTTTATTCATTTTGGATTTTTGCCATATATTGTTGGTGTTGAGACGAGCTTTTTTCAATCTTCTGCAATTGCCTTAATTGTTTTTACCTCTGCTTATATCGCAGAAATTATAAGAAGTGGTTTGAAATCCATAGAAATGGGGCATATAGATGCGGCAAGGAGTTTAGGATTAAACTATTTTCAGCGTTTAATATACATTATATTGCCTCTTTCCGTAAAAAGAATGACCCCTGCTCTTGTCAGTCAGTTTATTTCACTGATTAAAGATACCTCTCTTGCTTCAACCATTGGGCTAATTGAGTTAACAAGATCAGGTGAAATAATATATGAGAGAACTTACAGAGAATTTGAAATATTGATTTTTATTGCTCTTGTTTATTTTATTATTTGTTTTAGTTTGTCACTTTTAAGCAAAAAACTTGAATCAAAACAGTTTTAATTGAATAATTTATAGTTATTTTTTATTACAAATAATAAAATACTATAAGGTATGTTTATTTTTTTATTTTAATTTCATGATATTATTTAAAATAAATCATTAGTTAGGAGAATCCGCAGTCGCTATGAAAAACAAAGTAATTGCAAGTGTATTAGCTTTTTCAACACTTTTTACTAATCTAATGACTCCTGTCTTTGCAGGAGAATTTGAGCTTAAAAATAATAAAAACAAAGTAGAACTAATCGAGCCAATAAGTAATAAGTCGTTGGCCGGTGGCGTTAGTGTAAATACGTCAATATCTAAAGAAATAAAGTTTAATCTCACAGCGGAACAAAAAGCAGCTGCATATAAAGTTTTCAGACATAAAGAAGGCAATAAAGAGTATATTCTTTTAGTACCGCAGTTGCCAAGTTTAAGCTATAATGACAAACCAATTGTGGTTGAATATAATAGCGCAAAAAGATTTCATGACTGTATAACGTTGTTAATGCTTGGTGGTTTATCCGTTACACATAGTCAGGAAGAAGCTTTTGGCGATAGAACAGCAGATAACATATTTTTTGGAAATATCAAAAACCCTGCTAAAGGTTTAATAGATGGTTGGAAAGCTGATGATAACGCTTTCTGGATTAACTATATTGGGCATCCTGGCGAATTTTTCCTTCTTGCTAATTATTTAAAAACCACTGGTGCTTCTGATAAAGAAACACTCTTATTTGCAGAAATGACAAACTTTTTATGGGAATACGTTTGTGAAGGTGTTTACGTTGCTCCATCTCCAAAAGATCTTATTGACGATACGTTAGGAGCTTTGGCGGGTATTTATTTCTATAATAAAGTAGGAAATAGATTTTTCCCGCAAGGTGTCAGTAAATTAAGAAAATTTGGTTATAATCAAAAAATTGAGTTCCATCCTTCGGTTAAATATAATCGCAGAACAAATGGTGTCGCTATTGGTGCCAGAATCACCAAAAAGATTTAATAAAAAGAACCCTCTTCAAATCCTTTAAAGAGGGTTAAAATACGGCATTCTTTTATTAAGACGTTAGTTTTTTTAAATTGTTTCATTTTGATTTAAAAATTTTATATTGAAATATTTACAAGCAGGAATGCAATATCCGCATCTTACGCATTTTTTATCATCTGCTTTTAACATTCCATATTCATTGTAAATAGCATTTTGAGGGCATGTTTTTACACATTTGCCGCAATTTTCGCACCATGGCTCTATGGAAATTCTTTTGTTTTTTAATTTTAGTTTATTTTCAATATCATAGTCTGTAATTGAGTTTTGAAATATTGAAATATTAAATTTTATTTCTTCAATGTCATCCATTCCTATTGCAATTGAATCAATGTTGCGGTTATTCAGCACAAACGCTAAGGCTTTTCTTACGTCCTTTGAGTAAAAGCCTCCGCCTAAAACTTTCATTGCAAATATGCCCTTTTGTTTTGATTTGGCATTATTAATTGCATTTAGCATATCGGTTTTTGTCCCGTCAAGTATTCCCAGCCCTTTATAATTGATTAAGGGCATTATAATGTCTATTTCATCTATTAATAATGAATGTTCAACGCTTTTTACCGAGTGTGAAGTTATTGATATTGCTGATATTTTTCCTTCTTCCTTTGCTTTAATTAAAGCAAAGAAAGCATCTTTGCGAAAATATCCGTTTTTAAGTTCTTCGGGATAAACTTCATGTAGCCCGAAGATGCTTATTTTATCTATTGAAAGTTTACTTAATGCCTCGTCAATCGCTCTTGACATTTCGTCATAGGTTTTTGCATAACAACGGCTTGATATAATTATATCTTTATTATTATCAATGTTTTTAAGTGCGTAACTCATTAAATCATAGTTATCATAAAGCTCTGCCGTATCCCAAAAGTTTATTCCTCTTGAATACGCATAGTTTAACAGTTCAAAGGCTTTTTCTTTCGATGGATTTGAATGATAAGGACTTAATGCCAGAGTTCCATAACAAAGCCTAGATACTGATAACCCTGATTTGCCTAGTATCGCTTTATCAATTAAAGAGTTTTCCACGGCGATTTTTCTTCTGCTATTATAATTTCTATATCTAAATCAGATAATAATTTTTTGATTACAGGCAAATAAAGCACTTCCGTTTCAAAATGTCCTGCATCAATTACCGCAAACTTAATTGCATTAAGAGCATTGTGATATTTGACATCACCTGTTATATAAACGTCAATATCTCTTAATTTATGGATGAAATCAGCTCCTGAGCCTGTACAAAGTGCAACATTCTTAACCATTTCTGTATTTGCGTTATTTATTATTCTTAGGCAGTCCGTATTAACAACTTTTTTTACGGTTAAAGCAAATTTTTCAATTGAAACAGGTTTTGCAAGGCTTCCTTTTTTGACAAACTCTTCAATGGTTTCAATTCCTGTAAGTCCTAATATTTCTGCAAGGTAGTCGCCTGTTCCGCCCTCTGTTTTATCAAGATTCGTATGAGCTGAATAGATATTTAATTCGTTTTGTATTGCTTTAATTATTACGGATTGATTGGGATTTTTTATGGATAATCTGTTTATTTTACTGAATATTAAAGGATGATGGGTTATTAAAAGGTTACAATTATTTGTTATTGCTTGATTTATAACTTCTTCATCAGGATTAAGGGCTAACATGACTTTTTTAATGTCATTATTATTACAAAAAACCTGCCATCCTGAATTATCCCATTCGCAGGCAAGCTCATGAGGTGCAAATTTTTCTATTTTAGCTATGATTTTAGAGCTTTTAACCATTATTTAACATCACTTTATTATTTAGGAGTGTTTTTTTTAAAAGAATATCAGCTAATATTTTTTTAGGCATTTTTTCTACTTTTTCAATGCTTCCATTTTTTGAAAGTAAGGTAACTTCGTTATTATCACTGTTAAAACCTATTTCAGTATTTGAAACATCATTAGCTACAATGAAATCAAGATTTTTATTTTTTAATTTCAATTCTGCATTTGCCAATAAATCTTGTGTTTCTGCGCAAAAGCCTATCACTGTTTGATTTTCTGTTTTAATTAAAGCTATTTCCTTTAATATGTCGGGATTTTTAACTAATTCTATTGTTAAATTATCGCTGTTTGTTTTTTTGATTTTATTTTCAGCAATATTTACAGGTCTGTAATCTGCTACAGCAGCAGCCATAATAAGGACGTCAGATTGGAGAAATTCCTGTTTTGTATATTCAAGCATTTCTATCGCACTTGAAGTATTAATAACTTTATAGGGTTTTTCTGCTTTTACAGTTGATATTAAGATAACATCAGCACCCATTTCATAGGCTTTATCAGCTATAGCAATGCCCATTTTTCCTGAACTGTTGTTACCAATATATCTTACAGGATCAATAGGTTCTTTTGTTCCGCCTGCTGTAATAACTATGCGTTTATTTTCTAATAGATTATTTTGATTAAAAAACTCTGAAACTGTATTATAAATTGTTTCAACTTCTGCCATTCTTCCCTGTCCTTCGTATCCACAGGCAAGAAAGCCTTTTTCTGTCGGGATAACATTGCAGCCGAATGATATAAGTTTGTTTAGATTTTTTTGAACAAACTTATTATTCCACATGTTGCAGTTCATGGCAGGAGCTATGATTATTTTCTTTGAAAAAGCACATGCTAAAGAGGTTAAAAGGTTATCACAAATACCGTTTGCAATTTTACCTATGGTATTGGCAGTTGCAGGAGCAATTAAAAATAAATCGGAGGAGTCTGCAAGACTTATATGCTCGGGTTTCCAGCTTTCTGAATTAAATTGTTCAACATAAACGTCATTTTTAGTTAAGGTCTGTAATGTTGTAACAGTTACAAATTCAAGAGCAGATGGAGTTAATACGGTTTTAACTTCCGCACCTGCTTTTACAAACATTCTTATAAGTTCGCAAATTTTATAGCTTGCAATACCACCCGTTATTCCGATAAGAATTTTTTTATCTTTAAGTGACATTTGTATTAAACCTTTTGTCGTTCAGAATTTATAATTTCTATAAGTTCGCCAACAGCTTGATTTAGGTCCTCATTTACGACATTATGGTCAAATTTTTCAAGCAAGGTAAGTTCTTTTTTTACGATAGAAAGCCTTCTGTCAATGCTTTCCCTTGTTTCGGTATTTCTTTTAAGAAGTCTTTTTTCAAGTTCATCAAGTGATGGCGGTAGTATAAAGATTAATATGGCCTCGGGAATTTTCTCCCTTATCTGCATAGCTCCTTGCACTTCAATTTCAAGCACAATATCATTTCCTGATTTTTGGGAGTCTTTAACGGTTTTTAAATATGTACCGTAATAGTTTCCTGCAAATTCTGCCCATTCAACAAATTCATTATTTTCAATTTGTTCAGTAAATTTTTCTTTTGTAGTAAAGAAATAATTTACTCCTTCAACTTCAATACTTCTTGGAGTACGAGTTGTTGCAGAAACAGACAGCTTAATGTCGGGCATTATTTGCAAAATTTCTTTTAGCAAAGTGCCTTTACCTACTCCGGACGGACCGGAGAATACAAATACATTACCTTTTTTCACCATAACTCTACTTTTTAATATGTACGTATTACAAAAATTATAAACTATTTTAACAGATTATACTTCAGATTACATGGATTTATTAATAAAATATAGTAAAATTGTTTACATGAAGAAAAAAAGAATTTTTAAATCCGTTAATATGTTGCTATTGTTGGTTATTGCATGTTCGATAATTTCGAGCGCAAATTCACAAACAATAACAGTTCATGAAGATGAGGAAAGCCCTGCGGTTAAAAAAGAAAATTATTTATCCAATGCGGTCAAAAATAATCCAAAAGATTTAAGTTTGAACTTAGAATTGTCGAAATTTTATAAAGATGCAGGTTTAAAAGAAAAATCGGTATATTATCTTAATATTGCTAAAAAAATTGCTCCTCAAAATGCAGAAGTTTATGCAATAGGTTCAGATATTTTATTTAATGAAGGTTTAATTCAAGAGGCTGAAAATGCGGCGAGAAAGTCTATTTCTTATAGTGAAGACTGTGCTTTAGCTTATATCGTGATGGGGAAAATCTATTTAAAAAAGTCTGAAAACCCTGAATACTTAAATTCTTTTTTTGCTAATTCAAAGAAACAACGAATTTTAACTCAAGCAAATAAATATTTTCTTAAAGCATTGGAAGTTGATGAAAAAAATGCACAGGCTCATATCGGGATTTCTATGTATTATAAAGCAGTCCGTAATGATTTTAGACGACAAGATGAACTTATGAAAGCTGAAGAGCTTGATGTTTATAATCCTCAGACGCTTATTAATTTAGCTGAATTTTGCATTGAAAAGGCAAGATTTGAAAAAGCATTGAATTATTTGCAAAAAGCCAATGATTATAGCCTTGAGCAATCATATTACACTCATTATCTTATGGGTAATATTTATGAAAAATTAGGTGATTTTTTTAAAGCTAAACATGAATATTATGTTGTTTTAGAAATTAAACCCTTTGAAACTGAGGTTAAGCAAAGAATTAACCAATTAGATGCTATTATTTCTGAAATGCCTTCAACTAAAGTTTCGGAGGATGTCGACAATACTGATAAAGAAGATGAAAAAGCGGTTAAGGCTTATTATTTTTTGATTTGTGACAGGGAAACCGAAGCAAGAGAATTATTATTAAGTATTTTAAAGGCTAATCCCGATAATTTGAAAGCCTTGAACGGACTTGCGGAGTTGTACTATACGCAATATCTTACAGGCGTTTTTACTTTAAGAAATTATATTGCTGATAGTGAATATTTATCGGCAGTAGAAGATTATAACAAAATAAAAATTGCTTTGATTAAAAATAATATTGTTTCTTCACAAGGTATTTCTGCTCAATTGAAAGATGTTATTTACCAGCTTTCAAATCTTACAGAATATCCCGATCAGAAAACATTAATAGATTCTTTTAGAGCTTCTAATCTCAATGAAGATTATTTAAGTGCAAAAAATAAATATGATCTTATTTTAAAAGATGGAATGAGCGATGATCTTATTTTTGAGTTGACCTGTTACTTGTGTTTTGACAGAAATTATGACTTAGCCCAAGAAAGTTTAAAACTTCTGGCAACTACTCAAAAATATTCGGAGCAGGCAAACTTAATACAGCAAAGAATTTCAAATAAGCTTAAAACTGCTGATGAAAATTGTGAAATTGGTTTAGAAAATTATAGAAAAAAAGATTATACAGGCGCAATCTTTGTTTTTGAGAATAATATAAAATTTTATGAGACTCATAAGAGAACTCGAATTTATTATGCATTAGCTTTGAATAAACTCGGGAATACGCAAAAAGCGATTGAGGAATTAAAAAAATATATAATTTTAGAAGGACTTTATCCGTCTGCAAAGCCGGAGTTTAAAATTAGTGATTTACAAAAGATGATAAAAAACTGGAATAGTGCTTTATAAAAAAGGCTATACATGTAAAATTCACGCATAGCCTTCCCTTTTAAAAATTTTATTTTTTCTTAGAAAACTGAAATTGCATTTGTCGGACAAGAGTGAGCCGCTTCTCTAACTGCTTGTCCCATTGATGGATCAACTATAGAAGCTGTTGTTTCAGCTAGTCCCTGTGGAGTCATTGAGAAAACAGACGGGCATATTTCAGCACAAAGTCCACAACCTATACATGCATTTTTGTTTACACTTGCTCTTAATTCGTTCATAAAATTCCCCTTAATATAGATTTAATCAATAATAATCAAGATTAATAACAGATTGTATTATTTAATCTTACAAAAAGTGATATTATCATTATCCATATTGGTTAACATTAGTCGTGTTGTTTAAGTTAGTCGGTTAAAGTTATTCGTGAATATAGATAGTTAAATTGAATCGCTAATTTAAATTATCAAAAACCCTGCTCGCAGCCACCCATCAGCGGCAAAAGAGGCGTAGCCTCTTTTGCATTTCTATATATTTTTAATAATTTAAAACTTAATAATAAGACTTTTGATTATTTTGCGACTAAAGTTAATTAAAGAAATCCCATTTTGTAAAAAAAATAAAAAGTCAGCCAATGGATTTTGTAATCACAATGTTCATTCGTGAGGAGATATAACTTTAATTTGATGATTTCAGTTTATTTCTTGTCCAATTAGCAAAATTTGGATTAATTTGTTCAATTTTTTTACAATATGCTTCACTTGTATCCAGTTGTCCATAAAATTGATAAATCTCTGCTATTCTATACAAGGAAACGCAGTCGGAAGGATAATGTTCGAGAGCCTGTAAATAAGTTCTTAATGCTGCTTCGTAGTCTTGATGATGTCTGAACACATCGGCATTTTCTCTTAAACGTTTTGATTGACGAACTTCTTCAGAAGAAACTTCGACTAAGTTATTAGGGATAATAGTATGATCAGGCTCTATGAAATTAATTTGGAATTTATCAATAAACTTTTCAGTAGTTATTCTTCTTTTTAACTTTTGAGAAATATAAGAATGTGAAATTGAAACCTCTACACCGTAGGATAATTCGTCTTCTCTCCAAATTACAGCGGCTTTAAGTAATTTATTGTTTAAATACGGTTTTAATATTTTATAGGCTTCATATTTTTTTTCATCAACTCCATCAGGGCGAAGTTGATTAATATGAATAGATAAAATACCGTTTTTATATTCTTTTTCAATAGTTTTTTCTGCCGCAAAGCATCTGCTAGTAAAAGATAAAGCCATTAAAATAATAAATGTAATTATAAATTTCTTCATTATTAACTTACTGCCCGACAAAATTTTCTTCTTGAATTGCAACTCCTGCAATCTGCGTATCAAGAATGGCTACTTTTTTCAAAGGACCATTTCCAATTTTTTCTATTAATTTAGGAGCTTGCGGATTAGCTGTAGTGATTATTTTTTTAACTTCATTATAAGCAGTTTCAACATCTTCTATATACAAAACAACAGGAGGTCCAACGTGTTTTAAAAAGATTAAAAGCGGTTTTCTTGTCTGGATTTGTGCTTGATATGGATTCATCCGTTTCTCCTTATTGTAAACTAATTATTATATCAATATTAATAATTTATATCTTATTTGCCAAATGATAACAACTTTACAAAAAGACACTACCTGCAAAAATTGCTGATAGTGTAAAATTCAATATGAGTTTTAAAAACTCCGGTCAGTATCCCTGACTCCTCCCATATATTTATTTTATAAGAATTTTTGCTTTTTGATTTATGTATTTTTTTAGAACATTTATTATGTCATTCGGACGGCATGGTTTAGGTAAATACTCGTCAAAGCCCGAAGTTAAAACTTTTTCTTTCATTCCTTTCATTACCTGTCCTGTTAAGGCAACGATAGGTGTGTCTTTATAATCCTGAGTTTTTCTTAAAATATCGGTTATTTCAAAACCGTTTTTTCTTGGCAACGCCATATCCATAAATACCATGTCAAAATCTAAAGAACCTGCAACATTAACAGCTTCTTCACCATCATTGACTGTAGCATAAGTACAACCGGGCAAGCAATAATCGATAACTTCTTTTAAAAGCTCTTGATTATCAAGATCATCTTCGATAATAAGTATTTTTTTATGACCGTCTGTATTTAACATACTCATGGTTCTCGATAGACTAATAGACAATAGTATAATATATTCATATGTTCAATATGTAAAGAGCCTGCCTATTTATTTGTTCAGTATAAGAGCGTAAAAGCATGTAAAAACAGTATATAACCCCAATTAATAACTGTTTACAATATTTTAATCAAATTTAACAATACTATTAAAAAAAACATTTACTTCTTCGTTAAAGTCTTCAAATAATTTTTTGTTATCAAGTCCTTTTGCTCTGTGTATAAATGCATCAGCCAATGATTTATAATACCATTTTTGTTCTTCTTTCGGTGCTGCAAAATTTGACCATAATTTTTCACCGATTTTTAAATAATTTTCATGAAAACAACGTAAATTATGTAGTTTATCCGCACAAGAAACGTAGAGAACGTTTAAGGGCATTTCATTCTTTATTACATTAATTGTGTGTTCTTTTCTTTCTTTCCAGCTTTTTGATTTATTCGGCTCGGTGAGATAAGTCACCATCTCTAAAATCTCTGTACCAAATTCTTTTTCTATCTCTTTACTTGTTGAGATTGTATCTTCTAAAACATCATGTAAAATAGCTGCGGTTAATTGTTTTTCACAACAACAATTGTCCATTAAATAGTACATTACAGTCATAGGATGGACTATATATGGAATATTTGTGCCTTTTCGATATTGTCCGTTATGTGCAATCGCTGCAAATTCAATTGCTTTAGTTATCATTATTTATACTCCCAGCCTATAAATAAATTTATATAATTTTTTATGATATTTAACATCCACCATAAATATAATTTTGTGCTAAACTAATTGTGCGTTATGACAAAAGTCAAAGGGCTGAAAAAATGGATGTTCAAAAAATATTAAGTTACGTTCCTACAGTTATTGAAAGTTCAAGCAGAGGAGAAAAATCCTTTGATATCTTTTCAAGATTACTAAGAGAAAGAATTATATATTTAGGTACTGAAGTAGAGGACGATATGGCAAATGCAATCGTTGCTCAACTTTTAGTGCTTGATTCTGAAAATTCTGAAAAAGATATTATGATGTATATTAATAGCCCTGGGGGCGTAATTACTGCCGGATTAGCTATTTTTGATACAATGAATCTAATTCAGGCTGATGTTTTAACAATTTGTCTTGGTCAGGCGGCAAGTATGGGTGCTTTCCTTTTATCAGCAGGTACTCCCGGTAAGCGTATGGCTCTTCCTCATTCAAGAATTATGATTCACCAACCATCAGGTGGTGCTAGAGGACAAGCTACCGATATTCAAATTGAAGCTCAAGAAATCGGCAGAATGAAAAAGACTTTAAATGAATTAATGTCAAAACATACAGGACAAAGCTACGAAAAAGTTGCAGCAGATACTGAAAGAGATTTCTTTATGTCAGCTTATGATGCAAAAGACTATGGATTAATTGATAAAGTTGTTGAAAAAGCTCCTTCCGTTCCAACATCAAACGATTAATTATAAAAGTATAATTTCTTTATAAAAAGTATCTTGTAAATAAGATACTTTTTATTTGTTACTTAATCTGATGACACGACCTGTGGTATTATATTATTGTAAATTACAGCTGTTAGGCTTGCAGGGGTAATCTTTATGAGAGCTTTCATTAAAAAAAATATTCTTACTATTATTGCTGTTTTAGGGATATTAACTACACTTGTACTTACATATTTGTATTATCGTGCTAACTTTCTAACGAATGTGGGAAGTAGTTTTTGTACGGTAAATAGTTATATTAACTGTGATAAAGTAGAAAAAAGCAGTTTTTCAGTATTATTTGGACTGCCATTATCTGTTTATGGACTGGCATTTTACATGTTTGTTCTCTTTATTGAGCAAATATTACCCAAAATTAATTTTTTAAAAGAATTTAATAACCATAAAAGTTATATCTTTGGTGCTTCTATATTAGCGGTATTATCTTCTTTGTATTTAGGTTGTGTTAGCCTTTTCCAAATTCACGCATTGTGTGTGCTTTGCTCTTTTACTTATTTGCTTAATTTTATGATTTTCTTTTTAAGTAAAACTAATCTCGGAGTTATCGATCATGTAAGGAATTGCTTTAACGATATGAAAAAACTATTTTCTACAAAACATAAAATTATTTTCACAATAACTTTAACGGTAATTATTGCTTCGTTTATTACTTATGCTAACGCATCAGGGCTTTTTGTGAAAGCTGATAAAATAAGTTCAAATAATGCAAAATCATTGAAATTAACAAGACCTGTAACAATAGACGTATATACAGATTATCAATGCCCTTATTGTCAATTGGCGCAATTTTATTTCTTACAGCTTGAGCAAAATTATCCAACCATAAAAATTAATCACCATGATTTTCCACTTAATAAAACTTGTAATAAATACATAAAGGAAAGTTTTCATAAAAACAGTTGTAATGCTGTTATGTACGCTAAAGCTGTTCAAAAACAAGGTAAGTTTAAGCAATATTCCACAATGCTTTTCTTGAATCAAGATCATTTAGAGGAAAAAAATCTTGCTAAAATGGCGAAAGATATAGGTGTTGATATGAACAAGTTAAATGTTGATATTAAATCACCTCAATTTAAGAAAGAAATAAGCGTTGATGTTGAAAGAGCTCATAAGCTCGGTGTTACAGGAACTCCTACTTACTTTATAGGAATACATAAGTATGAAGGAGTTGAGTCTTACCAAGATTTAATTCAGAGTATAAAAGAGGCTACAAATTAATGAAAAAGATACTTGTTCATTCTTGTTGCGCTCCATGCTCTACATATCCATATAAAAAGCTCTCTGATGAGGGCTTTTTAGTTAAGGGATACTTTTATAATCCCAATATTTTTCCTGTTGAAGAATATAATCGTAGACTTAATGAATTTAAAGAATATATGAATAAAAATGACATAGATTATTATATTCAAGATGCAAATTTTTTAGAATGGGAAGATTTAACATTAAGTTTAAAAAATGAAAAAGAGGGAGGAGAAAGGTGTACTCTCTGCTTTAAGATAAGGCTGGAGCTAGCAGCTATTTTTGCCAAAAGTAACGGATTTGATGCCTTTACGACAGTTCTAACCGTAAGCCCTCATAAAAACTCAAGAATAATAAATGAAATAGGCTCAGAATTTGCAAAAAAACATGATATTGCGTTTATAGAAGAAAATTTTAAAAAGCAGGAGGGGTTTAAAAAAAGCCTTATTATCTCCAAAGAGAATAACTTATATAGGCAATCTTATTGTGGGTGTAAATATAGTATTCTAAAATAAACAAATTTACATTATCTGAAATATAAGATAAAATGTAATTGAATTTATAAAGTTAGCTCTTATTTGAAATTCTATGTTGTAAGCTATTGTAATAGTCTAATTAATCTGATACAATTACAAACAATACTAACTTAGGTGAGTTTAATGGAGGAATAGCTTAAAAGTTTCAAGAGGTTAAATAGTTTGGACTGTTATTATGAATAGCGGTATTTAGGATGTTTGAATTAATGAAAGTGGGTAAAAATGAACTTTAAAGATGTCACGAAGTTGTTTAACCTTCTTCGTGAAAAAATATCTTTAGTTAGAAATTTTTCACACAAAGATGTATTGCCACTAATCAATGAGTTAAAACGTACAATAAAAGGTAAGATTTACTTATTATCTGGTGCCTTAATAGTAACTTTAGTTGCAGTTAGCTTTATTTGTATATTAACTACAATAGGCAGCCATGAAGGAATGGAGGCTTTTTATAAAGATTATTCTGCAATAGAATTAAAAATTAATGATGCAAGGTGTATTGAACAAAAAACCATTAATGATTTAATAGTATTAATTAAATTATCCAAAGATAATAATAAGTATCTTTCTAAAGAAATAAAAAACTTAAATAATCAAAATTTAAACGTTGATACTTATTTCCAAAATATTAAGCTTGATAAATATGAAAAAATTAAAACAAGTGCTTTGTCAGAAATAGAAATGGTCTTGACTGAAAAAGAATCTCAGATAATAGACTTAGTAAAACAATCTGAATTTGATAAAGCGGAAGCAATTTATTTCAAAGAGTTAGTTCCATTAAGCTCAAAAAAAATTAATCTGTTGGACCAAATCAATAAACATAACATAAAAAAAGAACGATTTAGTTTTGTTTTTTCGAATATTATTTTTCATATATTTATGCCGATTGTTATACTTTTAGTTATAGGTGCAATTACAGCTGCTTTTATTTATTCGACAAAACTTGCTGAAAGGATAGTTAGTCCTATATCAAAAGTAAATGACCATTTGAATGAATTATCCGAAGGTTGTTTTATCCTTCCTGAGGAAGAAGAAGTTAATTCAGAAGACGAAACGAATGTTCTTACGGTATCTTATCGTAAAACTGTAATGAATCTTAGAGAATTAATAGGACAGTTTATTGAATCTGCTGATGAGATTGGAACTTGTTCTGAAAATCTTACAGAGCTTGCCGATCAAAGTCTTCAGGGGGCTGAACAAACTGCGGAAAGTACAGCTCAACTGGCTCAAGGAGCTACTGAACAAGCCTATAATATTACTCAGTCTTTTGAAACGGTAAATAAGCTTAATCAAACTATTGAAAATTTATATGAAACTTCTCAATCTATAGTTGAAATGGCTAAAAAAATGGAAACCTTGTCAGGAAGTGGTAGTAATCAATCTAATATTGCAGTTGCTGCTATTAATAAAATAGAATCAGCAGTTACAGTCACTACCAAAAATATTCAGCAGTTGAATGATATAAGCACAAGTATTCAGAAAATAACCGGAATTATTAAAGCTATAGCAACTCAAACTAATCTGTTAGCCTTAAATGCTTCTATTGAAGCAGCAAGAGCGGGTAAATTCGGCAAAGGTTTTTCTGTTGTTGCTCAAGAAGTTAAAAAGCTGGCTGATCAATCCTCTAGCGCCAGTAATGAAATTACAGATATGATTAAGTCTATTCAGAATCATGCAAACTCTGCCAACTTAGAGATGCAAGAGAGTCTTTCAATGGTAAAAGAAGGAGTTTTTGTCATAAAAGATATTGAATCTATTTTGAAAGAGATTCTTGACTCTTCATCAACTATAAGTTTGCAGTTTCAATTTATGAGTCAAGAAATAAAAGAAGTATCGACTAATTCAAATAGTATCGTAGATCAAATGGATAGCAACATGGCCATTGTAGAGGAAATAGCCGCTCAAGCGGAAGAAATATCAAGTATTTGCTCTGAACATATGGATGGAATGCAAAACGTAAACGAAAATGCTCAAAATCTTGCGAATATGGCAATAATGCTTAAATTATTGCAAGGGTCGTTTATGATGTAGTTTAGGTAGTATAGCTTTTGTAAATTTGCAAAAAGGAGAAAAGAATGCTTTTAAAGTGGAAAGATGATTTATTAGTTGGTGTAGGTACAATTGACGATCAGCATAAAGAGCTGTTTGACATGGTTAACAAACTTTCTGAAGCTTCAAATACAGGACAAAGTAAAGAAGTAATTAAAGATATGATCGACTTCTTAGGCAATTATGTAATTGACCATTTTTCACAAGAAGAAGCTCTTCAGCAAAAATACAATTATCCTAAATATACGGAGCATAAAGCAAAACATGAAGCTTTCATTGCTCAGTTTGTTGATGTTAAAAATAAAATTGAAGCTGAAGGAATAAATATTAAATATATTATTCAGGTAAACCAAATCATTGCTACATGGTTAGTAACACATGTTTCTAAAGTTGATAAAGAACTTGGAGCTTTCCTTAAAGATAAACTTTAAATTCAGTTTAAATTAATAAAAAATCCTGATAAATATATTTTATCAGGATTTTTTTGTCCTAAATTATTTTCTTATCATTCGTATTTGTAAGAATAAATAAGCATGATAAATAAATTAACAATCATTATTGTACAGTATATAGCTAAAATACAATTATTTATGCTTAAAGACTTCTGTTATCGGTAAAGACTTGCTATTTATAATCATTTTAAATAAGAATAAAGCTCTATCTACTAAAGTGCTTGATAATTAGCAATATCGTGAAACAAGTGTTTATTTTACATTAGTTTACAATTTGCCGGTTTTTAAGCATTTCTCTGTATTTTCATGTTTTTTTATGTAAGAAATATGATATGTAATAATTGCAATTTAAGTCATAAGACTTGACAAAATCTCAAAGGAGAAAATAATGAGAGTTTTACCCCAGGATATTATGTGGAAGAAGAGAAGCGGTAAAGGTTATATTGACCAGCTTAAGCTTAAAGGACAAGAATTTGTTCTCGGGCAAGCAATCAATTTAATTGGAACTTCAAGTAAAAATAATTTAATACTATTAACTAAGCTGTTTGAAATGGTTGCAGGCTCTGAAGGATCAGTTCGCCATGCAAAAAGAATGAGATGGCTTTTTGAAACAGATCATCCGCATTTAGCCTGGTGGCAAAAGGTTATTAATGACCTTGACCCGAATTGCAGAAATAAATTTTTAATTAACTTTTTCTTTCATGGCTATTATGCCGATAATCAGAGAAAAAGAGCATCTTTCGTAGAAAAACACGGATTTTATCCACCTACTGTTTTATTATCAAGCATCACACAAAACTGTAATTACAAATGTGCAGGCTGTTGGGCTGATAACTATGAGCAAAAAGAAGATCTGCCTATAGAAACATGGAAAAGAGTTTTTGATGAAGCTAGAGACGAAATGGGTATGCACATTATGCCTGTTGTTGGTGGTGAGCCGTTTATCAGAAAAGATTTTCTTGATCTTTGCGAACAATATCCGGATTGTATTTTCTTAGTATTTACAAATGGTTCTTTATTAACAGATTCTACAATTGCAAGAATTAAAAAAATGGGCAATATTGCTCCAATGTTTAGTTTAAGTGGATTAAAAGACGCTACTGATGCTGTAAGAGGCGAAGGTGCTTTTGATAAAGTTATGGAAAAAATGGATAAACTTAAAGAAGCAGGCGTTTTCTTTGGTGCAAGCCTTTGTGCAACTAAAGATAATGCTGAAGAAGTTGTATCCGATGAGTTTATGAAAATGTTATCTGACAAAGGTTCATTATGGACGTGGGTCTTCCATTATGTCCCTGTCGGACAAGATCCTGATCCTACTTTAATGCCTACAGCGCAACAAAGAGAGCATATTAAACAGGCTGTATATAATGCCAGAAATACGCTTCCTATGATGACCGTTGATTTCTGGGGCGATGGTCCTGAAATGATGGGTTGTATTGCTGGTGGAAGACAATATATTCACGTTAATGCTAAAGGTGACGTTGAGCCTTGTACCTTTGTTCACCTTGCTACTCACAATATTAAAACCTCTACCCTTACAGAAGCTCTTGCTGCTCCGTTTATGGAAGCTGTAAGAAAAGGTGCCCCTTATGACGGTAATATGCTTAGACCTTGTATGATTGTTGACAGACCTTGGGTATTAAGAGGCTACTACGAAAAATTTAAGCCTTATGAAACCCATGAAGGTGCGGCAGATTATTTAACAAAACCTGATATTATGGAAAAAATTGACGAATATGCCGCAGAAGTTAAAGAATTAATGGACGATAATTGGCAAAAAGATTATTATATGACACTGTTCCCATTACCTGGCGAATATTATCATGACAGACAAATTCTTTGCAGCAGTAAAGTACCGCAAGGTGGAGTTCATGGCGGATGTGAAAGCCATGGCGGATGTTCATGCGGAAAAGACCTTTCAGCTATGCAAAAAATTGCTGAAGAAGCCGTAACTGCAAATAAATAAGGAGCTAAAGAAATGCCTCATCAGATAGATCAAAATACTTGCATAAGTTGCAAAATATGTGTCTCCAAATGTCCTGTAGATGCAATTACAGTTCTGGAATCAGCAAAATTACAAATTAATGCAAATGAATGTGTAGATTGTCAAACCTGTTGGAGAATTTGTCCTGAAAAGGCAATAAATGGCGGACCAAAAGAATACTTGGAGCTGAGAGCAAATTAACTATGAGTAAAAATACTAAAGAAAAAGAAAGAGTAGTTTCTTTCCCTAGAATGGGAAATGCGCATATTCCCGTAGTGGCAATGTTCCAGACAATGGGTGCTAAAATCCAATTGTCTGATCCAAACAATAGAGAAACATTGTCAATTGGAACAAGACACAGCGTTGAAACTGTTTGTTTACCATATAAATTAAACTTAGGTAACTATATTCAAGCTATTGAATCCGGGGCAAACACTTTAATAATGTTTGAAGCTCCGGGAAGTTGCAGATTAGGTAACTATGCTGCTTTAGCTGATGCTAAGCTTAAAGAGCTTGGCTATGACTGCGAAATGGTAGTATTTAACCTTTATAAAGGTAAAATTTCTGAAATTATTAAAAAATTCAGTTATGCAACAGGTTGCAAAAGTTTTATAAAAGCAATTAAAGGCTTTAGGCTTGGTCATAGCAAATTTGATGCTATGGATACAGTTGAAAGAGCCTTATTTCATTATCGCCCCAGAGAAATTAAACAAGGTGATTCTGAAAAAGTTTATAAAAGAGCGTTAAAAGAAATTGAGAACGCTAACAGGGTAAGAACGGTTAAACAAGCTACAGAAAAAGCACTTAAAGCATTTCAACAGATTCCTATAGACAAGGACAGGGAGATTATTAAAGTCTACCTAACCGGGGAATTCTTTGTTCTTTTAGATCCGTTTACAAATATGGAGATAGAAAAAGAACTCGGTTATCTCGGAGTTGAAGTTGAAAGGCAAGTAATGCTTTCAGATTGGACTAATAACATTTTGCTACCTAAGTGGTTACATAAAAAAGAATCTCATAGACAAAAAGCTATGAGATATTCAGGAACTTATATGACCAGAGCAATTGGCGGTGATTGTGTAGAATCAATCGGCGATACGGTACATGCTTCAAGAATAGGCATTGACGGTGTTGTTCATATTGGTCCTTTCAATTGTAACCCTGAAGTAGTAAGTCAAAATATACTTCCACATGTAAGTAAAAATGAAAGTATTCCGGTTATTTCTCTTTCTATGGATGAACAAACCGGTAGAGCAGGACTAGTAACCAGACTTGAGGCATTCGTTGATCTTATAAGACGAAGAAAAAGATCAGCAGTAGCAATCTAAACTTTGAGAAGGAGTAAACATCTATGAAAATTGGTATACCTAGAGCGTTAGGCTATTATTCATATTATCCGTTTTGGCACGGTTTCTTTAATGAACTTGGAATGGAAGTTGTATTATCAGCTAAAACTACAAAAAAATTGGTTGGAAATGGTAGTGCATTAGTCGTTTCAGAAACTTGTCTTCCTGTAAAAGTATATGTAGGACATGTTTTAGATCTTTTATCAAAAGGTGTTGACGTGATTTACTCACCAAGTATTCAATCAATAGCACCAAAAGTATATAACTGTTCCAAACTCAGAGGATTACCGGATTTAATCAGAAATGTAGTTAAAAAAGATTTTATGCTTATTGAGCCTACTCTTGATAAATCAGAAAAAAATCAAGGATTATACCAATATCTTTATGAATCAGTTGCTCCTCTTGGAATTACCGATAAAAAACTTATCAAAAAAGCATCAAAAGCAGGTTGGGAATGTATGAATAACTACAATCTAATGACCAGAGGCGGTGTTGATCCTAGAGTTGCTATGAAACGTGCTGTTGAAGGAACTGTTGAGTTTGATCAGGAAGAAACAGACTATGTTACTAATATCGGTATTGTAGCTCATGGCTATAACCTTTATGACGAACAGGTAAGTATGAAAGTTCTTGAAAAACTTAAACAATATAATGTTAAAGCGTTTGTTCCTGAAAATCTTACTCTCGAACAAATGGCAGCAGGTATAAATAACCTTGAAACAAATTTATACTGGGCTAATGAATATGAAATGACTGGCGCAGCGGGTCATTTCTTAAAAGATAATAATATAGATGGTCTTATTACAATAACCGCATTTGGTTGTGGACCTGATTCCTTAATGGTTGAGCGTATGACACGTTATGCAAAAAGACTTAAAAAGCCTCTTCTTAACCTTACAATTGATGAGCATACAGGAGAAGCTGGCTTTGTAACAAGAATTGAAGCGTTTACAGATATGTTACACAGAAAGAAACGTTCAACAATTGTTGAAAAACTAGATAAGATCATGGATCTTAATGTTCACGGAAACGAATTTAGCGAGAATTATGAAAAAGTTTAATTTAGCTATGATTTGTCAATCGAGGTAACTATGAAAGTATCATTTCCTCATATGGGAAACCTGCATATTGCTCTTTCGGGAGCGATGAGGGTACTGGGCGCAGATTTAGTAGTTCCGCCATATACAAATAAAAGAACTCTATCTCTGGGAACAAGAAATAGTCCTGAAGCGATATGCTTGCCTTATAAACTTGTTCTCGGCAACTATATTGAAGCTATTGAAAACGGTGCTGAAGCAATTATGATGATTGACAGTCCTGGTATATGTAGGCTTGGACAATATAGTGATGGTGCTAGAAGTGCTTTGACAGATTTAGGTTATGAAGTCGAATTCATTAATCTGGATTTGTATAAAGGTAAATTAAAGGAAATGTTTACCAAATTCAAAAGAGCAACCGGTAATGGTAATCCATTTGATTTAATTCGCTCAATAAATATTGCTATAACAAAAGTTAAGGTTATGGACAAGTTTGATGCAGCTTTGGCTTATTATAGAGCTAGAGAAATTAAAACAGGTTCGGCCGATATTCGTTATAATCGAGCATTGAAGAAAATTGATGAAGCCCTTACCTATAAACAGTGCAAAAAGGCTCTTGAATTTGGTCTTGCTGAAATTAAAACTACTCCGATTGATGAAAAAAGAGAAGTTTTGCATGTTGATTTAACTGGTGAATTTTTTGTAGTTCTTGATCAATTTTCTAATATGGAAGTAGAAAAAGAACTCGGGAAATTAGGCGTTCACGTCCATAGAAAAGTCAACTTAGGTGAATGGATAAATTCTTTTCTCTTCCCTTCTTTTTTAAGAGAAGAAACACATGGCGAAATTGCTGAAAGATTTGCTAAATCCTTTTTGAAAAGAGATATTGGCGGTGATTCAATTGAATCTATCGGTGATGCGGTAAGTGCTTCTGAAGACAACAGGGATGGGGTAGTTCACCTTTTACCTTTTACCTGCATGCCTGAAATAATGTCGCAGAACATTATGCCAAATGTCAGAAGTGAGCGTGATATTCCTATTTTATCCTTAGTTCTTGATGAGCAGATGGGTAAAGCAGGTTTTGTAACAAGACTCGAGGCTTTTGTTGATTTGATAAGAAGGCGAAAGATGACGGCTCAAGAGAAAGAATTAGCTTTGTGTTAATAAATGTGAAAAAACGGTCAAATTGTTGGCCGTTTTTTTCATTATTAATACAATGATTTAAAAGTTAAAATACTAGCTCAATTACAAACTTAGCTTTTCATACATAGGTTTAAAAGCTTTTTTAGAAAATTAGCTGTAGACTTTACATATTTTTTATCTAGTATTCTTAATTGAGGTTTCGGCTAAAATTTGATTATCACGTTTTATAGTTGCTTCCATTAAATTATTATTAGAGAACAAACTATCAGTATTAATTTTTAAAACAGTTTGTTTTTCATTATTAACTTTAAAATTATAACCGTTACCAATAATTGCATTAAATATTTTTTCACATGTTCCAAAAACACATTTATCACTCTCTATTATCGAGTGAACTATATTTTAAATTTTTTTTAAACAATTTACTTTTAGTCCTGCTCTTGCGAGTTGACGTTTTTTTTATCATGTAAATGGAAATTAAAGCCGAATCTATCGTCATTAAGTAGACTTTCTTTAAAAAGAAGTAATTTGAATTTAGTTGGTTCTAAACTAGCATGAATCTCATTTTAGTTTGGAAAATTAATAATCAAGAAAATTTTTAAGCAATAATTAAATAGATTAATACTTAAATTTATTAGACTGCTTTTAGGAATTATTTAAATGTTAAACTCTCTAAATCAATATTTAGGAATAAAATCTAATAGAACAATCATAAAAATAAACCCTCAATGCTCTATTAATAATGTGAATAGTTCGTCTTTAAAGTTAAAGCCATCATTGCATAACGATGTAATTAACTTTAAAAGTAAATTATTTTTTGTAGAGCGACTTAGTAAAATCCCTAATTTTAAACAGTGGCAAAATAAAGAACATTCAGAATCTCATTGTGGACCTTATTGTGCAGCTAATGCAATAGTTTGGTTAAGTAATAACGGTTATAAAAAATTATATAGTAAGAATAAATCTGCTTTAATTAATGAACTTGCTTGTTATTTTAAGACTAAGCCAGCCCCAATTGGTACGTCAACTAAAGATTTATGCGAAGGACTAGATAAGTTTATTTCTGATAAAGGTTATAGAGGATATAAAATAGAATATCAAGGAATCAGACCAGGCGGCAAATATGGGGTTGTGGCTATGTGTCCTGATCTAGCAAAGATAAAGGATTCAATAGAAGCTAAAGGTATGGTTTTACTTAATTTAGGGATTTATAAAAAAAATCTTTCGGTTGATGGTACTCCTGTTTATACTAAGCAGTACGGACACTGGGTAACTGCTGTTGGATATGGTTTTAATGGGCAAAATTATAATCCTAATAATATAATTATTCATGACCCTTACAATAAAAAATCAGAAAATTTATTTTTGGATTTTTCCAAACTTAATAATGGAAAACTTATTACTGAAAAAGAAGCGGAACCTGTTTTAACAGATGAAGCTAAAGGTCTTTACGGGAGTTCAACTGGAATTCCTTATTTGAATAAAGATGAAATGGTTATTATGAATGGTGTTGTTATGCTGAAAATGCCTGATAAGGAGATTTAGTATTTATAATAAAATACTTATTAAAGAATAAGAAAAAACCTTTTTACTGACGGACAATAGGAATAGTGCTTGTAATAAAACCTTTAGCGAATAAAATTAAACATGTTCATATTATTATGAGGAAAAAACAGCATGAAAAAGACCGTAGCTGATTTAAAAGATATTCAAGGTAAAAAAGCTCTTGTAAGAGTTGATTTCAATGTACCTCTTGATGAAAATCAAAACGTAACTGATGACACAAGAATTAGAGCTGCTCTACCTACTGTTAAATATTTAATGGAAAAAGGCGCAAAAGTTATTTTAACTTCACACCTTGGAAGACCAAAAGGTCAATTTAAAGATAGTTTAAGACTTGGACCTGTTGCTAAAAGACTTTCCGAGCTTTTAAACGTTCCTGTTTTAAAACTTGATGATTGCATTGGTGATGAAGTGAAAGCTCAACTTGCTACTCTTAAAGATGGCGAAGTTGCTCTTCTTGAGAACATCAGATTTTATGCTGAAGAAGAAAAAAATGATGCAGGATTTGCTGAAAAATTAGCTTCACTTGCTGATTTCTATGTGAATGATGCTTTCGGTGCTGCTCACAGAGCTCACGCTTCAACTGAAGGAGTTACTAAATTCCTTTCTCCGTCAGTTTCAGGCTTATTAATGGAAAAAGAGATATCAATGCTTGGAAAACTTCTTGAAGCTCCTGAGCGTCCATTCGTAGCAATCGTAGGCGGAAGTAAAGTAAGCACAAAAATTGGTGTACTTGAAAACCTTATTAATAAATGTGATACCATTATTCTTGGCGGCGGAATGACCTATACTTTCGTTAAAGCGCAAGGTGGAAAAATTGGTAATTCAATCGTTGAAGATGATAAACTTGAGTTTGCTCTTGAGTTACTAAAAACAGCTAAAGAAAAAAATGTCGGACTTATTTACGCTAAAGACGTTGTTGCAGCTGATGGTTTCAGTAATGATGCCAACACTCAAATCGTTCCTTCAAATGAAATTCCTGATGGATGGGAAGGTCTTGATATTGGTCCTGATACAAGAGAAGAAATCAGATCAATTATTCTTGGCGCAAAAACCATTCTATGGAACGGACCTGTTGGCGTATTTGAATTAGATAAATTCCAAGGCGGAACAGAATCAATTGCAAGAAACGTTGCAGAAGCTACAAAAGGCGGAGCAATAAGCGTTCTTGGCGGTGGCGATACAGTTGCGTCAATTGAAAAATTCAAAATTGATCCTGCATCTTACTCACATGTAAGCACAGGCGGCGGAGCTAGTCTTGAGTTCATCGAAGGAAAAGTTCTTCCGGGTGTTGCTGCTTTAGACGAAAAATAAGAATTTTCTTTAAATAAATTCTTTTAAAATAGCCGTACTTAATTGTACGGCTATTTTTTCATGAAAAAAATATTGATTAAATATTTAAACTGTTTGCTCTTCTTATAATTTCATTTTCAATCAATATAAGAACTGCTTTAAGTTTATCAATCTTTGAGGTGGTGTCTTTTGTCGGTAATTTTTTTACGATAATAGAATAATGTTCAATATAAAACACAATTCGATTTTTAAGACTTTTAATTTCTTGAGTAGAAATGCCTTTTATTTCATTTACGGGAGATGTTGAAACTCCACTAGAAAATTCAAATTTACTTTGCCAATTCGACATATTTTACCCTACTTAATAACTTACATATATATATAAAAACATGCGAAATTAAATTCATGCGAAAAAGTTTACAAAAGTTATTCAAGTTTTAAAAAAAATATTAATAAGAACACAATAAAATAATTACAACATTGATAAAGTAAATATGTTCTTAATCTTATCGCCTATTAATTCAGTAAAAATTAAACTTTTAGCCCTGACTGATAAACATTTAATAATGGATTATTAGTTAAAGGTTTTTGAATTATTGTTTTTTGAGGAAAGGTATTATATTGAAAAGGTGATTTATCAATTATATCTAACCTTTTAACATTAAATAATATATTAATAGTATCAATTGGTGTTTTTAATATATTTTTAGGAACAAAGTTTTTAAAGTTACCTACTAAATGTGAATCTACAAGCCTGTTTTTTAAACCATGATGGGGTTTGACCGGATGATGATGAGTTTTTTTATTATTGATTGGAACAGGTCCATCAACGTATAAAACGTTTCCATGATGTTTAAATAAATTTCCAACTACATCAGTTTTTATAACAATATTAAAAATATGAGAATTTTCCTGATTATTATTAGGAGCTTTATTTACTCTATGAGTACCGACAGGATTAAAAGTAATTACTTTGTCTTTGCAAACATCAGTTCCCAATAATTCAGCCAGTCCACCGCCCAAAGAAGTGCCTGAAACCATTATTTCATTATCTTTGCCAAACTTTTCTTTTGCTTTTAAATATAGTTGTTTTGCAAAAGTATATTGAGGTGGTTTTCTTCCAAGCAAGAAGGATAAATCTGACCCAAACCAGTCAGCTGCACTATTAAAATCTGTACCTTTATAACAAACAACAACGTTATTATCTTTTTTGAAAGTATATCCTAAAAATCCTGATTTATTGTCAATAAGTTTATCGACAATTTCCCAGCCTTGCGGGGGCTGGCCATGTTTACTTTCTTTGCCGTTTTCGCCGTTTAGAAAGTAACACATATTGACAAGATCTTCGATTGTTCCTTGCATTATTCACTTACTTCTTTTAATACGACTATCTATATAAAAACAAATAAATGTTTAAATTGTCAGTAGGACTTATATATTTTAAAAAAAGTTTATTATTTTTAATAAAAGAAGCAAATCGCTCGGGTATTACACTTTTTAAATTCAATTATCAAAAATTAAGTTTGATTGTTATAGCAAAAGTTTTTAACAATTTGTTTTTGTTTTAGTATAAATAAGTATTTATATTCAGATAATTATAAAAGGTATTAAACTTTGATTTTATGCTAATTACTGGTGAACTCGGAGCAGGAAAAACTTCTTACCTTGTAGAACAATATTGTAATATTGTTATGTCGGGTATTTCACCTTCTGAAATTATGGTAATTTGTCAAAACAAGCATAAGCAAAATGATTTTACTTCTCGAGTTTTAACTCAATTGTCGAAATTGGGTTATAACCAGTCTGCAAATTTTAACATAAGAACTTTTAACGGCATTGTGTATAATTTTATTTTTGATAATTGGTCTTATATAGAGCAAAAAATTGTAAAATTAAACGATAAAAGTGAAATTTTTCCAAATCTCTGCGGACTTGAATCTACAGAATATTTATTGAGAAATATAATTAACGTTATAAATCAACGCAAAGATGTTTCTGATAGTTTTAGAGATTATCTTTCTTCTCATAATTTATTGCATCAGATTTTAAGAAGATATTCGCTCATTATTCAAAATAATTTATCTGATTATGAAATTAATAATGCAAATTCTATACTTAATGAAACGCATACCCAGCAGGTTGAAGAAGCCATTAAATCTATAAAAAAACAGGAATTGGTTTTACGCCATTTTGATTATTTAAGACAAACCGAAATATTTTCAAGCGTTTTTCAAGAACGTTTTGATTATTTTAAAGATATAAAATATCTTTTCGTTGATGATTTTGATGAAATCCCATATGTTGCTCAAAATTTTATTCGTGAAATTCGTTTAAAGTCAGAAAAATTTTATATTTCTGCTGATTTAAACGGAGGTTCAAGACGTGGCTACCTTTGCGCATATCCCGAAGGATTGGATGAAATTAAAAATATAGAAAATATTCGTACCGTTAAATTGACTAAACCAAATAAAATGCAGGACGATGCAGAAAAATTATTTGTTGCCATAAAATCAAATATCTCTGCTAAATTAGATAATTTTTATCATGATAATTTATTGTGGCGAACTGATATGATAAAAAATGCAATGATTAAAATTACTGATTTAGTGGCTGATGGTGTTGATTTTAATGAAATTGTGGTAGTTGCCCCAGATTTTGATATTTGTATGAAATATTCATTACAAGAGTTCTTTGAGCAAAATAGTTATAATTATCAGTTTTTCTCAGGCTCTAAAAAGTTGATAGACGATAAAATCGTAAAATCGGTTCTTATAATTGCTCAAATTATAAATAAAGAGTGGTATTTGTTCCCTTCAAAGTCGGAATTATCAGAATTATTCTCTTTTTTATGGAATTATGCTGTTAATAAAGCCGACATTTATCAGAATAAAAGATTAAACAGTAAAAGTTTAAAATCTTTAGTTTTTGGAATTGAAGAATTAGATGTTAAATATGCTGAATTTTTAAGTAAAATCGAAGAAATTAGCGAGGAAAATCTTGATATTTACTCTCAACTAGGAGTTATTTTTACAAAAATAATTTTGCCGATAATTGATGAGAATACTCAACTTAATGATTTTAATAACCTTTTGAAGTCTTTGAGAGAATTTCAGGAATTAATCATAAAACTTGGAAAAGAACTTAAAAATGAAGAAAGAGAATGGATTATTCAGATAAAAAGTACGGTAGTTTCTGATAATCCTGCTGTTGCCGAAGAAATTAACGAAAATGCAATAAAAATCGCAACACCGCAAAAAGTTGTTGATCTTGAACTTCATTCTAACTATCAAATTTGGATTGATACCTCATCAAACAGCTGGATTAAAGACGATACAGGACCACTTTATAACTCTTGGATGTTAAGAAAAAATTGTGCTATTTCTGATTATACTCCTGATATTCATAGAAAATTAACACTTGAAAAATCGGCTCACCTTCTTAGAAAACTTGTATTATGTTCAAAAGAGCATATTTACTGTTACTCTAGCGATTATGACAGTACGGGAAGAGAAAATGCTTATGGTGGCATTGTTCTTTTTCTCGGGCAAATAATAGAAACAGCCGTCAAAGATTTTAATTTTACTCCTAGAGAAGATCAAAAAGATATTATTGATTATAAAGGTGGCATGCTTGCTGTTCCTGCGGTTCCAGGGGCAGGTAAAACTACTGTTATGCAAGGTTTAATTCATAAACTTATTAAGGACGGAACTCCGCCTGAAAAAATACTGGTATTAACCTATATGGACTCTGCTGCTGAAAATATAAGAGAGAAAATTAAATCATTTTGCGGTTCAGAGCTTCCTCATGTTTCGACAATTCACAGTCTTGCTTTGAAAATTTTAAAAGAAAATGATAATTATTCCAGACTTGGCTTGGAATATGATTTTAATATTTGTGATGGTGATTTAAGACCACAGATAATAAATGAACGATGCGGAATTTTTCTTCCTACAGGTGAAGACCTTAAAAAATGGACTGAAATGATAGATAAAGGAATAATTTACGCAAAGCAAAACGGTTTATCCGTTGAAAAAATTGAAAAGTCTCCTTTAGCAAAAAAAAATCAGATAATTTCAGAGTTTTTGCCTATATATAGAGATTATCAACAATTTTTAAAATCAAGAAATATGATTGATTTTGATGATGTTCTTTATCTTTGTTCAAATCTTTTAAAAGAAAACAAAGAGGTTAGAGCTTATTATCAAGATAAATTTACTTATGTTATTGAAGATGAAGCGCAAGATTCTTCTGAAATACAGCAGAGAATACTTTCTTGTATCTGTGAAAAGCATAAAAATCTTATTAGATGTGGCGATGTCAATCAAGCAATTACTACAACCTTTTCTAATGCTGATGTAGAGGGTTTTAAAAGCTTTATTAACGAGAACAATAAAGTAGAGATGGATTGCTCGCAGCGATGCGCAGAGGGAATATACACACTTGCAAATGAGCTTATTAAGTTCTCGCGGGAAGATTCAATGTTTTCTGATGCTTTTTATGAAATTTATATGAAGCCCGTAAAAAATTCTAATCCTGTGAACAAAGATAATTTGTGTTTTAAGACTTTTGAAACCTCAGAAGAAGAAAAAGATTATATTACGAGTAAAATCAAAAAAATAATTAAAGAAAATCCAAATAATTCTGTTGCAGTTCTATTGAGGAATAATTTTCAGGTTTTGAGTTGGGCTAGTCTTTTGGAAAGTAATGAAATTCCTTTTATTTGTAAAACTGATTCGCTTAAACAGAAAAAAGTGTTCAGATTTTTATTGTCATACCTTAAATTTTTGGCTGCTCCACATAATAAAGACAGAGTTGTAGAGCTTTTTAACGTATTAACTTCTTATAAACTTTATAAAAAAGATTTTGTTTCACTTAATTTTTTAAATAACCTCGGTTCTCCTTTTTTGGCTTTTAAAACTTATGAGTTGCCAACGGAAGAGCTTATAAGGTTTAAACTTGATTTAGAATACTGGCTTTATTTTGCATCTTTGCCTGTTGAAGAATTGGTTATAAAACTTGGACATTACTATTTTATAGATACACTTGATAGAGCAAATATGCATCTTTTCGCCCTTTTTGTGAAAAAATTCAGAGAAAAAGAAACTGATTATCAAAGAAATATAACTGTAGGGCTTTTTGAAATAGTTAAATATTTTGAAGAATTAGGCAGAAAAGATATAAGAATAAAATATTTTGAGGAAGAAGAAGAGAATATTCAGGGTCAGACCTGTTTAATGACGGTTCATAAGGCTAAAGGGTTAGGTTTTGATGTTGTTTTTATGCCGTCAATGCATGAAGATGGTTATTCTTATTCTGTTTCGCCCGATAAAACTATTTCTTCATCAAAGCATAAACTTACAAAAGAACTAGATAAAATTATGGAATTAAAAACAGATTATGCGGATAATCGTATAATGCAATGTAATGAGCACTTAAGACTAATCTATGTCGGTATTACAAGGGCAAAACGTCAGCTTTACATGACTTCGTATTATAAAAATGATGGTGCGGCATGGCTTGATGAAAAACAGCCTTCGAAAATTCTTAATTATTTTGCGGAATATTCTGTTCTCGATGGGTGGAAAATTAATGACTAAATCAATTTTTAATCATGATCGCTTTAATATTTGGGATATCTGTAAGCGTCAATATTATTATAAATATATTAAAAGACTTAATATCCCTGAGATTCAATCTGATTTTTATCTCGGAAAAGCTATCCATAAGCTGATAGAGTATTATTTAAAAGGTCATGAAATAAGTCATCTTTTAAAAAATGCCGATACTGAGGTTGTTAATATGTGGGAAATTATTAAAGCCTCTAATTTATTAAAACAAGAACTTGTCGCTACAGAATGGCAATTCTGGACACCTCTTTCCGATAGCGGAAGCTGGTTAAGCGGACGAATAGATGCTGTTTTTAAAGATAAAGACAATAAAATATATGTTATCGACTGGAAAACAGGTCAGAAAATCCCGTCTGACGATAAGAATTATCAATCTATTATTTATTTGTATTCATTTTATAAAGCTCAAAAAAGCTTAAAGCTTAAATTTCCTCATGAGAATTTGGTCTTTAGTTTTATTCGTATTGCGGAAGAAATAGAAATAAAAGAAATAGAATATTCTGAAGAAAAAGAAATGGAATATGAAACTCTTCTTTTAGAAAAAATCAATGAGATGGATCAGATTTCCATTTACTCAAGAAATGAAGCAAAGCATTGTATCTATTGTAATTTTTTCTCTTTTTGTAAAAAGGATTAACTTTTAATTAAGAAATAAGAGAATTTTTAAAAGTGAAGATAAAATAAAAATGGTTTATGGTCGTCTGTGTAAGAGATATAAACAATTTTTTGTGTTAAACTAAAAGATTAATTCCATATGAGCCTAGATAATAGAAGTTGAAAATAATGAATAAAAAGCTAGAAGAAAAAGATGAAATTCTTGATGAAAAAAATGAAGAACAAGCTGATGATATAGAAGTTCAAAAAGAAGAACTGCCCAAGTTTACTCCTGTTATTCCTATGAGGGATATTGTTACTTTCCCGCATATGGTTGCGCCTATTTTTGTTAATAGAAAAGTTTCAACGATCGCCCTTGAAAATGCTTTGATGTCAGAAAGTCATGAAGTTATACTTTTGGCTCAAAAAAAGCCTCAAACTGATGAGCCTCAAATAGCGGATTTATATGACATAGGTATTTTAGGTAAAGTCGTTCAAGTTTTAAAATTTCCTGATGGTGCTGTTAAAGCTCTTGTTGAAGGTGTAAAAAGAGTTAAAGCTGTTGATTTGAGTTTTGAAGAAGATTTCATAAGAGCTAATTACGAAGAGCTGGTTGAGTCTTCTGTTGAAGAGGAAGATATAAAAGCTTTGATGAAATTGACGCTGGATTTATTTCAAAGTTATATTCAGAGAAGTACAAAAGTTAGCCCTGAACATTTTGTTTCTATTTTAGAAATTAAAGAACCGGGTAAATTAGCTGATATTATTGCTACCTACTTGAATGTAGTGTCTGAAGAAAAGCAAACATTAATTGAAACAGCTAACACTTATGAAAGACTTGAGCAAGTCAGTAAAATTCTTTCAAGAGAGCTGGAAATGCTTAGTATTGAAGAAGGCTTGCAGGAAAAAATTAAATTTAAGCTCGGAAAAGCTCAAAAAGAATATATTTTGCGAGAGAAATTAAGAGCAATTAAAGATGAACTTCGTGACGAAGAAGGCGCTGATGAAATTGACGAGTTACGAAAAACCGTTGAAAAAGCAAAACTGCCTCAAGAAGTTAAAACTAAACTTAATAAGGAACTGAATCGCCTTGAAAGAATGCCTGGTTATACAGCAGAAACTTCTGTTATCAGAACTTATATTGATTCGGTTTTGGCTTTGCCATGGGAAAATAGAACAAAAGATATTCTTGATATTGATAGGGCTAAAAAAATTCTCGATAAAGATCATTATGGTTTAGAGGATGTAAAACAAAGGATTTTGGAGTTTTTAGCAGTTAAAAAACTTTCAAAAGAAAAGCTTCCCACCATTATTTGTTTTGTAGGTCCACCGGGTGTCGGTAAAACTTCTCTAGCAAAGTCTATTGCAAAAAGTTTGAATAAAAAATTTGCTCAGGTAAGTCTTGGCGGTATTAATGACGAATCTGAAATTCGAGGTCATAGACGTACTTATATAGGTTCTATGCCCGGTAGAATAATCAGAGCTGTTGAAGATGCCGGGACCAAAAATCCTTTGATTTTGCTTGATGAAATAGAAAAAATGATACCGAGCCATATGGGTGACCCGACAGCAGCAATGCTAGAGGTTTTAGACCCAGCGCAAAATTCTCATTTCGTTGATCATTATATTGATATTCCTTTTGATTTGTCAGAAGTGTTTTTTGTTGCCACCGCTAATTCTTTAGATCAATTATATAAGCCTTTGAGGGATAGAATCGAAACTATTTATATTTCAGGTTATACAGAAGAAGAAAAAGCCAATATTGCCGAAAAATTTCTTATTCCAAAACAAACAAAGCTTTCGGGAATTAAATCTTCTAAAATGAAAATTGAAAAAGATGCAATTCTTGCAATAATTAATAATTATACTCGTGAAGCAGGAGTAAGAAATCTTGAAAGAGCAGCGGCAAAACTTTGTAGAAAAGTTGCGATGGAAATAGTTTCAGATCCAAAATTCAGCGTAAATATAACAACTGAAAATCTTTCAAAATATATGGGTACTCCTAAATTTGAAAGATCTGAAGCAGAAAAACAGCCACAGGTAGGATTGGTTCATGGTCTTGCTTGGACTGAGGTTGGCGGTGAATTATTAGAAATTGAAGTTGGTGTAATGCCCGGTAAAGGTCGCTTGAATTTGACAGGTAGACTTGGCGATGTTATGCAGGAATCTGCAAAGACTGCTTTAAGTTATGCAAGAAGTAATTATCAAAAATATGATATTCCTGAAGATTTTGTAGAAAAGCATGATTTACATATTCATGCAGCTGACGGAGCAACACCAAAAGACGGTCCTTCAGCAGGTATTGCTTTAACTTCAGGAATTATAAGCGCTATTACTAATAAGCCAATAAGAGGCGATGTCGCTATGACAGGGGAAATAACTCTTCGTGGAAGAGTTTTACCGATTGGTGGATTGAAAGAAAAATGCATAGCGGCTTTGAGAAATAATATTACTAATATAATTATTCCTAAGGGAAATAAAAAAGATCTTGATGACATTCCTGATTATGTGAAAGAAAAAATCAACTTTAAAATTGTTGAAAACATGGATGAAGTTATAGAATATATTTTTGGTGAGGGCTTTTAGCCCTCATTTTTTTAGTTTATTTAGTATCATTTTTTTTACTATTTAAAATAGTAAAATCAGCACTTAATGATATTATCATCATTATAATAGCCCAAGGAAGACACCCTTTATTTTCTGGTATTCCTTTGCGTTGATTGCTTAAGATTTGTGCTCCGACAGCAGCCATAAAAGCAAATATTGCATGAGTACCCATTGCACAAATAACGTTAATATCTTTTAATTTGTTTTCATTGTTGATTGTGCTTGTTCCAGAAAAGTTAGTTTTAATTCGGTTATTTATCGGTGTATTATTTTTGTGAAAAGGTTTTAAGGTATTAAAATTGTTAATTTGCATGATGACCTCAAAAAATAAATATTTCACCTATATACTATAAAACCATAAATGAAAAAAATTGATAAATGAAAATTGAATAGAGGTTTCGCTTATTATTTAGCTAAAAGCCCCCTTTACAGGAGGCTTTTAAAGTTTTCAGTTAATTTATATTTAGTATGTTTCTAAATATTTTTCAACTTCCCATGGGCTTACTTTTGTTCTGTATTCATCCCACTCAATTCTTTTTGCATTGATGAATTCGTTGTAAATATGCTCACCAAGAGCTTCTTTAGCAACAGGTGATTTTTCCATGTAGTCTACAGCTTCAGCTAAACTTCCTGGAAGTGAATCAATTTTTTGTTTCTTTCTCTCTTTGTCTGTTAAGTGGTAAATATTCACGTCAACAGAAGCAGGAGCATCGATTTTATTTTTAATACCGTCTAATGCAGCTGTTAAGATTGCAGCAAAAGCAAGGTATGGGTTGCATGAAGGATCTGGTGATCTTAATTCAACTCTTGTTCCTTGACCTCTTTTTGCAGGTACTCTTAAAAGAGCACTTCTGTTTGAATTTGACCAAGCTAAGTTTACAGGAGCTTCATAACCAGGAACTAAACGCTTGTAGCTGTTTACGGTCGGATTACAGATAGCTGTAATGTTTTTAACGTTCTTTAATACGCCACCGATTGAGTACATAGCATCTTGACTAAGTTGGTAAGGTTTTGATTCATCTAAGAATGCGTTTTTACCATCTTTTGAAAGTGAGAAGTTAACGTGCATACCTGAACCGTTGATACCAAAAATAGGTTTCGGCATAAATGTTGCGTGTAAGCCATGTTTTGCAGCAATAGCTCTTACAACAACTCTGAAGGTTACAACGTTATCCGCTGTTGTTAATGCATCCGCATATTTGAAATCAACTTCGTGCTGACCTTTAGCAACTTCGTGGTGGCTTGCTTCAACTTCAAAGCCCATTTCATGTAAAGTGTTAACGATTTCAGCTCTTACATCTTCTCCAAGATCGTCAGGACCAAGGTCATAGTAGCCTGCTGTATCGTGTGTTATTGTGGTTGGGCAACCATTCTCATCTTTTTTGAAAAGGAAGAATTCGGCTTCAGGACCAACGTTCATTGTATATCCAAGAGCTTTTGCTTCTGCCATAACTCTTTTTAAGTTATTTCTAGGGCAACCTTCAAATGGAGTTCCATCCGGATTATAGGTATCGCAGATTAAACGAGCAACAGTTCCGCCTGTTTTTGTTCTCCAAGGCAGAATTGTAAAAGTGCTTTTATCTGGATAAAAGAACATATCTGATGTTTCGATGCTTCTGAAACCTTTAACAGAAGATCCGTCAAACATTACTTCATTGTTTAAAATTCTATCAATTTGTGTAGCAGGGAGAGCCATATTTTTAACTTGTCCAAGTACATCAACGAACTGTACTCTAATAAATTGGACATTTTCTTCTTTAATAATAGCTTTGATTTCGTCGTTTGTTAGCTCTTTTCCTGGAGTTGGAACGAAACGGGACATTTGTCTACCTCCTAAAAATAACATGATTCTTACTTCATATAATGATTTTCATACTTAAAAAAGTTTTGGTCAAGCATTTGATTTTTTTCGAAAATCCGAAATGGAACATTTTATTGTTTAATTTTGCTTAATAACTGCTAATAAATTAAGAAAATGTCATTAATGTTAGAGGAATTTATCTGCATAGAGTAAAAATACAGTTTTTTTGAGGAATTTTATTCAAAACCAAAAATAATAACTAAATTAAAATAATGTTACAATTGCTCTTTAGATTAATATCCCTTTTAATATAGAGTAGTTTTTTGTTTGACGATTTGGTCATTGAATTTTATGATTATGACAAAGCTATTATTATAATTAAAATTAAGTAATTATTTTATAAGTGTTTTTTTACAGTAGACTAAATTTTACTAAAAGAGGTGAAATGACTAATTCAGAAGAAAAAGATTATAAGTATTATTTAGAACAAGGTGGTTCATTTTTTGAAAAAAAAGAATATAGATTAGCCATTCATAATTTTAAAAAAGTTATAACTTTAAAACCTAATGAAATTTCAGGATATATTTTTTTGGGTGATCTATATTTTTATTTGAAAGAATATGATTTAGCTATTAAAAATTATGAAAAAGCTATTGAATTTGATGTTAATAATATAGTTATTAGTAAAATTTCAAAGTTAAATTCCAATTATAAATCTTTTTATGCTAATTTGGGATATGCCTATTTGTTCCATAAAGAATACGATTTGGCTATTCAAAATTGTATTAAAGCAATTAAATTAACTCCAAATGAAGTTGTGGCTCATAATAATCTAGGATATGCATATTTGTGCCAAAAAGAATATGATTTAGCTATTGACGCATATAAAGAGCTTTTAAAATTGGCACCCAATAACTATAAAATTTTAGATGTTATTGCTCGTATTTACTCTAAGAAAAAAGAATACAATCTTGCTCTTGATTCATATAATCAAGCTGCTAGTATAGATTCTAATAATCTTGCTCGTTTTTTAGACATAAGTGCAATTTGCATTGAAAATGAATTATATGATTTAGCAATTAATAGTTGTGAAAAAGCAATTGCTATTGATCCTGATTGTGCTACTCCTTATTATAATTTAGGCATTATTCATTATAATAAAACCTTGTATGATTTAGCAATTCCATATTTTAAAAAAGCCTTAAATTTTAATCAGAATGATTTTGATGTTAATTTTAATCTTGGTCTTATTTATCATAAAAAAGAAGAATATGATAAAGCTATAGAGTATTATGAAAAGGCTAATTTTATTAATTCAGATAATTTCGATGTTAATTGTAATCTGGGACTTTCATATCTAAATATAGATAATGATAAATCCATAGAATATTATCTAAAAGCCTATGAGCTTGAACCTTTAAATTATGATAGCAATTTCAATCTAGCTTGTACTTATTTTTATTTAGAAAAATATTCAACAGCAATAAAGTATTTCTTGAAAACTATTGAGATTGATTCTAATGATTTATATGTACTGGCTCTATTAGAATTAGCCTATTTGAAAAATAAAGACAAAAACGATTATAAGAAAATTTTAGAAATGAGTTTAATCCTTTCTGATAATTCTCAAAGTTATTTTTTGTTGTGCAATTTAATAAATATATTTTTAGAAAATGAATCATATGAGGAAGTTATTGATACTTTAGAAAAAATATTGAATAAAGATTTATACTTTATAAGACTTTTTGAGGATATTGAAAAATACAATTTTAAAAATAAATTGAATGCACAATATGAAAATTTTATAAAACAAATTAATGATATTAAGTTAAATCATAAGCAGAATTTTTTAAAATAAATTAAGTTTTGTTAAATCATCTAAATAAAGTATTAAAGTTTTTCAGAAAGCTGCCGATAAATAATGTATAGACCAAACAAATGGTCATACCCCAACCTCCTCCCCAAAGTCTGGTAGCCGCCCTAAAAGGTGGCTTTTATTTTGCGTTTTTTTATCTGATGAAATTATTACCATCAGCATCTATTGCAACAGTTATTGGAAAGTCTTTTATTTCAAGTTCATAAACGGCTTCAGGGCCTAGTTCTTCAAAGGCTATTATTTTTGAGGCTTTGACTTTTTCTTTTAAAAGATTTGCAACTCCGCCTGTAGTAATAAAATAAAGACCTTTGTATTGTTTTAATTCTTCTTTTACCTGATTATCTCTTGAACCTTTGCCAATACAGGCTAACATTCCGTTTTTTAGTATAACAGGCATATATTTGTCCATTCGTGATGAGGTTGTCGGTCCGCATGGACCTATTATTTCATTATCTTTAGCGGGGCAAGGTCCGACGTAATAAATAATTTTGTCTTTCAGCTCAAAGGGTAAGTTTTTTCCTGCTTGTATTATTTCGACAATTTTTTTATGCGCTGCATCCCTTGCAGTTATTATTTTACCGCTCAATAATACGCTTTCTCCTGCTGATAAATTTCTGATTTTTTCTATTTCATCGGTATTTATTCTTTTTTCATAGTTGTTATTTATTTCAATATTCTCAAATTCTGTTTGAAGTTCATCGGTGTGATATTTAACACCGTTTTCGGAAATAGTTGCCTCTGAATGCCTTGAAGAATGGCAGTTTATGTTTATTGCAACAGGCATTGCCGCAATATGAGTAGGGTGAGTTAGTATATTTACTCCAAAAACAGTATTATTACCGCCTAATCCTGCTGCGCCTATTTTAAGCTCGTTGCATTTTTGCATTATTCCCAGTTCTAGTTTAGAAATATCGTCATTATTGTTTTTTAGGTCTTCTTCTGTTTGAACAGGTAAAGATAACGATTTTTTTGCTAAAACTGCTGATTTATCAAATGTCCCGCCTATTCCAAGCCCTAATCTTATTGGGGGGCAAGGTCTTGAGCCGGCTTCTTTTACTGTATTAACTGCAAAATCAATAATTCCTTCTATTCCGTCAGATGGTTTTAACATTTTGATTTGGCTCATGTTTTCGCTGCCACAGCCTTTAATTGCAACTTTTATATTGATTTCATTTCCTGTAACGATTTCTGTATGAATAATTGCAGGAGTGTTGTCGTTGGTGTTTTTTCTTTCAAAAATTGGATTTGATACCATTGACTTGCGGAAAAAATTTTCTGTATAACATTGTGATACAGCGTCATTAATTGCATCTGTTATACTTTGTCCTTCTATAAAAATATTATTTCCAATTTCGACAAAGACAGTCACAAAACCTGTATCTTGACATAAAGGTCTTTGTGAAATAGCTGATAATTGGATGTTTTGCAGGATTTCGCCTATTACATTTTTAGCTTTTTCTGAAGTTTCAGTTTTATAAGCATTTAACAAAGCATTATAAACATCTTTTGATGTATAGATATTTGCTTGAAAGCAAAGGTCATAAACAGTTTTTTTAATTGTTTCAGAATTTATTTTTATCATAATATCTCAAGCTTTAAATTTAATTGTTTCACCGTTTTCTAATATTTTCATGTCGTCTTGTTCGGACTTTTTAAGTTCTGCTCTTGATGTTTCAAAGTGAGCAAAATCTTCTGTATGAATAGGTAATGTCATTGTAGGTTTTAATTCTTCCTTGAATTTATGGAGCATTTCTGTATTCATTGTGAATGGTCCGCCAAACATTTTTGATTTTGCTTGTCCCATATTTGCAATTAAAACATCAATTTTACGATTATTAATAGTTTCTATAATATCATTTCTGAAAACAGTATCAGAAGTTACATAAATTGTTTTAGTTTCTTCTTTATTAGTGATTGTAACTAAATATCCGTTTACATCGCCCATTAATAATTTTGCAATGAAATTCATTCCATGAACAGCGGGAATTGCCTTAACTTTAATGTTGTAGTCATTTATTTCAATAGTTTTCGCTTCATTCCACTCGAGATAAGTTACATCTAAATCATTGCGTTTTTTTAATAATTTTGTGCAATTTTTTCTGCTGATAACCTGTGCACCATTTTCTATTTTGCTTAATCCAAGTTCGTCTAAATGATCAAAATGGTCGTGAGTTAATAGCCATAATTTTATATTTTCAAAGGTGGTTTCATCGTACACAGGAGCTTCTACTCTTGATGTTTTAAGACCTTTATAGATGTAGCTTGTTCCTTTAGGTGCTAATCCCGGATCACAACCTATTTTAATAGTATTATCAATTTCTAGTGTCCAAGAAGCGCAGCCTATTAAATTAAAATTAAAATCCATGTTGAGTTTTTCTCCTAAACCGTTTTTTATATTAAAAATATAAATTTATGCTTTTTTATAATATATCTAAATTATTAAAATAAAAAGTCGTAAGATAAATCGGTTTAATTATCAAATAGGCTTAAAACAAGTTGGATTACTATTTTATGTTAAAATATCAGTAAGGTTTATGGCAATTTATGAGATTTTAATTTATGGCTGTTTTGGAAATTATAAAATATGGTGATGAAAGATTAAGAACACCATCTAAAGAGGTTACAAAAGTAACTTCTAGAATTCAGAAATTAATAAAAGATTTAATTGATACTATGTATGCTAAAGATGGTGTAGGACTTGCTGCTCCTCAAGTCGGAGAAAATTACAGAATATTTGTAATTGATACGGCAAGTGGCAAAGAACCACCAAACCTTGTTGTATTTATTAACCCTAAAATTGTAAAAAAATCCGGTGCTATTAATAGCAATGAAGGCTGTTTAAGTTTTCCAAATGTTTACATTGACGTAAGAAGATATACGGACATTATTATAAGAGCTAAAGATGAAAAAGGCCGTATTTTTACAATGGAGGCTAAAGGCGGAAGTTTATTAGCCAGAGCTTTACAGCATGAAACAGATCATTTGGACGGCATTGTTTTTATTGACCATTCAAGAAATAGATTTGATACTGAGCAAAAACTTGCAGAGTTTGGTCTTCCTGCTTTAGACCCTGAAAAATTATTAGATGAATCAGATTTAGAGGCAGAAATTCAAGCTAAAGAAGTTGAAGAAAAAGAAAAAACAGTTATCGTCGAGTAGTTTGCAGGAGATTTGAAATGAAACTTGTATTTTTTGGAACTCCTGAAATTGCAGTTCCATCGTTGAAGTGTTTGATTGAAAAAGAAGATATAGACGTTGTTGCAGTCATAACTCAACCCGACAAACCGTCAGGCAGAGGTCAGAAATTGACTAAATCACCTGTGAAAATAGTCGCTGAAGAAAATTGTATAACTGTTTATCAGCCTAAGTTGATAAGAAAAGACTCTGACTTATTAGATATTTTAAGAGAATTAAAGCCTGATATTTTCATAACAGTTGCATTTGGTCAGATTTTAAGTCAAGAAGTCCTTGATATACCGAGATTAGGAACTATTAATTTACATGCTTCGCTCTTGCCAAAATATAGAGGAGCTAACCCTATTCAATGGCCTATTATTAATGGCGATAAAATAACGGGTGTAACGACTATGCTTACTGATATCGGTGTTGATACAGGTGATATTTTGTTAAAAGAAGATATAATCATAACCGATGAAATGACAAGCGAAGAGTTGTATTATAAGATCGCTGAATTAGGTCCTGATCTTCTCTATAAGACTGTTACGGGTCTAAATAAAGGTGAAATAACTCCTATAAAACAGAATAATGATGAATCAACGCATGCGCCTAAACTTAAAAAAGAAGATGGTAAAATCGATTGGGCAATGAGTGTAAGAGCCATTCATAATAAAATCAGAGGAATGCAGCCTTGGCCTTCTACTTATTGTGAATATAAAGAAAATATTATAAAAATTATAAAATCAGAAATTTATGAAGAAAACATTAATAATTCAGAAGTTGGATTAATCAAAGCTATAATTAATAATGGAGTAGTTGTTTCAGCATTAGAAGGTGATATTCTTATACAACAATTACAGCCACAAGGTAAAAAGGCAATGGATGCTTCAAGTTGGGCGAATGGAGCAAGATTGCAAGTTGGTGATAAATTCAATTAGGAGGTTTGTAAATGTTTTTTTTCGATCCTGCATATATGGTAATTGGACTTATTGGTATGGCAATAAGTTTTATTCCTCAGACTATTGTTAAAAATACTTACGGCAAGTTTTTAAAAGTTAATACAAGAAATAATATGACTGGCAAAGAAGTTGCCGAAGCTATACTTTCTAATTCAAATATTAAAGGTATCTCTATAGAAGCTATCGATGGTGAATTATCCGATCATTATGATCCAAATAGTAAAACAGTCAGGCTTTCAAGAGAAAACTACTATGGGACTTCTGTTTCATCTGTAAGTGTTGCAGCTCACGAGATCGGGCATGTTATTCAAGATCATGTCGGTTATCAGCCAATGAAGTTAAGAGCTGGAATTGTTCCATTAGTTAATATGACACAGTCTTTAGCTCCTATGTTGATAATGGGAAGCCTTCTTCTAAGAGGGTTTCTTCACTCTGTAAGCCCTGAATTCTATAATTTAATAGCTTTTATAGGTGTTTTACTTTATGGAGGTTCTGTTTTATTTCACGTTGTTACTCTTCCTGTTGAGTTTAATGCCAGTAATAGAGCTATTCTAGCGTTATCTAACGGTGGATTTATTCAGAGTGAAGAGGTTGTTGGAGCAAGAAAAGTGTTAAATGCTGCGGCTCTTACTTATGTTGCAACAGCTCTTTATTCATTAATAGAGCTACTTTACTGGGCATGGATTCTTTTCGGGCGAGGCAGAGACGACTAGATTCTCTTATAAAAAATAACCATAAAAAATGACCTTATTAATTTAAGGTCATTTTTTATGGTTATTTTTTTGAATGAATTATTGAAATTTTGTTAATAACATAAAATATACTGAGCAAAAGCTAAGAGATGATAAAACAAACCACCAGCAGACAACAGGATGTTGATTTTCTAAAAACCATACAAGACTGCTTTTTCTTGACATTTCTTGATTTACTCCCTGTTCACAAACTTTTTTCATATATTTATATCTCCGTAGCTTTATCTCTTTTTTACTCTGATATATTTACTAAACGAACACCAATCACCTTAGTTTCTTTATTTTGTATTAATTTGCTCCTTCTCACATCATCCACATGGTTTACTCCACCTTAAAGTGCTGATATACATTGTTTTAAGTGCTTTACAATTGTTAAAAATAAAAAACCGGACACGAATGCCCGGTTGATAACACCATACTTTAATTTATTGGGGGATTAATAACTGAATATTTTCATTCCGTCTTGCAGATATTTGTCAGCGCTTTGTTTCTCGCCTTGTACTGCCTGCAATTGGACTTTGTAACGCTCAAGCATAGAATCAAGGTTATCTTCAACCAGTTTCAGCTTTGCACGTCTTTGTTCAAGTAATTTTAATTCAGGTGAATCTGCATCAAGATCAGTACCAATGTTTACAAGTTCGTTTGAATTCGCAGATAAATTCATTTTTGTCTGCGTAATCATTTGGATCTGATATTGAAGATTTGATTCATGCAGTTGTAAATATTGTACCCGTAGTTGTGCCGTTAATATCCCCATAGTTCGTTCTCCCCGTTTGTGATAAGTAGGTGTTATGTTATCTTAGTTGATTAAATGATTTCCCCTTATTTATTTGGCTTGGATTATTGTCGTCTATTAGTTTCTCCATTTGATAAAGTCTGTATTTAAGATGGTTTACTCTATATTTTGCGACTTGTAGTTTTTTGTTTGCGGAAAAAAGGTTTTTGAAATAGTCAATGGTAGAATAATACATAGCTTGTATAGGCTTATTTTTTCTCCAATATGATAACGAGATTCTAAAGTACGCTTGAACGTTCTCTATAAAATATTTAACGTAATCTGTTACTATATTAGCCGCCATATGGTGTTATCCTCCTTGTTGATGATATGGATTAGGATTTAATAAATATCATCTATGTATATAAAAACAAAAAGCGTTTTAAAATTTACTACATGTTGGAAATAATTATTGTAAAAAAATATTAAGAACTCTTTTTGCTATTGGAATATGTTGAGTGATTCGTTATTGTTGCTTGCATGTGTTTTAATTATAAGCTTAGTTGTTTCAAGCTTATTTTGATGATTCATGAGATGTTCATTTACAAGTTTTGATTTTTTATTTATGTCTTGATAGCATCCCAAAATTCTCATTGTTAACTTAAAAGCAACAAATAGTATATTTTCATCAATAAGAAATTTTTTAACGGATTTAAGATACAAACGAGAATTTGTGTTCATTAATCCCTCCGTTATAAGTTCTGAATAAGTTTGCCATCTCCGTCAAGACCTTCTTTAAGGGCTTTTCTGAGAATATCTGATTGGGTATCAAGTTGTTTGCAAACTGCTTCAATATTTCTTACTTTTTGAGAAAGAATTGTATCTGCATTATTTAAAATTCGACCCTGAACCGTTTGATAAGCATTAAGAACCGCACCACCATAACCATTTGCCATGTTGCCCGCTATTCCTGCAAGAATACCGAAAGGACCAAAATAAGGACTTAATGATGAAGCAAGACCGCCTATTCCTGAAACAACTCCAGCCATAGGAACAACCCATGAAGTTCCTTTTGTAAAGCCTGATGCAGTATAACCTCCACTTGGGGTCGGTGCATTTAAACCACCTACTGCTGATGCAGCTCCGCCTGTCGGATAACCGCCAACTGCAAAACTGTTATATAAAGATTCTAGTCCGCTGCCTATTCCGCCTGCAGCGGATGAAAACATTGAGCCTATTCCGTTATCTAATGAAGCAGCGCCCCCTGTGTAGCTTCCATATTCATTTCCATAATTAATGGGAGCAGCACCACCGGGAAATCCTGGGTATTTGCCTAAACCGCCTAAACCTAAAGATGATCTGCCTCCTGATACTATTGAGTTTCCACCTTCCATGGGGGAACTGAAAGAAGTACCTGGAACGTTAATTGATGAGTGGTCAAGAGCTGGCATAAATGAACCCGGAGCTATCATTCTTGATAATCCCAAAAGCATAGAGCCAAAAGCACCATAGCCAGAACCGCCGATTGTCGGACCGCTTACGGTTATGTCTCTGATTTTGTCATAGACTTCATATAATTCTGCTTTTGCATCGCCGCTGGCTTTACCGTATTTATTTACTATAACCAGCAGACTGTCGTTTTTATATGACATATCTTTCCACTCCTGACTTTAAGAAGACTAAGCAAATGTTTTGAATACCAGGTCAATATTTTTATCAATAACTTTCTTAACTGCTTCGATTTCGGTTTGTACTGCTTGTTGTTGTGTATCTACGCTGTTAAGTTCAATTTCCAACCTTCTGTCTATTTGGTGTATTGAGTCAATTTTGACAAGGTTTTGTTGATATTGAGCGGAACTTGTATCAAGTAACGAAGTATAGTTCAGCAAAGTCTGTGCCTGTTGAGACACATTCATTCTTTGTTGGTTGATTGACTGCCCTTGAAATTCAAGGTCAGTTTTTCTTGCTGTAAGATTTAAAAATCTTGCTTGACTTGCTGCTAAGCCCATATCTTCTTACTCCGTTATCCGCTTAATTCATAAGCGAGCCTTCATATTGTTGTTATCGGCAAGTAAGAAAAATACTTTAACTTTTTTTTTAAAATAAATAATTATGATTCTAATTTAACTGAATTAAAACTTTTTATTTCATGCGAAAAAAAAGATTTAAATATTAAACAAATCAACCATGAAATATTCAGTTTTTTAAAAGCAAAGTTCTATCTTCTTTTCTTACTCATTATGTCAGCTCTCACATGAAATAATAATGATCTAAATTAATATTTCTAGTTTTGTATTAATTAAACTACAATTGTAAAATTTCTGTTACAAACAAAAGATTAACAAATGTAAAACTTTATTATGATTTTTTGATTTTAAGTATAAAAACCTTAACTTTATTTAGGAAGAATAAAAATATTAAAGCTGAGGGAAAAGAATTGAATATAAATTTAGCCGTGTTGTTTAGTTTTTTTCTGTTAAGAAAACAAAAATGTAAGCATGAAAAAGTAACGCCACTTTCAAATGGTAATTATTGTCCTGATTGCGGTATTGAAATAAAAATAAAATGGCATATTGTCCGTTGCGGTTGCTGTAATTCTAAAAGACAGGGAGTTTCGGGATATAACAGAATATTTCCTACCGATAAATTTTGCGCTAAATGCGGTGACAAAAGTTTTTATGTAGAAAATATCGAAAAAGTCCAGTTCTATGAACTATCAATGGCTGTTTGGTCAAAAGAAGAAGTTCTGAATAAACCGTATTTTAATTCTAAAACACAAGTCTGGGTGGAAGAACATATTATAGGAACTTCTTTGATTCCATTCTTTTCATCATAATAATTACCCTCCAGCTCACTTAATACAAAGGCTCATTTGCTTATGAATAAACAAATGAGCCATTTTTATTTTAGATTAAATATTTAATTGTTTTTATGTTTGTTTTTGTATTCATTAATAATATCATGTAATATGCGCTGACCAATAATAGGAGATATCCATACAGCACCGTTATTAACGGTTTCTATTATCATTTTTAAGTTATTTATATTTATCCCCTTATCTACATAAGCATTTGCACCTGCTGCCAATGATTCAATCGCTTCGTCTTGATTTATATGAGAGGTTAATACAACTATTTTAATTGTAGGGTTTGATTTTTTAATCTTTGTAATAGCTTCTATTCCACTCATTACAGGCAGTCCTAAATCAATAACCATTAAATTTGGTATAAGTTCTTTTGCGAGCTTTACTGCTGTTTCTCCATCTTTTGCTTCGCCTATAACTTTAAACTTTTCATTTTCATTAAGAAAATCAATAATAATTTTTCTGTATAAGCTCTCATCTTCTGCCACAATTATTTTTATTGGAAGTGTTATATCCATTATATTCATATTATTCACCATCTGAATCGGTTAAAGGTAATTTAAAATTAAATGTTGTACCTTTGCCTTCTTCAGATTCAAACCATATTTTACCGTTATGATGTTCTACTATTTGTTTTGATAAATATAATCCAAGTCCTGTTCCAACCTTACTTTTTGTTGTTTTGTATTTTTGAAAAATATTAGCTTTTTCTTTTTCTGAAATTCCAGAGCCATTGTCTTTTATAGAGATCAGGATCTCATTTTCTTTTTTTTCTGCGATAACATCAATTTCAATACCTTTTGCATTGTGTTTAATAGCATTGCTTATTAAATTTGTGATAACTCTTTTTATTTCATCAGGATCAATATAGATATCACAAAGATTTTCCTGAATATTTTTTGTAATTGAATCTTCATTATCTTCAGCAAGAGCTTTTATTGTTCTTATCGAATCATCAATAATTTTATTTATATTTGCAGGTTCTTTTTTTAGTTCATGTTGTCCTAGCTCCATAGAATAAACAGTTAAAAGATTTGTAATTAGTCTTAGAAGCTCTTCATTTGTATTATACATATCAATTAAATAAGGACTGACTTTAGAGAGAGTGGTATCAGGTTTTCTGGATATAATAAATTCAAGTCCTTTTTGTTCTGCATAAATTGGGCTTTTTAAATCATGAACAAGAGAGGCTATGAATGTTTCTTCAATTTCACTTATTTCTTTTCTGTTTATTATATCAATATAAATTATTGAGATAGTCCCAATAATTAATTTTAATGCTTCAATATCTTGATATGACCATTTTCTTGGTATATCAGAACATACCATTATTCTTTCTTTTATTTTTTTCTCACCTTTTATCGGAAGAATTTCCTCGATGGGATAAAGCATAAATGCTTTAATTTGATTTCCACTTAATAAGTTTTGTAATTCATTATTTTCTATTTCTTTTATGTCATTTACTACAATTATTGAGCTTTTATCTGAATGTTCAAGCATTCTGAAAGTCTCAGAACTAAAAAGCAATTTGCCTTTTAATTGTTCTTTATCATTTTTTAATGCCTCATAAAGAACAATATAATTTTCATAGGTATCAATATTTAGATTTAAAACCATATTTACATTAAAAAGGTCTGAGAGCTTATTTACCAGATATATAAAAACATCTTCAGGGTTATCATATAACCTGACATTAATCACAGCTTCTCTAAGTATTTTGTCATATTCAGCTTTTTTATTTAATAAATTATTTATTTTAAATAAGTGAGTTCCAATAGAAATTTGTCTTGCTATTGGTATTAAAAAATCAAGATTTTCTTCTGAAATAAACTCTGAGGATTCTGTATTAGTTATGAAAAAAGCTGATTCTAGTTTATTTTTATAATAAATTGGTAAAACTATTTCATTTTTAATATTAAGGCTATTAAAAAGCTCCTTGAATAAATCAGAATACTCTGGTCTATTAATATCATCAAGGATAAAGATGTGATCTTGAATATCCAATTTTTCTTTTAAATAAACATCAAATTCTTTTGGGTATATCATTTTCCCTTTTGCGGAGGCAACGTTTTCGTTTTTCCTATATTCTTCTATAACAGCTGAAAAAGTTTCTAAATTATCATCATAAAATCTAAAATGAACTCTATCCGCATTGAAAAGTTTCCCAAGCTCTAAAGATATATTTCTTATAGCTTCATCAAGGTTATCGCTTGTTAAGGTTTTCGTAATTATGTCAATTAAATATTCGTGTTGAGTTATATTAAACTTATTAGGTTCTGTCACGAGATTATTCCTTTTATTGAATCATCTCGTTAAAAATAAGTTAATTGTTATGAAATCACATTACCTAAATGTTTAGATAATTGAGCTTACTTCTAAATATTTAAATTTAGGAGCAAAAAAGTAGCTGATAAAGAATATCACACCAGTTCTCCGTTGGAGAAAAAACCTAAATTAAGGTTCTTTATTTTTTAAGGGTGATTTTCTCTATCAGCTATAAATATATATTAGCCAATTATTTAAGTTATTTCACTAGCATTAAGGATAATAATTTTTGTCATGCAGATTAGCCAAAAGGACTATATTTAGTGAGTAACAAAGGAGTATTAAATGTATAATTTACACTACTGTTATATTTGAAGCAATTACTTCTCCCATTTTTTCTGTTGTAAGGAGAGTACAGCCGTCCTGCATTATGTCAGCAGTTCTATAACCTTCTTTTAAAGCTTTTTTAACGGCTTTTATAATGGTTTCTGATTCAGTTTCAAGATTAAAACTGTATTTTAGCATCATTGAAGCAGAAAGAATTGTTGCTATCGGGTTTGCGATTCCTTTTCCTGCAATATCAGGCGCACTTCCATGAATAGGTTCATAAATAGCGGCTTTGGTGTCTGACATACTTGCACTAGCTAACATTCCTAATGATCCTGCAAGCATAGAGGCTGCATCTGACAATATATCTCCGAATAAATTTTCAGTAAGGATTACATCAAATTGCTTCGGGTTTCGGATAAGTTGCATAGCCGCATTATCAACGTACATGTGGGATAACTCGACATCTTTGTAGTTTTCACCGACTCTGTTGACTACTTCTCTCCATAGTCTTGAAACTTCAAGAACATTTGCCTTATCTACCGAGCAAAGTTTTTTATTTCTTTTTCTTGCGATTTCAAAAGCACTTATAGCTGCTCTTTCAATTTCAAACTCGGAATAAACCATTGTATTAAATCCGACTTTTTGTCCATCTCGAACTTCTATTCCTCGTGGCTCTCCAAAATAAGCGCCACCAGTTAGCTCTCTAAGGATCATAATATCTATGCCGCTAATATATTCTTTTTTTAGCGTTGAGCTCTCTGCAAGCTCTTCAAATACCTCTACGGGTCTTAAATTAGCAAACAGGTTAAGTTTTTTTCTTATTCCAAGAAGTGCTTGCTCTGGTCTTAAATGCGGTTCAATAGTATCATATTTATAATCGCCTACAGCACCTAAGTATACCGCATCAGCATTTTTGCAAAGTTCAACGGTTTCTTCAGGCAAAGGATGACCTGTTTTTTCGTAAGCAATACCGCCAATAAGTCCTTCAGTAAAGGTAAATGTATGACCAAACTTTTGAGCTACAGCATTTAATACGTTTATTCCCTGCGTAATTATTTCAGGACCGATACCATCACCTTTTAAAACTGCTATTTTATATTCTTTCATTGTTTTTCCTTACTATTTATTTAATTTTTCTTTTGTATAGTTAATCAATCCGCCTGTTTTGATAAGTTGCTGAATTGATTCAGGAAATGCTGATGCTTTATATTCTTTATTTTTTGTTAAATTTTTAATTATTCCGTTAGTCAAGTCAATTGCAATTTCATCGCCTTTGTCTACTTCATCAGGCAATTCACTGTTTTCTAAAATTGGTAATCCGATATTTATTGCATTTCTATAAAATATTCTGGCGAAACTTTTAGCAATTACAACGCTGATTCCACATGCTTTGATTGCAATGGGAGCGTGCTCTCTTGAACTTCCACAGCCAAAATTTTCTCCCGCAACTATAATTTCTCCTGCTTTAACTTCTTGTGCAAAGCTTTTATCAATATCTTCCATACAGAATTTTGCAAGCTCATTTTCATCGGTTGTGTTCAGATATCTTGCAGGGATAATTACGTCAGTATCAACATTATCTTTATATACCCAGGCCTTACCTTTTAATGTACTTTCCATATCTTACTCCTTGCCAAATTACATGTTTAAATTTAGGCGAAAAACAGAGATAAATCAATTTGAAAATTTAGCCGATTATGTAGTAGTACAATTTAATAAAATGAGGGATAATAACAATATGGTGTAGGTAGGATAAAGAAAATGAAGTTCAAAAAGTTTGCAATTTTAGTTTTTACTTTAAGTATTATAGCTATTACTCAAATACATGCTACGCAGGATTCAGATTATTATTATAAAAAAGCAAATCAAATGCTTATATCAGGTGATTTTAATAATGCAAAAGTAAATTATGAAGCTGCTATCTCAGCAAATCCTAAGTTTACTGAAGCATATGTCGGTTTAGGTATGGTGTTGAAAGAACTTGGTGATAATGAAGGTGCATATCAATCTACCGTAAAAGCTCTTGCTATCGATCCTGATTATTCTCAGGCTTATTATAATGAAGGATTAATACTTGAAAATTTAAATAAAAAACAAGAAGCAATCAGGGCTTATGAGAAATTTCTAAAAGAAGTCCCTGGTGCTGAGCGTTTTACTGATGCAAGACAAAGAATTTATAAGTTGAAAAATAAATAACTTTAGTCACAAATAATCAAAAGCCTTATTATTATTAAGTTTTAAATTATCAAAAATCTATAGAAATGCAAAAGAGGCTATGCCTATTTGCCACTGATAGGTGGAAGCGGGAGGGTTTTTGATAATTTGAATTAGCGACCCGAGTTAAATAATAATTTTGTTAAAGAGTTCTAATTTATTAAGAACTCTTTATTATTTTTTACATTTAGTAAAATATTAAAAATAATAACACTCTTTAATTATTGTCTAGTCGGCGGCATTATTGACAAAAAATATCTTGCCAATAGAATGAAATAATGTGGTTATTATGTCCTAATTTCCTGAATATTAAGAAAGTCGGTCTCAATTGATTATTAATATAGAAGAATTGAAAAATCTATCGGAAAAGCAAGTTGAAGTAAAGTTAAATATTGAACAATTACCTGATTTAACTTTGATTCAGCCTGTAAAAGGAGCTTTAAATCTGTCAGTTGAGGGCTACGGCATTAATATTGAAGGTGAATTCACTACTGAAGTTGCTGTTAATTGTGACAGATGTCTGCAAGAGTTTAGCTATCCTTTAGATATAGCCGTTGATGAAAAATTAATCTTTGGAAAACTCGTTGATGAACAAATTAAAGAATTCGAGTTAACAGGAGAAAATTTTGTTGAAGATTTAGCGGATAAAGAAGAGATAGATTTGACAGAATTTATTTATCAGGAAATAATACTAAATATTCCAAGTCAAAAACTTTGCGATTTTGCATGCGAAGGAACTGAGGAATATAAAAAAGTCAAGATAGATGGACTGGTTGATCCTCGGTTAGAAATTTTTAAAAAGTTATCGGAAGAAAACTAGATAAAGAAGGTAAGGTGTTATTATGGCATGTCCTAAGAAAAGAACAGGTAGATCCGCACAAGGTCACAGAAGATCAAAATGGAAAGCAACTCTTCCAACCATTACAAAATGCAAAAACTGTAATGAAATGACATACAGCCACACTGTGTGCTCATGTGGATTCTATGCCGGTAAGTTAGTAAGTGTAAAACTAGAAAAATAAGCTAAATTATTATGAGAATAGCAATTGATGCAATGGGCGGAGATTACGCTCCTGAAGAAATAGTCAAAGGAGCAGTATTAGCTGCACGAGAATATAACATAGGCTTGCAATTAGTAGGTCAAATTGACAAAATTGAACGTGAATTAGCCAAATACAATATTGATGGTTTGGACATTAAACTCACACAAGCTGATGAAATTATCGAAATGGGTGAAGCACCTGCTGCGGCTTTAAGAAGAAAGAAAAAAGCTTCTATAGTTGTTGCAGTTGATGCTGTTGCAAAAGGCGAGTCACAAGCTCTTGTTGCAGCGGGCAGTACCGGTGCGGCAATGGCAGCAAGTTTATTTGGATTGGGACGATTGCCCGGTATAGATAGACCTGTTATAGCTTGCGTTATGCCAACTATGGAAGGTCCTGTCGTCCTTGTTGATGCAGGTGCGAACAGTACATGCGAGCCACATATGCTATATCAATTTGCTATTATGGGAAGTATATTTTCCAAGTGCGTTATTGGTGTTGATAAGCCTAGAGTCGGTATTTTAAATATCGGTGAAGAGTCCAGCAAAGGTAATGAACTTGCAGTAAATGCTTATAAATTATTTGCAGAACATAAAGAAGCTCTTAATTTCATAGGAAACGTTGAAGGTAGAGAGCTCTTTATGGGTGCAAGTGACGTAATTGTTTGCGATGGCTTTGTTGGCAATATTACTCTCAAAGTTACCGAGGGTGTTGCTCGTATGGTTGTCAAAATGCTTAAAGATGAATTGAAAAAATCATGGGTTGCTAAACTGGGAGCATTAATTGCCCGTTCAGCACTTATGAACTTAAAGAAAAAATCAGATTATTCAGAGTATGGTGGCGCACTTTTACTTGGTATTAACGGTTCATGTGTAATTGCGCATGGCGGAAGTAAATATGATGCTATTAAAAATGCTATAAGAGTAGCTAAAGAATCCGTTGAAAAAGATGTAAACGGTAAAATATCAGAAATGTATGAGTCTAATAGATTATGAATAATAGAGAGCTGAATTCAGTTTCAATTGTTGGTGTGGGGAAAGGTCTTCCTGAAACCGTAATAACTAATGAAGATTTATCTAAAATAGTTGATACCAACGAAGAATGGATTGTATCAAGAACAGGTATTAAAGAACGTAGAGTCGTAAGCGGTAATGAAACATCAGTATCACTTGCAGTGACTGCAGCTAAAGATGCTTTAGGTTTTGCGGGCATAAATGCAGAAGATGTTGATCTTATCATTACAGCAACTTCTTTACCTGATAATCTATATCCGTCAACTGCATGTGAAGTTCAATCGGCAATCGGTGCTAAAAATGCTGCGGCTTTTGATATTGTTGCTGCTTGTAGTGGTCTGGTTTATGGAATGAATATTGCAAGAAACTTTATCATGACAGGTACTTATAAAACTGTATTATTGATTGGTGTTGATGTTCATTCAAGATATATTGATTGGACTGACAGAGGCACATGTATCCTCTTTGGTGACGGTGCAGGTGCGTTAGTTCTTACAAAATCAGAAGACGGTGTTAACGATCTTTTATCTGTGAAAATACAAGCTGATGGCTCAAAAGCAAATGAATTAAAAATCCCTCTAAATGGTGAGAATTGTCCTTTAGTCACTCCGAGAGATCAAAGACCGCCTTATGTCGCAATGAATGGTAAAGAAATTTATAAATTTGCAGTAACTGCGGTACCAGCATCAATAAGATCCGCTCTTGAGCTTGCAGGAATGACAATTGACGATTTAGATTATTTTATTCCGCATCAGGCAAATATAAGAATAGTTAGTGCTATTTCCGAAAGATTAAATTTAAAAGAAGAACAAGCTATTGTTAATCTTGATAAATATGGAAATACTTCTACAGCTTCAGTTGCAATTGCGTTGTGTGAAGCAATAGAAAATGAAAAAATAAATATTCCGTCTGTTATGGCATTATGTGGTTTTGGAGCAGGTTTAACCTGGGGAACTGCAATAATCAGATGGAGAGCTCAAGATCAAAGAAAAAAACAGGGGTAGGTATGAAAAAGGTTGCATTCATTTTCCCGGGACAAGGTTCTCAGTTTGTCGGGATGGGAAAAGATTTATACGACAATTTTGATTGTGCAAAAAATATATTTGAAAAATTTAATGAAGTTACCGGTAAAGACATTGCAAAGCTTTGCTTTGAAGGGCCGGAAGATGAACTTAAAATGACAATTAATACTCAACCCTGTATTTTAGCAACTTCAATAGCTGCTTTAGAAGTATTAAATGAAAAACTTAACATTAAACCTGAATTTGTCGCAGGACATAGTTTGGGTGAATATGCCGCATTATATAATGCAAAAGCCGTTGATTTAGAAACAGTAATTAAATTAGTTCAAAGAAGGGCTGAATTAATGAATGATGCTAAATCAGGAGCAATGTCGGCAATTTTAAACTTAGCTGATGATAAATTAAATGAAGTAATTGAAAATTGTTCAAAATTAGGAACAATAAGCGTAGCAAATTATAATACACCTGATCAGACTGTTATTACAGGCGAGTCAGTTGCTGTAGAAGAAGCTAATAAATTATGTGCTGAAGCCGGTGCAAAAAGAGTTGTACCTTTGGCTGTGAGCGGTGCATTCCACTCACCTTTAATGAAAGAAGCTGCAGACAACTTTAAAAATTGGATAGAAAATTTTGAAGTTTTAGATGCTGTAATACCTGTTATAACAAATACTGACGGCAAAATAACAACTGATAAAGATGAATTCAGAAATAAAATGGCTGAACAAATTTATTCTTCAGTATTTTGGAAGCAATCAGTAGCTTTAATGGTTGAACAAGGTATCGATACTTTTATTGAAATTGGGCCAGGTAAAGTTTTATCAGGTATGGTAAAGAAAATTTCTCGTTCTGCAACTGTTTATAATGTTCAAGATATTGATTCATTAAATAAAGTTGTAACTGCAATAAATGACTTAGTTCAGGTATAAGGAATATTTAATAATGAGCGATAAAAAAATTGCTTTAGTCACAGGTGCTTCAAGAGGAATTGGCAAAGTCTGCGCTATTGCTCTTGCAAAAGCAGGGTTTTTCACAGTTATCAATTATGTTAGCAGTGAAGCAGGTGCAAATGCTGTAGTTGAAGAAATTAAAGCACTTGGCGGTGATGCAGCTGCTATCAAATGTGATATTTCAGATGCGGATGCCGTAAAAGTGATGATGGATCAAATTTCCAAAGAATATGGAAGATTAGATGTATTAGTTAACAATGCAGGCATTACAAAAGATGGTTTATTAATTAGAATGTCCGACGAAGATTGGTTAAAAGTTATTAATACCAATTTAAACAGTGCGTTCTATGTAACAAAACCTGCTGCTAAAATCATGATGAAACAGCGTTCAGGAAGTATTATTAATATTTCCAGCATAAGTGGTGTTTATGGTAATGCAGGTCAGGCTAACTATTCAGCTGCTAAGTCTGGTTTGATCGGATTTACAAAGGCTGTTGCCAAAGAATTAGCTCCAAGAGGTGTAGCAGTTAATGCGATAGCTCCTGGTTTCATTGCAACAGATATGACTCATGAATTGGATACTTCAAAAATTGTTGAAAGAATTCCAATGGGCAAACTTGGACAACCTGAAGATATTGCTAATGCAGTAGTATTTTTAGCTAGTTCAGCAAGTTATATTACAGGTCAAGTAATCGGCATTGATGGCGGACTTGTTATATAATTTTACAATTTGATATAAAATCTATGACAATTATTATTGTTTATGTATAATTCTCAAAGACGTATGTATACTTATTTATTAATTTAGGAGATTTAAGAATGACTGAAATATTTGAAAGAGTAAAAAAAGTAGTAGTTGAGCAATTAAGTGTTGATGAAGCAGAAGTTACTGAAACAGCTAGTTTTACAGCTGATTTAGGTGCTGATTCATTAGATACAGTTGAATTAGTAATGGCTTTTGAAGAAGAGTTCGGCGTTGAAATTCCTGATGAAGATGCTGAAAAAATCGTTACTGTTGCTGATGCAGTTAAATTTGTTAAAGCAAATTCATAGTTTTTTAAAGAGTCGAAAAATATTACGCATAAGTGAATTAAGGATATGACAATGAATAAAAGAGCCAGAAGAGTTGTAATTACCGGAATGGGAGCCGTAAGCCCTTATGGCGTCGGCGTTGACTTATTCTGGGAAAACTTATCTCAAGGCAAAAGCGGCATTAAGCCTATAACAATAACTGATGTGTCTGCACACTCAGTTAAAATTGGCGGTGAAGTTCCTAATTTTGATCCTGGTTTGTATGTTGATAAAAAAGAAGCCAAGAGAATGGATAGGTTTACTCAGCACGCTGTTGTAGCTGCTAAATTTGCTGCTGAAGATGCCGGTCTGGATATGACAAAAGTTGATCCTACTAGAGTCGGTGTTATTGTTGGTAGTGCTGCAGGTGGTATTGGAACCATCGAGCAAAACCACAGAGCTATTATGGAAAAAGGTCCTTCTAAATGTAGTCCGTTCACAGTTCCTATGATGATTGTTGATATGGCTGCAGGCAGAATTTCTATCATGCTTAATGCAAAAGGTATTAATAAATGTGTTGTAACTGCTTGTGCGACAGCTTCACACTCAATAGGCGATGCTTTTAGAGCAATTGTTTATGGTGATGCTGATGTTATATTTGCAGGTGGTGCTGAAGCTCCATTGACACAATTAGCAATTGCAGGTTTTTCAAGTGCTAGAACATTATCTACAAGAAATGATGAGCCTGAAAGAGCTAGCAGACCTTTTGACAAAGGCAGAGATGGGTTTGTTATGTCTGAAGGTGCTGGTATCCTAGTTATGGAAGAGCTTGAGCATGCTAAAGCCAGAGGCGCTAAAATTTATGCTGAGTTCATAGGTTATGGTTCTTCTGCTGATGCAAACGATATTGTTGCTCCATGTGCTGATGGTGATGGTGCAGCTAGAGCAATGACTGAAGCTATTAAAGATGCTGGAATAGCTCCTGAAGAAATTCAGTACATCAATGCTCATGGTACAAGTACTTCACTTGGCGACGTAGCAGAAACACTTGCTGTTAAGAGAATTTTTGGCGAATATGCTACAAATGGATTATTAGTAAGTTCAACAAAGAGTATGATAGGTCACCTTTTAGGTGCTGCTGGAGCTGTTGAAGCTATTGCTTGCGTAAAAGCAATTGAAACAGGCATTGTTCCTCCAACTATCAACCTTGAAGATCCTGATGATAAATGTGATTTAGATTATGTTGCTAACACCGCAAGAAAAGTTGACAATATTAATGCAGTAATGTCTAACTCCTTCGGTTTTGGTGGTCATAATGCTTCATTAATCTTCAAAAAATATGTAGATTAATTTAACATATAAATCCATATAATTATAAAAAGAAAGCTGAGATATTATTTCAGCTTTCTTTAGTTTTATTTATGTTAATTGATACAACATTTCAAGTTTTTTTGTTACAGCGTTCCAATTGTGATTTCTATTTATTTTTTGTTTGCCTATTTGTCCTTTTTCTTTTATTTCATCTGTATCTAAACTTAATATGTATTCTAACTTGTTTTTAATATCTTCTTGGCTTAAAGAATCAAACAGATATCCATATTCTTCGTTTCCAATAACTTCAATATGTGGATCAATAGGACTTACAAGTGCGGGAATACCATAAGACATTGCTTCAAGTAAAGTTAGTGGTAAACCTTCAAGTTCTGAGGTTGATATATATAAATCAGCATTCGAATATATTTCTGCCAGTTCATCACCGTATAAATATGATGTGAAGATAATTCTTTTATCATTTTTAGCTATATTTTTCATGTAATTTACATAGTCATCTGTAGCAGCTGAATCACCTACTATAACAAGTTTTTTATTTGTCTTTAATTCTAAATAGGCTTCTATTAATCTATGTGGTGCTTTTTCAGGAACAAGTCTTCCAACAAAAACCATGTAGTTATCTCTGCTTAGTTTGAATTTTTTTAAGCATTTTGATGTTTTCTTCTGTTCTTCTATATTTGTTCCATTTGTTATTATTACAGGATTTGTTTTGTTGTATGTATGTCTGTAATAATTTGCCAATGATTCTGAAACTACTATTTGCGTATCAAATATTGTACCACTTTGTTTTTCACCGAATTTTATCATTAACTTTGCAAATTTACTCCATTTATTTCTTTGCCAATCTATTCCATGGCAAGTAAAAAATAGCTGTTTTTGCGGGTTAAACAATTTTATAATCCATGCAAACATGCATGGTCCTTGTGCGTGAAAATGAACAATATCTGAGTCATTAAATAATTCATGTAAGCAAGATATAAGTGTGTGAAAGCTTGCTTCAATCCCTTTTGACTTAAAAGTCCATAAATTTTTTATATTTATACCTTTATATTCTTTTAAGTTTTTTTCAAGATAATTTTGTCGGGCATAAATTGTTATTTCATGGCCTTTTTCTGCTAATCTTGTGTAAATTTCTTCACAATGCTTTTCTATTCCCCCGTAAGTTGCTGGAATTCCTCTTGCTCCGATTACTGATATCTTCATAGTCTATTTTTCTTTCTCTTTTTATAGTTAATATATTTTCTGGATTTGAATAAATTTGCATCAGAATTTTCGATTAAATTAAATCGTTTTTTTAGCTTATTAATTCAATGAATATAATAGATTTTGAATTTTTTCGTAATGAACATCTGGATTATAATGTGTGCTAATTTTATGTCTTGCTTCTTTTCCCAGTTCTTTGCAATAAGTTGTTTGTGCCATTAAAAAGTCTATTTTTTCGGCTAATTCATCTACATTATCGTATTTATATAGTAGTCCATCTATATTTTGGTTTATATATTCTGGAATTCCTCCAATTTCGGCGGCAAGAACAGGCTTACCAAGTGCATTTGCTTCAAGTATTACATTTGGTGAATTGTCATACCATATTGATGGAACAACTACAAACTTTGCATTTGCTACTATTTCTTTTAAGTCATCGCCATACATTTTTCCTGTAAAAACAACATTAAACAGGTTTTTTTCTTCTTTTATTTTTTCTAAATGTTCTCTTTGCGGTCCATCTCCTACGATGACAAGCTTATGGGTTTTTAATTTGCTCATTGCTTCAAGCAATATTGGCAAGCCTTTTTCTCTGCTTAGTCTGCCAAAATACAATATATAATTTTTATTATTATAATTTGGACTGTATAAATTATTATCAACAAAGACTGGTATATGGATTATTTTTTCTTCAGGGATTCCACTTTTTATCATTACTTCTCTTAAAAAGTTACTGGGAGCAATAAATTTGTTTACGTTATTTTTATATAATCCTAATTTATTGTGAACAAATAACTCTAAAGCTCCTACTGTACTTGCCGCCATTGACGGTTTCTTTGATGCATCAGTTGCTGCCGCCTGTCTTACGCATCTATTAATTATCGCATTATGATAGCCTTTCAATGGGCAAAGCAAATCGCATGTGGCATCATTACCTTTTGTTAATCTTGAATCAGGGCATATTATTGCGTAGTCAGATAATCTATGAATTACAGGAATCGAATGTTTTTTTGCTTCAACAAAAATTGAAGGCGAAAGATGTCTGTGAACTCCAAATCCCCATAATACATCAGGTTTTGTATGATGTATTAGCTCTTTAATCTTATTAGCCGCTTCAAAGTTATATAAAATTTTTGATAAGGCTTTTATTTTATCGCTAATTCCTATATTTTCATCGCCGCCGAGTTCAATGTATTCTGTAAAATAATCATCAAATTGAGTTTTAATATTTTTTCTATAATTTGTAGAAAATGGAATAACTTCATGTCCGTTTTGCCTTAAGCTATCCGTTATTTTCAATAAATAAGACTCAAGACCTGCTCGTTGATAATAAAATTTACTTGCTGTTATTATTTTCATTTTCTACTCACTATTATTTTTTGAAGTGTACTAGTAGCAGTTTAAGAAAAAATAATTTTATTTTAATTAGTCTTATGTATATCTCTAATTGGTTAGTTATGTTAAATAAAGTTTTCATAATGAATAAATTATTTTATCAAGAGAAAATTTTAATGACTGAATTCATCTGTAAACTTTTTTCAGCTTATTATGAGTCCTTTTATGAAGGCTATAAATATCTATAAGATTAAATAAGATGAGACAAAACACGCATAATTATTACTCTTTTAAAGCTATAATTACAAGAATAGTTATTTTGTAATTATTAGTTACATTGAAGTAAATATTATTATGGTGATGTTTTAATTATATAGGGAAAAAATAGATTACAAATTACAGGTTAAACTTTTTAAACTAAAGGAAATAATATGCAAAATAATAAGAAAACAGTTTTAGTATTTATTGTCTTAGCAGTAATAGGAATTATATTTTACTTCGCTGTTAGCCTTATACCTAAGTTTTATCTGATTTCACAGCATGCAAATATATATTACTCAGCTTTAAATTATTATAAGACCAATCAATTAGATAAAAGTGTAAAAATTTGCAGTAAATTATTAAATAACAATAAGAACATTGATTATCAAGATTTAACCATTTCTACATGTTATGAATTTACTGCCGAATATTATTTAAGACATAAAGATTTAAATAAAGCAGAACTTTTATATAAAAAGGCTATTAAAATAAATTATTATAATAAGTTGTTAAAAGTCTCAATGCTTGGAAAATTTGCAAACTGTTATATTCAAGAAAATAAAGATGCGGAAGCAGAACAGATATTAAAAGAAATATTAGAAATATATTCAAGCACCAAGGAATCACATTATGAATTAGTAGATAAAGAAAATTATGTAACCACATATCTTGAATATGGGCTTCTAAAGGCTAAACAACAAGATTATCGTTCATCTATAAAGTATTATAATAAAGCATTAAGCTTATATAGTAAATATAAGCTTGATTATAAAGCTTTACTTCAAGATATAAATTTTCAATTAGCAGAAGTTTATTTTCAAGCTAGAGATTATAATTTAGCTGAAGAGTCTTATAAACAAATAATATTATCGCTTGAAAAAAATGATGATAATCCTATTTATTTAATCAAATCTTATAATCGCTTAGCTAGAATTTATCTTACTGAAAAGGAGTACAGACTCTCTAAAAAATATATTCAAAAAGCACTAAATATAAAAGAGAATAATTCTGTGATTAATGATCAAAAAAATTATAGCCAATTAATCTTAAAACAAATATTAAAATAAAAAATATTTAAAATAGAATAATATTATAATATGACTAATAGTCAATCTATAACTTCAAGTATCATAGTTACAAAAGATTTTAAATCTTATTCGAACTGAATTTTTAATATTATTTTTTTTGAGATTAAAAAACTTTCAATCTTTTCCTCCTGTTTTCAAGTTTTAAAAAATGCAAAACGATCAGATTAATTACAATAGAGCAATGATTCCTAACGAATTCAAATAATCAAATATTCGTTAGGAGTCTTTGGAAAATTTAAATAAATCAGTTATTTTTTTCTACCTGAAATTATCCGTTAAATTGCTTATTTAAAGCTTGTTTAACTGCTTCAGCATATTTATTATTATCTTTAAAGTGAATTCCGTCCGAACATTTAATATTGCCTGTATCTCCCAGATCAACAAATTGTAAACCTTCTTTAGAAGCAATATTTTTTAATATTTCATTCATCTTTGCTATTTTATCATTTTCATCTTTGCTTTTGGTTGTTCCTTTTATGCTTAAAACGGCTATTTTAACACCGGGAGCTTGAGCTTTCATCTCATTTATCAGATTTTTGGTTCTGTTTATATATTGTTCAGGAGATTTAGTAGCATCATCATAATCGTTGTAGCCCATACTTATTAGAATTTGTTTTGTATTAGCAGGTATTTGTGAAACAGGAGCTAATTTTTTTGCATAAAATCCTGCACCTACAATTCCTAAGTTTGGACCTCCAAGTTTTTTACCTAATTGTTCAGAGGTAGAATCCCCATAAACCAACGTAGGAGCATTAGGATCTAGATTTGCTTTATTAATATTACCAGTAGGCATATTATTAGTTGCTTGAGCAAAAGGATTTGTTAAATCTGAAGGTTTATTTACAGGAACTGAAGCCACATTATTAATCTCTGTAAATGGATTTGTATTTGCGGCGATATTTGTTTTAGTTGCGTTATGTGATGTATGTTTATTGTGATTCGAGAAGCTGTGTTGTTTATGCTGCGAGGATGCATGTTGTTTTTGACACCATGATGTGTGTTTTTTATGATGTGCTTTTTTTGTAGTTAAAGGGGGCGCTGATTTATCTGCTGATGATTTATTCTCAGCGGCTAAATGGATATACGGCTTGTTGTATGCTGAAACATGCATGTATATTTTTCCTCTTTACTAATATCAAACCGCTCTTATTGATATAAAAACAAACAAGCTTCTTGAATTGCTATTTGAATTAATAAAAAATCTCGTATATTAAGAAAGCATTATTTATTTCAATTACAAGAAAATTTCGATGTATGAGCGTTAATGGTTTCTAAGAGTATTTTTTTCAAGTAAGAATCTATTTTATTTAACTTTTAATAAGCATAAAGCTATAAAAATGGTTTTAGATTTTGATGTTCTCATGGAATGTTGAACGATTTTTCTTCAATCGCCAACTGTATTTTAAATTTTACTGATAAGAATTGTATTAACAAATTTTTCTGATTATCTTGACAAGTTCTATTGATAATAAAAAACAGTGGAGATACTGCTAAAGAAGAAAATATAAAGATTATAGGTTTATTTATTTCAGAATAAAAAATATCAGAAGAACAGCTAAAATCATTCAAACAAAAAAACAATACCGATTATTAACGACATATAATCGCAATTATTATTATGTGTCTTTTGGTTCTTTTGTTATTAGTATTAATTCTGGATTTTCAAAAAATTTATTTAATTGTTGCTTATTTCTTGGACTAGGATGGGTAGGTTGTTTTTCTAGAATTGGTTTAAGGCGATATTCTTTTAATTCATTTTTTTTAGTCCCATTAATGTAATAAGCATAAAGATTGCCAGAGTAATTATTAATAGCGGTAATAATATCTATAAAATTTTCTTTACCAACCTTACATCCCTTATTACCCCATGCAATCAGTATTGGATTATTAAATCTATTCTCTTCACTTAGAAATTTCTTTATAAAATTTACGTTAATTTTATTATTTTGCCAATATTCTTCAGCTTTTTTAGCGTTAGGCTCTTTGTAAGAAAATAAATTTATAATTTCAACTGCTGAAAACTTTGCAAGCTCCTTATTAATATGAGATTTTCGTGCAATTTCAATGACAGCAGTAACCGTTGCATCAAATGCCCCATCAAAGGCTTTTTCTGAAGGATTAAGCATAATGGCAGTAAGAATATTTTTAGTATTATCATTTTTAAGGTCAATGTAAAGATAATAACGATGAGATTTATCATCATTATATATTCCAAAACCTTCTGCTCCAGCTCCATATATTGGCTCTGAAAATTCAGGTTTTCCTATAAGTTTATCTTTTAAAAATAAATCTAAAACTGATTCTTTTCTTCCTTCACTCATAAAATCTTTTTTATCCTATTCCCGAACCCTACCATACAACCTTATAATAATTCTAATATTAGCAGTTGTAAAACCAGCCCATAATGATTATAAACCTTGTTTTTACTAAAGTTGTAATTTTTTAAAATTTAAACTATCTCCCCTTTTAAACACCAAGGTGCAGCTTCTGTTATTTTTACATTAATTAGCGTGCCAATTAAAGATTTATCGCCGATAAAGTGAACAATTTTATTACTTCGTGTTCTGCCATTCATATTTAATTCGCCTTTTTCATTAACGCCATCAACTAGAATTTCCATAGTTTTTCCTACGCATCTATCGTTGGTTATTTGAATGGCTTCTTTTATTTTGTCATTTAAAATATAAAGTCTTTGTTTCTTCTCTTCGGTTGGAAGTTGGTTTTTCCATACAGCAGCAGGTGTTTGTCGTCTTGGTGAATAGGCTGCTCCGTTACAATAATCAAAAACTACTTCATCAATAATTGATAATGTATCATTAAAATCTTCTTCTGTTTCCCCAGGGAATCCTGCTATAAAATCAGAGGTAATGCCGACTTCAGGCATATATTTTTTTATCATATTTACTAAATCAAGAAATTCAGCTCTTGTATAGGGTCTTCTCATTTTTTCAAGAATAGCATCGCTTCCTGATTGCATAGGAATGTGGAAATATTCACAAACCTTATCTAGTCCTGCAACTGTTTTGATTAGCTCCTCGTCCATGTCAGCAGGGTGAGAAGTTAGAAAACGAATTCTTATAACTTCATCAATTTTATTAATTTCTTTTAATAAATAAGAAAGTGTTGCAGTTTCATCATCTAAATCTTTTCCGTAAGAATCAACGGTTTGACCTAAAAGAATTATTTCCTTAAAGCCTTCTTTTGCTATTTCTCTTGCTTCATTGATTATTTCTTGAGGAAGTCTGCTTCTTTGTCTGCCTCTTGTATGAGGAACTACGCAGTAAGTGCAGAAATAATCACAGCCTTCAATTATAGGTAGCCAAGCTGAAATTCCTTCTTTTCTTTTAATCATAAAACCGCCATTTTCATCTTTGTATTGAGTTTTATGAATTGAACAGACTTTTTCGTCCTCTTCTACTTTTTTAATAAGTTTAGGCAGTTCATCTATATTATGAGTTCCGAATATTAAATCAACATAAGGAGCTCTTCTGAAAATTTGTTCTTTTGTTTGTTGAGCAACACATCCGCACATTGCTATTTTTATATTCATCTCAGGATTTTTTCTTTTACGTTTGCCCCAAACACCAAGATGGCTATAAGCCTTATCTTCTGAAGCTCCTCTAATGCTGCAAGTATTAATAATTAATAAATTAGCGGCTTTGGAGTCTTTTGTTTCTTCATAACCTTCAAGCTCAAGGATACCAAGTATTCTTTCAGTATCTGATTTATTCATTTGACAGCCCAGAGTTTCAATATAAACTTTTTTATTCATAATTCTATGTATTTCCAAATTTTTAAATTAAACTAAACTTAAGTAACTATTTTATCTAAAACACCACTATTAACATAAATTTTACATTGAATAAACTGTTTTTATAATATAGTTTTATTTACAGTTAATGTTTTTTAAAGAAGGAGAATGATTTTGACACAGTTAAGTTCATACGAATTAGCATGTATAAGTGCCAGAATCCTTGATAATAAGTTAGCAAAAGAAATTATGATTCTGAATATCAGTAATGTATCCGTTGTAGCTGATTATTTTGTAATTTGCAGTGCAGACAGTACAACACAGGTTAGAACCTTAACAGAATCAATAAAAGACAAAATAAAAGAAAATTATGAAATGCTTCCTACCAGATCTGAAAATGACTTGAAAAATCGTTGGAATCTTGTAGATTATAGTGATGTAATTATTCACGTTCTTCATAAAGAAGAAAGACAATTCTATGCACTGGAACAATTCTGGAATCATGCTTGTACCATTAATGAAGATGAATGGATGAAAGCTACAGAAGAATTAAAAGATAAACTTCTTTAAATTTATTCTTCTTCAACTAAAAGACTTGATGCATCTTTATAATTTGCCAGATAAACAAATTTATACAACATAAAAGGATTAAATGAGGCACTACCTTCGGAAAGCATTATTTTTAAGGCTTCATGTTGTGGCATAGGCTGTTTATACACTCTTTTAGATACTAAAGCATCAAACACATCAGCAATAGAAGCAATTTGGGCAAAGACAGAAATCTCTTTGCCTTTTAGCTTGTTTGGATAACCTGTTCCACCGTATTTTTCCTGATGTTCTAAAGCTACTTTTGCAATTTTTTCAGGTAAATACATTTCATTAGTAATAATTTTATAACCATGTACTGTATGAGATTTCATTATGTCAAATTCTTCCGGCTCAAGTTTTCCCGGTTTATTTAATATTTCAATTGGAATTCTCATTTTCCCGATATCATGAAGCAAAGCCCCAAGCGATAGATCTTCTATTTCTTTTTCGCTCATTTTCATTGTCAATGCAATAGCAGAGCTAATTGTTGAGACGTTAATCGTATGAGAAAAAGTGTACTCATCAAATACTCTTAACTGTCCAATACATTCTATTTTCTCAAGTTTCTCGCTGACTTCATTTAATACAATATCTCTTACAGCAGAACATGCCGAAACATCAGGTGTTTTGCCATCAGTAATATCTTGAAGAATATTTTTGGTACTTTTAATCAGATATTCTGTTGCCTTAGAAGAGATTGCCGATTTTAATTCAGATTTTTTAAAACTTTTTTTTCTGTCGCTTTGTTGAATACTTTTTTCAGTTATTACATGGTCATCTTGAATAAGATCAAGAATTGCATCTTTTTTTTCAGGCAGAGGTTCATCTTTACGATAGATTTTCTTAAAATTAAGCATCATTAATAAATTAGGAGTTAATTGGTCTCCACTTGTATAAACAACATTACCCTCTTCATCAAAAAGATCATAAGAGAGAACTTCTTGCCCAACAAGCTCAAGGGTTATAACACGACGCATTTAAGATTAACTCCGAATAATAATGAACCTTCAAACAAATTTTTGGATAATACAAAATTATCATTTTTATATAATAACCGCTATTAGTTGAAATATAAATAAAAATTTTAAAACTCCCCTTTATTTTTACATTATTTGTATGAGATTTTGGATTTTCAGAAAAGAATACAAGCAAATGATTGGTTTTTTAAAATAATAGAATATATAATTTTGTTTAGAGCGAATTTTTTTGAAAAAGAATTACTAAGTTAGAGGTTCAAAAGTATGAAAAAAAAGATTATCTTATCTGGTGTGATTTTAATGTTTGCTGTTGTTAACAGCTCAGTTTACGCAAACGCTGCACTTGTGAATGGAGTGCTTGATCAGCTTATGCAAAAAGCCATCTATAATATAGGCTCAAAAGTTATAGACAAATTTGCACCTTATCCACAGCAAAATGGTATGTATAATTATCAGCAACCTGTTAATGCCACTTATACACCGCCTGTAGTTTATACTCCACCTGTAAATGTAAACGCACCGCCTTCAACTACAACAACAAATGTTAATACTAATAGCTCTATAAATACGACTAATGGTGTTACTGAACAATTGATTCCAATTACATCTCATTAATAATAAATTACGTTTTGTAAACTTTTATTATTGTTTTTTATATTGACCCATACAGGGTTAGAAAAATAGTTAAGGAAATAATATACAAAAATTTTTATAAATATGCAAAATATTTATTAGCGAGCACAAGATGGAGGCATTAATTTAAAAAACTACCTATTATATTAATTAAAAATATAAATAATAAGTAGTACACTCATCACAAACTAAAAACCTTATTAAAAGACAGGTTAAATTATTAAAATCAACTTAGGGGAAAAACAAATAGTTATGAAGAAGAAAAAATTAACAAAAACATTATCTGCAGTTTTGGGTTTAACAATGCTTTGTATGCAAGGATTACCGTTTATGGGTGGGATGGATAAAGCACAGGCAGCGACTTATCCCGCAGCTATGAAAGAAATTATGTCCAGACCATATCCAAGAATAATGGGTAATCAGTGGAATGTATCAGAAGCGGGAGCAATCGCAGGGGTTGATCATGCTGCTACCGTTCAATTTATTGCAAAGTATTTAGATTATGTTTCTCTTAACCGTGGCGGAGGTAGTGTTGTAGATTTATTCTTAGACAATAGAGACAGTATTGCAAATCCAACTAAAGGTCTTTTAAAAACTAAAAATGATATTTATGCAGCAGCTTCAGCTCTCGGTAGAAAAGTATATGTACTTCCATATCTTAATATGACTGACGCTTGGACATATGAATCAAATAAAAGTTATCCTAACTGGGATTTTTGGCAAAAACCTGATGGTCAAAATAAAGGAACAAATGATTATTGCGTAGACCATAACCTGTTAGTTAAGGATGCCAGTGGAAATTATGTGCATTATTGGACAAATGACACAACCAGACCTCTTTTTGATTCAAGAGTAGCTGACATGCAAAAATATTGGGCACAACATGCAAAAGGCATTGTTGATTTAGGCGGATATGACGGTATATTTTCTGATAACTGGCTAAGAAGTAGAGTGGGCGAATTACCTAATATTCCTTATGCTGACTTTACTGCACTCCAAGATGGCTGGAATGCTTCAGGTGCTCAATTCAAGAGTCTTGCACCTGATAAAATCCTTATTGGTAATTCACCAACCTTTGCTGCATTTACTTCAAGAGATGGAAGCATGCTCGAAGATAGAATTGACAGAGTTGCAACAGGTGATAAGAGTATTGCGGGTTACTTAGATTATTCGGATCAGGCAGCTGCCGCAGGTCAAGTGTGTCAGGATACTTATTGGGATAATACTAAAGGGCCTTTCACTACATTCAGAGTTCCTATGGCTCTCTTAACAGATAATGTCATCGGTTTACCCGTCTATACCAAAGATGGTAAAGATTATACAGTAGAAATCAAGCCATTCATTGAAAAACTCGGTAAAATAGGTATGCCTAAAGGACCGAGATACAGAGGTGATGGTATTTTAGAAAGAGATTTCGATGCAGGAAAAGTATTACTTAACGATCAAGCCAGTCCTGTAACAGTAAATCTTCCTCAAGGTGTTTATAAAAACGTGGATGGTCAAGCTGTCAATAGCATAACATTAGCATCTTTTGATGGTATAGTCTTAAAATCAACAGGAACAACCCCAACACCTACTCCGACACCAACCCCTACCCCAACACCAACAACAGTAAATGCCGCTTCAAATCTTTCTGTTGGTATGGCTAAAGGAGCAACAACAGGTGCTTGGTATGCAACATTAAATTGGAGTGATAATTCTTCAAACGAAACAGGATTTGAAGTTTACCAATCATTTGGAGATCAAAGTAACTTCAAACTTGTTCAAGCAGTTGCAGCCAATACTTCAACTGCTTCAATTAACCTAGGTACAACACCAACATATGGTACATACTACTATAAAGTTGTTGCTGCTAATGGAACAGTTAAATCAGCAGATAGCAATATAGTAAATGCTGTTGCAGGTACAGCTCCGACGCCAACCCCGACCCCTACTCCAGCTCCAACTGGTCTTGTAGCACCAAGTAATGCAACTTTATCTTTCTCTTCAGGTGCAACAACAGGTAGTACTTACTTAAATGTAAACTGGACAGACAATTCATCTAATGAAACCGGCTTCCAAGTTTATATATCAGGAGATGGCGGTAAAACATACGGTCTGGCTAAAACTACAAGCGCTAATGCAGGTGGGACTTCAATAAATCTTGGTAAAGGTGCAGCAGGTACATTTAATGCTTATGTTAAAGCTATAAATGCAAGCGGTTCTTCCGCAAATTCTAATGTTGCTACAGGAACAATTGGTGCAACTCCGACCCCGACCCCGACACCAACGCCTACACCAACGCCTACACCAACGCCTACACCAACGCCTACACCAA
>JBAXKC010000008.1:0-90975 GCA_037137535.1 bacterium | reverse complement strand
GCTGACACCATGATTGGTGGCGCAGGTGATGATATTTATTATGTTGATAATGCAGGCGATGTTGTAACTGAAAACCTTAATGAGGGAATAGACACCGTTAATTCTTCAACAGACTATACATTAGCCGCTAACGTCGACAATCTAACATTATCCGTAAATGGAAAAGCTGTCGGTAACTCACTTTCAAATATAATTACTGCAACAGTATACGGATATAACACAATTGATGGTGGAGCTGGGGCTGATACCATGATTGGTGGAACAGGCGATGATGCATATTTTGTAGATAATCTTGGTGATGTAATTATTGATGCTGGTGGCGCTAATACTGTATATTCTTCTGTAGATTATACTTTAGGTGCTAATCTTGCCCTTCTTGTACTAAGTGGTAGTGCTAATATTGCGACAGGTAATGCAACCTTTAATATGCTTTGGGGAACTAACGGTAATAACACTATCGATGGCGGAGCCAATGTAGATTACATGTGGGGCAATCAAGGTAATGACACCTATATTGTTGATAATGCAGGCGATGTAGTAAATGAATTATCTGGTGAAGGAACTGATTCTATAATGTCATCAGTTGATTATACGATATCATCTAATGTCGAAAATATAACATTAACAGGCAGCTCAAACCTCAACGTAACAGGAAATACACTTGACAACACAATTACTGGTAACACAGGTAATAATATACTATCTGGTGATGCAGGTAATGATACTTATGTATTTAATGCAGGTGGTGGACAAGACACTATAAGTGAAACTTCCGGAACTGATACTTTAATATTTGGTGCAGGCATAACTCAATCAAATTTAGTTGTCAGTCAGTCTGGAAATGATTTAGTCATTAACTTTAATAATAATGGTTCTGATAGAGTAACTATTTCAAATAATTATCTGAACTCTAATAATAATATAGAGAACTTTAAGTTTGCAGATAACTCTGTTTTAACACTTGCAGATATTTATGCGTTAATTCCAGTTGCTGCTGTTACTTTAACAGGTGGTGCAGGTAGCAATATATTAACAGGTGGAGCAGGTAATGACGTCATAGATGGTGGAGTCGGAGCTGACACTATGATTGGTGGTGCTGGTGATGATACATACTATGTTGATAATATTGGCGATGTGATAACTGAAAATGCTAATGCAGGTACTGATACAGTCCATGTATCTTCTTCATATCCTACGGCTACTTATTATACTTTGGTAGCGAATGCAGATAATGCAATAATGGATGGCTCTTCAAATATTAGAGTGGCAGGCAATTCTCTAAATAATATAATAACAGGTAATTCAGGCAATAATTTAATTAATGGTGATGCTGGTGCTGATACCATGATTGGCGCTGATGGTAATGATATTTATTATGTTGATAATGTTGGTGATGTTGTCATAGAAAATGTAAATGAAGGTTTTGATATAATTAATTCAACTGTTTCTTATACACTAGGAGCTAATATTGAGAACTTATATATTGCTGGAGGTACTGACTCCACAATAATTGCTGTGGGTAATGAGCTAAATAATTATATAAAAATTAATTATTTAAGTATATCTACAACTAACAATATTGATTTAGAAGCAGGTGATGATAAGCTCGTTGTTTGGAATGATTCTACTAATATTGTAAATGGCGGATCGGGCAATGATCTTATTTATTTATATGGGTTTGGAAATAATACTATTTATGGAGGAGATGGAAATGATTACATTGAATTTAATTATGATGGTAATAACATAGTTTATGGTGGTAATGGAGATGATGACATTGGACTCTATGGTATAGGTAATGATACTATTGATGGCGGTGTAGGTGCTGACACCATGATTGGTGGTGCAGGTGATGATAGTTATTATGTTGATAATGTAAGTGATGTTATTACTGAAAATGCCGCTGAAGGTACTGATACTATTTATTCATCAATTAGTTATACATTAGGTGCAAATGTTGAAAATCTTACATTATCAGGCAGTTCTAATTTATCAGGTATTGGTAATATTTTAAATAACGTGATAACAGGTAACTTGGGTGATAATACATTTACTACATTCGGTGGTAGTGACACAATTATTGATGCAGGCGGTAATGATACTTATAACTTCAGTTTAGGCGATCAGATTGATAATATTCAAGATGGTGGCGGTACTGACATACTTTCGTTTGACGGAACAGTTGACCAAAATAAAATTGCCTTCTATCAAGACGGTTCAAATAATCTTATTATTGATTACGGTAATACCGTAAACAACGACCAAGTTGTTGTAAGTAATTGGAATAATGCATCTAATCAAATTGAAAATATTAATATTGGCGGTCAAACTTTAACTGCGGCTGATATTAATAATATTATCGGTAATATGTCTGCATTTGCGAGTGGACATGGTCAGTCATTTGCTACTATCAATGACGTTAAGAGTAATACAGATTTAATGAACATAATTACTACCGCATGGCACTCACAGTAATAAATTTTTAAATATAAAAATAGGGATACTATGTAAGTATCCCCATTTTATAGAATTATTATTCTCTGTAATTAAACAGTCAATAAGTCAGATATTTTTTTACTTGAATTACCATTACCATAAAAGTCTGGATGAGCATTAGGAATATTATTATCGTAAAGAGCATCAATTATTAACTTTTTATTAGTTCCAACAATCTTATTCCATTGAGAATTAACTGTTTCAACCCATTCTGTTTCTGTTCTCATTGTTATGCAAGGAACATTCATGAAATAAGCCTCTTTTTGCACTCCACCCGAATCTGTTACAATTTTTTCGGCATTTTTCTCAAGTACAATCATATCTAAATAACCGACAGGATCAATTAAAACTATATTATCAGCAGAATTAATTAAATTATCCAGTCCAAACTCTGTTATTTTCTTTCTCGTTCTGGGATGAATTGGAAGAATAATTTTCTTTTCTGATTGAATTAATGCGGTAATGATATTAGAAAGATTTTCTTTTGTATCTGTGTTTTCAGCCCTATGCACAGTCGCTAGACAATATTCTTTAATCTTTAAATCTAAATCTTTGAGAATATTACTTTTTTCTTCTGCAATGTTAATGTTGTACAAAGTTGCATCGTACATAACATCCCCGACATTATATGAATTATCAAGTAATCCTTCGTTTTTTAGGTTTATCATTGCAGTTTCAGTCGGTGCAAACAGATAACTGGAAATATGATCCGTCATTACACGATTAATTTCTTCAGGCATGATTCTATTAAAACTTCTTAATCCTGCTTCAACATGAGCAATTGGAATATGTAACTTAACTGCTGCTAATGCACCTGCTAAAGTGGAGTTTGTATCACCATAAACTAAAAGAATATCAGGTTTTTCTTTTAATAAAACTTCTTCGATTTTTATTAGCATTTCAGCTGTTTGCTTTCCATGCGCACCTGAACCTATTTCAAGGTTATAATCAGGTTTTGGAATATTCAGCTCATTAAAAAAGATATCTGACATATTATAGTCGTAGTGCTGCCCTGTATGAACAAGAATTTCTGTATGTTGTTTTCTTAGTTCTCTACTGACTGGTGCAGCCTTAATAAATTGAGGGCGAGCACCAACAACTGTAATAATTTTCATTTAGACTATACTCCGACTTTACAAAGAAGTTTTTTAATAGCATCTGCAACCATATTTTGTTCTTCCTGTGTTAATTCAGGGAATATTGGCAAGGAAAGAACAACTTCTGTACATTGCTCTGTTTCAGGTAAAGAGCAAGCAGGTAAATGAGCATGTACCTTTTGCTGATGAAGTGGAACAGGATAATAAATCATTGATTGAATTCCTGCTTCTTTTAAATCATCTTGTAATTTTGTTCTATTTGGTACTTTCACCGTATATTGGTGATATACGCATTTTGTAGCTTCTAGTTCTACAGGGGTTACAACATCATCCACATCTGCGAATAATTCGTTATATCTGTGAGCAACTGCACGTCTTGCATCGTTCCAAGTATCAATATGAGGGAATTTAACATTTAAAATCGCTGCTTGAATTTCGTCAAGTCTGCTATTTAGTCCTAACTCATCGTGATAATACTTGATTCTTCCGCCGTGAGCTCTTAAGGTTCTTACTCTGGTAGCTAATTCTTCGTTTCTAGCTGTAACCATACCACCATCACCGTAACAACCGAGGTTTTTTGATGGGAAGAAGCTAAAGCATCCGTAATCGCCGAAACTTCCGACTTTTTTACCTTTATATTCAGCACCTACAGCTTGAGCACAGTCTTCAACAACATAAAGATTATATTTTTTAGCTAATTCCATAATCGGATCCATGTCGCAAGGTTGACCATATAGGTGAACAGGTAAAATAGCTTTTGTTTTTGAAGTAATTTTTTCTTCTATTTTAGAAACATCAATATTGTAAGTATTAGGATCAATGTCAGCAAAAACAGGAGTAGCTCCAACTATTCCGATTGCTTCGGTTGTAGCTACGAAAGTAAATGCAACGGTAATTACTTCGTCACCATCGCCTATATTTAAGGCTCTTAAAGCGATATGAAGCGCATCAGTACCGTTAGCTACACCAATAGCTGCTTCTGTTCCGCAATATTCAGCAAAATCTTTTTCAAGTTTTTTAACATTTGGTCCTAATATATATGAACCTGAAACAACTGCATTTTTAATTGCTGCATCCATTTCTTGTTCTAGTGCTTGATATTGTCTTTTTAAATCTAAAATTGGAAGCATTATTATATCCTCTTAATCGTATTATTATTTATTTTTTCATATTCTTTACTACAATCTTTGCAAGTAGCGTTATTTTCCGTAAATGTCAACTTGCAGCCGCATTCACATAACCAACCTGCTTGTTTTGCGGGATTTCCGTACATTAAAGCATAATCTGGTACATTCTTTGTAACGACAGAACCTGCTCCGATAAAAGCATGTTTTCCTATCTCGTTACCGCAAACTATTGTAGAGTTTGCACCGATACTTGCACCTTTTTTTACAACTGTTTTGAGGTAATCATCTACAGTATTTCTCGGGTATGCTGATCTTGGATTAAATACATTTGTGAATACCATAGAAGGACCGCAAAATACATCATCTTCTAAAACTACGCCTGTATATACAGAAACATTATTTTGAATTTTAACGTTATTTCCAATGATTACACCGGGAGAAACAACAACGTTTTGCCCGATTTTGCAATCTTTTCCGATTTTGCAGTTTTTCATTACATGGCTAAAATGCCATATTGAACTGCCTTCTCCTATTTCACAAGGTTCATCAACGTATGATGATTCGTGTACAAAATAATTCTTTTTTTCTAAACTTTGCATTTAAAACACCTTTAATTGTTTATCAACTTCTTCGATTACAGCTATAATTTTGCAAGCACTTTTTCCATCTGTTTTAGGATTAGTTTTATTTGCAATACTATCAATAAAATGCTGACATTCAGCTTTAAGAGGTTGAGCTTCAGGGTAATCTACACTAATTTCTTCAGTTTTATTTAAACTTGGTTCATTAGAATCAAAGGAATATTTATAAAGCATTAATTTGTTTTCTTTAGCGCTGTCAGTAAATACTATCATTCCTTTTTCACCGATTAGTGTGGTTTGATGAAGTTTTACGGGTTCTAACCAGCTAACATGAATATGTGCGCTAGCTCCGTTATTAAATAATAAATCAGCATAAACAGTGTCTGCTATTCCGTTTTGTATAGGTTTAAATGAAGATGCAGTAACTTTTTCAGGTTGACCCTCCAAGAAAGTGAAGATTATTGATAAATCATGAGGAGCAAAACTCCACCATATATTTTCTTGGGCTCTAATTTTTCCTAAATTTACTCTAGTGCATCTAATATGCTTTAATTTGCCAATTTCATCGTTATTAAAAAGTTCTTTCATTTTTATAATGGCAGGGTGATATTCTAGAACATGCCCGACCATAAGAGGAACTTTATTTTCTTCTGCTAATTTTGTTAATGTTTCAGAGTGTTCAAGACTTAATGTTAAAGGTTTTTCAACAAAAGTTGGAAGACCTGTCTCAATGGATTTTTTTGCAAGCTCAAAGTGTGTTGGTGCAGGCGTTGCAAGAACTACACCTTGAACATTTTTATCTGCCAACATTTCGTCGAAAGTAGCAAATATTTTTATATCACCATATTTTTCTTTAAGTTCTGCCCATTTTGATTTATCTAGTTCACAAACCGCATACAGACTATTTAATTCAAAAAAATTTCTTACTAAGTTTTTACCCCAGTATCCGCTTCCTACAACTGCAATGTTCATATAAATTTCCCTATAATAAAATTATTTTATCTGTATTGTCTTTTACTTTTTTAGTTGCATTTCTTGTGTCGACAATAACAGGAGCATTTTTAACAATTTGTTCAAAATCATAATTTGTGTGATCTGTTATAATTACCGCACAATCAACTTTTTCCCATAATTCACAGGTAAGCTCTTCTGATTCAAAAATAGTTCCATTTACTTTGTATTGAGGCACATAAGGATCGTTATAAATAATGTTTGCACCATCTTCCATGAGGATTTTTATTACATTTTCGGCAGGTGACTCTCTCCAGTCATCAATATCTTTTTTATAGGCAACACCTAAAATAAGAATATTTGAGCCGTTTATAGATTTTTTTTGTTTATTTAAAGCTCTGTTTACTTTTTCTTTTACAAAAGTAGGCATTAATGCATTAATTTCGCCTGCAAGCTCAATAAATCTTGTATGGAAGTTATATTCTCTTGCTTTCCATGTTAAGTAGAAAGGATCGATTGGAATACAATGACCACCAACACCAGGCCCAGGGAAAAAGCTCATTATTCCGAATGGCTTTGTACCAGCTGCTTCTAGAACTTCCCAAACATTAATGTTCATTTTATCGCTTAATAATGCCAGTTCGTTTACTAAAGCAATATTTACAGCTCTAAAAGTGTTTTCAAATACTTTTACCATTTCAGCAGCTGATGGTGAGCTTACGGTAACAATTTTTACTATGCTTTGTTCATAAAGTGATTTGCCAACTTCTGTACACTCAGAAGTAATACCGCCTAAAACTTTATTTGTATTGTGTGTAGTATATCTGGCATTACCAGGGTCTACTCTTTCAGGAGAGAATACGAGGAAAAAATCTTGACCGACTTCTAGTCCTGATTCGCTCAGAATTGGAAGCATTACATCTTCTGTTGTTCCAGGGTATGTAGTACTTTCAAGGCTTATCAATTGACCTTTTTTCATATATTGAGCTATATGTGTTGTTGCACTTTTTATATAAGAAATATCAGGATCTCTGTTAATTGTAAGTGGTGTAGGAACGCAAATAATTATTGCATCCATATCTTTTATCAATGAAAAATCAGTAGTAGCAAATATCTTTTGATCTGTAACCAATTGCTTGAATTCGTTATCATCAACATCTGTAATGTAGTTATCTCCGCTATTTACTTGATTAACTCTATCTGCATTTTTGTCAAATCCTATAACATTATAGCCGACTTTTGCTTTACAAACGGCAAGAGGTAGACCAACATACCCGAGTCCTACTATCCCAATTTTAGCAGTTCTATTTTCAAACTTTTCAATTAGTTCTTCTTTTAGTCCTGCACATAATTTATTTTCCATTCTCAACCCTTAATAATTAACAAATTACTAGCTCATTACTGCATTTTTTCAAAAAATCAAACTAAAAACAACATAAAATTACAAAATTATTACACACTAACATGTATAATTTATAAGTCTAAAAGCTCTAAACTCTTAATCTGATTTGATTTAGTTAGACTTTAACAGGTAAACCTTTATATAATCTTAATCAATATGTTAAGTACTCTATAATTTAAAATGCCCTATATATTCGATAAAGAAATATAGGGCATTTAATTTAAAAATAAATTTTTATCCGAAATCAAATATATCTTCTAAAAATGATCTTTTTTTGTGTTTTTTATCTCCATGATGTCCGTAGTTATGTTCATCATGACCATGTTTATACTGTTTTTCTTGATGATAGTCATTATTAAACTGTTGGGATCTTGGTGCATTTCCATAATTCTGAGTTGATCTTTCTATTATTTTTTCAAGTTCACCTCGGTCTAGCCAAATACCTCTACAATCAGGGCAATAATCAATTTCTACTCCCTGCTTTTCAGCCATAACCAAGCTAATGTTGCAATGTGGACATTTCATGATTTGCTCCTTTTTTATACTAATTTATAATTGATTTTGAAAAGTTTTTTATATTCTTCTCAAATGCTATATATTATTAAATTATAATATATTAATTGATTTTTGTAAATTTTGTATTTACTATCATTTTTTCCTAAGCAAATGTTTTTATATAATTAAGAGTATTTTAAAGGTTTAATTATGGATAATCTGTCTGTTTCCTTGTACACTCCAAAAGTATTGCCAAATAAAACAGAAAGTTTGAATAAAACCTTCAGTGCATTTGCGTTGCCACATAAAGCAGATAGTGTCCAATTAAGTAATACAGAGATTAAACCAATTGCTCAAGATAAACCGGAACATAAAAAGGGACTGAATTTAGCTGTTTTAGCTTTTACAATAATCGGTACAGCTATACCTCTTGCAATAGTTAAGCATAATCAGTTCAAAGCCTTAACGCCTGAACTTGTAAAACAAGGAAAAGAGGAGCTAAGAGAGCTACTTAATAAATCAAATATTTTTAAAAATGCTAAAGTTTCAACATTCATAAAAAATAATAGTGATAAATTATCCGAGTTTAATCAAAAGTGGAATATTTTAAATGTTGATTTAGAAAACATAAAAATAATGTTGTCAGTTGCCGGTGGTTCTATTTTAGGCGGACTTACTGGTGGATTAATTACTGAGAAAAATAAAGACAGCCGAAAAAACATAATTAAGGAATCAATTTTTCAATTTATAAATGTGGCAACACCTGCAAGTGCCGTTTTTTTACTGGAAAAAGCAACTTCTTCTTTTAAGGCTAAAGAAGGTAGTTTTGTGGCTATCGCATTAAAAGCGTTTTCTCTTCTTGGTGGTGTATTGGGTGGCTTGCCATTAGGTGCTGCTATATCAAATGGAATTAATAGAATTTTGTTCGATAAAACAGGTGCAAGTGATAGAAAAATTTCACCAAAAGATTATCTTGTGCATGTTGATGACCTTATAAGCTCTCTTGCGTTTATGAATATACCTGGTACAGAAAATATAATAAAACTTCTTCCTGCACTATATGCAATGTGTGGTTATAATGCGGGAAATGGCGGTGAGCATCATGAATAGACTATCAAACTTAATTTAGATTAAAAAATTCTCTAATATAAAATAAATTTACATTAGAGAATAATTGTTTGATGTATAAAATAATTAAAGTTTCTTTTTTATTCTATGCTTAACAAAAGAAGAAACTGAGTAATTAATATAATCCTGCTCTGTATCTTTTCCGGTTGCTCCTGCATTTGCTAAACCAATTGGAGTTGATTTAGTTCCTTTTTTTAATAGCCAAAAGAAAACTTTTAGTAGCCAGAAGATTATGCCACAGACTAAAACAATTGCTGAAATAGACTTTAAAATATTCATAATTGAAAACTTAACTTTAAAAGCTGATAAATATTTATTTGAAAATTTCTGAATTATATTAGCCTGATTAGTTTGCTTTGTGTTATCAACATCAGCAGCGCCACCACTAGGTAAACTACCAGCTTCTGAAACATTTGTTTTTGTTTCAGAAGCTGTATTATTAGTAATTTTTGAATTAATTACCTTGTTAATTGAGTTATTGTTATTTAAGTTCTCAATTTTTTTAGTAGGAAGTGCATCAGCAATAGCGGAATGCATACAAATAAACGTCAATACAATTATTAATGATATAAGCTTATTTGCTTTCATATGCTATTCTCCTTCGGATACTGGAGCAGTTTCCTCTTTTTTAGCTTTTGGTCTGCCTCTTCTAGCTGGAGCAGGTCTTCTGGTGGTTGTTCCTGTTTTTCTTGTTTTAGTCGCTTTAGGTGCTTCTTCATTTTCTTCAGCAACTTCATTTGTGTCTACTTGATTAGTTGTATCTGTAGACTCTTCTTGAACAACTGGTTCGATAACAGTTACTTCTGCTTCATTTACAATTGTTTCTTGAATAACAGGTTCTTGAGGTTCTATTACTTGAACTTCTTGAGTTTCAGCAATCTCATTTTGAGTATGTTGCGATTCTGGTTCAGATTCAGTAACTTCTTGACTAATTGCAGTTACTTCAACTTCCTCAGCTATTTTAACATTAGCTTCATTAGCTTCATTAGCTTCTGAGTTGTTAAGTGCAGCTTCCTGTGCAAACTCAAGTTTTACTGCTTCTTCTGCTATTTTTTCAATTGCATTAGCTTCTGCTGACTCAATTTCTTTCAAAATTGTAAATACATCAACTATATAATTTGAATTGAAGTGTTTTCTAGCAACACCCGGAGGGACAGTAGCAAACTTTACATGCTTAGAATAATTCGGAATTATTCCAACCTTAGACATATATTTTTTAAGATCAACTTCGTTAAGCTGATAATATTTAACATCTGCCTGCGGATGTTTTTTATTTTCCTGTTCATTAGCATTTTGTTTAGGTTTTACTGTTCTTTCTTGCTGAGGTTGTTTTTGTTGTCTCTCAATAGCATCAACAAGAGGTTTTTGCTGTCTATCAGCTTGTTCAGCTTGCGGCCTTTGTGGTCTCTGTTGAGGTCTTTCAGTTGGTGCTGCATTAGCTTGCTGTGGTTGTGCAGCAGCCTGTTGATTATTAACTCTTTGTGGCATTCTAATTCTTTGTTGAGGACCTTTATTTTGTCTGAAATCAGCATCTACAGGCATAGTAACAAAATTTAATTCTTCCATTACAGCACCGGTTCCGTTGCAAGCAGGGCATTTTTTAGTGAATATTTCTGCTAAACTTTGCCCTTGTCTATGTCTTGTTAGCTCAACAAGTCCTAAGTCTGATAATTGACCGACTTGCGGCTTACCTTTATCAGGTTCGAGGGCTTGTTCAAGTTCTTCAAGAATAGCAAGCTTGTCAACTCTGTTTTCCATATCAATAAAGTCGATAATTATCATTCCGCCAATATTTCTAAGTCTAAGTTGTCTGGCAATTTCAGTAATTGCTTCTAAATTGGTTTTTCTGATTGTCTCATTTTGAGTAGCTGAACTTGTAAATTTACCGCTGTTAACATCAACAACAGTAAGAGCTTCTGTTGTTTGAATATATAAATATCCACCACAAGGTAAATTAACTTTTGTTTGTAGAGCTGTTCTTATTTCTTTGTCAACTCCCTTTGCTATTAAAACTGAGTCATTTCCTTTATGAACATTTACATTAATGCCATTACCCATGTTCCAGCTTTGAAGTAGCTGATTAGTTCTATGTAGCGCAAAAGGTGTGTCTACAATGATTTCTTTAACTTCTTCGGTGCAAGCTTCTCTGATTACTCTATAAAGTAAATCCTGATCTCTATATAAAAGATTTGGAGGCTCAACAGTATCTGCAGCAGTTACAATATTGCTCCATTTCTCCATTAAAAATTCAAGATCGTCTTGGATTTCCTGTTCTGCTTGCTCTTCAGCTTCAGTTCTAATAATAACGCCAACACCGGCAGGTTTTAATAAACTTACGATGGATTTTAGTCTACCTCTTTCTTTAGGAGAGAGAATTTTTCTACTTACGTTTACACCTTTTTCATCAGGCATAAGAACTAAAAAACGTCCTGGTAAACTAATTTGAGTAGTTACTCTAGGGCCTTTATTTCCGGTTGGCTCTTTCATAATTTGAACAAGCACTTTTTGCTTAGGTTGAAGTTTGTCTTTTAATGCACCTTTGCCAATAACATCTGATGCGTGAAGAAATCCCATTCTTTCACCGCCTAAATTAACGAAAGCAGCATCAATACTAGGTAAAATATTTTCTACACTTGCAAGATACACATCTCCAAGAAGCATATCTCCTCTGTGAATGAAGAATTCAACAACTTTGCCGTCTTTTTGTACTGCGGCAATATTATCTCTTTCTGAAATGACTATTGACTTTGTCATACAAGTCTTTTCCTCGCTTTAAATCTATAACTATAATTCTTTGAAATCTTTATTTAAAATTACTTCTCTTGTGGTGGTCCACTTTATCCCAGGAGTTAAATACTCAAGGAAGTCATCAGGACGTAAATTTCCATTTTGCCCTGCTTTTAAGATGAAATTTAAGGTTGATGAGGCTTCGTCATAGCTCAACTCAATAATAAATTGTCTAATATCTATTACCTTAGTTTTATTCTTTTTATGACTAAACTTTTCAACTTCAATTTTGTCTTTTTGAAGCATATTTAATACTGCTTCTTTTAAATCAACTTTTTCTGCTTTTTGAGTATCAAAAATTATTGCTGAGTACTTTGCATACTCAATTTCTACTTCTACTGTCTGTGATTTTTTGTCTATTTCTACAATTGAAACTACTTTTGAATAATTAGGCAGTTCTTTATTTAAAACTTCTTGTAATTTTGTAGGCTCAATATATTTTTTTAATTCCATTTCAACGATTTCGCCTTTGCTTTCAACAAATAGTGGTAAAGCAAGTGCTATCGATATTTTTGGAGATGGATTAAATCCATTTGTGAAATGTAAAGGTAAATCGGCAATTTTACATGCTCTATAAATTGCTCTATTCCAATCAAGATGAGATAAATATTTATAATCAGACTTTTTCTCAACTTTTAATCTGTATTTATAAATTTCATTAGATTCATCAGGAATATTTTTCTCTAATTTTTCTATTGTTTTAAGAATTTCAAAATCTTCATTACTGTTAAGCTCGCAAGAAGTATCAAAATTTGAGCAAACACCACAATTTGTACATTCTTTATCGCAAGGAACATTATTTTCAGAATTAAGTGATTTATTATATTCACTTATTAACCAGTCTTTACTTACACCGGTTTTAATGAAATCCCATGTTAAAACTTCATCGGTGTTAAAGGCTTTAGTTGCATATTGATGAAAATCAATATTTAATTCTTCCGCAGCGGATAACCAAATTTTCTTGTTGAAGTTTTCACTCCAAGCATCAAGATATGATCCTTTTTTATAAACAAGCTCAATTAAATCGTTAAGTCTATGATCTCCTCTTGAGAAGACCGCTTCAAGTAAACTTAAGAAAGGTTCATGGAAATTAAGTTTAACTCCTTTAATATTTCTCATTTTATCTTTCAAGTAACGAATTTTTTCGTTTATTGTTTCATGGCTGTCCTGACCTACCCATTGAAATGGTGTAAATGTTTTAGGAACAAATATTGAAACTGTACATGTTAATTCGATAAACTTGTTGATATTTTTTTCATGTTTAAGTGCTTTTGCTTTATTTTTAATGCTATTAAGAAGCTCAACCATAGCATCAAGATCTTCAAAGGTTTCTGTAGGAAGTCCAATCATAAAGTATAATTTGACATTGCTCCAACCAGCTTCATAAGCAGATAAAACAGCTTTTATTATTTCTTCTTCCTGAAGATTTTTGTTGATAACATCTCTCATTCTTTGACTTCCAGCTTCAGGAGCAAAAGTCAAAGTGCTTTTCCTTACAGATTGAACCATATTCGCAAGATTAACGCTAAAAGCATCAGCTCTTTGGCTTGGTAAAGAAAGTGAAGTTTCACTTCCTTCATATCTTTCATTTAAGGTTTTTACTAGCGTTTCGATGTTTCTATAATCACTTGAAGATAATGAAAGTAAAGAATACTCATCATAACCTGTATTTTTTAGAACTTTGTCCGTTAATTCAACAACTTTTTCTGGTGCACGTTCTCTTACGGGTAAATTCACAAAACAAGATTGGCAAAAGCGACACATTCTGCCGCAACCACGTCTTATTTCAACAACCGCACGATCGTGAACAGCAAGACAAGAGGGGATTGGAAAGTTAACAGGAAAATTTGCGCTATCAAATTGAACAAATCGTCTGGTTATTTCTTTATTTAAACCAGCTTCAATTGGGGTTGGTATATTTTCGCCATTTTTATAACTATATAAAGAAGGCACATAAGCTCCATCTATTTCAGCAATAAGTTTTAGAGTTTGTTTTCTGCTAAGATTTTGAGCTTTAGCTTTTTTTACTGATTCCATAAATTCAACTAATATTTCTTCACCATCACCAATAAAGAAAACATCAATAAATTCTCTTAACGGCTCAGGGTTATAGCTCCCAGGTCCGCCTGCCGCTATAATCGGTGATTTATCATCTCTATCTGTTGATCTAATTGCAATATCAGAAAATTCTAACATCGAGAGTAAAGTAGGATAGCTTAATTCATATTGAAGTGAAAAAGCCACTGCATCAAATTCATTTAAGGGCTTAAAACTTTCTACGCCATATAATGGCAATTTGTTTTCACCTAAAAGATCTCTAAAATCTTTATCAGGTGCATAAACTCTATCAGCTAAAAAATTTGAAGCTGAATTATTAATAACGTGATATAAAATTCTGTGTCCTAGATTAGATATACCAATTTCGTAAAGGTCAGGAAATGCAAGACAAATTTTTGCACTAGAGTTATCCCAATCTTTCTTAATACTTCCTTGTTCGCATCCTATATACCTTGAAGGTTTATTAACATAACGAAGTATTGATTCTATTTCTTTTCTCATACTCTGTTGAGGGGCTACAGCCACTTGTCCCTCTGTTGACATATAATTAAAATTCTCCGTAAGAAAACTGCTTTTCTGCTTTTTAAATCTTTTTTACATAAATCTTTTTTAAACTAATAATTTATATTTAATTATTTCAATGGAAAAAGATTTATAAATTCTTTGATAAAGACTAACATTGTTATTTTAAAGTTAAAAATATTATCAGCCTTGTGTTTCTATTAATTATATTACCATAAACTTCAAATAATCAAGCATATATTTTTTAAAATATATTAAAATAACTCCCGATTTTTAAAAACATAATATCAGGAGTTATTTATAATTAACTGGCAAGACAGTTTTTTAAATATTCAAGCATGTTTATTTTGTTGTCATAGAGATACTTTATAAATTTTAAGTTATTTTTGTTACTTGATACGATAGTCATATTTACTTCAAAACCGTCAGAGCAAAATGGCTCATAATCATAAACTACATAGCTGTTATATTTACTTCTCCATTCTTTTTTCTCTATTCTGCAATTATTTTCTATTGTTAATTGCTCAAGCCATTGGAGAATTTCTTTGGATATGTTTTTAAATTCCAGTAAGTTAGAACTGTTAATTCCTTCTCCCTGAGGTTGCCCCATATGCATAATATTCTTCCTCCCACTTTCACTCTTATGGGTAAATTTGTAAGGTCTAAACCTTAGTTATTATAAATTTTAATTTATTAATCTTTATATTTGAATAATCAAAAGTCTAAAAAGGAAATATATATTCGGACTATTTATTTTTATTTTTGATAATACTTTAGTTTAACAAACAGCAATTTTGCGGATTTGCCTGTGTTTGTTAAAGTATTATTAATCAAGTATATAAATGTATAGGAAAATATAATGCCTGCCATAATCAATTGTGTTTTAAAAAATAGTATTGCAGAAGACCTGGAACTCTGTTGCGGTGATGAAATTATTAATATAGACGGGCTAGTGCCTGAAGATTTATTAGATTTTAAATATTTTACATCTAATGAAGAATTTGAAATTCATATAAAAAGAAAAAATGGTGAAGAAGAAATAATTGAACTTGAAAAAGATATAGAGGAAGATTTAGGCATTGTTTTTGAATCTGCCGTATTTGATAAGGTAATTCCTTGTTCAAATAAATGTGTATTTTGCTTTGTCGATCAACAACCTAAAGGATTAAGACCTTCTTTATATGTTAAAGATGATGATTACAGATTATCTTGTCTGCAAGGCTCTTATGTTACTCTTACAAATTTAAGTGCAAAACATAAAACCAGAATTGAAACATTAAGACCAGGACCGTTTTATGTTTCTGTACATACAACCAACCCTGAATTAAGAGTTAAAATGCTTAAAAATCCTAAAGCCTCAAATATTTTAAAGCATTTAAAATGGTTAAACGAGTTAAATATTCCTGTCCATACCCAAGTGGTATTGTGCCCAGGGCTAAATGACGGTAATGAACTTATAAATACATTAAATGATCTTTCTAAATTACAGAATATTCTTTCAATCGCTGTTGTACCTGTTGGAATAACAAAATTTAGAGAAGAAGGTGAATTAAACAGAGTAATTAAAAGCAAAGCTGAAGAAGTTCTTTCTATTATTGACCAATTCAATAAAAAAGTTGGACATAATATTGCCTTTGCTTCAGATGAATTTTATATTCTTGCAAATGAAGCTATTCCCTCTGCTCGCTATTACAATGGATTTGGACAATTAGACGATGGAGTAGGTTCTTGTAGAGTTTTATTAGACGATTTCAATAAATATAAATCAAAATTACCAAAAGAAATTTCTCAACCTAAAAAATTAACAATAGCTACTGGTAAAACGGCTGCTTATGCTTTAAATCCAGTTATAAATGAGTTAAATAAAATAAATAACTTAAATGTTGAATTAAAAACAGTTAACAGCACTTTTTGGGGTGATGATGTTACTGTTGCAGGGCTTTTAACAGGGAATGATTTAATAAATGCCTTAATTCCAAATAAGGGAAATCTGGAAAATTTAATTATTCCTTCTGTTATGATAAGAAAACTAACTAATCAGTTTCTTGATGATATAACAGTTGAGGAGGTTGAGTCCTCTCTTGGAACTAAACTTATTATTATTGATGATTATTACAGCACTAAAGAATTTATTAATTTAATAAAATAAGTAAATAGCCCCGATTTAACACAAAATCGGGGCTATTATATTTAAAAAGTTTTATCTGATAAAAGAATTTATTTATCGATTTCTTCTTTTACAATTTTATTAACGGTTTCAGGCTGTGCTCTTCCTTTGGTTTCTTTCATTACTTGACCAACAAAGAATCCAAATAATTGAGGTTTTCCTGATTTGTATTTTTCTACTTGACCTTGATTTGCAGCAAGAACTTTTAAAACAATATCTCTAATTGCACTTTCATCGCCAATAACGCTTAATCCTTGATCTTCAATAAGTTTTTGCGGTTCCCCGCCTTCCTCAAGAAGAGTAACAATGATTTTTTTAGCTATATTATTGGAAATAGTACCTTTTTCGATAAGATTTACCATATTAGATAGTGCTTTAGGTGATAATTTTGTTTCAGTTATACTAAGCTTTTTATCTTTAAGATAAGCTGTAATGTCTCCCATTAACCAGTTTGCTATTGCTTTTACATTTTCACAACCAATTAGCGATTCATCAAAGAACTTTGTCATCTCAAGACTTTCAGTTATAACCGCAGCATCATAATCTGATAATCCAAGCTCATTTGTGTATCTTTCACGTTTTTGTGAAGGAAGTTCAGGCATAGATTCTCTAACTCTGTGAATCCATTCTTCGCTTACTTCTAAAGGTACTAAATCAGGCTCAGGGAAATATCTGTAATCATGAGCTTCTTCTTTGCTTCTCATTGATAAAGTTATACCTTCGTCGTCTTTCCATAAACGACTTTCTTGAACAACTCTTCCACCTGATTCGACAATATCTATTTGTCTGTCAATTTCAAACTCTATCGCTCTTTGTAAAGCTCTAAAGCTATTCATGTTTTTAACTTCAGCTTTTGTACCGTATTCAGTTTCACCGACTAGTCTAATGCTGATATTAGCATCACATCTTAAACTGCCTTCTTCGAGGTTGCCGTCACAAACATCTAAATATCTTAAAATATTTCTTAAATCTTCCATGTAAGCTCTTGCTTCATCAGAAGAACGCATATCAGGCTCTGAAACTATTTCAAGAAGAGGGACACCGGTTCTATTATAATCCACAAGACTATAAGTCGATCCCGATAAACCTGCTGCACCTGCGTGAACGAGTTTTCCTGCATCTTCTTCCATGTGTACTCTATTTATTCGGATATTTCTACCACCAATATTAATTGAACCATTAAAGGCAATAGGCATATCATATTGTGAAATCTGATAATTTTTAGGAAGATCAGGATAAAAATACTGTTTTCTATCAAACTTGCAGCGTTTTGCTATTTCACAGTTTAAAGCTAAACCTGTTAAAATACCAAATTCAACTACTTGTCTGTTTAAAACAGGTAATACTCCCGGATATCCAAGGCAAACAGGACATACTTGCGAATTATGATCTTGCCCAAATTCAGTAGCGTTTCCGCAGAAAATTTTAGACTTTGTTTTTAATTGAGCGTGTACTTCAAGACCTATAACTATTTCATATTTTGATCTTACTTCATGCATATCTGATGACATAAATATTCTTCCTAACTATTCTGTGCCAATGTATACTTTTTTATTTTATCTAAAGAATAGTTAAAAATAAAGAAATTAATCCTTGCTGTAATCAAAATATCTACAAAAGTCTACATCTTCAAATTGACATAATAAATTATATACAGGGTTATCTACGCTAATTCTTTGAAAATTATAATCATCAAAAACCCAAAGTTTAGGGTTTATTCCTATAACTCTTACAATACCGACATCTTGTAATATTTTAAGTTTTTTCTTAACAATATCAAGTTTTAGTTTACATTTTTTTGCAATTTCAATAGAAGTCATTCCATCAGAATGCTCTCTTGACTGAGGGGTGCTAAACATAAGTTCAAGACCTATCGTTCTTAATATTTTATCTTCACTATCGAAACTTTCACTCATATTTATCGCAAAACTTTATCTATAAACTCGTTATATTATAGATGAATTTTAAAATTTTTAAATCATCTATACATTGTGCAAAAACAGTTATTATTGAAAAAACTTATTTATTATTAATAAATAAGTTTTTTATATTAAGGATTCGTATTAAATTTTTAAGTTTTACTCTTCTTTTAATGATTCAATTAGTTCAAGTATATTTTTTTCGAGATTAATCAATAAATTATCACTAAGCATGTATTTAACGATTTCATTATTTAAACCTGAAAATACTCTTTGAGAAGCCTCAATCACAGGTGAATCTTGTCTAACTGACAATTCAAAAAAACGTTTTTTTTCATAGTCTTTTATTTTATCAAAAATCACAGCACCAATAATATAACTTATTGTGAATTTTTCATTTTTATATTCATAACCAAATGAAACTATTTTGTTTTTAAATTTACCTGTTAAAGGAATTTCATTCTCTATGATGTGTATTATTTGATTAATAAACTCTTTATCCAGTTTAGTCATATTTCCCTTATTTCTTATGTTTTTCTAATATTAAAGAATATTCTTTATACAGTGATTCGATATTATCTAAACTAAGGATTTTATCCATACCTTCAGGTAGTATAGGTAGTTCAGCATCTATGCCACATTCTGCTAATCGGAAGTATTTTGCTGAATTAATTAAATAATTATCATATTTGTTTTTATCTTCATTAGTGAATGACTTTACTGATGTTACCAATGGTTCTAATAATTTCTCCAACTCAGGTATTTTTTTAGAAGGATTTTTTCCTTGCATAATATCATAAATCAAATGATTAAATGTATGGTAGTTATTGGTTTTACTTCCTTTTAACTGTAATTCTGTAATAACCCCCTTATTGAACTCAAAAAGAAAGTGACAACCCGTATATCCGGTAGAACGAGTTTCTTTTTTAACAATTGGATTTTGTCCTGATGACATAGCTGCATCTTGAATCATTTTCATGTGGTCATCTGTTAAATATGGAGTGAAATTTGGCCCTGAATAATTTCTAAGTTCTTTTATATTAACTTTATTATCTAAAATTGCTTCAACCAGTGAACTTACAACATTATCGATTTCATTAGCACTTCCTGTGTGTAAAACTATTCTGGTTCCAACTAAATCTGTTACTTTACTTTTTGCATGCTCGAGAGAGTTTACTAATATACCATAATTTCTGTGAACTTTATGAAATTTTTCAGCAATAGAGACCGGATCTTTCACTCTAGCAACAATTATACCTGTATCTTGAGGTACAATTCCTTTTATTACACTTAAAATATTTTCTAACTCTAAATTAGCAGTATTATGTAAAGAATGTGCCCATACTCTTAGTTTAAAAGGCTTATCGAGTACTGTTTTATTTCTTACTGCCATAGAATTAAGATCACTTAATAACTGTTCTGGATTCGATATTGCTTTTTCGGCTATATTCGAAATTTGTTGTACTGATTCAGGTAATAATTTTTGTCTAAAAAACTCTACGCCAGATGGTGGCAAATATTTGATGCCTGTCATAATTCTGATTTCCTCAATTTTACAGATTTACTTAAACGATATTTGTTTGTATTTGCATTTGTAATTATATTTAAATCAAAAGTAAAAAAATATTGTTAATGAATTTCAAAACTATACATCTTATATCTTTAAATTACTTAATTATAAGTATTTCAGCTATTTACAAAAGTTAATATTAATTATGTGAATTTTTACTTATGTATTAAAATAATAATCAATAGATTTTGCGGATTGATTAATGAGTAAAATAAAAATTAGAAATTTTGACGAAGCTGATACAAATAAGGTAATTGATCTTATTTTGCGAATACAAAATATTGAATTTAACTTAGGTTTAACAATTGACGACCAGCCTGAATTAAAAAACATAAAAGAGTATTATCTTAAAAATAATGGTAACTTTTGGGTTGCTCTTAATGAAATAAATGAAATAATAGGCACAATTTCTATTGAATTATTAGAAAATAAAACAACAATTTTAAGAAAAATGTTTGTAAAGAAAGAATATAGAAGCCAAGGTATTGCTAAAATGCTGCTTGATACTTTAATTCTTTTTGCTGAAAATAATCAATTCGATAAAATATTGCTTGATACTCCGGGTGTTGCTATAAGTGCGCATAAATTTTATGAAAAAAACGGTTTTATCGAGATTTGTAAAAACTCTATCCCTAAAACTTATAATTATACTGATAAAAATTCAAAAATTTATGAATTAACTTTATAGATTGCAAAATGTTTAAAATAAAAATCCCAACAACTAAATAAATAGTGTTGGGATTTTTATTTGATTATTCTTGTAAAAGATTACCTAACGTTCCTAGAATGCCGCCCTGTTCTTTGCTCTTTCCTCCCGCAACTGTAGTTGCAGAATATATTCTATTAGCAAGTCTACTCAACGGTAAAGATTGTATCCAAACTTTACCGGGGCCTCTTAATGCAGCAAAGAATAAGCCTTCTCCACCAAAAAGCATAGATTTAATGCCTTTAACCATTTGAATATCGTAATCTACATCTTTAGTCATCGCAACTAAACAACCTGTATCAACTCGTAAAACTTCACCGGGTTTTAATTCTTTTTCTATAATAGTTCCACCTGCATGAACAAAGGCTAATCCATCTCCTTCAAGTTTTTGAAGAATAAAACCTTCTCCTCCGAAAAATCCTGCTCCAATTTTTTTCGTAAAGGCTAATCCAATTGAAACACCTTTAGCTGCACATAAAAAAGAATCTTTTTGACAAATGATTTTACCGCCTAGTTGACTTAAGTCTAAGGGGATAATTTTACCTGGACATGGTGCTGAAAAAGAAACATGCTGCTTTCTTTGACCTTTATTTGTAAAAACTGTCATAAAAAGACTTCCACCTGTTAATAGTCTTTTGCCTGCCCCAAGAAGTTTACCCATGATGCCTTCTTCTTGTGAGGAGCCATCTCCAAAAAGAGTTTCCATCTCTATTGCTTCAGTCATCATTGTCATTGCACCAGCTTCTGCAATAACGCTTTCTTGCGGATCGAGTTCAATTTCAATCAATTGCATGTCATCGCCGTAAATTTTGAAATCAATTTCATGTGAATTTCTATTTAACATAATTTTTCTCCAAACCTAAATAGCAACTATTTATCATTTTAGAAATGCCATATATGCATGAGTTCATTAATTGAATCAATAACATTTAAATCAGTTGTCATACATAGCATCTGAAATTGTAGAGCGCTTTGAACAACTGTTGTTACTCTCGAATCTGTAACAGTATAATAAACGTTTCTTCCACATCTTCTTTCTTTTACAAGAGAATTAAGTTTCAATAATTTTAAATGTTGAGAAACCCTAGATTGGCTTATTTCTAAAGCAACTTGAATATCATTAACATCCATTTCTTTTTCTTTAAGTAGCCCGAGAATTTTAATACGATCAGGGTTAGAAAGCAGAGCAAAAAACTCTGACATTGATTTGAATAATTTATCAAAATTTTCTTTACTCATTGATCACCGTTTATCTGTTCCATGAATAAATCATATCTTAATTTATACGAATTTACAATTAATAACATTTAAGCAGATCTTGTATTTTTTAAATTATTTAATAATTCTTAAAAAGAAGCCTTTATGTAGCAATACTACATAAAGAGCTTCTTTTCATCTGTTTTATATTTGATTATTTTAATTTACTGAAATCTGACTTTCTTAATCTGATATTTTGAGGTGTAATTTCTAGTAATTCATCATCTTTTAAGTACTCTAAACTTTCCTCAAGAGTCATATCTTTAGCTGATTGTAATGTAACCATAACATCAGCGCCTGAACTTCTCATATTGGTAAGTTTTTTAGTTTTGCAGACATTAACTAAAAGATCTTGTTGACGATTATTTATACCGACAATCATTCCTCTGTATACTTTAGTTTTTGGAGTTACGAAGAATGTTCCACGATCTTCTAATTGAGCTAAAGCATAAGCAATTACATCACCATCTTCATGGGAAATAAGTGAACCGTTATGATAGTTAGGAATGTCACCTGAGTAAGGTCTGTATTCTTTAAAGGAATGGTACATAATACCTTCACCTTTAGTCATACGGATAAACTCACCTCTGAAACCAATAAGACCTCTAGCAGGGATATTAAAGTTCATTTGAGTTCTTATTCCGTTTGAGGACATATCTTGCATTTCAGATTTTCTTACACCAAGTTTTTCAATACAACTTCCGGCGAATTCATCAGGAACGTCTAGCATTAAGCTTTCATAAGGTTCCATTCTTATTCCGTCTTCTTCCTTGAAAATAACTTCAGGTTTGCTGACGGCGAACTCATAGCCTTCTCTTCTCATTGTTTCGATAAGAATACTTAAGTGTAATTCACCTCTGCCACTTACTTTGAATAAATCGGTATTATCTGTATCTTCAACTCTTAAACTTACGTTTTTTTCAAGTTCTTGGTAAAGTCTTTTTCTTAATTGCCTTGAAGTAACGAATTTTCCTTCTTGTCCTGCGAATGGACTGTCATTTACAGAGAAATTCATCATTAATGTAGGTTCATCAACGTCAATTAAAGGTAATGCTTTAGGATTATCTGTTGAAGTAATTGTTTCACCGATCTGAACTTCAGGGAATCCTGCTATACCAACTATATCTCCAGCAAAAGCTTCGTCAAGGTCAATTGTTTTTAGTCCTTTGTATCCGATTAATTTTGAGATTCTTCCTCTGGCTTGTGAACCGTCACGTCTGATAAGGCAAACTTGTTCGTTATTTTTTACAGAACCGTTTCTAATTCTTCCGATAGCAATTCTACCGATGTATTCACTATAATCTAGTGTTGTAACGTGGAATTGTAGTGTTTCTTCTACATCGCCAACAGGTGGTTTGATTTTATCAATAATAGTTTCAAATAATGGTTTTAAATCATCATTATCATCTTCTAAATTGTGTTTTGCAAATCCGCCAATACCGCTTGCATACACAACAGGGAAGTCAATTAATTCAGGATTATCTGTTAATTCAACAAAAAGGTCGAATACTTTATCTAATGCTTTATCAGCATCAGCGCTAGGTCTGTCAATTTTATTAAGAACTACTACAATTTTAATTCCTAATTCTAAAGCTTTTGAAAGTACGAATCTTGTTTGTGGCATAGGGCCTTCTGTAGCATCAACAACAAGTAATGCTCCATCAACCATACCTAATACACGTTCAACTTCACCACCGAAATCAGCGTGTCCCGGTGTATCAACAACATTGACTGTATAATCTCCATATTCTATAGATATATTTTTGGATAAAATTGTTATTCCGCGTTCTCTTTCTAGGTCGTTTGAGTCTAAAACTCTTTCTTGAACTTGTTCATTATCTCTGAAAATGCCGCTTTGTTTAAGCATACTGTCAACTAGTGTAGTTTTACCATGGTCAACGTGAGCAATAATAGCAATGTTTCTTAGTTTTGTAGTTGTAGCTTTTTCAATTGTCATCATTTTGGTACAATCCTTACCTTTATATTTTGTATAGCCTCACCCGTTACGAGTTTTTTTTGATTTTCAAGATTATTTTTAATTGCCAATATCCAGCCTGTTTTAGAATTTACGAATAAATAAAATGCTGCTTCACTTTCAGATATTCTTGTTACATCATCTATTATTACTTCACCTTTTTCTGATAATTCAAATACAGTAAAAGATAGTGGATTTGATGCTGTACTCTCCAGATAGCAGTCGAACTTTGCGTTTATAAGACCGGTACAGTCTTTGATAACATCTCGTCCTTTATAAGTGGTAACCCATTTCCATAGGTGATCAATTATATTAGACACCATTATTTTATTCATTAGATCCTGTTCAATATTATAATCTTATTTCTATTAAGTATCATAAAGAGTAAAAAATGCCAAATTTTTTGGCATTTTTATAAAATAATTATTAAGAGTTTAATATTGATATTTATGATGAGTTTTAAGAAACTTCTTTCATCTCTGCTAATACATTAATAAAGAGATCAATTATCTTTCCATCCCATTCATTGTTAGCGCCTTCTTTAAGTATTTGCAGTGCTTCATTATTGGTTAATGCTTTTCTATGCGGCCTATTACTAACCATGGCAAAGTATGCATCCAATATAAATAAAATTCTTGACCCGACAGGAATATTTTCACCTGCTAAATTGCCCGGATAGCCTGCTCCGCTCCAATGTTCGTGATGATATTCAAGCATTGAAACAATATGATTAGCTGAATTTAAAGGTTTTAATATTTCTTTTGCAGTGATTATAGGATGATTAAGAATAAATTTTTTCTCGTCAGATGAAATAGGACCAGGTTTTAAAAGTAGATTTTCTGGAATAATAAGATTTCCTAAATCATGCAATAAAGAAGCTATTTTGATTTTTTCAATTTCTGAATCAATCATTTCTAATTTTTTACAAATTTTATCAATAATGTAAAGTTTTTCACCATTTTTTAGTTGATACATAGGGCTAAAAACATGATTAATGTTATCAACTATATATGATAAACAGTCAATTAAGCTTTTCTCTTTGGTATCTTCAGATTTAAGACGTTTTGTTATTTCTTTTACTACAGGTTGAGAAAGATTAACGTGTTGTTTTGCAAGCATATCCATAAACGTATCCAGCATAATCTGGCGCCAATCCATTTCTGAATTTGCTAAAGCTATTTGTACTTGATTACGTCCATTTCTTTTTGCTCTATACATCGCCTGATCAACAAGTTCTAATAATTCACCAATTGAATCTGTATGTCTGAAGAATGTTCCTACGCCTATACTTGCTGTAATTCTTCCGACTCCTTCTACTGCTGAAGTTTCAATAGCCACTCTAAGTCTTTCAGCCGCAATTAAAGCTCCATCTAAATCAACACCGGGTAAGATTACAGCGAATTCTTCACCACCGCATCTGGCAGGTACGTCAATTGATCGTGCGTTTTCATATAAGACAAGCCCGATCATTTTAATTGCAGCATCGCCTGCATTATGTCCATAGGTATCATTTATAAATTTCAGGTGGTCCAAGTCTAACGTAATAATTGAAAATGGTTGTTTTAACCTTACCGATCTATCTGCCTCAGAGGCTAAGCATTGGTCAAAATGTCTTCTGTTGAATAATTTTGTTAGTGGGTCAGTAACTGCTTGATCTCTAATTTGCTCAAATAATCCTGCAATTGTAACCGCAAGCTCAGTTTGATCAGCAAATAACTTTAAAAAGTTTTTTTCAATATTACTAATTTCAGCTCTAATTGAAATAGCCATTAAGCAACCAAAAGGCTTGTTATTTTGATATAACGGAAGTACACAGATATTTCTATTTCCTATTAAATTATCAAGTGCTTCAAGGGTTTCACTTTTAATATATGGAGTGCAACCGTATAAAATATGTCTAAAGGATTTTGTGTTTTTTGCTGTTTTAGTTTTTATTGATTGAACAATTATATTGTCGCTAGTTGAAAAGGGTATTTCAAAAGCTTCAATCTTTTCACAAAGAATATCTTCAATTTTAGTTAAAAAGCTGTTTTTGCTGACAATTCTTACTTTTATTATCTCTTTATTGTTATCAACAGTTAATTGAAAAATAAAACAACTTAAATAATTAAGACCTTCAGCTAAGCCTTGAGTTACATTTGTTAAAACGCCAGATAAAGGCTCTGAGGAGTTCATTGTTTCCCAAATGTGATTTAATGAAATTAAACCTCTGTTCGCCTGATTAAGCTCATCAGTACGTTCTGCAATCTGTTGCTCAAGCTGAAGATTACGCTCGTAAAGTTCTTTAAACTTAACACGTTCACCTAGCATACTACTTTCAATCTTGTCTATTTTGCTGTTGTAGTCTTTAAAAGAAGTTATTAAATTTTTATACCATTCAAAGCTCATTATTTTTTATGAACCTTTCAGCTATCTCATCAACTTATTATATAACATTAATATCAATATTTGTAATCTTTTGATTAAAAATATCAAAAACTTTCTGCGGAGTTATGTCATGCATACATTTCATATTATTATCATTCCTCGGACAGCGTCTTTTGAAACATGGCTGACAATCTATTTCAGCAGATAATGAAACATGTTTATTACCATGTGGACAACTTCTCTTAAAGCTTGTTGAACCAAAAATCATAATTATTTCGGGTTTATCAGTAGCATTAGCAATATGAGCTGGCCCTGTATCAGGTGAAAGTAAGATATCTGTTCGATTAAATACTTCCATTAATTGGAAAAGATCAGTTTTACCAGCAATTGATAAATAGTTTCTTCTATTTGTTTTGCTGATAATTCTATTGATTAATTCATTATCTTTTTCGATTCCAGAAAAAATTATATTTGTTTTTTCATCAGCAAGGTTGATAAATTCAGCCCAATGGTCTTCAATCCAATGTTTTGTTTCCCAAATTGTTGCAGGTGAAATTATTGTTAATGGTTTAGATTTATCAATATTAGCAAGCAAAGTATCGACATACTTTACTGTTTCCTCATCTATAGGCGGTAGTGAAAATTTTACTTCATCGATAGGAGCGCCTAAATATGCAGCAGGTTCTAAATATCTTTCTATAATTTTTTTATTTGGATCAAATGTATCAAGATATGGAAGTTTTTCGTTTACAAACCAATCTGCAAACTCTCTTGTTCCTTTGTGTCCAATTCTTCTTTTTGCACCGCTAAAAAAAGCAAGAGAGGCACTTTTATAAAGTTCTTGTAAATCTATGGCAATGTCATATTTTTCGTGTCTAATTCTTTTTATTACATCAAAGTATTCTGAAATGTTTTTTAATGAATAACCACGTTTTTTCCATTGGCTCTTTGGCACAATAATTACGTTATCAATCAATGGATTGTTGACAAGTAAGTCACATGATTTATCTTCAACTATCCAATCTATCTGTGCATCAGCAAATTTGCGTCTTAATGAATGAAGTATGGGCAAGGAGTGGACTACATCGCCTATTGCACTTAATCGTATAATTAAAATTTTCAATTCATCATCACTTTCTTTGAATTATATTGTCTATTTAGATATAATAAACGATTTACATGTAAAAATTAATTTTTTTAGTGTAAATTTCTATTCTATCGCCCATTTAGGGGAACAAATAAGCTGCTTGCTATTCTATTATTTTAATATACTATAAATATTTTAACATAGGTTAGATTCAATTCTCAAAAATTCTGGTTGTACTATTAACGTTTAAGGGGTTATTACGTCTGTTTATGAGCAAAAAAACAACAGAAGAAATTAAAGCCTCAATTAAGCATCTGACATATCAAATTAATTTATTAAAAAGTAAGGTCGATTCTTCAGAAGAATCATCCAAGATGTACAATAGATTAATTATTCAGAGAGCATGCCTGAGAAAAAAACTTAGTGATTCACAAACTAAAGGAAAGTTACTTAATTTATTTCGTAACATTAAATTTAGTAAGCAAGAAAAAAGGATTTGCGATTATTTCCCCAGTAAATAATCAATCCTTAACTTTATCATGTAAATTTTGCTAGAGTTTTAATATTACAGAAAGTTAACACTTTTGTATCGTTTTGTTTACAGAAGTGTTAATTTTTTAGAAACTAATTTTTTAAGCAACAGGAAGGATAGTGTAGTATTAAAATGTGAGTTTAGTTTTAGTGTGATAAAAATAGAATATTTAAGGATAAATTAAAGAAAGGGTAGCGCAATGCAAAATACCAGGAGATGCACCAACCCACTTAAGTTATCAAAGGCTCAACAAAAGTATCTGCAGAGTAGTAATTATGAAGTGAATTTAGATTCAGGTGGGAAATTTGAGAGGAAATTATTGGTAATAGGAACTGACCCCTACTCAGGAAATGTTCTGGTTAAAGAGACTTATAGCGGTCTTTATAATTATCAAAAATTATTTATTCTTTCAGAGTGTGGATTGGCAGAGAAATTTAAAGGGCAAAAATTTTTAAATATTTAGCATGTAAAGAACTAAATATTTAGTAGCAAAATAAAAAGCATCCTGTATTTATTCAATAATTTCAGGATGCTTTTTATTTTATATAAGTCTTTATTGAAAAAATTTAATCTTCGTCTGTTTCTAATAAACTATTAACAAATCCAATGGCGAAAACATCAACTATAATAATTACTAGGATAATTATTAAAATAAGCAATATTCTTAATTCAATCATTGCTTTTAATACTTCGGAAACAGGTACTGATAAGAATAATTTATAACCATTAGGTAAAGTTGAATAGGATGCAAATTTTTCTACGCCATCATCTTTATATGTAGCTAACCCCGTCTTTTTATTTTTAGATTGTTCTATTAAATATTTATATTTGCCATTTTCTATTTCTTTCAAGTTGTCTTTATTTGTGTAATTTTCATTGTTTGCAATAATATTATAATTATTATCAATTAGTAAACACTCATTTTCTTTGTAAAGTTTGATATTTTTAACCATTCTGTTTAAATTTTCAACAGATATATCCATTCCAATAACAGCTGATATTTTATTCTTTATTTTTATAGGTTTTGAATAGGAAATCATTGGTGTTTTTAAATCATTATCAAGATAAAGGTTTGTCCATACACCTTTCTTAGCATTGATTGCATTGTAATACCAAACAAAATTTTTATTACTTGCTTTAAATTCATTTTTCATCGCAATATCAGGTATATTTTTAAAACTATCAGTTTTAGGATCATAAACAACCCAAGCTCCGTATATTCCTTTAGTAACATCTGGAACAAAATAAATATATGAGCTCATGTTCCAATCAGTATTTTTAGCAAATTCTTGAGTAATTACAACGAGTAATTTATCGTAATTTTTCATATAGGAAGAATTAGTAAGATTTTTAGATTCAATAGAGCCTGTTACTACATTTGAAAGATTATCTACTGATTTTTCAACTTTTAAAAAGTCTTTATAAATTTTACCTGATTCATTTTGTGCATTTATTACAATTAATTTTTTTGACTCTCTAATTATGATTTCATTGCTTTTCAGAATACATACAGTTCCCACAACACAAGCAACTACTACTGACACAGCAAGCATGCTCATAGTAATATTAGCTTTTACTTTTTTAATGTTGCTAAATGGATTCAATTTGTTCATTAAAGCCTCAACTTTATTATCTTTATTCATATTAACTTATTGATTAAATAAATAAAAGGGGGCAAAATATAGATTTAACCTAAATAATTTAAAATTGATTTTCTCAAGAAATTCAAGGCTTGTTTTGCGGCTCTTTCTTTTATTTGAATTCGATTAAATTTATTGGAAATCTTGATTTCATAGGTTTCAATTTTGTTATTAATCTCTATAGCTAAATAAATAAGACCTACCTGTTTATTTTCTGTGCCACCAGTAGGGCCTGCTATACCGCTAATTGCAACTCCTATATCAGTATTGGCAAGTTTTCTTATACCTTGAGCCATTTCAGTTACTGTTTCTTTGCTGACCGCTCCATATTTTTCAAGTGTTTCATTTTTTACTCCAAGCATTTGTTTTTTTGCTTCATTTGAATAGCTTACTAAATTTAAAAAAATATATTTCGAACTACCGCTTACATCAGTAAGTTTAGAACTTAATAATCCGCCTGTACAAGACTCTGCAATTGATAAAGTTAAATTATTTTTACTTAACAGGTTTCCAATAATTTCTTCTAAAGAATTATCATTAAATCCATAATAAAATTCATTTGCTTTATTTAATATTTTTTCTTCTGTTTGATTTAATAATAATTGAGCTTCACTCTCATAAATAGCTTTAGATTTTATCCTTAACGTTACTTCTCCTGCTGAAACATAAGGAGCTACAGTCGGATTTTCTTGTTGAAGTATATCTTTGACTTTTTCAGCTAGTTTTGCTTCCGGAATACCTATAAACTTTAAGTCTTTGACTATTGTTATGTTAGTAGCTTTATTTTTAAAGAACTGCTCCGATTGAGTTTCCCACATATCCTTCATTTCATATGGAACTCCTGGATAAGCCGCAATAATTTTTGTGGAATTATATTTTTTATTCAGTCTTTTATTTTCTTTAAACTCTAATAAAACACCTGCTGCTGTACCGATATTATTAGATATAATTGTAGCATTTTGTGGGATTAAGGCTTGTTTTTTGCACATTTCTGTTGCAGTTCTACCTGTATTTTTATATATTAATTCAATTTTATCTAAGATAGATTGATGAAAAATTAACGTAAGTCCTAAATATTCAGCCAATGTTTCTATTGTCAAATCATCATCAGTAGGACCTAGACCACCTGTTATGAGAATTATATCAGCTCTTTCTAAAGCTATATCCAAACATTCAAATATACGCTTCGGATTATCACCAACTACAGAATGATATAAAACTTCATGTCCTATATTTTCCATTTTTTCAGAAAGATAGGCTGAATTTGAATTAATTGTTTTACCAGAGAGTAATTCTTCTCCGATACATAAAATTTCTACAATCACTTTTAATACCTAATTTAATACTAAATCTATATCTTCTTTTGAGATTATTTGAATGTTTTGACCTGGATTCAATATTACATTGTCACCTTTTCTAAAGAAAGACATAAACGTGTTGTATGCAAAATAAGAACTTCCATATACAGAACCACCTAAAGCACATATAGGAGTAGTTATTATAGCAGGTATCCCTTTAGCAAATGATTTCCCTTTTTTATACCCCCACACGGTTGTATTATCAAGGATATCAATGCTCTTTTCAAAATGATTATTTACTGCTCTGAAATAGCCGCCTTCACCTTTGATAATATCGTCTTTATTTGCATTTAAATTGTTTGTTCTTACAACTATTGGTAGTTGTTTACCTAATGGTGTAACTACATGATCAAAAGTTAAACTTAAATAACCAGGTTGAGATACAAATGTATTTTTTTTCGATACACAGACAATTCCTCTTACTAGCGACCCAATAGGTAATACAACTTTTTTTCCAATTTTTACATTTTCTATAACTGTTGCGTTGAATTCGCTGCCAGAGCGTGATGTTAAGGAATTTATAGGAGTTTCAAGTCTTAAATTTATTAGAGTACCTGCTGGGATTCTTTGAGTCTGTATGCTACTTTCAATAAGATTTAAGGGTTTGCTGTACATATTTTGTATATATGTATTATCACCCGCATAGGATTGAGAGGCTGTTGTTAGTGCCGTAAGTAATATTAATGTACTTAGTATTTTCTTTGCAGTCATATTCAAAAATCCCCAAAAGTTAGCTACAACAACATTTTAAGTTGAATTATTGTTTTTTGCAAATATTAAGAAATATTACAATACATGGAGAGATTATATACATGTTTAGCAATTTTTAATCCGATATATTGTTTATATATATGTAAGGTATAAATCAGAAACAAGAAGGATAGAGAAAATAAAGCCTTAGTGAATTAGAAAATTATAATGATATTTAAATTTAGATTATTTTAAGAGTTAGGAGGGATAAAAGGCAGGTTCTGGGGTATGACCATTTGTTTGAAACATTTTTTTATAAAAATATTTAATATGTTATAAAAAATTAGGGGATGGTTTACAAAAGGAAGTTTAGGGGTATGGACATTTATTTGGTTAACTTTTTATAGAAATTTAAAGAATTTGGGATTTAGGGGATATTTAGGAGATAAGGGGTATGACAATTTGTTTGGATCTTTTGATGAAAGGAGGAATTAATCCAAACAATATTATCTGAAATGACTTAAAGAAGTCTAGGGGATTGGGGTATTTATCAATATATATAAAAAATTATAATTATTATCTTGGGGAATATAGTTTTTAAAGACGTGGGAGTCTTAGGGGGAACTAATTATGGGTTTAGTAGCAGGTCAGGCCCGTGTACTATTGTTAACGGATCAAAAGAGTACTTTAGAGTTTCAAATGCAAAGAATTTGTCAAAAAGAGATGAATTTGAGTGCTCAAGCACAGAATTTTATGAATGATGATAATATTCAGAAACAAGTTTTTGAATTGAATAAACAATTAGAGCTACAACAAAAGCAAATTGAAGCTCAACATAAAATGATTGAAACTGAATTGGAATCAGCCAAAAAGGTTGTAGATAAAAATATTGAGTCTTCATTCAAGTACTTTGCATAAACGCTCAATTACAATAACGTAATGAGCGTTTATCTCCCAAAGTAAAAAGTATGATTATCTTTATGGATATACAACAAACTTAACGTAGTTTATGTTATGTTTTCTGTATAACTTTTGAGATTTTAGTCATGATATTAATTAGGGGTTGATTTGTTTCAACTGCTAATTTTTTGCAATCTTCATATTCTGGTTTAGCAGACAATATTTCTCCATTTTTATTGAGGTTATATTTAATTCGTACTTCGCCAAGATCTGGTATATTTATTATTTCTGTTTTTCTATTTTGAATTATTCGATCAGTTTTATATTTTCTTAGACCAAGAGTTTTTGTTTCATTAAATATTATATCTTCTAAGATTGAGCAGGTATTTTCATAGGATAAAACAGTTAATTTGTTTGCAGGTCTTCCTTTTTTCATAATAATAGGAGTGATAAACGCATCGAGCGCACCACTCTCCATTAATTTTTCTATCACATAAGGAATAATTTCAGAAGAAATATCGTCTAAATTTGTTTCAATAACAAATACTGAATTAATTAAGTGTTTTTTTTTTCTACTCCGACCGTAACTCTTAGAGTATTAGAAATTTCCTCAAAATCCTTAGTTCCTGCACCATAAGATATTGTCTGAATTTCATCATAATTTGGAATGTTATTAAATGCAGTTGCGATAGTTCCCAAAATTGCGGCACCTGTTGGTGTTAGCGTTTCACCTTTAATATTAACTATTGAAGATACAGGCATTTTAAATAGTTTTATAAGCTCTAGCGTTGCTGGTGCAGGAACAGGAATAAAACCATGTTCGCACTTTATCAAACCACTTCCGACATTTATATTAGAGACTGTCACTTCTTCAATTTTTAATTTTGTAAATAGAATTGCAAAGCCTACTATATCTACAATTGAGTCAATTGCTCCTACTTCGTGAAAATGAACTTTATCTAAGGTAGTGCCATGTACTTTTGCTTCTGCTTCTCCAAGATTAATAAATATTTTTATAGCTAATTCTTTGGCTTCAGTAGAAATATCTGAATTATTAATTATTTCAGTTATTTCATTTAAACCTCTATGGTGATGATGTTTATGCTCATGAGAATGACAATGATCATGTTCTTTGATAATTACGTTAAAATTAGTTGATGCAATCCCTTTTTTTACGGTTGGCTTGATTTCAATTTCAAATTCATTTTTTATTGAAAGTTTACTTAATTCATTTATAAAATAATCCTTGTCATTTAATGCACCTAAAAAACCAGCTATAAGCATATCTCCGGCAGCACCTGAATAACATTCGATAAAACATGACTTTTTCATATATTTATATCTTTCTATTATTGGAGTATCATTAAATTATTATAATAAAAACCTGAAAAATAAGATAAGGTGTATTTATGACTAATATTAAAGCTAATGAAAAAGATTTCCCGAGAATTACATTAAAATGTAAATGTGGAAATGAGTTCAATTTAAATGTATTAAGATTAAGAGATAAAGAAACTGTTAATTGCATGGTTTGCGGCGAACATTTTTCTGAAGAGCTTGGTGAAAAATTTGCTAAAGCACTAGAAGATTTATATTTAGTAAAATATACTTTGGAAAAAAATTCTTATCCTTTCCATTTTTCTTTTAAGTATAAATCTTCTTATTCTCAGCCTCCTGCGCCATATCCGTTTCATCATGAGGATAAACATTAATCATGTATAATCTTTTGCCTTATCAAATATTAGATGGCAAAAAAAATATGGAAATTGATGCAAATATTTTAGATTATTCTATCGAAAGTGAATCTGCTCCAATTTTAAGGCTTTACGGATGGGACAAACCTACTTTAACTCTTGGACGAAATCAACCCTTAGATAGCGTTGGTGTCGAATATTGTCAAAATAATAATATTGATGTCCTACGAAGAATTACTGGTGGTCGAGCAGTTTTACATCATTTAGAAATAACTTACAGTTTTGTATGTAAAGCTGATTTTTTAGAAAAAGGCTCTACTGTTATTAGTTCTTATAAAGAAATTTCAGAAGCATTAATTGTAGGTTTAGATTTATTAGGTATAAAATTATCATTTCCTGAGTATAAAAAAGTAAGCGTTGATAAGGGCTTTTGTATGGCTTTGTCAACAGGTTCTGACTTGAATTACAACGGTAAAAAAATTATAGGTAGTGCACAGTATCGAAAAAATAACTATATTTTGCAGCATGGCTCTATTTTGATTGATATTGATGATTTATTGCATAAAGCAATTTTTGAAGATTATTACGATAAAAACACAATAACTTCTCTTACAGAAATTAATCCGAATATTGACTATTATAAAAACTTGCCATGTTTCTTAAAAAAAGGTTTTGAAAGTAAATTTAACGATGAATTTACTTATAATGCTGAATTAGCTGAAATGCTCGGTTTATGTTAAGTATTGATGAAATTAAGCTGAAAACAAACGCAAAGTTTATAGGGAAAAAAATTCATTTATACGATGAAATTGACTCTACAAATCTTGAGGCCTTTAGGCTTATAGAGGCAGGCAACGCCTCTTCGGGTGATATTATTCTTGCAAAATCTCAATCAAACGGAAAAGGTCAGGGGCAAAATAGCTGGATTTCTCCCAAAGGAAATCTATATATAAGTATCATTTCTGTAACTAAATCTACTCAATATACTCATTTATTAACATTTGTGGCTGGCATGGCTGTTGTTTCAGCATTAAAATCATTATATGGCATTAATGTTCAGCTAAAATGGGTAAATGATATTGTTTTTGACTTTAAAAAACTTGGTGGAATCTTGACAGAAGTTAGAACAAATGGTTCGATTTCGTCTGTGATTACAGGAATAGGCTTAAATTTAAATCATAAAGTTGTAAATTTGAACAATCCCCTTTTTAGTCCCATTTCTTTAGCTGAAATCTTGGATAAAGATATTTCAATTAATGAAGTCGTTGCAGAGTTAATTGAGAATTTTGAGAATTATATTAATCTTTATCATAACAGTCCGCAAAGTTTGATATATTTATGGAAAAAAAATTCCTTTACTTTAGGGAAAGAATTTTTGTTCAGTGAAAATTTAATAACACAAAACGGTAAAGCTATTGATGTTGATGAAAATGGTTTTTTAATTGTTGATACATTTAATTCTGAAACAAAGATAATTAAATGTACTAAATCATCTAATATCGTTTATCTATAAGTAATTATTTACTAAACTTCTATTATCGAATACAAAAAAGAAGATTTCACAATGAAATCTTCTTTTTAAAATTATTTTATATTATTAAATTTGAGTTTTAACTTCAAATGGTGTATTCATAACTTCATTAGAAGGGCTCATCATTCCTCTTTTGAGTTCAGAATATGATGCATTTCCTGCGCATAATCCTTCTTTCATAACTTCATAAGCAATCCAAGGATCGCAAGTTTCGCCACAAGTAAATAAATCTACTGCCGCATAACCCATTTCCGGCCAAGTGTGGATTGTTAAATGAGATTCAGCGATAATTACTACACCGCTAACTCCGTATGGGCTGAATGTGTGAAAATTTTGTGTTACAACAGTTGCTCCGCATTTTTTAGCAGCTCCAACCATCATTTCTTCAATCATAGCTGTGTTGTTTAATACATTTGGACAGCAACCAAAAAATTCTACTAAAATGTGTCTTCCAAGGTAATTAGCTGTCATTTCTTCTTTAATTTCTAATTCTTTTACTTGTGTGTTCAATTTTTTTCTTCCTATCTTCCAAACTACGATACTAACGCTAACCAAAGGACGATTTAAAGTTGACTTTCATATTTAACCTTATGTTATCTGCGTACTACATTAACAATTGATTACATTCTACTATATTTAGAGAAAATAGCAATGCTAATGAGCTAATAAATTAACATACATAAAATCGAATAACAATAGAGAAATTAAGTGTATTATCTTCGATTATTTTTCGTACATTAATAAAATCATTTGAGACGTAAAAATTTCCTAAAATTCTTTAAAATTTAAAAAACTTTGCAAATCTTAACTAAATCTATTAAAATGTTATAAATAAATTAATCTTTAAAGGAGTATAGCAATTTCTCATCCTTTCACTAAAAAAGGCAAAACTATAACTATTAATTCATGTTTATCTGAGATTAATCAGGAATTCATTACAATTAAGCCTTTAAGTGTTGAGAATTTGATTAAATATTCTGATAAACTTCTTAGGTTTAGAGATCCTTTTTTAAATAAATTAAAAATTTATAGAGAAGTAATACTAAAAAATTGTGTAATTCCTCGTTTTAATTCAAATACAATCAAGTCCTTAGATTTATATTCACTTGAATGTATTGCTACCGAAATATTTAATGCTTCTATTAAGGAATTAAATTCTACATTTGAAAATAAATTTGATAATAAATTAATTAATTATCTTTCTTTTGAAAATACAAAGTTTTTTTCTTCCACTAAACTTATTGAAGAAATAATTAATTCTGAAAATTTCTTCTTTAATCAACAGCCTGGAATTACTTTAGATAAACTTTCTAATATTGAAAACTTGTCTGTCTATGAAATAAATGAGCTGTTTTCAAGTGCAGGCTATAAAACCAAAATTAAAAAACATCCAGAACTTTCTGGATATGACAATATTTATATTTCCTATTCAAATACTTTTAGTATTAATTTTGAGAGTTTATTTGACTATTTTGATAAAGCTGATTTGCTTACCAAAACGTCGCTATGGGTTAAAAGAGCTTTTTATATCTGGAAATATCTTTTACTAAATCAAAATTTTAATGAGGTTTATTGTTATTCGCTAGAATTACGAAAAAGTTTAAATTTTCCTGTTTCCCCCGAAATATTTCTTATTGTTGAAGGAATTACGGAAGAAAAACTTCTTCCTATGTTTTCTTGTGTACATGGCTTTGATTTTGCAAAAAATGGCATATATTTAGTTTCTGCGGGTGGTAAGAACCAAGTTTTAAAAATGTATAAAGATTATAAAGATAAGTTATGTATTCCTATTTTTATATTATTTGATTTTGATGCTGAATCAATTGGAAAAGAAATTATAAAAATCAAAAGAGAAATAGATAGCGTATATATTATCAATGAAGGTGAATTTGAAGATATCTTGACATATCAGTTGATTTTAAAATCAATTAATAATAGTTTTTCGATTGTTAATAATAATGTTGAAATTAATGAATTAAGAAGCGAAGCATGTATGGTAAATGTTTTAAATTCATTGTGGAAAATAAAAGGTTATGGCGAATTTTCTAAAGCTTCTTTTGCTAAAATGGTTAAAGACAACATAACATGTAAAACTGATGTTTCTTCTTCCATTGAAAATATTTTTAATGCTTTAAATTTAGTTTTAAAAAATAAAAATGGCGAGGATATTCCCCGCCAATAAGTTTTTGAGTTGTTTATATGAAATATATTAAGCTGCTATGTCAATTCCGTATGCGTTTGAAAACATATTTTTTAAGTATTCTTCATTATCGTAAGTTTGTTGACCTTGAACATGGTTGCCTTTGAAAATCATATCAAATAAACCTGCTAAGAAGTTTCCATCTTTTTTTGTTTGATTTATAGCTTGGTATGAAGCTAAGTTTAATTCATTGATTCCTGCATCTTTTGCCGAAAGAGTTTTTGATGCGCCTGTGTTTTTGTCAGTTACTAATACTTTTAATTTATCTAATTCGTTTCCTTTGATTGTTCCGCTTTTATCAGTATCATATTTTAAAAGATCAGCCCAGCCGCCATTTGCACCAACAAATTCATTTGCATTATTGAATTTCTTGTCATTGTTTTTGTCTTCGACAAAATTATAGAATGAATCTTTAGTTTCAAATCCTATTGGGTCTTTTCTTCCTGCTGCTTGTTGTTCTAGGCCTATTGCGTTGCCAATAGCTGTTTTTAAGTCGCCGAAGTGTATAGCAGTCGGATAGTAATCAGCTTTAAAGAAGTTAATATCATTGTTTGAAGTACTTTTATCTTTATAGGTATTTGTAATTCCTGAGCTGACTTTGTCAATAACTTGCCCATAAATGTTATCTATCATTGTTTGGCTTGTAGGTAGTTGTTGAACGTCTGCTAAATTTCTAAGAACCGCTTCTTTATTTCCGCCAAATGTATTAACTAAATAATCTGAAACAGAAGCTTTATATTGATTAGATAAATCTTTATTGGTCTGTTGTGCATTCACAAATTCAGTTACAGTTTTAAAACCTGCATTTTTAGCAGAATCTTTAAGTAATTTTGAAGTGTCTTCTGAAGAAACTGTAATTATATTTGTGTTGTAGTCTTGAGTTTCAATTCCCGGTGTTTTTTTGTTATCTGCTTCGAATACATCCATAGTATCTCTACCCATAACGATATTGCTTTTTGCAACAACGTCTGGAGTCATTGAGTAATTATATACATTATCGTCGAGCATATCTAATTTTTTTGCTAAATCTGTATTTGTAGCTTGATTAACTGTTCCGTTTTTCATATCGAAGTTAGCTATTTTGCCGTCTTTTGCTTGAAATAATAAATCATTGTTATTAGCATAATATCTGTCTGAGGATATTACATTTCCATTAACTCCGTCGCCACCAGCTAATTTATCCCAAACACCAAATATATTTTCATTTTGCATTTTAGCATAGTTTGTTAATTCGTCTGCATTAGCTTGAGTGCCGTATTTTTGATAATATAACTTTTGAAGAGCATCAAATGATCCTGAAACGTTATTTATTGCCATAATACTTATCTCCTTCAAACTAAATATATACTGCTTATATATATAAAAACATTCAGTATATAAAAATTGCGTGATAGTATATACTATGTGAAGTTTTATTAAGAGGAATCTATCAGATGAAAGTAAAAAATGCTTGCTCAATAGCTTGTATAAGTTCAATATTACTAGGTTTTTCGATGTTTTCTCAAAATGTTTCTTCGGCGGAAATATATAAAAATAATCTTTCTTCCATGCTATCAAATAGAAAAGCTGTTATATACGCATTAATCATAAGAACTTTTAATGCTAGTGATAAAAATGGAGACAGGTTAATAGAACCTGAAAAAGGTGAAGTCACAGGTAATTTTTTAAACGCCATTAAGCGATTAGACGAATTAAAAAGTTTAAATATTAATACAATACACATGCTTCCTATTAATAAATTAGGAAAGACACAAGCATTAGGTACAGCAGGTTCAGTTTATTCGCCTGTTAGTTTTAATGAAATCGAACCTTCATTAGATGATAAAACTAATCCGATGAGTGTTGAAGAAGAAGCAAAATTATTTGTAAAAGAATGTCATAAAAGAAATATCAAAGTAATGCTTGATTTACCAAGCTGTGCAAATATTGAGCTTTTTTCACAACAGCCGCAACTCTTTTTAAAAGATAAAAATAATAACCCTCTAATTCCTTTAGATTGGAAAGATGTCCGATTATTCAAAGTTTATTCTGATGAAAGTACTAAAAAACTTAATTATGATCTAATTAAACTTCATAAAGATTTTGTTGATATGTGTCTAAAACTTGGAATTGATGGAATAAGAGCTGATGTTGCAGCATTAAAGCCACCTGCATTCTGGAGTGAAATTATATCTTACGCAAGACAAAAAGATCCACAGTTTGGATTTCTTGCAGAAAGTTCTGATTCTTGGTTAGGTGATATTTCACCCGAATTACATTCTACGCCTCCTGAAAAGTTATTAAGCTCCGGTTTTGATGCTTATTATGGCAGTTATTTTAAAGTGGATGAATGGAAAACGGCCTCAGAGTTCTTTAACCAAATTAGTTATAATAAAAAAATGTTGAATTCTTTTAAAACAAAGAAAGCAGCTATCGGTTCATTTGCGACACATGATGAAGAAAGCCCCATCTATACACTTGGCGTAAAACTTTCAAAACAAATAATTATATTCAATTCAACCTTACCCGAAATTAATCCATATTTCATTTCAGGATTTGAAACAGGTGATAACTATTTATATCCTTATGCAAATAAAGCTGCTGATTCTAGCCGTACCGATTGCAATACTTATTTTGTTCATAATGCAAAATTGGATATATTTAATTTATCTGATAAACCCCATGGGGCAAATCCCGAGCTTCAACAAGAAATAAAGAAGGCTCTTGCCTTTAGAGTACAACATGAAAATTTAATAATTAAGGGTAGTTTTAAACAAATTACTCCATTAAATAATAATTCAGATCAAGTAATTGCTTATATAAGAGAATATGGCCAGGAAAAACTATTAGTGATTGCTAATAGCGATTTTAAGAAGAGCCAAAATGTTGAACTGGAATTAGGTAAAGACTTAATAAATAACTATTTCACAACCTACCCTCTAGTAAGTGCTAATTCCATGTCTTTATTTCCAGACAATAGCAGACTTATTGCTAATCTTAAACCCGGCGATATTTATTTGATTATGTATCATAAGTAAATATGCTGTTACCTATTGATTATTCCATTTGTATTGTTATACATATAGGGATTGTTAGGTAAATACATGCTGTTATTAGTTGTATTTTGATTAAACATATTCAAAATATTCATAACTTTATCTAATTTATCAGCTTTAGGAACTATAACTGCTCCATTAACGCCTACTTGACTCTTAATTTGCTGTTTTACATTATTAATAGTGTTTAGCATATCTAACGATTGTTGAAATACGTTAGGCTCAGTAACTTGTGTTTGAGTTTGTGTATCATAGGACTGCGGTATTAAATTATTCATTATTCCAGTTGTTGCTTGTGGAATTGTAGATTGCTGAATAAAATTATTTAAACCTTGATTAATATTTTGAGAATAATTATTTATAGGCGCAGTATTTGTTATGTTTTGAGGCGATGTAAATTGCTGTATATTTTGAATGATAGGAGTAGCTTTAAGTGTTTCTAAAGCAATACTTTTTGTTCTTAAATTATTTATTGTATTTGCAATTGTAATGTTTTTAGATTTTGTATATTCGTTTTGAAGTTTTAATAATGCCTCGTTAACTTGATTTCTATAAGATTGTTCATATAGATAACGTGCTTTAAATTTATCAGAAGATAAAGCAATATCTGATAAAGTCATATTACTTAGTTTATCAATTTTTTTGAAATTAGGATCAGATTTATATTTTTTAACTGTAGATGAGATTATAGTCGCTTCTAAAAGTTTTTTGCTATCGATAGCTTCCCAATTTTGGCACATTTGATTTAATATATTTGCCGTGGGAACGTAATTATTTATTTTATTGTATTTAAGTATTGACTCAACAGGTATTCTTGGGGAGATGAAATAAAAATTATTTATATTATCGTCCCAAATTAAGTATGGAGTATCAGAATAGTTTGATTTATATAAATAAGGTATTGAGAGTGATTTATAACCTAAATCTGCAAGTTGAGGTTGAGTATTTTTAAGAATATTAAATTTATTACTTTCATCTGATAATTGAATTTGAGAATTTATTGACGTATTCATATTAAAATTAGTAGCTTGCTGTGCATTTGCAGAATGCACCGTAATAAAAATTGCTAATGTTGTAACTAATACTATTTTTTTCATTAGTTTAAACCTCATGTTAACTTAATATTATTTACCACTTATTTTAGATTTTAACACTTTTTTATTTTTTAAAATTATGCTTTGATGTTATCAATGTATTCACATAAGATAATTCTTTTTATAAATTAATTTCATTTCAAGTTGGTAATTTTTAATTAAAATAACAATAAACCAGCGGTTGTATTTTAATTTTAACAAATGTTTAGATATTACTACATATTTAGCAGTTATGCATGACAACTAAAACAAAATAAGCTATAATATTAATGTAAAGGGTATCAAGGTCAATAAATTAAGAGTCTAATCCAGTCCACTAAAAGATATATTAACTGACTTGGGAGAATTGCAATATAAGATGAAAAGCCATGAATATATTGAGAGTAATTCAGTTCACTTATATAGAAAGGGAGATATGGATAAGTTAAATTTCTACAGCGACCTTGAAAAGATGATATCCGTTTTACCTCGAAAAGTTGGCTTGAACTTGAGGGACAAATGTCTTGATGACTTGACAGAAATTGTCCTAGACTATGGGCGACCGCCTGAAATAAGACACTCTGACGGAAAAATAGAGTATCTTGGCGAGGAAATTGTTACGCTCGAAGACCTTGAATCTGTCACGAAAAAAATTGAAAGTTTTACATCGGATAACCGATCTGGTATTCCCGGAACACTCCACCGTATAAGTGCTATTAGAAACCGTAAGGGGCATGTAATAGGCTTAACATGTAGGGTAGGTAGAGTTGTGACCGGGACTATTTCATGTATAAGAGATTTAGTCATTACAGGTAAAAGTATTTTGTTCTTGGGACGTCCCGGAGTTGGAAAAACTACAAAGTTGAGAGAAATAGCGAGATTAATTGCAGATGAATTAGGGAAAAGGGTAATTGTAATTGATACGTCAAATGAAATTGCAGGTGATGGAGATGTTCCGCATGCTGCAATTGGAAGAGCAAGAAGAATGCAGGTGGAATCGCCTGAAAAACAAAAAGATGTTATGATTGAAGCAGTTGAAAACCATACCCCCGAAGTCATAGTTGTTGATGAAATAGGAACAGAAGCTGAAGCATTAGCTGCAAGAACCATCGCAGAACGAGGAGTTATGCTTGTTGCAACAGCACATGGTAATGTCCTTGAAAATTTAATTAAAAACCCTCTTTTATCAGATTTAGTAGGTGGTATCAGCTCTGTTACTCTTGGCGATGATGAAGCAAGAAAAAGATCATGTCAAAAAACCATCCTAGAAAGAGAAAAACAACCAACATTTGACATGGTCGTTGAAATCGTTGATAGAAATACTCTTGCTGTTTATAAAAATACGACTGAAGCTGTTGATTTCATTCTTAGAGGTTGGCCAATTCAACCTGAAATTAGGAATGTAGATGAAACTTATACTTCCTGTTCTGTTGAAGTAGTTAAAAAAGAACAGGTGCACCCGTCATTACAGCCAGTAGAAACCAGAGAAAAACCAAAGTTATTTAATGCAACTCCTCAATCTTATGATGATTTTGACATAGATAAATATATGAAAGATTTTCAACCAAATAAGAAAATTTATATATATGCAGTTAGTCGCTCACTAATAGATAAATTAATTGAACGTCTTGATATAAATGCAGAAGTAACAAGAAATATTGATGAAGCCGATATTGTTATTTCTCATAAAAGCTATGAAAAAGCTGGTGCTAAAATACTAAATGTTGCCAAGAACTATCAGATTCCGATATACTTTGTTAAGTCAAATACTATGGGCAATATTCAAAAAACTATTAAAGAAGCTCTTAATATTAAATGCGATGCAGGTGATATGATGGAAGAATCTTTCTTTAATGAAACTGATGAAGCCCTGGAAGAAGCAAAAACTGCTGTTAATAAAGTTCTTGCAGGTGTTCCTGAAATTGAACTCTTGCCAAGAAAGCAACACATAAGAAGATTACAGCATGAGCTTGTAGAACAACATAATTTGACTAGTAAAAGTATCGGAGATGAACCGAATAGAAGACTAAAAGTCTTATCATGCGGACAAGGATTAAAAAATGTCGGATAAACAAAAAGGTTACTTTATAACATTTGAAGGGGCTGATGGCTCAGGTAAAACAACACAGATTTCAAAACTTTCAAATTATTTAACTAACAATAATACCAAAAACATTCAAACAAGAGACCCGGGGGGCACAGAACTCGGGTCTTCTTTGCGTCAAATTTTACTTCATTACCCGAATTATATTTCACCAAATTGTGAGTTATTCTTATATCTTGCAGACAGATCTCAACATGTTGATGAAAAAATATTACCTGCTCTAAAAGAGGGGAATATCGTACTTTGCGATAGATTTATTGATTCAAGTCTTGCTTATCAAGGTTATGGACGAGGTATTGACCTTAATCAAATAATAGAATTAAATAAAATCGCAACTAGAGGATTAATCCCGGATTTGACAATATTACTGGATATTGATACCGATACAGCAGCAAATCGAATTGCAAGAGAAAAAGATCGCTTTGAGTCTGAAGCTCAAGAGTTTCATAAAAAAGTAAGACAGGGTTATCTTGAAGTAGCAAAGTCTGATCCTTCCAGATTCGTAATTATTAATGCAAATCAGTCGATAGAAGATATTTTTACTCAATTAATATCAGTTTTAAAAGAAAAGCAAGTTATTTAACTTTAAAATATGTTTATTTTATTCAGGCGGCTAATATAGTCGCCTGAATTTTTTGTAAATTACTATTAATCAATAATTATATTCGTTTTTAATTAAGTTACTTTTGCGATATTCTAGAAGAGAGAAAATAGCGTGGAATGTAAAATGCCATTTAATTTTAAACCATTAGAAATAGAAGAAGTTGTATTAATAGAACCAAGATCATTCTCAGATGATAGAGGTTATTTTTATGAATCATATAAACGCTCTGATTTTGTAGCGTTTGGTATTACAGATCTTTTTATGCAAGATAATCAGTCAAGATCGAAAAAGAATGTTATCAGAGGTTTACATTATCAGACTAATCCTAAAGCTCAAGCTAAACTTGTTCGTTGTGTACATGGTGAAATCTTTGATGTTGCAGTTGATATTAGAAAAAATTCACCTACCTATAAAAAATGGGTTGGAGCAGTTTTAAACGAAGAAAATAAAGCAATGTTGTACATACCTGCTGGATTTGCACATGGTTTTTCTGTATTATCCAATTCGGCTGAAGTTTGTTATAAAGCATCAGACGAATATTCCCCTGAAAATGACGCCGGAATACTCTGGTCTGATCCCGAAATTGGTGTAAAATGGGGTATAACTAATCCGATAATCTCAGAGAAAGATGCAATATTGCCTACTATTGAAAATGCTATTAATAATTTTATCTATGATAAGGAATAACAAATGAAATTACTTGTTACAGGCGGAGCCGGTTTTATAGGAAGTTGTTTTATCAGACATATTTTAGCAAAGTATCCTGATTATAAAGTTATTAACTTAGATTTATTAACTTATGCAGGAAATGTCGATAACTTAAAGGATTTAACCTCTAATAAAAATTATACTTTTGTTCATGGCGATATCTGTGATAAAAAACTTGTAACACAGTTAATGAATGAAGTTGACTGTTGTTTGAATTTTGCGGCAGAATCACATGTTGATAGAAGTATCACAGGTCCTGAAGTTTTTGTTCAAACAAATGTAATGGGTACTCAAACTCTTATACACGCTGCAAAAGAAGCCAAAATTGATAAGTATTTACAGGTTTCTACTGACGAAGTTTATGGAAGTCTTGGTAAAACAGGTTACTTTACCGAATTAACCCCATTAGCTCCAAATAGTCCGTATTCAGCAACAAAAGCCAGTGCTGATATGATTGTAAGAGCTTATTTTGAAACATATAAAATGCCTGTATTAATTACCCGTTGTTCAAATAATTATGGGCCTTATCAATACCCTGAAAAACTTATTCCACTTTTCATAAATAATTTGTTAAATGATAAGCAAATCCCTGTATATGGTGATGGATTAAATGTTAGAGACTGGTTATACGTTTATGATCATTGCAGCGCTATAGATGCTGTATTGCATAAAGGCAAAGATGGTGAAGTCTACAATATTGGCGGTAATAACGAAAAAACAAACATGGAAATTACCCGTATTATTCTTGATAAATTAGGTAAACCTGATTCTTTAATTAAATATGTTGAAGATAGACTTGGTCATGATAGAAGATATGCCATTGATAGTTCAAAAATACAGAAAGAACTTGGATGGGAACCGAAAGTTTGCTTTGATGAAGGTATTCAAATTACTATCGATTGGTATTTAAACAATAAAGATTGGGTTGAAAGTTTAGTAAATAAAAAAGTGGCTCAAGCATGAAAATATTATTAACAGGTGCTAACGGAATGTTAGGCAAAGATTTAACTCAAGTTTTAATTGAAAATGACATTGAGCCTATACTAACAGATGTCAAAGATATGGATATTACCGATTTAAACTCAGTAAATGAAACAATTTCAGCAAAGAAACCTGATTATGTCATACATTGTGCTGCTTATACTAATGTTGATGCGGCTGAAGATGATAAATATACTGCATATTTAATTAATGCAACAGGTGCAGAGTATATTGCTCTAGCTACTGCTAAAGAAAATATCCCGCTTATTTATATAAGTACAGATTATGTTTTTGATGGTGAAAAGGGTAGTTCTTACGAAATAACGGATAAAACAAACCCCATAAATGTTTATGGAGCGTCAAAATTAGCAGGTGAAGTTGTTGTACAACAACATAATCCACAAAGTTATATTGCCAGAACAAGCTGGCTTTATGGTCAATACGGCAAAAACTTTGTAGATACTATGATTTCACTTTCTCAAAAAAATAGTGAATTGAAAGTAGTTGCAGATCAGATTGGTTGCCCAACATGGACTGTTGCGTTATCTAATGCATTACTGGATTTAATATTTTATAAAAAACGATATGGTGTTTATCATATGTGTGGCACAGGATATACCAGCTGGCATGGATTTGCCGAGAAAATTTTTGAATTATCTGATATTGATATTAACGTTATCCCGGTAACAACGGATGAATTTCCCCGAGCCGCTAAAAGACCTAAGTTTTCAGCTATGAATAATAATGGTTTGCTTGATAATTGGGAAAAATCATTGGAAGAATATTTGGAGATTAAAAAGAGTTTATGAAGGGAATTATTTTAGCAGGCGGTTCCGGCACTAGGCTTTATCCTTTGACAAAAGTAGTTTGTAAACAGCTTTTGCCTGTTTATGATAAACCTATGATTTATTATCCTTTATCTGTATTAATGCTTGCAGGTATTAAAGATATTCTAATTATTTCTACTCCTGAAGATACTTCTAGGTTTGAAGCATTATTCAATGACGGCTCTGATTACGGATTAAATATTCAATACGCAATTCAACCATCGCCTGACGGTTTAGCGCAAGCTTTTATTATTGGCGAGTCTTTCATCGGTGATGATAATGTTGCCTTAGTTTTAGGTGATAATATTTTTTATGGCTCAGGATTTACTGCAATGCTCAATAATGCAGTAAATAGAGAAAATGGTGCAACTGTATTTGGCTATAAAGTAAGAGACCCTGAGCGTTTCGGCGTTGTAGATTTTGATGAATTCGGTAATGCATTATCTATTGAAGAGAAACCTGTAAATCCAAAGTCGGATTATGCTGTAACAGGTTTGTATTTTTATGACAATAAAGTAATTGAATATGCAAAAAATTTAAAACCTTCCGCTAGAGGCGAACTTGAAATAACCGATTTGAACAGAATTTATCTTGAAAAAGGTAATTTAAAGGTTGAATTATTTGGTAGAGGCTTTGCTTGGCTTGACACAGGAACAAATGATTCCTTAATGAGAGCGTCGCAATATATTGAAGCTATAGAAATAAATCAAGGGATAAAAGTTGCCTGTATAGAGGAAATAGCTTTATCTAAAGGATTTATAAATAAACAACAAGTAGAACAATTAGCATTAAAATATAAGAATTCAGAATATTCTAAACATTTAATGAAATTAATAACTGAATATTAACTTAAGCAGGACTGGGGAGATTTAATATATTATGGTAATGAATTTAGCAGATTTCAATAGAGATAAAAACGATAGTAAAAATGATTATTTTTATTGTCTGAAAAGGTTATTTCCGTATATTAAACCTTATCTGGGCAGAACTATTTTCGCAATGCTTTTATCAATTCCGATAGGAGCATTAGATGGTGCTACACCTGTATTTGTTCAGAAGTTTATTGATCAATTGAACAAAAATTTAAACATGATGTTTGTAGTTGGTGTCCCTTTGTTAATTGTATTATTTGCAACTGTTCAAGGTGTATTAAACTACTTATCCGCATACTACAATACTTGGGTCGCTACTAAAATAACTCAAGATATTAAAGATGTTATGTTTAAAAAACTTTTAACCTACGAATCTGCATTTTATGACAAAAATCCGACAGGTTTGATTGTTTCAAGATTTAATTCCGATGTGGATCAAGCATCTAGCGGACTTGTTTCAAACTTAAGATTATTTTTATCAAGATTATTTTCCTCAATTTCATTAATAAGCGTATTACTTTATAACTCATGGCAGCTTGCAATTATTGCTATAGTTGTACTTGGATGTGCATTTTTACCGTTAAAGCAATTAAGAAAAAAATTGAAATTTATATCTGATGAAAACATTAAGTTAGGTGGAGAAATTTATACAGTTTATAACGAAACATGTTCAGGTAATAGAACAGTTGCTTCTTATAATCTTCAAGGAACACAAACTAACAAATTTAAAAATTCTTTACAACGTGGTTTTTATCTAAGTATAAAGAGTATTCAAGCAACAGCTTTAATTGGTCCGTCAGTTCAATTTATCAGCGCTTGCGGCTTAGCTATAGTAGTTGGTTTTAGCAGTTATTTAATTAAAACACATCAATTAACAACAGGAAGTTTAGCTTCTTTCATTATTGCCTTAATCCTCTTATATCAGCCAATTAAGACACTTGGAAATACAGCTTCTCAAGCTCAAAATGCTTTTTTTGCGATGGGTAGAATTCTTGGTTTATTAGATTCAGAATCATCCATTAAAGAAAATAAAAACTCAGTTGAAATTAATGATGTGAAAAATTCAATTACATTTGAAAATGTAACCTTTGAATATATTAAAGATAAAATTGTTTTAAATAATATCAATCTTAATGTTAAAGTCGGCGAAACACTTGCTTTAGTTGGAAACTCAGGTGGCGGAAAGTCTACATTAGTAAACTTAATTCCTAGATTTTATGATGTTTTAGCGGGTTCAATTAAAATAGATGGCATTGATATTAGAGATATTAAAATTAACTCTCTTAGAGATCAAATCGCAGTAGTCTTTCAAGATAATTTCTTATTTGACGGTACAATCAGAGAAAATATTCTATTAGGAAATCCTTCTGCTACAGATGAGCAACTATTAGAAGTTGTTAAAAATGCTTATCTTGAAGATTTTATAAACTCACTTGAATTTGGTTTAGACACTAAAGTTGGTGAACGTGGTGTTTTATTATCAGGCGGACAAAAGCAAAGGGTTGCTATTGCCAGAGCTTTAATTAAAAATGCTCCAATTATTGTTTTAGATGAGGCTACAAGTGCTTTAGATAATAAATCTGAAGCTGTTGTTCAATGTGCCATTGAAAAACTTATGGAAAATAGAACAGTATTTGTAATTGCTCATAGACTTTCAACTGTTAAAAATGCAACTAGAATTGCTGTTATTGATGATGGGCAAATTGTAGAAATTGGTAGTCATGATGATCTTATGACAAGAGAACATGGACGTTATAAAAATCTTTATATGGCTCAATTTAAAGTTAATGAACAAGAGCTTAGCGAAAAGGTCTAATTTAAATGAAAGCAGTTATTTTTTTAGATAATATTAATAAAGTTACGTCTGACGTAAACTCTATACATTTTATTCAAAGTGTTGCTGAAAGTATAATTGAATTTGGAATTGATTCATTATCATTTATTTCTAATAACGAATTAATAAATTATAATAAATTATTAGAACAATATAGTAATTTAGATATAAAAATCTTGAATTTGGCTGATACTTATAACTTTTATAATGTAATAAAGTCGGTATTAGATTATGTAGATGAAGAGTTCTACTTAATTGACGGTAATTTTTTCTTTGATGCTGATATAACTTTGATGAAAGATTTTTCTGCTAATAAAAATAACGTTTTAGGTCTTAGAATGGCGGATTATGACTCATCATTAGATTTTTATAAAATAGATAATGACTATAATATAAAACTTTTAAAAAATATTGATGAAAATTCTTATTTAGATGGATATGTAAGTTCTGGAAGATATTTTCTTAAAAAGTCACTAATAATTGATTTACTTAATAAAAATAAATTTATTAATGAGCAAGATTTTATTGATCTTTTACTTGAAAATAAACAATTACTGGGTTTACCTTTAGGTGGCAAATTTATTCAAAACACTCACAAGTCAGAAGATTTAATTAATAATTGGCTAAAAACGGAGCGTAAATCAGCTCAGTTTATGGATAGAGATGGTGTTATCAATAAAAATACAGGCTATGCTTTTGGAACTGATTTGGAATTATTAGAACAGGCCTTTGCTATTGTAAAAAGAGCTAATGAAAATAATCAGCATCTTATTGTTGTAACAAATCAATCAGGAGTTGCTAGAGGTTATTATACCGATAACGACGTGCATTTAACGCATGAATACATTCAAGAAACTTATAATTCAAAAAATTTAAAAATTGACGCTTTTTATCATTCACCATATTATTTTGAAAAAGCTACAATAATCGAGTATAAAAAAGAAACATTAACTAGAAAGCCAGAACCCGGTATGCTTTTAAAAGCATGTCAGGATTTCAAAATTGATATGCGTAATTCTTCAATGATTGGCGATAATCCTAAAGCAGATTTAATAAAATTACCTTATTTAAAATGTGAAATTGTTGATTTTGAAACAGCTTTATAAATACTTTTTGATTTTTTTATAAAGTTTATTTAATAAAAATGATAAGTTAATAAATTTTAATCTAATAGGTAATTTTACTGTTGCATAACTTGAAATCAGGTGTTTTGCTTCTCCATGAAAGTGAATGGCTGAAGCTGTTAAAATTTCATTATTATCTTTAAATTTAACAAGAAACTTATTATTGGTAAAGCTGATTAAATTAGTTTTTTCTGAGTTAACGATATTTTTCACTTTATTGAAATTAAAAGTATTGGTAAATATTTTACCTTCAAAATAATTTGTTATATTTGCATAAGTAATGTCATTATTTCTTAAAAATGAATGTAGAAGTACCATATCACTGATTGATTTGACATAAGCACTATTTTCAGTAGTTAAATAACTTTCACATAATTCATTAAATTTATTATTATCATTATATAAATCAAGTATATAGTTGTTTAAGTTGTCAAGTTTGGTTAAATTATTTATATAACAATAATGTCCGCTTGATATTTTTTCGTAATCAAAGCATAGAACATCAACGCTTGATAATTTATCAAAAATTTGAGTTATATTTTCATACAACATAACATCTGAATCTATATAGAATAAATTTTTTAACTTAAACTTTTTAGAATATTCATTGAGTAAAAACCATCTTTCAATGCAAAAAAGTTCATAATCTTTCTTGTTGTTACTCTTGTGTTTATAAATTTTTCTAAGTTCTAAAATATTATTATTTATTAATTCATTGTAATTATAATGAGTAATATATTTTCCTAGAACCTTATTTTCATCATCGCCAATGAGTATTATTTCACTATTTGGATTAGAAAATTTTGCTTGCATTATTGTAAAAAGCAAGTAAGGATGTAGTCCTTTATGTATAAAAAATATTGGTATTGCCATTTTAAGATGCCCTTATTTAGGTTTTTTATACATTTTCCAAATTTTATTGTGCATATCATAATATATGTGAGAAAAGCGTTTTTTTGTAATATAGTGCTTTCCTTCAGATATTTTCCAATAAAAATTTAAAATTACTGCTTCTATTTTATCAAAAAATGATGAATTCTCTTTAATTTGGTTAAATTCTTCTTTATATTTATCAAAACATACTGATGAAAGTTGATTTTCTCTGTGTCTAAAGCCAGATAATGCTGAATGAACCGTATAAATATTATTTTCTTCCGCAAAAGATTTCCATAAATAATAATCTCCTGCATATTTATATTTTCTAAATATGTTCATGTCTATTTTATTTAATAATTCTTTTCTCCAAAAACAGGACTCTTGTTGAATATGATAATAAATATTACCAAAAAATCCATACTGAATATGTTTTCTTTTAATAGTCGGTAATGGCCAAATTCCAATAATACTTCCATCTTCATTATAACTAACGCTTAATCCGTTTAACCATTTTAATTTTTTATTAGATTTGAATATATTTGTTATAGTTTTAAATGAGTTTGGTAAATAATAATCATCTGCATTAATATAAGCAATTATATCGCCTGTAATGATTTCAAAGCCTTTTGCTAATGCATCATAAAGTCCATTGTCTGTTTCACGAATATATTTAATTTCTAAGTTATTACAATTAATTTTAAGTTTGTTCTCTTTATGCAAATTAATATAATAATTTACAATCTTTTCTGTGTTATCTGCTGATAAATTATCGATGATTATATATTCAATATCGAAGTCCCCACGTTGAAATATTACGCTTTCAATAGTTTCTTCAATATATTGCTCCGCATTAAAACAGGGAGTTATAATACTTATCTTCATAGTTATTCAAACTCGTTATATTTAGAAAAGCCAAGACGATTTGGAACAAAATACAAATCCATTTGCCATAACGTATCATCTTTTTTTCTATAAGTAATATCTGAAATATCAACGCAATGAAACCCTAGTTTTTCCATTTCATAACAGGTTTCGTGAAATTTTAAGGCTTCATTATTTATTTTATAGTTATATGTTTCAATAATTATTAAATTGCAATCTCTTAATAATTCTCCTGCTCCTTCAAGAATTTTTAACTCATGTCCGTGAGTATCTAATTTAATCAAATAAGGTCCATTCAAATTTAGATTTTTTACACATGTATCAATTCGTGTACTTTTTACCTGTTTGCATAAACTATTAGAATCTTTTTCGTTAGTAATAGCAAGCCCACCCCATAAATCGGTACAATCAAACTCTATAGTTCCATCACTATTGCTGGCAGCTGCTATCACATAGTTAACATTGTCATTTTTTTGACTAAACTCTTGTAATTGTTTTTCATGTTCTGATTGAGCTTCTAACAGCAAATACTTAGCTTTTGAATAATAAGTTTGAGCAACAGCGCTCCAACAACCGTTTGAGGCACCAACATCAATCACTGTGCTAACCTCAACTCCTAAGCGTTTTAATCTGCTTAATGAAGATTTAAGTGAGTCATTATTTAAATAACTATCATAAACTTCTTGGTTAAAATCTTTCTTAGTATTTTTATTTTTTGTTCTATTTAAGAGTTTTTTTAACATTTCAAACCTAACATGCTTTCTATTTACAATTATTGATTGGCAATTATAACTTCATTATACAAATTTTTATAATTATTTATCATTTCATCTAACGTGAATTTATCTATAACAGTTTTTCTGGCATTTATAGATAATTGATGTAGAAGATTATCATCATAAATTAATGTTTTAATCGCCTTTATAAAATCATTATTATCTTTATATTTGCAGATATAACCGTTTTTAAAATGTTCTATAAGCTCAGGAACACCGCCTGTTTTAAAACTAACAACGGGAGTTCCGCATGATAAAGATTCTAATACCGTTAAGGGGCAATTATCTGCTAAAGTCGGATACAAAAGTAAATCAGCAGCAGAATAATATAATGCCAGTTCTTTTTGATTATCAATATAAGGCACATTTATCCAATTTTCATTTACTTGCAATGTTGCAGAAGAACCTATATTAATAAATAAAATATTGGGGTCCTCTTTTAGTTGATTATATGCTTTATAAATATATTTTCCGCCTTTCCATGGGTTTATAAGTCCATAATCAGCACTAAATAGTAATATTTTTTTATTTAAAGGTAAATTTAACTTTTCCCTAGCTTCTTTTTTGGGATAATTGAAAAATAAATTCTCATCTATTCCATTATAGATTAGTCGTATATCAGAGTTTTTTAATATACTTTTTTCGACTTTATTTTTTAGCCAGTTCGAAGGACAAACAATTGTAATATTGTCCAAATTCTGATAAATTCTTTTTTTCTTATTCCATAAATATTTTGTTTGATCTTTTTTTATTGCTGGATATATATTTAATTTAATACAACCTTTACATTCAATTGACCATTTATCACATTCAAAGGAATGAGCACAATGTCCAGTTATTGCTTGCATGTCATGTAACGTCCATATTGTATGTTTTTGGGCTGATATTTCGGGTAATGCCGCAAGGTTAAAATAATTACCATGTAAATTATGCAAATGAATAATATCAGCTTTTTTGAAATAATCATGTTTCATTATTTCAAAAGTTGATAAATGCAGTGAGTCTAATTTAGAACTGTAATTTTGATGTTGATTTAATAATAATTGAAGATAAGAATTATTTCTGTTAATCAGATCAATATTTTCGCATTTTGATTCTTTTTTATCTACAAGCATACAGGAATTAATGCCAGTATTATTCAATTTATTATGAATATCAAAAGCAACTTTAGCAGCCCCACCACGACAATCTTGCGTGTTTATTTGTAAAACAGAGTTGAGTTCTTTAATTTGTTTATTAATTTTATATTTTTTATTTATTTTTTTATTTAATTTATGGTTTATATAACTGCCTAAAATGGGTGAAATTACATAATTTTCAATAATATTTAACCTATCTTTTAAAAAGTATTTATCAAGGTTTGTTTTAAACTCATTTAAATCCCAATTTCTTATTAATCGTCTGGGAATTAGATATGGATTATCTATATTTGTTACAAAATCCTGTTCGTTTGCTATGCCATTTTCAAACCCACAATTTTTAACTAGATTTGCTGTTTTATCATTTGCATCTTCAGAAGTTCCAAATGGATAAGAAAAACTTTCAATATTTTTATTTAATATTTTCTCTAGTATTTTTTTTGATTCTATAATTTCAAATAGTTGTCTTTCTTCAGTTTCTTGAGTCAGAACACAATGACTTACTGTATGTGCGCCTATTTCAATAAGTCCTCCTAAAGAGAGGTCTATTATTTCATTATCTGTCATTGCCCTATGAGAAGCTCTACCTTCAATTTGTGTATCAGCCCAATTAAGGAGAAAATTCAAAATATTTTTTCTTTCTTCATTAGATGTATATTTAATTAATGGATGAAGCTGATTATATACCGAAATTGCATCAAGTTTATTATTGATGTTCCAATGATAAATTTTATTGTTAATTTCTACGGATAAAGGTTTAAAAATACTTGTTTTGTCAGATACAAATATTTTTTCTAATTCATCCCACCAATATTCTTTATTGCTGTTAATCATTTCGCCTGTAATAAAAACTGTTGCAGGAATATTATATTTTTCGAGAATCGGCTTGGCATTATATAAATTATCTGCGTAACCATCATCAAAAGTAATAACAACAGAATTATGTTTGATTTTTTTCTTCTTTAAGTCCTTAGTTAATTCTTTTAAACTTATTACTTTATAATTTTCTTTTAAATATTTCATTTGTGCTTCAAACTTTTCAGCTGAAATAGATAAATTTTGTGGGTCATTTTCTAAATCACCAACACGATGATAGATTAAAACAAGTGCTTTAGGTAATAACTTGCGATATTCATTATTTATTATTTTTATTAATGAACTCATAATCTTACTTTCTTACAACAGCTGCTATTGTTACTTGATAATCTTTATCGTAGTGGTCTAAATCACTTTTTGTAAATTCTTCCTGTGAATAACCGTATAATAAGCCACATGCCGATTTAACATTTCCATAAGTTTTTATTTCTATTTTTTCTTTATGAACAAATTCTTCTAAGAGTTTTTGTAAAGATAAATCAGTAAAACTCCAGTAATGTCCCCATCTATCCATATCATATCTGCTTATCTGAACTATTCCCGGTACTGTAATTAATAATACACCATCAGCTTTTAATAATTTTAATGCGTTTTTAATCCCCTCTTTAGGATTTAACATAAATGGTAAGGTTTGAGTCATTATAAAACAATCTGCAATCGCTTCAGGTAAATTTTCACCTGTTTCTAAATTACCTATAATATCGGCTTTAACATCGGTATTATTCGCATGTAAAATTAACGATTTGAGAACCTTATTTCTGCCAAAATTTTTTGTATATGTATTTTCAGCTACTTCAATAACATTTCCTTTTATTAAATTATTATTTGTATTCAAAAAATTTTCAATATAATAACGATCAATAGGAGTTCCTCTATCGTAGCCAAAAGTCCTATTTAATGGTTTATTTTTAAACAAATACTTAAATACAAAACTTTTAATCATAAACTATGACCTAGTTAGATTTTTTGCGTAAACAAGATTAAAACATTGATATTTTTTAGGCATTATAAAGGGTGTAGCTATTTTTGAACTAGTTCCATCAGTTACTAAATATCTAAATCCTTTAGTGTCTAATATTTCCAGTATTTTTCCTAATGTTTGCGGTAAGTTGTGGAATGCATGGTATTCAAAGATAATTTCATGTACATTGTGCAGTTTGTCGGATATTTCTTCAAATACTTCAAATTCCATACCTTCAATATTCATTTTTAATAAATCAACTCTTTTATTTAGATACTCGCTAAGTTTGGTAATTTCAACTGCAATGGTTGTATTATCAGATTTGGTTGAAGTAACACTTCCACCATCAGCACCATCAGCATAAAAATTTATTATGCCTGTACCTTTGCCAAGACCTTTATTTATAGTGGTTATGTTATTCAAACTATTAACAGTTATATTTTCGTCTAATATTTTAAAAACATGTGGGTCAGGTTCAAAAACGATAATTTCAGCATCTGGATATTGTTGTTTAAAATATAAAGTTGACATTCCGATGCAACCACCTGCATCAATAATGTAAGGAGTCTTATTCATCGTATTTATATGATAAATTTTATTTTGAAAAATATCTTTATACTCATAATAAAAGGATAATGCATCAGTATATTTTACCGTAAATCCATCAAATTTGAATGTACCTTGAGTATATCGAGGCATTTTTTTGAGTTTATCAAAGATATTATTTTTTCTAAATAGTTTTATCATTTCTTTACCTTTTACGGTGTAATATCAATAAAAAAGTTGTCATAGATTATACATTGGCATAATTTTTCAATAGCTGGATTTTTGTTAGGTAATAAGTCGTTAAATGATTTTATTTCAAAAGTTTTATCTTTAACATTCAAATAAGGAAATTTTACTAAATGTCTTTTTAGTAAAGCATAAGCATATTTTATAGCTAAGTCTTGTTGTTCTTTTGAAATAGTTTTATTAAAAGTATTCATATTATTAAATATATCAAGCATTTGCTCTTTTGACAAAATATCGGTGGTAAATCCTTTATCTCTGTAATGAACATCGCCTGCAACGAGAATATTTTTGCCTTTTAATGCCATTTCAAGCCCAAGCGTGCTTGTATAAACTACAGAAATATTAGAATTTTCGATTAAAGTATAAGAGCTAATTTCTGAATCACCTTCAATTAAATATACCCCTTCAGGTATAGTACCATAATGTTCTGTTATAAATTGATTAGTTGTTTTACCGCCCTGATAAATCATGGGTATTTTTTTCTCTGCAGGATGCACTCTTATTATTAGCTGTAAAGTTTCTTTATTTTCTAAAACATAGTCAATTGTGCTGTAAATCCAATCCAGCATGCTTGTAAAAGCAATATCTCTACCTAATGCTGACGTATCCCATGTTAAATTTGTCATTATTGTTATAATTTTTTTATTACTGTCTATGTTCAATGCCGTTTTTATTTCATTTATATCGCTTATTGGAGTTGTATAATACTTAAACGGCATTGTCTTGCCTGTTTCCCAGTTTTTGAAATAATTTGCAACAAAATTGCGTTCTTCTTCTTTTACTACTTCGTTTGAAATATCTGCCCAAATTTCTTCTAAGTGAAATTCATTAGCATAATTATTTGTATTAAAAACATATCCTCCGGGAATAAAACCTGTTTCTTCCCAAGTTACTACTTTAATATTCATACTTTTTGCTAAATGGTACAAATAAGAATAAGCAAGTGATTTTCCATTTGATAGAACAATTGTATCAGGTTTATATTTTTCTATTAATTTATCTGCAAAATAAGCTAATATAGCTCCGGAAATTAATATTTGTCTGCATTTACTTTCATTTTCAGCAGGATTAATAATACCCAGAAAGTATTGTGGTAAATCTGTTTCAGTCAATTTGCCTACAGGTATTGATTTATATTCATATTTGAACATTTCGTTTATGGCTAAAACCTTAATATCTTTAATTATTTTGTTTATTTCATGTTCATCTGCTAATTTTGATAAACCGTCAACTTTGATGTTAAAGGCATCAAAAAAAGTTTTAGCTTTTTGTTTACATTCTATGCAACTGCACCTTTTGATATTATTGTTTTCCATTCCGCATACAGGTAATTTATAATCGCAATAAATGCTTGTAACGTCATGTCCACGAAGATGAAGAGCTTTAGCTAAAAAATGTTCTACGCAACCGCTATCCCATGGGATTACAGAATAAAACAAAACTTTTTTAGGTTTGTCAGTAGATATAATTGTGTATTTAAGCTTAGATTCAGTTTGTTTTATCTTCGAAATCCAGTTTGTTTTCTGCTTAAAAAATTTTTTTATTATTTTTTTTAGCATTATAAACTCCCTTACTTCTTTTCCAACAGACAAAACAGTTAAAACATTCCTATGTTATTATTTCATATAAAAAACCGCTATTCATCGAGTATATTGAGGAGAAAAATTTTTCTAATTATGATTTTTCAATAAATAAAAAGCTTTAGCCATTTCTAAGTCATCATAATTATCAATATCAATAGATGATTTCCAATTAAGCTGATAAAACAGAGTTTCATCGGAATAAAATGATTGTGTTTTTTTTAGTATTTCACTCTTTCCCATCCAAATAGAACCTGTTGGACAATATAATTTATCTAAGTCCTGGGATCTTTTCTTTAGTTCTTCTTTGAAAATAAATTGACCTTTGTTATTCTCAACTTTTAATGCCCACCATGGATTCATCCAATTATATTCAAAACAACTGACTAATAAATCAGCATTATTTTCTTGATAAAACTCATAGGCTTTAATTATGTCTTTTTCGTTTCTCAAAGGACAATTTGGCATTAATTGAACTACATTTGTGTAGCTTTCTTCAAGTATTTCGTTACATTGAGTCAAGGTTCTTAAAGTTGCCTGTGCAACTGAACTTAAATCATCGCTATATTTATCTCTTAAAAAGGGAACTTCTGCTCCATAGTTTTCTGATATTTTTTTAATTTTTTCACAATCTGTACTAACTATTATTTTATCGAATAAGCAGCTATTTTTTGCAGCTTCAATTGTATATGCAATCAACGGTTTGCCGAAAAAATCAACAATATTTTTATCGGGAATCCTTTTTGATCCCCCACGAGCAGGAATTATAGCTATATTTTGAAATTCTCTCACCAAGCTGTCCAGCCTCCGTCCACGACTAAATTATGCCCTGTCATTCCAGATGATGAATCAGATGCTAGAAATTCCACAGCACCAATTATGTCTTCAGATTTCAGCATTTTTTCTTGCGGACAAAGCTTAGCGTATTTTTTTATAAATTCATCATTGACTCTACCTTCAACGCCTCCAAGTGATAAAGCATTTACCCTTATTTTTTTATCTGCAAATCTAACAGCTAATTCTTTTGTTAAATGAATTAAAGCTGATTTTGTAACACCATATTGAATTGGTGACCTTTTTAAAGAACCGTCATATAAATTTGGGTTTGGGGCGACAATACCGTAAATTGAAGAAATATTTATTATATTGCAGAGTTTAGAGTTTTTCATTGCAGATAAAGCTATAGATATTTCATAGGGAACAACAACATTCATTAAAAATTCGTTTTGGAAGTCGTCTCTTTTAGCTTTACCGTTTTCATCAAGCTTTAAATAATTTGCGTTTCTTGCATTGTTAATAAGAATATCAGGAAAAATCTCATTTTTTTCTAAATATTCAACTAATTCAGCACTAGAATTTTCTTTTTCTAAATCTATGCATATTCCATGAAGAAAAATCTTTTTATCAGCAGGAATATTATCAATAACAGTACTGATTTTAGTTTGTGAACGAGAAATAAATACCACTTTATAATTTGGCAACTTTAGAAAATGACTAATCATCTCAAATCCTATTAGCCCTGTTCCTCCTGTTATCAGAACAGTTTTATAATTCATGATAAATATACCTCGCTAAAACTATCTTTTTATATTATATATTAACTTTATTTTTTTGATGTCCATTTTCTAGGGTCAATAATATTTATATCGTTATAATGAAATATTTTAAGTTCATCGAGGTCTATATCAATATTTTGATTATACGAATTTATATTTGAGCTTAGTTGTTCTTCATTATTTAGACCAAGTACAAAATGGTCAATTTCTTCAATGTTTTTAACAAAATTAATAGCTAAGTCTTGAGCATTTATATTTTTATCTTGCAAGAACGCTTGAAATTTACTAAAATGTAAATCGAATTGAGAATCATTAAAGGTTTTATTTACTAATTCGCTTTGCATTAAAATAACACCTTGTAAAAATATTGATCGAGCATGTACTTCTATATTTTTACTTTTAAGCTTTTTTAATGTTTCATCATTTTTTAAACGCTGATCGAAAATATTAAAAGGAATTTGTATTATATCAATATCAAAATTATTAATAATTTGAGTAATTTCTTCGGAATTATAAACTGAAACCCCAATTTTATTAACTTTATTACAGTTTTTTAATTCAATTAACTTTTTAAAAAGTAAATCTCCATTTTGGGAAAATAAATCTTGTTGTCGATGTAACATTAATCCGTAAATTGAATTAGTTTGTAATTTTTCTAAACTGCTAATAAAAGTTTTTTCAAAAAGATTAACATCCTCTAAAGTTATTTCTTCTTTATTAAAAGTAATAGTTTTAGTAATAATTTTAAATTTATTGTCTTTAGACAAAACACTTCCGATTATTGCTTCGCTGTTACCATATAAATGTGCAGTATCGATTACTTCAATACAGTTTAATTCTGCCGTTTTGAATATCTTTGAAACTTCTTCTACTTGAGTTTGTCCTTGTTTATTAGTAATTCCGTAATCAAGTCCAAATTGAGTTGTACCGATTCCTAGTTTCAATCTCTGCTCCTTCATTTGTATTCTAATTTTATATTAGTTAATTTAATATGACAATTATATTAACAATGTGCAATTTTTACTTAATAATAGTAATATATACATAAGAGTTTTATTGAAAGAGAGAAAGCAATAGTGGGAATTATCAGCAAACAAAGTATTAAATTTTTGATGAATGCAACTACTGATAAAAGAGGTAGGTTATTTCTATATAACAATAGTATTTTCAGAGGTATGTGGTCTAAAAATAAAGAATATTATTCACAATTAATTGATTTTATTGAAAAGAATAAAGTCTTAAATCAATATATTGTTAATACTAAAATCTCAAATATTGAAGTTGAAAGTTTTAAAACAGTGTTAGAGCATGAATATCTTGAAAATATAACATATCCTAATGAATGGTCATCTGATATGTTCATAAGTGCTGCATTAAAGCACATTGACATAAACATAGAGCTATACAAAGCAGGCTATAATCTTGAAGATGCTCATTTATGGAATTTAACCTTTAAAAAGGGAAATCCTTTATATTTAGATTTTGCATCTATAAGTAAAAACACTTCAAAAGCTAAAAAAATTCAACTAATTAATGAATATTTGAATTTTGTTTTATTTCCTATTGTTTTAATACAATTTGGACATTGGGACAAAGCTAAAAAATATTTATCGGCTTCTATACCTTGTTTAACCATTGAGGATATAAGCGGCTATCAGCTTGGCTCATTAGAGAAATCCCCTTTTTTAGATATAGTAAATTTAATTAAAGCTTATGCTTTTAAAATAAAAATTAAAAATATTAAAAAAATGGCTGAAAAAGACTTTATTAAATCACTAGAGTTAATAAAATCACTAATTCTTGAAAAAAAATGTAATAATTCTCAAAGTGTTTGGCAAAATTATCATGCAGATGAAAATAAGAAAAAAAATATTCAAGAGATGCATGATAAGCAAAAAAGTATCATTAATCTTATTGATACTTTAAAACCTGAAACCGTATTAGATTTTGGATGTGCAACGGGTTATTATTCATATTTATGCGCTAAAAAAGGCTGTAATGTAACAGCTTCTGATATTGATGACTATATTGTCAATGAAGTTTATAATGGCGCAAAAGTTCAAGACCTCCTACTTAATACCATCCATTATGATTTATTCAGACATGATAATAAGTCAAAATTTAAGTCAGAAATGGTATTGTCATTAGCTGTTATTCATCATTTGGTTTTTTCATCTAAGTATAATTTTGAGAAAATTGCAGAAGTTTTTTCAGAATTAACTGATAAATATTTAATTACAGAATTTATTGATAAAAATGATATCTTTGTAAAAGAAAGATTGACTGACGAATTTTCTTTTTATAATATTGAAAATTTTAAAAATGCTTTATCCAAGTATTTTGTAAGATGTGAAGAGTACCCATCAAGCTCTGAAAATCGTACAATATTGTTATTTTATAAAGAGTAATCAAATGGAAGAACTAAAACTTGGTATTATTGGATTAAGTGATGGTAATGGTCATCCTTATTCTTGGTCAGCGATTTTTAACGGCTATAATCAAGAACACATACAAGATTGCCCTTTTCCAGTTATTCCTGATTATTTATCTAAACAAAAATTTCCAGATGATTGCATAAAAAATGTTAGAGTTACACATATTTGGACTCAAGATAAAACTATTTCTGAAAATGTAGCAAAATCAGCAAATATTCCTAATATTGTTGATGATATTGGTGATTTAATCTCTCTGGTTGATGGAATTTTACTTGCAAGAGATGATGCAGAGAACCATTATGAAATGAGTTTACCCTTTTTAAAAGCAGGTATTCCAATATATATTGATAAACCTCTTGCGTTAGATTTTAATGAGGCAAAAAAGATATATAATTTAGAACAATATGATGGTCAGATTTTTACTTGTTCGGCAATAAGTTACGCAAAAGAATTAATGCTAACTGACCAAGATTATGCTCAATTAGGTAAAATAAAATATATAAATGCATATATTTCAAAAGATTGGTCTAAATATGCAATTCATATTATTGAACCAGTTCTTAAATTAATGGGAAATCAAGGCGATATTATTGATATAAAGAAAAAATATCTTAATGATAAAGTAGTTGTTACTGTTGTATGGCAAAGTGGATTAAAAACAAGATTTTTCACTCTTGGTAATGTCTCAACTCCAATTAAAATAAAAGTATGTGGTCTTAATCACACTAAAAAACTCATTTTTAAAGATACTTTTTCTGCTTTTAAATCTGCTTTACAGCATTTTGTGAATGTAATCAGAAAAACAGAAAATCCACCAGATAAGAACTTGATTTTAAAGTCTATTAAGATATTGGAACTTGGAAAAAATTAATTTTTTATAGCTCTAACCAACATGAAATTTTCGCTGTATTTTAAGCCGACTTTAGTTCCATTTACTTTAGATAACTCATTAATATGCTGCAATGACCTAGGGTGAGGGTAATCTCTTAATTCTGAATTGTATTTAGCCATGGCGGATATTTTTAAATCAATTGTTTCAGTTATGTCATAAAATACATTAGGAATAAACGCTGTTAAAGCTGAAAATGAATTCCACTCTGTAGAAGATGGAATTTCAAATGAATAAATTTCCTTAACACATTCATCCTGCATTGGTCTTGTGGCAGTTAAAACAGCTTTATGTGTTATTTGATGATCAATATTCATATCCCCAATATGATGTGTAAAAATTATCTCTGGTTTAATCTGATTTTTAATTGTTTCAATTTCTTTTACAATACTCAGTAAACTAACAGCATCAAAACTATTATCGGGGAAATTAAGGCTGAATACTTTTTTTATTCCTAATATTTCATTAGCTTGTTGCATTTCCTCATTTAATTCTTCAATTTCTTTTTTTGTTTCATCTGTTACAATGCCTCTTGAAGTTTTACCTTCTCCAAGAATTAAGGTATATGCCTCATATCCTTGTTTAACAAGTTTTGCTACTGTTCCTCCACAGCCTAAAACCTCATCATCAGGATGTGCTGCAACTATTAAAATTTTTTTATTCATGATATTTTCCTGTGTTTTCTATTATTTTCAGTGCATTTAAGCCCATAATATTTTTAATTTGTGTTTCTGTTAATTTTAATTTATTTAAAATAGCCAAAAACTCATTTTTATAATTTACAGCATCACAACTTGGATGATCTGATGCATATAGTAATTTTTCATCACCTATTGATCGTATAGCCGCCATTATTAGGCTTTCTATATCGAGATCTTTCATAATATATGAAAAATCAATAAAGACATTAGAATATTCTTTTGCAATAAATAAAGCACGAGAAAAGTCATAACCACCTGCATGAGCAATTATAATAGGTGTTTTTATTTCTTGTGCAAGTAAAGAAACAATATCTAATCCTATATTTTCTGAGCTGTTTAAATTATCACCGTAACAATGTATAATCGTAAACATATTTAGCTCTTCAACTTTTTTGGCTATTGGTATCAACTTGTTAAAATCATTTTTTGTTATTCGTTGAATAACAGGATGAATTTTTATACCTTTAACACCATAACTTGATGCTTTTTCTATTTGTTTAGTGATTTCTTCTTCTTCAAATAATCTAAAATAATCAAACATTGCACAAAAAATAAGTTTTTCAGACCAATTATTTTTTTTATAAATACTAATTAATTTTTCATATGCTTTATCTGCAAACCATTCCTCATCAAGCAACATTACAACTGCTTTATTAATTTCAGAAACATTTATTTTCTCCATTAATAATTGTAAATTTTGTTCTATATCCCCAAGATGAAGTTTTCTTTCAATTCTTAAATCAGGTATACCTGGATGCATATGAAAATCAATTGTAAAAACTTTAGTCATATTCAACTACCAATTTATATTTTAAATCTTCAATTTTTAATAAAACTGACTCTAAATCATTTCCTTTAACAATAATAAATCCATGTCTTGAAGCATCGCCCTCAATTTGTTTAACAATATCACCTTCTGCTACGCTTAATCTGAAAGCAAGAACATCTTTATCATTAATTATTTCATTTTTATTATGTATCTTTTCAATTGTTCCTGATCTGAATTTAAAGAAACTTAAGACACAGGCTGATTTATTTGTATTTAATATTGGAGTAGTTTTTTCACCGATAGCAGATAGAATCAGAAGTTTGGAAATATCTTCACCCGACACAGAAGTAACAATTCTAGAGCTTGTATAAACTCCACCACCTCTATTTGCACATTCAATAAGATAAATTTCATTCTCTTCAGTTAATTTATACTCTCCATGAGTACAACCCATTTTTACACCAAGTGCTTTTACAACTTTATCGTGATTTTCTTTTAATTTAATAATAATATCCTCTGAACATTTAGCAGGATAATAAATTTCCATTGCTACTGTGTTTTTTTCCTCTAGCATTTTCTTTGATGCTACTGCTAAAGATTTATGAATACCATCAGAATAAGTAAAGCCATCAACGGTAATCATTGTTCCTTCAATGAATTTTTCAACTAAACATTCTCTTGAGTGAGAATTTGCAATTGCAAGATAAAATGCTTGTTTTAATTCATTAATTGAGTCAACTCTCGTAATTCCAAAATTTCCTCTATTATCAACAGGTTTTACAATTACAGGAAAACTAATATTAGTGGAAGCTTTTACTGCTTCTGCATAGGACTTACAAGGATAAAATTCTGGTTGTAAAATATTTTCTTGTTGACATGCCTGCCTTAACCATTTTTTATTAGTAGCATTTTGAACAGCCTCAAGACCTGTTGAGGGTAAATTTAATACATCAGCAATTAATGTAGCAGTATAATGTGAATAATCGCACTGATCTGCAATTACACCAGATACATTTTTGCTTTTGGCAAAGTTTAAAATGCCCATTATATCTCGTGGTTCAAAAATAGCTATTTCATCAGCAAGTTTTAGAGCAGGAGCGTGTATATTCGCATCAATTGCGATAACATATAAACCCATAGATTTAGCTGTTCTGATAAGATCTTCCTGTTCCCAGCCGGCATTTATAATTAAGATTTTTTTTGCTGTCATAATTTAATCCTTTACAATATTTTGCCAGAGTATAGGGGCTGATTTTTTGATATCTGATTTAGCTCTTATATTTCCTAACAGATCAAAATGTTCATCACTAATAGCATTAGTTCCTCTTAAAAAACTTATTTTTTCGTCAGTAATAAGCTCGCCTTTATGTATATTTTCTTTTGCATACCACCTAACAAGTATTTCATTAGCAAATGTTTTTTCTTGGGCTGTAACTTGTTTATTAGGCGCTCCAATCGATTTAAAAACATTTTTAGAGGCTGATACCATTGCTTTAAATTCTTGAGGTTCTAAAGCAAAGTAATGGTCAGGACCATCCATTGTTCGACTTAATGTTATGTGTTTTTCAATAACTTTTGCACCTAAAGCTACACTTGCAACGGGAACTTCTATTCCTTCTGAATGATCACTTATTCCAACTAATGAATCAAACATATTTGATAGTGTATTTAATACTTTTAAATTCACTTTCTCAAACTTAGTAGGATATTCTGAAACACAATGCAAAAGAATAATATTTTCATTGCCTTGAGCTTTACATATTTCTATCGCTCGCTCGATTAATGAATAATTGCAATATCCAACAGATAGTAAAATCGGCTTTTGTAATGCAGATACCTTATTTATTAATGTGGGAAATGTTCTAATTTGAGGTGAAGCTAGCTTGTAAAAAGGAATATTGACTTGTTCCAGCAACTCAATAGATTCAATATATGTCGGAGCTGAACAAAAATCTACTTTAGCTTTTTTAGCTTCTTCTGCCAGTTCAGTATACCAGTTTTCATCCAGTTTAATTTTTTGAAAAAGTTTTTTTAAATCTTCAGTTTGAGCAGATTGAGAGTATTGTCTTTCTAAATTTAAAGATTGAAATTTTACTGCATTTGCACCGCAATCCGCAGAAATATGTATTAATTCTTTAGCAATACCTAAATCTTGATTGTGATTAGAGCCAATTTCTGCTATAAAATATGGCTCACTACTTTGATTTATTATAGTTTGATTTAATTTAATTTCTTTATTCATAGAGTTATTTTTCTTTTATAACATAACAGGTCGGCTGTCTGACAAAAGGCATCTGTTTTATTAAATTATCACCTACATGCTTCTCTAATATTAAACTTTCAGATGGTGAAACTTCCATATTGTAATGATCCATTATCAATATTCCGCCCTTAACAAGTCTTGGCCAAAAATATTCTAATGAAGATTCCATTACTTCCTTTATTCCACAATCTATAAATACCATTTTAAATCTTAATTGTGGTCGCTCTTTCATAAATGCGGCTAATTCTTTAGTAATATCCATTTTATTGAGTATAGCAACATCTTTTAGTTCTTGTAGCTCAATAAGTTTAGATAGTGTTGCAAAATCAGCTTTATATTTGCCTTCTTGGTTTTTGTCGTCTTGACTGGAAGGAGCCATGCCTTCAAACCAGTCAAAACCATAAACTTGAGTTGTGTTATATGGTTCAAATAATTTAATCATTTTGGCCATAAAAAGAAATGACGAACCTTTAAATGTTCCCACATCAGCAATATGACCATTTAATTCAATGATTTGCTTGTATAGGTCATAGAAAAACAAATATCTTGCTAGATTCACTTGTCCGACAAATACAGGAAATTGAAAAATAAAATCTCTTTCTGGAATTTCCATCTTAGATAATTCATCTAAATAATTAAAATATTTTTTATCGATTTCTTTATATTTCCCTAAACCCTCAAAGTTTGTGTTTTTCATATAATAGTTCCTTTATCATAATTATAACTTCGATTTGTTAGAGTTTATCGCTTTTGTGAAAAATCATTTCTTAACGTTGCAAGAGAATTTAACCAGTTAGCTTCATCACCATCTTTAAATATTGTATTAAATATCTCTAGTTTTGCTTGAATTTCTTCTTTTGAATTAGGTAATATTACATCTGTATCCATATAATAAGTCATGCCTTTTTCTAAACCGAGTCTATTCGCAATAAAGTGTCTTAATCTGTAATTAGGAATTAAAAAGTATAAAAATTTATTTTCAACAGCAAAGTCGCAGACACTGCAAAACTCATTCATTTTTTTATCTTTACCAAATAATAAATCTAAGCGTGTTTTTCTGGCTCTTTTGCTGTTTATTATGTCTGTAAGGTCAGAATCGTTGATATTACCAATTGTATAATCAGAATCGTGATCACACATACATTGCGATAATTCACCATTTGCAGTTACTTTTAACGGGCCGTTAAATAAACATGTATCAAACTTCCATGGTGATCCGTTTTTATGTAAAATTCCTCTTAAATTAATTAATTTTGTCTCTACAGTAGTAGAAACAGGCATTAACGTTAAAAAATATTTTATAAACTTCATATCATGTTTGTTATATGGAGTTTTTATATAGTGCAAACTAAAATAAAATGGTGAAGTTTTACTCCACTTTTTACAAAATTTTATTAGATTTATAAAGGCTCTTTCAAAGTTTTTAGAACCGCAAACTTTTTCATAGGTTTCTGCATCGAGCGCAAAAATGCTATTTGTCAGTCTATTTAAAGGCATTTCTAATAATTTATCAATTTTTTCATCATTCAATACAGAAAAATTTGATATTAAAATCATTTCTGATGTTGGTAGTTCTTTTTTTGCATGGAGTAATCTGTCAAATATTTTCGGATCGAGAAATGGTTCATCCTGTCCATATAAATTAATTGGCTTTTTATAATTGTAATTTTTAAGCCCTTGAATAACTTTATTAAAAAGTTCATCACTCATATATTTATTTTTCTTTTTTCCTGCTCTTGCAGGACACATATAGCATTTATTTGTACATGTTCCCATTGTATCAATATAAATACCTTTAATATCAGTAGATTTTCCCTGTAAAAAATTTATTCTTAATTTTATCTCATCCAGTAAATTTGACATTTAAAGCTCTTGCCTTTCAGTCTTATATTTTTTAAGACAAACTGTTTCAAAAGTGTTCCACTTAAGCCTATCGATACAATCTAACCATATATCTTCCTGATTTTCAATAAATTTAAGTCTTTCTAAAGTTTCTAAGGTCATTTGTTCTTTTTTAATAATAACTACACCGCTATCATCTGCTACAATTATTGCTCCTTCATATGTTTTCCGTTTTTCTTCAAAACTTTTTTCATCAAATTCTACTTCATCATTTGTACAACCGATAGGCGTTGAGCCATAACACCAAATTGGATATTTTTCTTTTACAAGTGTATGAACATCTCTTAACTTTCCACTAACAATAATGCCATTAGACTGGCAATATAACATTATATATTTAGCAACTAATGATCCGAAAATTGCTTTATGCTCGCATGTATTATCTGCATCAACAAAAACTATGCTATCCTTTGGTGTATTGCTTATATATTTGTGCGTATGCCAATTAGAACCGTTAACGGCAGGCACATAATGAACGAAACCAACAGCTCTTGTTCCTTGATTTAAAATTTTTAGTTTACCGTCTAATAAACCTGTTTTATGAAAGGCATCAGCTACTTCAGTTGTGCTTACCCTATTAATTTTAATGAACTCTAAAATCTGAGCGGCTATATCATTAGACATATAATTTTCAATTCCTATTATCTATAATTAAATTGTAGCTTGAAGCATAAATTATCATTAATTGTTAATTTTTCAATGAAATTATAATCAGCACTTAAAAAACTCTTTATAGATTTATCATTAGTTGTTTTAACATAAGCTGTTATTACTGCATTCTTGTTGAAAGTTAATAATTTATTAGATAAATATTCAGTAGACTTTGAGCCAATTCCTATGCCTCTGTATTTTTTTATTAAATGGGTTGTAACAACATAATTATTCGTATTTGATTCTTTATCAAATCTTACATAACCGACAAATTCTTTTTTATAATTAATAATAAAAAATGGACTGTTTTTATCTTCAAGCTTTGATTTAAACCAGGAAACATGAGTATCATAGTCAATATAGTCTTGATTTAATGAATTTTGTCTGACAACAGGATCATTTGCTATGCTGAATATTTTATCAACATCAGCCTCTTCAGCAAGTTTGTATTCTAAATTTGTTGGTACTGTTTTTTTCATTAAATATTTAATATCTTCAGCAAAATCATCAAGATTTTCTTTGGAATTTTTGATTGTTTCAATTGTTAAAGCAATATTTTCAGGTAACAATCTGATAATTTTATTAATATCATAATCACCATTACCAAAATTGAGATGCTTATCGTAAATACCATTACTTTCGCCATCTGTGAAATGAAACATTTTAGGATTTAATTTTAAATATTGTTTAATATCTTCATAAATATCAACTTCTCTATGATTAGAAGAACAAATTCCATGACCAATATCAAAACAAAAGCCTTTATCTGTGTTGTCTAAAATTAATTTAATTTGCTCAGGAGTGTAACCAACGCAATTCAAGTTATTATATTTTACTTTAAAAGGTTTGTTTTCAATGATAAGACGTGGATCATTTATTTTATTAAGTTGGTTAATTGATTCTTCAATTTTCCCGCTCATTCCTGAATGAAGAATTATAGTGTCTGCATTTACCTTATCAGCAAATTTAAAGGTTTCATTTAATAATTTAATATTATTCTCAAAACATTCTGCAATACTTAAATTCAACCCATGCTCAAAATGGGGAGCATGAATAACTATGGGTATATTTAATTTTGCCCATTTATCAGCTAAGTCAATAGAATTAGGAACTGCATAAAGTTCAATATATGAATAAATATTTTCTTTATATAACCTTTGAGCTTCATCGATGTAATTTTCGTTAATTGACCAGAGTTTTAAGCCATAATTAATCATTATTTCACTACTTTCTTTATAATTTTAACTATGTCTTTAATATCACTTTTGTTTAGCTGTGGATATAACGGCAAGGAAATAGTTCGTTGATAATAATTGAGTGCATTTTCACAAATTATATTACCATATAAATTTTTATAATAAGGCTGAGTATTTACAGGAATATAATGAACTTGAAGATGTAGTCCCCTATTTTTTAATTCTGTAAAAATTTCTTGTTTATCTGTTTTTACTATATCAAAATTTATTAAAAGCGGAAATAAGTGAAATGCTGCTTTAGAATAATTTTTTTCGGCTAAAAATGAGAATCTTTCATCCATGCCAAATTCCTCTAAATAAATACTGACAATCTTTCTTCTTTTTTCAACAAAATTATCAAGTTTTTTGAGCTGAGAAATACCTAAAGCTGCTTGTAGGTCAGTCAATCTATAGTTAAAACCTAATTCGTGCATTTCATGATACCAAACACCATGATTTTCTTTCATGAGTGATGTATCTCGTACAACTCCATGCGACCTTAATGAAAGCAGTTTTTCATATAATTCTTTATTATTTGTTGTTATTGCTCCACCTTCACCTGTTGTTAGTGTTTTAACAGGATGAAAAGAAAAAATAGTCATATCAGAATATTTACAAGAGCCGACTTTATTCCCTTTATATTCACTACCAATTGCATGTGCCGCATCTTCAATAACAAACAAATTATTTCGTTGTGCAATTTTATAAATTTTTTCCATATCACAAGATTGACCTGCAAAGTGGACAGGAATAATGCATTTTGTTTGTGAAGTTATATTTTCTTGAATTAACTCTGCATCTATCAACGCCGTTTCTGCTTCGATATCGGCAAATTTAACGTCAGCTCCGACATAACGCACGCAATTAGCCGAGGCTAAAAAAGTTATTGGAGATGTAATGACTTCATCGCCATTAGTTATACCTAGAGCTAACATACATAAATGTAATGCTGCTGTCCCGTTAGAAACAGCAACAGCATACTTTGCACCTGTATATTCGCAAAGTTCTTTTTCAAATTCTTGAACTTTAGGGCCCTGAGTTAAATATGGAGATTTTAGGACTTTAACTACTTCCCAAATATCGCTCAAAGTAATAGATTGTTTTCCGTAGCTATACTGTTTCATGTTCATATTCTATTAATAATTTTTGTATTTGCTCGATTGATAACCACTCTGTATTAGTCTCACTGCTGTATTCAAAGTTTTCATCGACTTTAGTTCCGATTTTGTCATTGAAATCATTTTTCCACCAACCAAAGTCAGGCTTAATAATGTAATGATTTTTCAATTCAATAGTGTTTCGTGAGTCCTCTTTTGTTATCATAGCTTCATGAATTTTTTCACCGGGTCTTATTCCAACTTCTTTAAGAGCTAAATGAGGAGCCATTGCTTTTGCAAGGTCAATAATTCTCATTGAAGGAATTTTTTTAACGTAAAGTTCTCCGCCTGTCATTTTATCGAGTGCGATTAATACCATATCAACGGCTTGCTCTAATTTTAACCAAAATCTTGTCATTTCAAAATTAGTTATAGGTAATTCTGTTGCTCCCTCATTAATTAATTTCTGAAAAAATGGAATTACAGAGCCTCTGCTGCCTGCAACATTGCCGTATCTTACTACGGAGAATCTTGTATCTCCATCACCTGCATAAGAATTACCTGCAATAAACAACTTATCCGAGCATAGCTTTGTTGCTCCATATAGATTAATCGGTGCGCAGGCTTTGTCTGTACTTAATGCAACAACTTTTTTTACATTTCTGTCAATTGCTGCATCAATAACGTTTTGAGCTCCAATGACATTTGTTTTAATAGCCTCAAATGGATTATATTCGCAACTTGGAACTTGCTTCAGAGCCGCCGCATGAATGACGATATCAATACCGTTAAAAGCTCTGTATAGTCTATCTTTATCTCTAACATCACCAATAAAAAAACGTAATTTTTTATTATTTTTAAATTGTGGCATGTTTGACATTTCAAATTGTTTTAATTCATCACGTGAAAATACAACTATTCTTTCTATTTCAGGATGATTGGTAAGAATAGTTTCAATGAACTTTTTGCCAAATGAGCCTGTTCCGCCAGTTATTAATACACTTGATCCATTTAAATCCATTATTTAATCCAATTAAGCTATTTTTACATTAATTAATAATATAAAAATAATAACATATCTGAAATTTTATTACTTAGTCGAAATAATTGATATTTTTAAAGAAACAACATATTAATTATATTAATTGGCAAATATCTGCGAATTATGTATTATAGAACAATAATATCAGATATTTTGGTTGTTTAAATGAATAAGAAAGTTTTTGTGGCAGGTCATAATGGACTTGTAGGAAGTGCTTTACATAGATGTCTTAAGGGCAAAGGTTATGAAAATATATTAACAGCTGACAGAAGTGAGCTTGATTTGACAAATTGTTCAGCAGTTGAAAAATTTGTCGAAGAAAATAAGCCTGATTGGGTTTTTCTTGCTGCGGCTAAAGTAGGCGGCATACATGCCAATAGCACTTTCCCTGTAGACTTTTTATTAGACAATTTAAAAATACAAAATAATATTATTGAAGCTTCCTATAAATTTAATGTTAAAAAACTTTTATTCTTGGGTTCAAGTTGTATTTATCCAAAATTAACATCACAGCCCATGAAAGAAGAATATTTGCTTACATCTGAGCTGGAAAAAACTAACGAACCTTATGCAATAGCTAAAATAGCCGGTATCAAGCTATGTAATGCATTTAATAAACAATATAATACTAATTATTTATCTGTAATGCCATCGAATTTATATGGAATTAATGATAATTATCATTCTGAAAATGCGCATGTTCTCCCAATGCTGCTTAGACGTTTTCATGAAGCTAAAGTTAATAGATTAAGTGAAGTTGAAGTTTGGGGGACAGGCACACCTAAAAGAGAATTTTTATTTAGCGATGATTTAGCCGATGCGTGTCTTTTCTTAATGGAAAACTTTGATGCAAAGGATATTGGTGAATTCATTAATATTGGTACAGGTGCTGATTGTACCATCTCAGAATTAGTTGAGAAAGTCATAAATGTTGTTGGTTATCAAGGTAAAATTATTCATAATACAACGAAACCGGATGGAACTATGAAAAAATTACTGGATGTTTCAAGATTAAACAGTTTAGGCTGGAAAGCTAAAACAACGCTTGATGATGGTATAAATATTGCTTATCGGGATTTTTTGACAAATAATACTTTAAGAAAGTAATTTTCAACCTTTTAGAGTTGTAAAATCAAAGTGAATAGTTGTAATATATAACTAAATTATCTGTTTAATTAGTTTTAGCTGCTGAAAGGTTTTTCTAATGTCCAAAAAAGCTCTTATTACCGGTATTACAGGACAAGATGGTTCATATCTAGCTGAATTGCTTTTAGATAAGGGCTATGAGGTTCATGGGATTATTAGACGATCAAGTAGTTTTAATACTGAAAGAATTGATGACTTATACGTTGATCCGCATGATGAAAAAGCAAACATGCTCTTGCATTTTGGAGATTTAGCTGACTCTTCAAATATTTCTCGATTAATAGAAAAAATTGCTCCCGATGAGATTTATCACCTTGGGGCACAAAGTCATGTAAGAGTTAGTTTTGATATTCCCGAATATACTGCTGATGTGACAGGACTTGGTACCTTAAGAATTTTAGATGCGATTCGTGAGAGTCAAATTAAAACTAAGTTTTATCAAGCATCTTCAAGTGAAATGTATGGTAAAGTTTTGGAAGTTCCGCAAAAAGAAACAACTCCATTTTACCCAAGAAGCCCTTATGCTTGTGCGAAGGTCTATGCTTATTGGCTAACTGTAAACTATAGAGAAAGTTATGACTTGTTTGCTTGTAACGGAATTTTATTTAATCACGAATCACCAAGAAGAGGCGAAACTTTTGTTACTAAAAAAATCACAAAAGCTTTAGCAAAAATTGTGAGCGGCAAACAAAACAAACTTTATCTAGGAAACTTAGACTCCAAAAGAGATTGGGGTTATGCAAAAGATTATGTTGAGGCAATGTGGTTAATGCTTCAGCAAGATAAACCAGAAGATTATGTCATAGCAACAGGCGAAACCTATTCAGTAAAAGATTTTTTAACTGAAGCCTTTTCAATAGTTAATCTTGATTGGGAAAAGTATGTTGAAATAGACCCAAGATATTTCAGACCTGCAGAAGTTGATTTGTTAATTGGTGATGCTTCAAAAGCTAAAAAACAATTAAATTGGACACCAAAAACTTCCTTTAAAGAGCTTGTAAAATTAATGGTTGAAGCTGACCTTAAACATGAAGGTATTATTCTTTAAATATGTTATAGGTAACCTATAACAGTCGCTGTTGCATAATTCTCTGAATGTGAAACACTTACTGACCAATTGTTTATCTTTAATTTGTTTTGAAAAATCAGAGCTTTTCCAGATAGAAGTAGGGAAATGCTGCCATTTTCGCTTCTTATTATTTCAACATCCTTAAAATCAATGCCGTTTTTCCAGCCTAAACCGTTAATACCAACGCCTAATGCTTTTGACACCGCTTCTTTAACTGCAAATCTTGCAGTTAAACTTTGATACATTTTTTTTGGTTGCATTGTGCAATAATTAATTTCTGATGTAGTGAAAATTTTATTAAGAAATTTATCGTTAAATTTAATATGAAATTTTTTAATTCTATTTACTTCGCAAATATCAGTACCTAAATATAATTTCATATATATCCTTTAAATGCTGTCAATACTAGGGGAAGTTTGATTGAAATATAGAATGGAATATAAAATTTCTAAAAGTAAATCCTGTTGTTTTTCTTTTTCAATATGTTTTATCATTTCTATTGCAGCTAAAACCGTTTCATTCTTGTCATACCATCTTCTGCCGACAGGATAATGTATTAAGTGAATTTTTTCAATAAATTCATCAGTATAATTGCTTTTGTGTTCAAGTATCATTTGTATAACATCATTAGCTACAGCCACTTGCACTTCTTCGCTTAAAGAGCTTAGTGTCTCCATTATTATTTTTAATTGAGAGTTTTCTTCGTACCATCGTTGGTTTTTCATTCTTGCCTCAATAGCTAAAAGTAGCGTTAATATTGAGTATAAAAGAAATAAACCTAAACTTCAATTATAATCGTTATAACGTTAATAAAGTTAATAAAACTTAAATATCTTGTCAGTTATTTTTTTTCGTTGTAAACTCAACGTATTATTAGAAATATTCATTTATGTAGATATAGTTTAGTTACACAGTAGGAGATTTATTATTATGGCACTTTGTAGCTCAAGACAATTGGTTTCAACATCAGAACTTTTCAAAAAAGCTCTTGAAGGTAAATATGCTGTTGGTGCATACAACGTAAACAATATGGAAATTCTTCAAGCAATAGCAGAAGCTGCTAATGAAAAAAGAGCTCCATTAATTCTTCAAGTATCAGCAGGCGCTAGAAAATATGCTAGCCAAGAATATTTAATTAAACTTGTTGAAGCTGCTTTAAACTCAACTTCAGTTCCTATAGCATTACACCTTGATCATGGTGAAGATTTTGAAATTTGTAAAGCTTGTATCGATGGTGGATTCTCATCAGTTATGATCGACGGATCAAAACATACTTTTGAAGAAAATATTGCTATTACTAAAAAAGTTGTTGACTATGCTCACGAAAGAGGCGTAACTGTTGAAGCTGAGCTTGGCAGATTAGCTGGTGTTGAAGACGATATTTCAGTTAGCGAAAAAGATGCTATTTATACAAACCCAAGAGAAGCTAAAGAATTCGTAGAAAGAACAGGATGTGATTCATTAGCGGTTGCTATCGGAACAAGCCACGGTGCTTTCAAATTCAAAGGCGAAGCTAAATTAGACTTTGAAAGACTTGGCGAAATTCAAGCAGCAGTTGGAAAAGAATTTCCATTAGTTCTTCACGGTGCTTCAAGCGTTCCTAAGCATCTTGTTGACATCTGTAATGAATTCGGTGCTGATATCCCTGGAACTCAGGGTGTTCCTGAACCAATGTTTACACAAGCTACACAATTAGGTGTTGCTAAAATCAACATTGATACTGATTTAAGACTTGCATTTACCGGAGCTATCAGAAAATACTTTATGGAAAATCCTGGTCACTTCGATCCAAGACAATATTTAACACCTGCTAGAAAAGCTGTTAAAGAATTAGTTCTTCATAAAATGGACGTTCTTGGAACATCAGGTAAAGCATAGTTTTTTATTCAAATATTGAATAATTTAAAAAATACTTCTGGTCAAACAGAAGTATTTTTTTATGCAATATAAAACATGTTAAGAAATATTAATATTAATTTATAAATAAGCAACTATCTCAAATAATAATTGTTTATATAAGTAAGCGATATTTTAGTCAACTTTTGGGGGAAATATGGTATCTAGTATAAATAATATTAATTCAAATACCCAAAATATGCCTACAGCTAATCCAATTAGCAGACAGGTGGCTCAAACTCCTGCTAATATCGCGGCTCCAAATCAAGCGCCTCAAGGTCCAACTGCAAGTGTTGGAGCTGTTCAAATTTTTATTAATAATCCGACAGTATCAACAGGAGGCGCAAACAGTAATCAACAGTTACCACCTCCACAAGCTGGTAATGCACTTGCAGGACAGCCTATTCAGGATCAATTTGTTTCAACTGCAAAAACAGCGCCACAAGTACAACAGCCAGTTGCACCGACAGCGCCGGTAATTTCACCTGTTGTACAGCCTGCTCCTGTTCAAAATAATATTGCGGCTCAAAACTTATCTCCAGATAAAGATAAAAAGACTGAAGAAAAAAAAGATGAAACAAAGACAGAAAGCAAAAAAACAGAAGCTAAAGAAAAAAAGCCTGTAATTCCACTTACAAAAGAATACATTATGACTTTAGAAAATTATATTAAAAATGAAAATCCTGATATTAGATTAATGGGGGTTAAAGAACTTTTAAAAAGGTTTAAAGAAGACGACACAAGAAAAAGCAATCAAGCATTAACAAATTTATTGAATTACGCTTTACAAGATGAAAATCAAAAAATAAGATTATATTCGTTAATGGTTCTTGATGCAGGATATGCCAAAGGTGATGATTTTACTTATGAATTATTAACCAAAATGCAAAAATCAGATAAAGTTTTTAATCAAGATGCTATGACAGCTTCACAAATTCTCTTGAAACGTGCAGGTGATAATAACCTTGAATATGATAAAGCATCTAAAAAAGATAAAGATGTTAATGATTTAAGAGAATATAAACAATTAAAAGATACTAAGGATTTTACAGAGTTTAAAGATTATAAGAATACTAGAAATTCAAAAGAATTTAAGGAGTATAAAGATAATAAAGTAGCTGAACAAAAGGCAGCTGAACAAAAAAATCAAGAAAAACAAGAGAAAGAGCCTGAAGTAGGTAAAAGGCTAAATTTCTTAGCAGGATAGGGGGACAACATGGTATCAAGTATAGGAACCGGAGTACCAAAAGCTATAGGAATTCTTGCAGGAGCTTTAATAACACATGAAGCATTCAAAGCAGGAACTAAACTTGGCTATGGTGATACTGATGTTCAAACTGCTGATGAAATATGTGATGTTTTTATCAAACATCAAAGTTCCTCTATTAACAGTGAAGCTCTAGAAAGTTTAAAATCAAGTAGACGTGTTCAATTATTAGATGACAGATTAGTTGAGCATTTCAGAAGGATTAAAAATGTAGCTACAAGTATAACCAGTCAAATGGTTGGCTATTCTTTACCATTAGGTCTTTGTGTGGGTGCTGTTGCTTTACCCGGTGTATTTGGAGGTTTATGCGCAGCCGGATTAATTTTAGGAGGAGCAAAAATACTCTTAACTGATGTTGTAGGCATTGGTAAGAAATAATAAAGCTATTATTTAATTTGAGGCTTATAATGTTTAGCCAATTTAAAAAATATAGTTTACATTCGTTAACAAAATACATTTAAAATAGCAATTTTTTACACTTAGTTGATTTTAACTTATTAGAAAGAATATTAATAATTGGTAAATCTAGTATAAATAAGGGGAAGATAAATGCAACCAACAATGAATCCAGGATTTACTCAGAATTTGGAGGCAGTGGGTATTCACATTTACAATCCGACGGTAAATGCAGGATCAGCTAATATTCCACAAGCTCAGTCTCCGTATATTCAACAAGAGCAACAACTTGATAAGTCGTATTATAATGTTCAACAAAATTCAGTTTATGGCAACCAGCCTGGTACAGCAAATGCTTATGCAGCATATGCAGCACCAATGTTAAATAATCAAGTTAAAGCAGCTCCACCTCAAGTTACGCAACCTGCACCTGTTCCTGTGCCACCTCCACAAATTGATCAAGTGGCTCCGGCTCCTGTGCAAACACCTCCAGCACCTGTCGCAGTGGCACCAACACCTCCAGCTCCAGTAGCTCCGCCAGTTGTTGAGGCTCCTCCTGCTCCTGTTGCTCAAACTCCAGTAGCTCCACAAGCTCCTGCACCAGTACAACAACCTCCTGCTCCTGTAGCACAAGCACCTGTTGCAGCCGCTCCAGCACCTGCTGCTCCACCGGCTGATCCAGCAAAAGCAGAAGCACAAGAATTGGTAGCAGGATTACAAGGACCAGTTGCAAAACAAACTGAAAGTATTCAGAAATTAGCTGATCTTGGTCAAAATAATCCACAAAAAACTACAGCTTTATTGAAGACTGCTGGTCCAGAAGTATTACAAGGATTAGTGTCAGTATTTAATCAAAAAGCTGAAGGACCAGACGCTAAAGCAATTGATGATAATAAAAGAATAGCAATGTTCACAACAGCAATTATGCAAAAGAATTTTAGAGACGCTATGAACGGCGAAATTCAAAATCTAAATAAAACACAAGGTCAAAATATACCAACTGTTGGAATTACAGAGCTTCCAGGTATTAACGAGTTAGTTATGAAAATGAGTCCTGATAACGAACCAAATCCTGAGGTTAGATCAGCAGCGATACAATCATTAAACTTCCTAGCTCAGCCTGAAGATAATGCAACAGTAAGTGATCTGTTAAATGCTGTTGTGGGTGTACCAAATGACCCTCAAAAACCTGGAGATCCTGATCCTAATGTAAAAGCAGCAGCTCAAGCGGCTCTAGCTGCATTACCTCCAGCTCCTACTCCTGCAGCACCAGTAGCACCTCCGGCAGAACAAGCTGCAGCTCCAGCAGCACAAGAAGCTCCACCGGCTGAACAGCCACAACCAAAAGCTGCATAAGCTGACATTTAAATTAGTATCTTCCCCGATACAAATAAAAAGAGTGCCTTAATTGGTGCTCTTTTTACTATATATTAATTTATTTATAGATGCTGGCTATAATTGCTTTTAAGATTAGCCTTATTTATATAGGTTAATCTTTTATTTTATTTAAGCTTTTAAAATAACTACTGGTGGATTGTCTAGTTGAGTAACTAATCATTTCTTCACGAAAACTTAAAATATCTTCTGCAGTCGCTGATAAATTCATATCATAATATGGAATACCGGCATTAGTCTCTAGTAGGCCTGTCTCTTCTTCCGTAAGCTGTTTATAAGTGGCTTCTGAATCTTTATAAGCTATTGTTCCACAATTCTTTCTTCCAACAGGTTCAGTTTTTGCAATAAGAAATCCAGCTTCAATTAATCCAGAACGAATTGGAGATGCGGCACTATATGTAGTTAAATTACCATTCTGCTTCAATAAATTATATAAACATTTGAAAAACTCAACACTCCATAAAGTTGGTAATTTTGATGGGGTAAATGGATCTTGGAATATAAAATCAATTTTATTGTGTATAAGCATAATGGAGTCTCTAGCATCTGCTATAAATAAATGAAAATTTATATTTTTGTTTATTTCTATATGAATTTCTGGAATTTTAACTTGTGCCTCTGATAAACTAGTTCTATTCGATATAGTCCGATAATATATATTATGTACAAATGTGCTTGAATTATCCTTCAATGATAAAACACTAGGGGAGATTTGATATTTTAAAGTTAAATTATTCATTTCTGCATTAATTTTATCAAAGCTAAGTAATCCTTTTTTTATAAATTGAATAAAGTTAGACTTAACTTTTTCAAATTCTACTAAAACAGAAAAAGCGAGAACAGAAATATCATATTCTAAAGCGTAAATATTAATTTTACAGTTAGGATTAACTTTTAAAATTTCTTCAATTGCTGCAAATGAATTATAACCCATTCCATAACAGACATCTAAAATATAAACTTCATCGTTATTACGTACAAAATCTAAAATATTTGACGGAAAAATAAATTTTTCCAAACTCTCTTTATACGCTCCAATGCTGCTATGATAGACATCTCCGACTTCGTTGTTAAATAAGCTTAAACTTCCGTCATCAGTTTTAATTGGATAAAAATCTGTCATTTAGAATATTTCCTATATTTACCTTATCTTTAAATTTATTAGATATTAATTAATAATGCAATAAAAAAAAACAAATTAAGTTCAACGTAAGAAAATTATTATTCATTAGGGCTATACTTACGTTACTTTTGACGTAAATGTACATCATTCATAAATCAATGAATTCATAAAACTTACGTTAGGCAAAACTTTTAATTGCTTTATGAAAATTATTTTGTATAATTAAATATGTTACAACAAATGGACGTAAGTTATGAATAATAATGAGATATCGACTTCACTTTCAAGTGAAACAAGACTGATAGAATTAGTTACTGAAGCTAAAAAAGAGCTTGAGGAACTACAACCCGAAATAGAGTATTTAGAAGATTGTATAACTAAGCTTAGTACATTAAGAGAAAAAGAAACAAAATTAAAAACTTTGATTTTAAGTTTAAGTCGATTAGTAAACTCAGACTTAATTGATATAAGTAAAAAAAATGAAGTTAAGTGTGGCGTTAATTTTGCCGAGACTGAAAACGATAATTCAAGTCCTTTATCTTCACGTAATTATAGTGAAGCAAATGACGTTAAACGTAATTATTTCTATCCTGATAAAGCTATCTCTGAAGTTAAAAATTTATTGCGCACTAAAAATAATTTAAACTATGAAATATATAAAGCTGTAATAATAAATTCAGGTATTGCAACAACAGAACAAATTAAATCATATTTAATTGAAAATAATATAAAGCAACCACAAAGTGGCAAAGGTTTTGAAGATGTCGAATTAAAAGAAATTTCTTCTAGGGCTAATTATTTGGTAAGGAAAAATATTTTATCAGCGATTGGTTCTGGCTTGTTTAAATCATTATTGGGCTGGGATAATTAAAATAAGCAAAATAAAAGCCACCTTTTGGGCGGCTACCAGACTTTGGGGAGGAGGTTGGGGTATGACCATTTATTTGGTCTTATATTATATAAATCGGCTAGATCACTCTAAACTTTAATGTTTTTATGTGATAATTCAATAATATGTTACATAACTTAATAATATTATTAAGTAGAATATTAAAGTAATATACAAATGGTAATTCAAATGAAAGATAAATTAGTAATAGGACTAATGTCTGGTACATCCGCAGATGGAATTGATGTTGCTTTATGCCGAATAACTCCTGATTTATCTGTTGAATTTATTGATGGGCTTGTTTTTCCATATCCAACCGCAATTAGAAATATGATTTTTAACGCATTTTCTCAAAATATAAATATTGAAGAGTTGTGTAAATTGAATTTCTTGATTGGTGATGTCTTTGCTTCAGCAACAAATGAATTAATTTCTGTCTCTGGTTATAAGTCTGATCAAATCGATTTAATAGGATCACATGGACAAACTATATTTCATTATCCTTATAATACTTTACTTGATAATTATTCAGAAAAAAGTACCTTACAAGTTGGTGAGTCTTCAATTATCGCAGAAAAAACAAATATTACAGTTATTTCGGATTTCAGAACAGCAGATATTGCAGCTGGTGGACAAGGTGCTCCTTTAGTTTGTTTTGCGGATGAAATATTTTTTAAAAATAATTCAGTTAATAGAGCAATACAAAATATAGGAGGTATTGGAAATGTCACAATTTTAAGCCGACATTGTGATACATTCGGTTTTGATACAGGTCCTGGAAATGTTCTGCTTGATATGTATATCCAAAAATATTTTGATCAAAAATATGATGCAGGTGGTGTTATATCCAGTCATGGTCAAGTGGATGAAGAATGGCTAAAACAACTATTAGATAATAGTTACTATTTGATTAAACCTCCTAAAACAACTGGTAGAGAGCTTTTTAATGATAAATATTTTGATGAAATTGATAAATACTCACCAGACAATCCCTATAATGCAGTTGCAACATTAACGGCGTTAACCTCTAAAACAATATATGATGCTTATTATAATTTTGTTTTCCCTAAAACATATATTGATGAAATCATTTTAGGTGGTGGAGGAGCATATAATTTGGAGATTATTAAATATTTAAAGAAGTATTTTGGAGAAAAAATGAAAATTCTAACTCATGATGATTTTAATATTTCTAATAAATACAAAGAAGCCATGGCCTTTGCCCTTTTAGCTTACACCACATATTTCAGGATTCCTAATAATGTACCAAGTTGCACAGGTGCAAAATATAAATGTATTTTAGGTAAAATTACTCCTGCTCAAAACAGAATTTATTGATTTATCAATGCAATTAATTACATCACCCGCAGTTACAGAGTATTCATTTTTTTCGAGAGAAGCTATTTCTCCTGATTTTCCATGCAAATAGACAGATAATATTACCATATCGACAAAATTAGAATTTTGAGCGGCAAACCCACCAATTATACCAGAAAGCACATCACCTGTTCCTGCTGTTGCTAATGCTGAATTTCCTGTGTTATTGATGTAAATGTTCAAATCTTTGTCACAAATAATTGTATTTGTCCCTTTAAGTACTGTAGTACACTTGTATTTTTCTGATGCTAATCTTGTAAAATATATCTTATTTTCAAGAATATCCTCAATTTTAACTTCTAATAAATTAGCTAACTCTTTAGGATGGGGTGTAATAACAGAATTTTCTGGAAGTTTAAATTTATTGATAAATGAAAGACAATTTATAGCATCAGCATCTAGAATTAGAGGAATTTTAGTATTTTCAATAATTAGTAATAAATTTTCCACAAAGTTAATAACTTCTCTAGATGTAGTTAAACCAGGACCAATTACAATCGAGCTATGTTGTTTTATTGATTTGATCAGCTCATTATTATTGTTATTTGGATAATTTAACGGTTTAAATACGCATTCTGGGATAAAGGCATATAAACTTTGTATATTTGTTTCTTCTGTAATTAAAGTACAGTATCCACAACCTGTTTTTAGAACCGGTTTCGCTGTTAACAAAGCTGCTCCAGGCATAAATTTTGATCCTGCTATAACAATGCACCTACCAAATAAATTTTTATGAGAGTCTTGAATTCTTTTAGGAAAAATTTGTGTAATATAACTTTCGGTAACTAAATTTATATTATGTTCATTACGATATAATAGTGTTTTAGGAATACTAATTTCACGATTAATAATTTCTCCACAATACTCGTATGCAGGATATAAATACATCCCAACTTTTGACGTTGCAAAAGTTACTGTTTTCTTTGCTTTTATAGCTGTTCCTAATATTTTGCCTGTATCAGCACAAATACCTGATGGAATATCTGCCGCAATAACTAATTTATTGCTGTTATTTATAATTTTTATTATGTCATCTAAAGGAGCTTTTACAGCACCTTTCAAGCCAGTTCCTAAAAGCGAATCAATAATAATATCATGTTTATTGATTAAATCATTGAGGTGCTCTTTTGAAATATCTTCTAAATGAATTATTTCGTTAAAATTAAGTAGATTATTATAGTTTATAAGTGCATCGCCAGCAAGTGACTCTTTACTGAAGACAGAAATAACTTTAGTATTAATATTGTTTAATACTAAATGTCTTGCCGCTACAAAACCATCACCGCCATTATTACCTTTTCCACATAAAAAAAGTACATTATTATTTTCATTTGTTATTGTTAATATTTCAGCAGATAAACATTGCCCAGCATTTTCCATTAAAATTAGCGAAGAAATTCCTTTATTTGTTATTGCTTCATAATCTATACTTTTCATTTGAAAGGAAGTAAGTAATTTTTTCAAGACTCACCAATCATAAATAACATAATATTATTTTATACAAAAAAATTTTTTTATAAATGAGAAAAAGGCTATATTAATAGGGTTAAAATTAAATATTATACTCGAATTTCTTGTATAAAACAGATTTTGCAAATTTCTAATATGATGAACAATGCATCTTTTATTGCAGTTCCTCTGCTTTCCGCATCTTTAAAATGTCCTTCTTTAAGAAATTTTCTTGCTTGCTCTTTTGAGAAAATATTCTAATCTAGATGTTTTTGTGCTTGTTGCGTAAGTCTGTTAATTTTTTTGCATAGCTTACTATTTTTGACCAACAAATTATTACTAATTTATCCTAAGAAAAAATGATGATTATTTTATACCTAAGTTCATTAATAATTATTTAAGGTATATAAAAAATATAGAGGTTAAAATGGAATCTTTTTTGAATTTTATAATTTATATTTTAAATTTTATAGTTTTTATAATTATGAGTTGTTTAAATTTTATTATATGTATTATTAATAGTGCTATTTGTGCAGTAAGGGGATTTATAGGGCATATTCTCTCAAATGAACATCCTATTTTAACAGTTTTCATTATAATACTTAGCCTTCTAATAATTAGGTTTGTAATAAAAAAATATATTTATTATCGTAAGTTATTTAAAAATAGCAATTCTATAGATGAAAAAATAAAAACATTAAAAATGATAATAAAAAACCAAGAAGAAACAGATGACAAAATTTTCAATACCAGTTTTAAAAATTTGCTTGATAAAATAATGAATTTGGCATTTATAACAGGTATAATTAGTTCTTATCTTTATCCCACCTATAAAGTAAATTTTCATATAGGTGAATTGTATTTGGAGAAAGCCAAGAAAAATAACGAAGAAACTAAAATTAATCTGGATAATGCTATAAGTCACTTAAAAAAAGCAGAAGAACAATTAGAAGTAGAAGAAAAATTCAATGAACTAACAGAATTGAATTTATATGAGAAAATTGGTGACACTTATTATGAAATAGCAAAATTCGATACGGAAGCAAAAAAAGAATCAGAACACTTAAAAGGCAAACTAAGATATAACGTAAATTTAGCAATAATGTACTATGATAAAGAACTTGATATCAAAAAGATTCAAGAAAACAGTTTAAAAAATAATAAAAACAATACATCTATAATTGAAAAAAGAGCAGATTTATTTGAAAAACAAGGTGATGCCTATCTTTTGCTTGTTACCAAAGCATTTAATTTGGATTTAACCATTTGTAAATATAATGAAGCTTTAAAAAATTACTTTTTATTAATAGACCAATTAAAATTTAACTTAATAAGTCAACTAAATTTTATTAAAAAAACTGAATGCTTAAAATTTTCAAAAATTAAAATTGCTAGAATTAGAAATAAGCTTGCTCACAGTTCAATAATATTTATAACTGAAAATAAAAATTACCAAGATAATGACAGAAGATTTGAATCAATAAATGAAAATTTAATTAAGGCTGAAGAAGAATATGTTAAAGAAGAAAACTTCTGCGGATATGCAATGACAAGGAAATTATTTGGTGATTATTATAAATTATTAGCAACAACCCATGAGCCTAAAAAAAATTATACAAATGCACTAAAAGCATATAACGAAGCAAAAATTTGTTGTGAAAACAAGATAAAAAGTGATTGTAAAAGTAATGCTCCTCTTATTTGTGATAGATTTCTAAAAAAGTTAACTATTGATAGTCTTAATGAAAATATTGGAAATACTTATCTTGAGCTTTCAAAATTGACAAGTAAAGAAAACAATTTAGATGAAGCAATTAAAATTTTTAAAGAACTTGAACAATGCGAAATTCAATATGGACAAATTTGTGAAAAAAGAGCTGAAATTAACAGTAGCGTAGAGTATATGTTAAAAGCAATTAATATTTATTTAAAATGTAGAGATAAGTTAAGCAGTTCAAACAACACGTTTGCCGAAAAAATAAACCTTCATTCAGTTGGATTAGAAAAATTCTCCTTGAAATTTGAAGAAATTGATATAGAAAAAATAACTATAGATAATGATAAAATTCAGAATAGCAATTTATCTCAATATATAGAAATTAACCTTTTGTTGGCAAAAGCCTACTTGAAACTTGCTACTTATAAGGATAAAGAAATTAATTGTAATAAAGCATTAAATATATACATAATGTTAAAAAAACAACTTATTAAAAACAATGATAGTGATTATATTGAAATCTTAATAGGCATGGCTAAAGCTAATCGATTTTTATTAGAATCAAGTCAATCTGTTAAGAATTATATTGATGCAATGAGTTTAATTAATTCTGCCTCTAATTTACTTAATAAAATTACAGAAAATAATATAAATAATTCGAATCGTAAAAAAATAATAGATAATAAAAAATCTACAATTATAGAAAAAGAAAAACTGGCAATTATTCTTACATACTTAAACTGTTCAAAAGAAATAAACAATATAGACATTACTAATTTTAAAAGATCCACTATTACTAATGTTAATATAGAAAATTTCAGAATTAATGCTTTTAAAGATTTTTTTGAAGACATTAATCATTCACTTCAAAATTTAGAAAGTTGTAATAACATCAAAGATAATTTTGATGAATTATGTGAAATTAAATTTTTACGCGTTAAATCTTTGATTTTGCTATTAGAAATAACATGCGATGAGTCTAAAATGAGAGAAATTAATTCATTACTGGATGAGATGAAATCAAAATTAATTAATAACAATAATTTTTTATATCTACAATCTCAAAAGATTGAAGCTGATTTATTTATACAAAAAAGTAAAATATTTACATTAGATTGCAGTATTAAACTTTATTTAATTAAAATGGCTATTGAAAAATATAGTGAAATATTAAAAAAATTCACTATAAGTGAATTCCCTGAGCTATTTGCAGAAATTACAAATCAAATAGGTTATTCTTTTCTTACTGAAATAAGATTATCACTAAAAAAAGAACACCTTTCAACTCTTGAGATTGAGGTATTAAAAAACAAATATTATTCAGCTATTCAATTTTTTGATGATAATTTGCAGTACTATAAATCCAATAATAATATTTTTGATCATTCTAAAACATTAAACTATATTGGAGAAGCACATGTTGCAATGGCTCAAATAATTATAAAAGCAGAAGGAATACTTGATGATTATTATTTGAATCTGGGATTTAATCAACTTTATGAAGCATTAGAATTAATTAATAAACCTGAATATCAAAACACCTGGATTTTTAGAAATATTCAGGCAAATATTGCAGATTCCTACTACTATACCTCAAAAATATGTTCTAAATATAACTTAGTTTTAAATAATTCTTTGATAGATAAATCAATTGATATTTATAAATGTCTAATTGACTGGTTTGATAAAGAATTTTTCTTTGTATATGGAACTTTAAAACAAAAGCTAGGTTATTGCTATTTGAAAAAATATAAATTAAGTCAAAAAAATGAAAGTAAATACTTAGATCAAGCAAAACAATGTTATAGCGATGCCAATCAAATTAACGATAAATTAAGTAGAAAATATACTGACCATGAACAATTTATTTCATTAAATTATTTTAATACATATATTAACCTTGATGAATATATTAACGAAAATTATTACTATCTCGGTTATATAAGTCATCGATATTCTTCCTATATTGCATTTATAAGTAATCTAAATGAGGCTAAAGATTATTATAAAAAAATCCTTGAAAAAGGTATCGAAGATAATTCGTCTCATCATTATGCAAATATATGTAATTCTTCAGGTGATGCCTATAATAAACTATTCAGGTTGACTTGGTTGATCAAAGATTTTACTAATGCTCTTGATTATTATCAAAAAGCATTAGATGAATACAATAAAGAAAAGCATTTAAAAGAATGGATATTTATTAATTTAAATATAGTAGCTCTTTATACGGACAAATCTGAAATTGAAGATTCTAACGAAAATTTAATAATAGCAGTCAATAAAATTAATGATGTCGCTAAATCACTAACAACAAAAGGGCTTTTAGAAAAATATAATTTTTGGATTTTAAGTTGTAATATTGCCTTAGCTAATTACAAATTTGAATTTAAAAATGAAGGTGAAGAAACTATTAAAGATATTTTAAATGAATCCGAAAACTTTCCTGAGTTATTACTTAGTGGCGACACTAAAAACAATTATGAAATAAAATATAGACTTCACTTAGCAAATAGCTTTAGATTAATGGCTTTAAAAAAAATAAAAGAAAAAAATTCAAAGTTAAGTTTGAAAGATAGGTTAAATTTTTGCAAAAAGGATAGAAGGGACTCAACTATAAATGAATATATTGGCAAAGCTAAATTAAATTATGAAATTGCTTCTAAAATTTTAAATGAACATAATAAAAATATTGAGCATGATGATATTCATAAATTTGATATTCTAATTAATAATGCCTTATTATATCTAAGTAGATATTATAATAATAATTATTTGGCAACAATAAATAATATTATAGAAGAAATAAAAAGAGCATATCCTTTCCTTTCTGAATGTCCATCATTTGAACTGAAATTAAAATTTCTCGAAGCACAATTATTTTATGAAAAGTTTTTCAGTGCTAAATCCAAAGATGATAAACAAAAACATGTATATGAACTTAGAAATTGTTGTGAAACAATAAAATTATTACTTTATAAAAATTTTGAAACAATACCTGTTGCTTTTCAAATCCGCGAAAAAATTCTAAGTGCATTAAGCTATATCTTAGATTCAAAAATTAATGACAATTTTAATAATAAAAAGTTAAGAGAGCTATTAAAAGAAATTATCAGGTTATCTCATAATGAATACCCCAGCGATATTAATAGAGTGAAAAAATTGGAAACCATATTAATGGATGGATATAAATATAAGCAAAATATATGTGTTCTATTATTTAATATTTTATCTGTATAATTGGTCTTTGATTTTTCAGCAACTTAGCGTATACTTTGAAGGAAGACTTCAAAAATGAAATCTTCCTATCAGCACTTATTGTGTAAATTTAATTTCTATCTAAATCAGATTCCGTAACAACTTTTGTGTAAACCTTAAGAAGCTGTTTGGTTAAAAATGAAACAAAATCAGTAAAATAGAGTCTATAATG
>JBAXKC010000007.1:0-91036 GCA_037137535.1 bacterium | reverse complement strand
AATTTCTCTAATCTCTCAAAATTAAGGTTTACACAAAAGTTGTTACGGAATCATTTAATATGTACTTATTTTGCTAATATTGTTCTTTTTACATTCCTTCATATTGTTTTTGCGATTCTATCATTTATTATTTTGGTGATATTAGATGAACATCAAGTTATTGCTGCAATATTAGTTTCTCCTTTTATTGCTACATTTGCGCTTCTTGATTTATTCCTTTCTCAACTTATAATGTGCTCATTTGCAGATAAGTTTGTTATTAAGGACGGATGTCTTTCAAAAATAATGGATAAACGTTTTTTCGTTGTAAAGAAAGAAATTTTAATAACTCTTATAATGGTTGTAATAATAACCATTATTGAATTACTTTTAATAGATGTGCTTACTTATACTGTAACGGGAATGATTTTTATCCCGTATTTAGTAGCAATAACAATGCTAATTTCATACAATTTGTCAGCACAAACTTATAAAATAGCAAAATACAGAATAGGGGATTTGACTGAAGAAGAAATAAATCGTCAAAACGAGATTATTGTTAAAGAAAGTACTCATAATAACCCCGTAAAGAAAAAGACTATTATTCTCTCAATAATTGCTATTTTCTTTGTCTTGTTGATAGGTCTTCTTATGAGGGGGGTTCTTTATATGGGAACTGTACTTTCAAATGACTCAAAATCACAAGGAGATTATTACTCAAGTATGAATAATCATAAAAAAGCCATTAATAGTTATAAAGAGGCAATTGATTATGACGATGAAAATGAAGGTGCGTTTGTTAATTTAGCAGATGAATATCTTAAAACAAAACAATATAAACTCGCAATTGAAGCGTCAAAAAGTGCCATTAATTTAGATTCAAAAGACGGAATTGCCTGTTTTAGCTTAGCTCTTGCATATCAAGGTCAAAATAATAAAGTTAAGGCAGAAGAATACTTCAAAAAAGCACGAGAATTAAAACCTGATATAGATGATTTTGACTATATGAAGAGAGTTAAATATAAAATTAAATTAAATTGGAAGCCTATAAGTGGTGATACTGATAAAAATACAATAGTTTTCTTCAATATTGATAGAAAAGGACAAATATCAAACTTGAAAATAAAGAAAAGCTCTGGTAATAAAGAGTATGATCTCTGTGCTATAAAAGCAGTTAATGCCTCTGCACCATTTGATCCATTACCAGAAATAGATAAGGACAATGCTGTTGATATTGAATTTACTTTTAATTACAACATAGTCAATGCGTCTAAAATGGAATAATAAAATGGGAAACAATGAAAATACTTAACTTTATCTCTATCATTTTTTGCACTTCAAATATCGGATATAACTGAAAAAATACTGATGATTATGTAAGATATAATTAGAAGTTATAAATCAAGGTGGAAAATAATTGAAGACTGTTCTGTCGATAAAGCTAAACAGACTGTCAATTTTCAGACAGTCTGCATCAATAACTTAATATTGAACGAAATTTTAGCTACATGTTAATAATCACTTAGCCTACAATAAATTTAGGCTAAGCTTTTATCTATTATCTATATATAAAATTTCTCTATTTATTAAAATGAGTTAATAATTGCTGTTTATGATCATATTCTTTAACAAATCTGTCATAGCCTTTTTTTTTGCAGCAAGCTAAATAATATAAGTCTTCATATTTTTTTGCTGAATCTTCCCATGTGAAGCGTTTTGACATTGCTGATTCAATCATTTTAAGCATATGCCCTTTTCTATTGTAATAAGTATATAAAGCCCATCCAATAGTTGAATATAAGGATTCTGCCGTTAAATCAAAAAACTTAAACCCAGTACCTTCACCAGTATAGTCATTAAAATTTTCTATTGTATCATCAAGTCCGCCGGTTGCTCTTACGACGGGCAATGTTCCATATCTAAGACTATACATTTGATTAAGACCGCAAGGTTCAAATCTTGACGGCATTAAAAAGAAATCCGCTCCTGCTTCGATTTTGTGAGCCAAAGCATCGTTATATCCAATATGACACCCTAATTTATCAGGAAATTTTGAAGCCGCTTCGCCAAAGTAAAAATGACTCCACACTTCGCCTGTGCCTAAAATAACAATTTGAAGGTCAAAGCCAAATAACTTATAAAGAGCTTCCGCAACAATGTCTATTCCTTTTTGTGAAACAAGCCTTGAAACAATTCCAAATATAGGAATATCAGGATTTTCAGGAAGACCGAAAGTTCTTTGTAAATCTTTTTTACATTCGGCTTTTCCTCTTAAATCATCTTCTGAAAAATTTGCTGCTATGAATTTATCTGTTTCAGGATTCCACTCATCATAATCAATGCCGTTTAAAATACCGAAAACATCGGAGGAACGATCTCTAATTACGCCTTCAAGTCCCCATCCGCCTTCAGAAGAGGCTATTTCTCTTGCATAACCGTTACTTACGGTATTAATGAGAGTTGAATGATAAAGACCACCTTTTAGGAGATTGACCTGATCATCACATTCCAATTCTAAATAGTTAAAATGCTCCCAACCTATATCTAAAACATCCATCAATCCCGGATAAAAATTACCCTGATGTTGCATGTTATGAATAGTTAATAAACTAGCAGTTTCACCTAATAATTCATCATTTCTGTAGGAGGTGTTTAAAAATACGGGAACTGCCGCTGTATGCCAATCATTAGCGTGAATCACATCGGGTTTAAAATTTAATTTTTTACATAATTGAAGGCATGCTTTTGAAAAGAAAACAAATCTATTGTCATTGTCCATATAGCCTTGACCGTTTTCTTCAGTATAAAGTCCTGCTCTTCCAAAAAAATCTTCATGCTCTATAAAATAAATGGGTACATCACAATTAGGCATTGTCGCTTCATAAACACCGCACCACACTTCGCCTAAAGCACCTACATGTGTACTTAATGCTCCATCTAAAGGCTTTAAACCAAACTTTTCCTTGTCAATTAAGTAATGTCTAGGCATAACAACTCTTACGTCATGTCCTAATTTTTTTAATTCTTTAGGTAATGTTCCAACTACATCGGCTAATCCACCTGTTTTTGCGTATGGATTAACTTCTGATGCCGTAATTAAAATATTCAGTTTTTTACTCATTATAAGCCTTTCCCGATGCGATTATCTAATAAAACGCTTAAAACAATAATAGCAGATTAATCAGTATTAGAAAATTAAAGAATTTTATTATTGTTCTTTTAAATGTATTAAAACAGGTAAAAAAGAAATCCGAAGTAAATTCCCCTATTATCCACCTAGTTGACTAATCAGGGATAGAAATTTAAAAAAACGAATGCGAATATTATAAAAAAGGGGGGATTTTTATGGATAAAGTTTATTCTAACGATATAAGAAATATTGCTTTAGTTTCTCATATAGGAACGGGTAAAACCTCTCTGGCAGATGCCATAGCCTTTAATGGAGGTTTAAACAGCAGAATTGGCAGAGTTGATGAGGGTAATTCATTTTTTGATTTTGAGGCTGAGGAAATAAAAAGAAAGACTACATTAAGTCAGTCGTTTGCTACTTTTATGTGGGGCAATAAAAAGTTAAATTTAGTTGATACACCTGGATCATCTGAATTTATGTCAGAAACAAAAAGTGCATTAAAAGCTGTAGACTCAGCTTTTGTTGTAATTGATTCTGTCGAAGGATTAAAATTTCAATCCAAAAAAATCATAGAAGATTTAGAACGCCAAAAAATTCCTTACTCTATTTTTATTAATAAATTAGATAGAGAAAACTCTAATTTTAAACAGGTCTTTCTTGATTTAAAGAAACATATGAACAGAGCAGTTCTACTACTTCAGCTTCCTATGGGAGAAGATATTAATCTTACCGGAATAGTCGATATATTAGGATTAAAAGCCTTCAGCTATCCTAAAGACTCGTTGGAATACAATGAAATAAAAATTCCCGACGAACTGGCAAAAGAGGTTAAAGTCTTACAGGAAAAGAGTATAGAAACCATTCTTGAATGTGAGGATGAACTTCTTGAAAAGTATTTAAATGGTGATGAAATTTCTCAATATGAGCTGGTTTGTGCCTTGAAAAAAGGAATTATCGGCGGGAAAATAGTTCCTGTTCTAACAGGTTCTGCCCATAAAAATATCGGTGTAAAACAATTACTTAATTTCATTGCTGATTTTATGCCTTCTCCGCTGGAAAGAGACAATATTTATGCCATAAATAAAAATAATGAACCTGAACTTATAAAATTATCTAAAGATGAAGATATTATGGCTCTCGTTATAAAAACTTTGTCTGATCCTTATTCAGGGAAATATTCTATTGTAAGGCTTTTTGCCGGTTCTCTTCATTCTGATGAAATCATCTATAACTCATCACAAGAAGATAAAGAAAAAATAAGCCAGATAATTATGTTACAGGGCAAAAAACATGAATTGATTCCTCGAGCGATTGCAGGGGATATTGTTGCTTTACCCAAGTTAAAACATACTCATACCGGAGATAGTTTAAGTACCGAAAAAAATCCGCTCATTTTATCTTATATAAAATTGCCTGAACCTGTTCTTTCTTATGCAATTAAATCAAAACAAAAAAATGATGAAGACAAAATATATTCAGGATTTAAAAAATTAAAAGAAGAAGACCCTTCGATTGATATTCATAGAGATGAAGAAACAAAGCAAATTATACTTTCGGGAATGGGGCAAGTTCATCTTGATGTAACAACAAGTAAACTCTTCAGAAGATACGGAGTTGAAGTTATACTTGAAGCTCCACAAATTCCATATAAAGAAACAATAACTTCAACAATAAAAGTGCAGGGTAAATACAAAAAACAATCCGGCGGGAAGGGGCAATACGGGGATTGTTGGATAGAATTAAGCCCTATTGAAAGAGGTAAAGGCTTTGAATTTATTGATAATATTGTAGGCGGTGCAATTCCAAGACAATACATTCCCGCTGTAGAGGCAGGAATAAGAGAGGCAATGCAGGAAGGGATTTTATCAAATTATCAGGCAGTTGATATAAAAGCAGTATTATATGACGGTAGTTATCATAATGTAGATTCTTCTGAAATGGCTTTTAAAATTGCAGGCTCTTTAGGATTTAAAAAAGGTGCAGTTGAGGCTAACCCCATTATGCTTGAACCTGTTATGTCGGTTGAAATAACAGTTCCTGAATCCTATGTCGGAGATGTTATCGGGGATTTAAGCAGTAGAAGAGGAAAAATGCTTGGAATAGAAGCAGAAGACCATACTCAAATAATAAAATCATTAATTCCAATGTCAGAAATAATAAATTATTCTTCTGTTTTAAACTCAATGACAGGTGGCGCAGGTTCATTTACAGCAGAATTTTACTCTTATGAAGAAGCTCCAAATCATATAGCATTATCAATTTTAATGACACATAAAAAAGTCGCTTAATTCTTTTGGTAATAATGGAAAAATCCTCCTAGATTTACAAATTTAGGAGGATTTTATCTCATTTTAAGATTAATCTTTTATGAATTATTTTGGAAAAATGGAATTAAATTATCAAAGAGATTGTAATTATATAATTGCTATACTATAACCTTAGCCGCCTGTTCTAATAGGTTCATTTTAATACTTCCTACTGAACAAACACTCTGGCAGAATCCGCAACCTACGCATTTTTCTTTTGCTATTTCATAATTTGAATTATTTTTGCTTATGGCTTGATATCCGCCATCATTGCACGCTGTAATACATCTTCCGCAATTACGGCAAGTGTCTTGAGAAATTTCGGCATAATATTTAATTTTATTATCTAAACTTCCGTAATTTGTTACTTTATCAAGAGCTAAACCGACAATTGACTCTAAAGAAGCATAATTATGTTTACTTAAATAAGATTCTACACCCTCTAGTATTGGTTGAATTACGTCATAACCTTTATACATAACTTCTGTGCAAAGCTGTAACGATGAAGCACCAAGCAACATAAACTCAATAGCATCCTGCCATGTGCTTATTCCACCTGTTGCCGAGATATAGCAGTTATTGTGATCGTTAGCTATTTCAGAAACAGCTTTTAAAGCCATAGGTTTAACTATTGGACCTGAAAAACCGCCATAGGTGGATAATCCGTTTATGGGCAGATTAGGTTGTAAAGTATCAATGTTAATACCTGCAAATCCTTTTACAGTATTGATTGCAACAATTCCATCAGCTCCTTGCGCTAAACAACATTCTGCAAGGTATGAAATGCTGGTAACATTAGGGGATAATTTTGCCCATACAGGGATTTTAGATACTTGTTTTACCGTTTTAACTATATCACCGCAAAGATGAGGAAGTTCTGAACAATAACTACCCATTCCTCTTTCAGGAACACCGTTAGGACAGCTTAAATTTAGTTCAATTATATCTGAGCCTGCTTCTTGAGTTATTTCTGTAAGTTTTTGCCATTCATCAGAATTAACGCCTTCAGCCATTATGCTTGCAACAATAACTCTATCAGGGTATTTGTCTTTCATTAACTTTATATCGTCAACCCAGCTTTCTATTGATCTATCGCTTATCATTTCAATATTTTTCAAGCCTAGAACTGAGGATTTAACTTTATAACCATACATTCTCTGGCTAACATTATTCATTGTTTCGGGACATAAATTTAAAGTTTTTAAAACAGCTCCGCCCCAACCTGCATCAAAGCCTCTCATAATCATTTCGGCATTTCTTGTTATAGGAGAAGATGCTAATAAAAAAGGATTTATAAATTCTACATTATTATGTTTAAAAGATAATTTTTTCATAATAGTACTCAATATTATTCTTATACACTAATTTGAGATTATATTTTATTACATATTTTTATTAAAGTAAATTTATATACATTTCACTTTCTTAAAATTTTTTAAGGAAAGAAACAGTAATTTGAGGGATTTTAAAATCCTTATATGTTTATAAACTGTAATATTGTGTATAATATACATGTAATGACTGAAAATATATTTAAACTCAAATAATTACGATTAATCAATGTATAATAGCCTATTAAAGGGAAACTAAATGTCGTCCGGGACGCAAGATAACAATATAACTAACGGAAAACTGGCAATTAAAAATAAAGACTTTTCTAAAGATAATGTTTATTCAAAAAAAGCTGTATGGAAAGCTCTTGGAGCTAATCTGGGAATTGCAGCAATAAAATTAGTTTGTTGGTATATAAGCAAAAGTTCGGCTATGCTTTCTGAATCTATTCACTCTGCAACAGATGGATTTAACAGCGTTTGCCTTTTAGTGGGACTTGAAAGATGTAGCAGACCGGCAGATAGGTTTCACCCTTTCGGTTATGGATTAGAAGCTAACATCTGGGCATTATTTGCAAGTTTATTAATGCTGATGGGTACAGGCGTATCATTATTTTATGGTTTTGACCATTTAATTAATGGTAATGAACATTTAGCGGGACTTATTTATAAAAATTACATAATTATTGCCATTACTTTATTAGGAAGTATTGCTTTTGAAATTTGGGCCGTTACAAGTGCAAGCATAGCTGTACTTGAAGAAGCAAATATAGAATATAAAAATTCAATAGACGCAGTAATACAATCTTTTTCTCATATAACCTCAATTAAAAGTCCTACTACAAAATTTGTATGGTTTGAAGATACAGCGGCTTTAGTTGGTGTATTAGCGGCTTTTGTAGCTTTAACAATTGCTAAGTTTTTACCGCCAGCGTTTGTTTATATTCCTGATGCTATTGCCTCTATTTTCATTGGTTTAATTTTGCTTTCTCTCGCTTTATATCTGCTTACACACAATGTAAACGCTTTAACGGGAGCTTCGGCAAAACCTCAGACCGAAGAGATGATAAGAACAATTGCTAATAGCGTAAACGGCATCTCGCAGGTTCATGACCTTAAAACAATGGATATGGGGCCTTCAGGGCTTATTGTTAATATGGAAATTGAAGTAGATCCTGAAACACAAGTAAAAGATGCTGATGATATTGCCGATAAACTTGAACAGCGAATTAGAGCAAAAATAGATAATATCGCCCATGTAACAATTGAAGTTCAAGCAGATGAAACAGAAGAAGACTGGGAAGAAAAATTTCAAAAATTAATCGAAGAAGGTAAAGCAAAAGGAGTTTTGAAATCAAGAGAATCTAAAATGTTATCTAATTTCTTTGATTTTACAAATACCGTTGCTTGGGAATCTATGATTCCACGAATTGACGTTGACTTCATCTCCTCAGACGCTTCTATTAATGACCTTATAGACCTTATTATCGATTCGGGACATACAAGAATTCCTGTTTATAAGGAAAATATTGATAATATTATCGGTGTAGTAAATGCTAAAGATTTATTAAAAGCAATGAAAGACAAAAACAAAGAAGAAATAAAAATAGAAGAATTAACCAGAGAAATCACCATTGTTCCTGAAAATAAACCTGTAAGCGACATGCTGAATGATTTTATAAGAAATAAATCTCAAATTTCTGCTGTTGTAGATGAACATGGCGGAGTTGCAGGAATTATAACAATGGAAGATGTTTTAGAAGAAATCGTAGGCGAAATTTGGGACGAATATGATGTCCAAGTTGATGAAATTATAAAAATTGATGAAAACTCAATAAGCGTTTTTTCAAAAATGAATATATATGACTTAAATGAACGTTTTAATCTTGATCTTCCAACTGAAGATTTCCAGACTATTGGCGGTTATATATTCGGCCTGGTAGGAAGAGAGCCTGAAATAGGCGATGAAGTTGAAGCTAGTGGTTTGACCATGAAAGTTGAAAACATGGACGGTCATAAAATAACAAGAGTTATTTTATATAAAGCCGATGGTTTTCAAGACGTTCAAGCATTAGAAGAGGAAGAAGGTTAATTTATGGCATATAAGTCAGGGTTTGTAACCATTGTAGGCAGACCAAATGTAGGGAAATCAACATTATTAAATATAATATTAGGGCAAAAGGTTGTAATAACAAGTGATAAGCCACAAACAACAAGAAAAAGAATAAGAGGGGTTTATACTACCGAAAAAGGTCAAATAGTCTTTATTGACACCCCCGGAGTTCAAAAGCCTCAACACAAATTCCATGAATTTATGATGACAGAAGCAAAACTTGCGATTCCTTCAGCTGATGTTATTTTATTTTTGGTGGATGTGACAGAAAAAGCAGGCCCAGGGGACAAATGGATTGCAGAAAACCTGTTAAATACCGATGCTACTGTTATCATGGTTGCCAATAAAGTCGACCAAATGAAAAATATGGAAAAAAGAGACGAAAATTTAGAAACTTATAAAGAATTATTCAAAGATAAAAAAGTTACTACCATTAAAATGTCCGCTCTTACAGGAAGAAATCAAGATGATTTAATTAATAACATTTACAGAAAACTTCCGAAAGGTCCTCAATATTTCCCTGAAGATAATGTTACAGACCAAAATATACGAGCGATAAGCGAAGAAATTATCAGAGAAAAAGTTTTGCACAATACAAGAGATGAAATTCCGCATAGTGTGGCAGTAATCATTGATAAGTTTCAAGAATTGCCTAATATAACTAACATTAGAGCAACCATTTATGTTGAACATGATTCACAAAAAGGAATTGTAATCGGTGATGGCGGACAAATGATTAAAACCATTGGAATGCTTGCGAGAAAAGAAATAGAAGAATTAACAGAAGGTAAAGTTTTCTTAGAACTTTTTGTTAAATTAAAGAAAAATTGGCGCAAAAATTCAAACATAATAAGAGAATTCGGATTCAAATCAGAAAATTTCTAATCAATAAAATCTGATAGAATACAATTACTCAATAAAAATCCTTCTGTTGTAAGAGTCAAAAAATGGTTTTCTAACTCAAGAAAGCCATTTTTTATATGCTTTTGAATTATTTTTTCATAATGCTTTAAAATATCGAAATTATATTCATCGTTAAATTCTAATAAATTTATTCCTTTATTTAATCTTAGCCCCAAATAAATAGCTTCTTCAATACGCTCTTTATTAGAAACAGTATGCTCATGCTCTTTTTTGTCGGTATTATTCAAGTATAAATCTAAATCGGAGGTGTTAGAGTATCTTACTCCTTTTATATAGCCATGAGCTGCAATTCCAAAGCCGAAATACTCTTTATTTGTCCAATAAGCTGTATTATGTCTGGAAGAATAGCCCTCAATAGCAAAATTACTTATTTCATATTGATGAAAAGCTTGATTTTTAAGAAAATCTACTGTTTTTATATATAAATCAGCACATAAATCCTCATCAGGAAGCTCTGACGGCATATTTGTATAAAATTCAGTACCTTCTTCAATTTTTAATCCGTAGGCGGAAATATGATTAATTCCAAGACTTATTCCCTTTTCCAAAGTTTCTTCCCAATTTTGCAAAGTTTGCTTTGGTAATCCATGAATTAAATCAATGCTGATATTATTAAAGCCTGCTTGTTTTGCCCATTCCACACACTTAACTGCATCATAAGAATTATGTCTTCTATTAATTAGCTTTAAAATTTCATTATTAAAACTTTGTACACCAATGCTTAAACGATTAAGCCCCAGCTGTCTTAGTCCCGTTAAATAAGCTAAATCAACTGTAGCAGGATTAATTTCTATTGAAAATTCAATATCTTCAGCAAACTCTGCATTATTTAATAAAGAAGTTATTATTTGCTCCAGTTCTTCAAGTGATAATAGCGAAGGAGTTCCTCCTCCGATGTAAATAGTCTTTAAAATCGGGGATTTTACTTGAGATAGTCCATTTTTTATCTCTTTAATCAGTTCATCAATATAAAGTTTCTTTAAGTTGTTATTTTCTGTAAACGAAATAAAACTACAATAAGAGCATTTGCTTTTACAAAATGGAATATGAATATAAACGCTATATAATTGATTTTTAGCTATCATTGCAATTCTTTTTTAATCCCTTACTTTTATTTTAATTAAAAAGTCTTAACAAAATAATACTAGAAAATGGAAATAATATCTTTATAAGCTAATATATTAGTATACAATTTGTAGGCTGTGTGGGGTTTAGATATGCATTTTATATGTGGTAGAGTTATCTGTTTTATTTTATTGGCAATCTTAATTTTTAATTTATCAAACAATATTTGTTCATCAGATAAATTGCAAAATATAGAATTATCACAAACTAAAACCGCTGAACTCACAGGAGCAGTAAGTTAATATTTTATAAAAAATAATCTTATTTAATGCTAAAATACACTTGTAAGTATAATATATACAACAATTCAAGTTGTTTTGGGAGTGTGAACCATTAAAGTTCAAGGCAAACTGCATACATTAAAAAAAAGTCATATAGTAAGACTGGAAAAGCTTTTTAGAAAAAAAATGGCTAAAAACTGTATTATTACAGTAGAATTAGCAGAAACTTTAGCAGAAATTTCCTATGAAATAAATAAAGAAGTTGCTCTTATAATAAATAGAAAAGGGCAAATTATTGATATTGCCGTTGGCGATGCTGAAAAAATAATATTACCAGAATTTAAAAACGTAAGAGAATCAAAATCAAGACTTTGCGGTTTACGTTGTATTCATACTCACCCAAATGGAAATCCTGAGCTTAGCAAGGCGGATTTAACCACATTAGAAAAAAACAGACTTGATGTAATGGTTGCAATCGGTGTATCTAAAGGAGCTGCTTTTAGCCGTTCAAAAGGAATAACTGCTAAATATGCCGATTCCGTCCAAATGGCATTTTTAACTTCCGACCATGTAAATAAATGGGAAATCAGCGAAAAATTGACGCTTCATGAAGTTGAAGATATTGACTTTGAAGATAAAATATTTGATATTGAGTCCGATTTAGCTCAAAAATTCTCGGTTTTAGAAGTTGATGATAAAGAAAAAGCTATGCTGATCTCGCTTTATACAAAAGATAAATCAGACTTTGAAGTTATAGATTCGGTTGCAGAACTTAAAGAGCTTGCATATACCGCAGGGGCTGAAGTGGTTGGCAATATTGTTCAAAAAAGATCAATGCCTGATTCTTCCTCTTATATAGGAAGCGGAAAAGCCTATGAAGCAGCTGTCACCGCTAGAGAATCAGGGGCAAACCTTATAATTATTGATGCAGAGTTAATGCCAAGACAACAAAAAACACTTGAAGAAATTATCGGAATAAAAGTAATTGATAGAACAGAGCTTATTCTTGATATATTTGCGCAAAGAGCAAGATCAAAAGAAGGAAAGCTTCAAGTAGAGCTGGCACAACTTAAATATTTGTTCCCAAAACTTATCGGAGCGGGACTTTCTCTTAGCAGACAAGGCGGAGCTGGCTCTTCAGGTGGAATTGCCACAAGAGGACCAGGGGAAACAAAACTGGAAATTGATAGAAGACGTATCAGAGACCGAATTAATATGCTTGAAAAAGAAGTAGAGAAAATAAAAGAGCAAAGAGCATATCAACGTAGGCAAAGAGAAAATAACCTTCTGCCTACCGCAGCTATAGTGGGCTATACAAATGTAGGTAAGTCTACGTTGCTTAATGCATTAACAAATTCAGACATTTTAGCCGAAGATAAACTTTTTGCGACACTTGATCCTACTACCCGTAAAGTAAGGTTGAAAGAAGACTTAAACGTCTTATTAACTGATACGGTTGGTTTTATTCAAAATCTTCCTACTGATTTAATTGCTGCCTTTAGGGCAACACTTGAGGAAACACTCACAGCAGATGTTGTAATCCATGTTGTTGACGGTTCTCATCCTGCTTGCCTTGATCATATAGATACAGTTTATAAGATATTAGGAGACCTTGAAGCGGTACAAAAGCCTTTTATTACCTTGATAAATAAAATAGACCTTGTAGAAAATAAAGAGTCGTTAAATGAAATCATAGAAAAATGTCCGAATCCTATACTTATATCTGCAAAAGAAAGAAAAGGTTTCAGTAAATTTTATGAGAAACTTGATGAAACATTAAGCTCTACTCAACAGTTACAGCCTTCGTCAAACCTCTAGGTTTTTCTATCTCTCTTCCTAATAAAAGAGCTGTTTTATAAGCTATAAGCTGAAATAAGACTATATAATAAAAAGCTGAGAACTCTTCATGGCAATCAGGAATACAAATTATTAAAGAATCCTTCAATGTTTCATTTTTTTCAAATTCGCTTTTGCTGACATTTGTAAAAATAATCATCGGGGGATTTCTTTTAATTTTAATACTTTCAGTATTCCCTACTGCAAGTTTGAATTTTGAAACACTTCTTTTCCCTTTATGAATTATTGAAATAACGGGAATCGCTTCATCAACTACAGCCACATATCCATGAAGAAATTCACCTGTAGGAAATCCGTTTGCGTCAATATAACAAGTTTCTTTAATTTTTAAAGCCGCTTCACAAGCAGAACCGTAATTAATACCTCGACCAAGAATAACAAGATTTTTTGAGTTTTTTATTTTTTCGGTAACCTGCTCAATTTCATCAATATTTTCAATGATTTTTTGAAGATTAACGGGAAGTTTTTTAAGCTCAGATGTTAAACTTTTCCATAAGTCTATATCAATAGCTTTTTTAGTCAGGCCAAAGTACAACGATAAAAAATAAATATTTATAAGTTGAGCTGTTAATGATTTAGTGGCCGCAATGCTTTTTTCTTCGCCTGCTCCAACGATCATTGCACAGTCGGCAAGTTTATGAATTTTAGAGTTCGGATTATTTGTAAGGGCAAAGGTAATCGCACCATTTTCTTTTGCTTTTTTAAGTGCCGCAAGAGTATCCGCAGTTTCTCCTGATTGAGAAATAGCCAAAACTAAATCGCTTTCTGTTAAATTAAGTTCTCTATGTGCAAATTCACTTGCAAATTCTACTTTTGCAGGAATTCTTGAATACTTCTCAAAAGCATAAGCCGCAATAATTCCCACATTTCTTGAAGAACCGCTTGCGACAATATAGATATTTCTTAAACTTGCGATTTTTTTATCCAGTTCGGGGAATTTCAAATCAATAAAGTCTGTTTTAACAAATTTTTCAATAAGTTCTTTTAAAACTTGAGGCTGTTCTTTGATTTCATTAAGCATATATTTTTTCAACCCCTAACAATATTCCAGACTTTTAAATCCAACTCTTTTATGTCTAGTATAGCTTATTTTTTTATAAAACTAAATGGTTTAAAAAGTAATTTTGACAGAATAATCAAATTAACTCTTTTAAAATTAACTATTAGTAATTATTTTACTGTTCTGTTTTTCCAAAAAAGCCATCGTTACATCGTTTTCGCGTGGTCAACAAATGCATATACTGAACTTATATATGTTATATCCAAAACCTATCCATTTTCTGAATGGTAAAAATTTAAAAAACTCCTTTATTTGTTCATTGTTTTCATGACATAAACATATATAATTAGTCATGATTGAAAGGAGTGATGGCTTCAAAAGGGCTTTATACGCATGTATCCATGAATCGAGTCCTGCTTAAAAAAAAAGAACTGGTTAGACTATTACTAAAAAAGAATATTTTTATGTGTGAAACTGTTGCACTTAGGCGCATCAGTCAGTGATGGAATGGTAAGACTATTAACGTATTGATTTAATGTATAGAAGTTCCTGCAATTTCAGACAATTGCGGGAGAGTTGTTTAAAGTTTTAGTCCTTTTTTGAAAAAGGCGTTATTTGTTATGAATTGAAAAAGTATCTTTAAGTATAAAGATGCTTATTTTGGTTGTCTGAAATAAATAAGGAACTAACTTTTTCTTATGTACGAAACCTCCTCAATGGAGTAAGATATTATTAAAAGAAACTTGCGAAGTATTAAAAAGGTAAAATAAATTTATGAATAAAGTCGCAAAAATCACTTTTGTTTTTTGGATTATGAAAATTTGTGCAACCACTCTTGGAGAAACAGGCGGTGATCTGCTTTCTATGACAATGAATGTCGGGTATGCAATCAGTTCAGCCATTCTTATCAGTATCTTTCTTATTTCTCTTATTATTCAGCTAAAATCACGCAAGTTTCATCCTCTGCTTTATTGGACGGTAATTCTTACAACAAGTACAGCAGGTACTACAATGTCAGATTTTATGGATAGAACTCTTTCCCTTGGTTATGCAAAGGGTTCAATTATATTAGCAGCAGGATTAGTTACTGTCTTAGCGATATGGCGTTTTAGTGAAAAAACTTTATCAGTTAGTAATATTCAAACAATAAAATCAGAACTTTTTTATTGGATTGCCATATTATTCTCAAATACACTAGGTACAGCATTAGGTGATTTTTTAGCGGATAGTTCGGGGTTAGGCTTTTTAGGCGGAGCAGTTTTAATTGGAAGTTTAATTGGATTGGTTGTCGTTGCTAAATATTTCACTAAAATTAATTCAATCTTATTATTTTGGATAGCATTTGTGTTAACTCGCCCATTTGGAGCAACTTTTGGCGATTTGCTCACAAAACCTATTGCAAAAGGAGGGCTTAACTTTGGAACTATTGGTTCATCAATAATTTTAGCGACCTTATTAATAATATTTGTTATTTACACCATAATTTCAGAAAATAGAGCAGAAAAACAATTAACTGTTGAGCAATAAAGTTTAATCTGAACTATTTATGCTTCACAAATTAAGATAGTTTCAAAAATAAAATTAAAAGGATTTAACTTTTTTATTTTAAATTTATATCCAAGATTCCAGCTTTCAATTAATGGTTTTGCCTCAAAAAATTCTTCAGCGTTATGATAAATGCTAACAAGTAAAACAGGCTTTTGCTCTCTAATTGTTTTTTCAGCTCCCCTTAAAATATCAAGCTCTGTTCCTTCAGTATCCATTTTAATTAAACTGACCTTTAAATTATGTTTTTCAACAAAAGCATCAATCGTTGTATTTAAGATTTTTTCTTTTGGAATCTTAAGGCTTCTTTCTGAAAGTTTCATTGTACTGCCAGAACCGTCTATGGTTATTTCCTGCTCTTTTTCTTCTGAGCTAAGACCTAGTTTTACAGGCTGTACGACTTCATTTAATTTATTCACTTTTATCGTATCAATTAATTGATTAAATATAACTGAAACAGGTTCAAATGAATAAATCTTTCTTGGGCTTAATGTCCTACTTAATACCATTGCAGAATCACCAATATATGCACCCGCATCAATAATATCAGTTCCTTCAATGCTATCTTTATTCTCAAGAAAATCTATTCCCAGATGATAATGAAAAACCGAGACTTCAAAACGATTAATGGGTAAAAGATAATCTTTATGCCTAAAATAAGCCCCTTCTTGTATTGCGGGCAATAAAGGCTCTTGTATTGTCATTCGCTCATTTTGCTCATCAGCAGTAAAAAGCTCATCTCTATAAAAAATTGAATAATTAGTAAAAATCATTCGCTTAAAAAGATAAACTAAAAATTCCTGTTGTTCTTTTGTCAAATTTTTTAATAAAAGAGCATAGTTTTTAGAAAATTTTTCATAATCATCCATATAATCAACAAAAGTCTTTGCAAATTCTTTTACAAGGAAATTCAGCTTATGAAGGGCAATTCTATCAGTCATTAAATAATAAATCCTTAATTAATATAAAATTAACTTATGTTTTTTTATTATACTTGTCAACTATTAATTTTTAATGTAATCAGAATTAGAAATAATTATTGTTTAAAATTATAGTTCAGGAATATTAAGAGGCAGTAACATACAAAAAGTTGCCCCTTCACCTGATTTGGAATCAAATAAAACCTTTCCTCCATGAGCATCGACAATTTGCTTTGCAAGGTAAAGACTAATTCCTGCGCCAATTTTTCTTTCTAATTCAATAGCCATTTCATATCTTTTAAAAATAGATTCTTTTATATGCTCTGGAATTCCAGGACCATTATCTATTACACAAGTTTGCAGATAATTACCTTTAAATTCGGTTTTAATAATTATATTTCCACCTTTTTCTGTATACATAATTGCATTTTCAATAAATATATATAAAACTATAGAAATTTCATCCATATCTATATAGATTTTAGGTAGATTTTCAGGAATCTCTACTTTAATATTTAGCAATTTGTTTATTGCAGAATCATTAAATCCCTCTACAACATTATTAATTACTGACTTCCATTCACTCATCATGAGATTTAATTCTTTCTTCCCTGATTCATAATTATAACTGATTAAAAGTCTTTTTAATATTGTTAATATTCTTTTATCATTGATAATGGTTTCATTAATAATATTTTTCAACTCGCCTATCGGCTTATTATCAGCTCTTGAACTCAAAAACTCAAGAGCTTTGATGTCGCCAACGATAGGAACCTGTAAATCATGAGCAAGTGTATTAATAAAAGTATCTCGGAGTTTATTAACTTCAATGGTTTTTAATATTTCCCATAATACATTAACGACTGATTCATTAATTGATTGCAAAAGCTCAATATCTTTTTTGGACCAGTTCTTAGGTTTATCGTCAAATATAACCAAAACTCCAAGCACTCTGGTCTGGTGATTGTATCTGACTAACGGAGTTCCAATGAAGGAGCTTATTAAAAACTGATTAAAAAAAGTTTGTAGTTTTTTATTAGAATTAAAAGAGTTTGTGTCAGAAACTATAATAGAAGATAAATCTTTATTTACATTTCCAAATATTTCTAAAAATTCATTAGGCAAAAAGGTGTCTTTTAAAGAAGGCATATCATTCTTTTTTATTAATTCATATCCTACTTGGGTTTTTTCATCATCGTGAAGTGGGACTTCAATTAATACAGTACGGGATACATCATAAATATTTGCTATTTTAGACAACAAATAGTTGAAAGCATCTTCTACGTTTTTAAAAGGTTTTAATTCACTGACAATTTCTCTTAATAGTTTTTCTTTTTTCGCATTATATTTTACTTCTTCATATAATTCTGCTTGCTTAACAGCAACACCAGCTTGAGCAGCAAGAGTTTTTAAAAATATTATATCTTCTTCAGTAATATTTTTTTTATTCTCAAAAGTAATAACCAAATCACCCAAGAACTCTTCCTCATAATATATATTTATAGCGGCTGAAGAAATAAAACCGTAGTCTTTATAAAATTTTTCAACACCAGTTCCTCTAAGATTTTTATCCTCTAAATATTTTTCAAGATCATTAAAAATGATATCATTTCCACCAAGATGATAATTTCTGATATATTCACCAAAGTCTGGGGTTGCAATGAAGTTATATCCAATAAAACTTTTTATACTTTCTGTCGATCTATATTCCTGTTCTTCAAACACGTAGTAATTTTGTGTTTGAATATCATAATCAGCAAAGAATACTCTATCTGCTTTTAACAAATTACCTATTTGATAAACAATTTCATGTTTTACATATTTAATATTAAGAGAACTTCTAATTGTTTCAATTACTTTTCTTAATACTTTTTCTCTTTCAGCTGATTTTTTTTCGTTTGTATAAAGTCTTGCTTGATATAAGGCAACTCCTGATTGATTTGCAAGCACACGAACAAAATTCAGGTCGTCTTCAGTTATATGTTTTTGTTTTTTTGTATAGTTTATTGCTAAAACCCCTAGTAATTGATCACTATGGATAACAGGAATAACAATAGATGATTTTATATTATAATCGTCTATGAATTTTTCTCCAGATCCGCCATAAAGATTATAATCTTTTTTAAAGTCATTTATATTTGAATAAATTATTTCAATCGGGTTTTTTCTAAAAAATTCACTCCACCCATAGTCTTCAAAAATATTTACCCCTAAAGGTGATTTTATCTCTAATGAAGATAAATAAAAGGAGTCTTCATCAATAGTTAGAAATTTTTGAGTTTCTATATCTTGCTCATAAAAAATATTAAAATCTGAATCTAAATACTTGCTTATTTCAGAAATGAAAAATTTTTTAATTTTTTTAATATCTAGTTCACTTCTAATTAAAGTAGTGATGTTCTTTATAATTTGTTCTCTTTTATTTGCTTCTATAATTCGATTTCGACTTTCTGTTAACTCTATCAGTTCTTGTTTTCTCGAGGTTATATCTCTAGCTATACCTGCCGTCCCAATTGCAGTTCCTTCCTCGTTAAAAACAGGAGCTTTACAAGTTTCAGTCCAGCGAATATTTCCGTGATATTCAGCTTGTTCTTCTACAATAATATTTTTCCCTGTTCGCATTACTTTTATATCATCTGCAATGTAATTTTTAGCAAATTCTTCAGGCCATACCTCATAGTCAGTTTTTCCGATAATCTCTTCAGCCTTTTTAAAGGCAGAGTCAGCAAATCCTTTATTTACAGCTAGGTATTTACCTTTTTCATCTTTTATCCAAGCTAAATACGGTATACTGTCAAGAAGAGCATCTTGTTGATTTTTACTTATTTCAATAGCTTTTCTTAATGCGATTTCTTGTTCGGCAGCTTGTTTTTCTTTTTTTATTAATTTAGATTGATAAATGCTTATAGCTGCCTGACTTGCAACAGCAACAAGTAAATCAACTTCTTCTTGAGTAAATTCTCTAAAATCATTAACCGCATGTACGGCAAGCATTCCCAAAGGAATATCATGATAAAAAACAGGGCAACTTATTAAGGATTTAATTCCATATTCTTCCATTACATTTATTTGTGCCCCAGGCAAAAATGTTTCATAAATATTTTTGACTAAAAAGGTTTTTCTTTGCCTTATTGCAAATTCGACAAATGGAGCAGATTCTTCTTGTGTATAAGGTCGATCACTTAATTTTTTAAAATTAGGAGAATCATTATACTCTTGATAGGGTTCTGATCTTAAAAAAACATCTGTAGTTGAATCATATTCTAAATAGAAACATCTGTCCGCTTTAAAAAATTTACACGTTTTGGTTACTATTGTTGTTAAACTTTCTTCGGCTGTTTTAGAGTCCATTGATGCCAACATCAATTGTCTTAAAAATTTTTCTTTTTTAAAACTTTTAGTTAACATTAAAGAAAGATTTTTTTCTCTGCTGTAAAGACTGGCCTGATAAAGTGCTATACCTGACTGATTTGATAAGTTTCTTAAAAAATTTATTTCATCAACTGAAAAAACTCTTTTATGTTTCACATAGTTTAAATATAAAACACCAAGAAACTCATCACCGTATGTTATCAATACAGTATAATTTGATTTGAGTTTTAAATTCTTAAGTATTGTTGTTATTTGTTGATTGAATTCAAAAGGAGGGTTATCTATATCTGGCAATAATAATTCTTGTTTTTCTTTTAAAAAATAATTTTTAAAAATACTGAGTTCGCCTTCTTCAATATCAAAAGTTATATGACTATCTAAACTATCATCTGATATATATTCTGATAAATTATCAATAGCTGAAAATTTATTATTAATATTATCGTATTGGATGATTGCACATCTATCCGCATCAAAAAATTTACCGATTTCTGTAACAATAATGGTTTTTAAATTATTTATATCAAGTGTGCTTCTTATTGTTTCAGTTATTTGATTATAAAGAATTTCTTTTTCTTTTTGTTTTTCATGATCTAGAGATAGTTTTCTAAAAATAATTTGTTGGGGATCTTTTATTCCTTTTTCTATAATTGCTAAATAAAAGAAATAAAATGAAAGTATTTTAAAATAATGTCCTATAATATTAAATTTATCAAAAACTGAAGAGTAAGATGAAAACGTTAGCTCAGTTATGCCTCCTAATATAAATGAATAATTCAATAATTTATAAATTTTTGAATTAAAACTGTTTTTAAACTTATTCAACAAAAGTGTATTAATTAAATATATAAAAGCAATAATATATTCACTAATCTTCTTAAATGGAGTAAGTCCACTATTTTCAATGAAACATGCCGGGAAATTTTTCCAGTAGAAAATTGAAAGTATTATCATTATTGAAATAAAACTATATGTTAATAATAAGATTACTGTATTAACTTTCCTTTTATCAGATATAAAAAGAAAAGCAGTTAGTATTGACAAACTTTGCATATACCTGGCAGCTATCCATAATTGAACTGAAGCATAGGGTAATCCAACAAAAACATCCATACCTTTATATGATAATAGGTGTATAAAATCTATAATTCCAACAAATAAAAAAGAAATACCTATAAAAAGAAAAAAGTCATTTTCAACAAACTTTTTTGAGTTCCATGCAAGTAAAAAAATTGTAATTGAAATTATAATGCTGAAAAATTCTGCAAAACTATGAAATAAAAGGTAACTATGATAATTACTTAAGGTTATCATATATATTAAGATCAGCAATATCGGTACTATAAAAATATAGAACCAGCTACTGATCTTATTTAATCTATTTAGCCAAAAGTTATTTTTATTCATTTAATAATGAACTTTCAATTATAGTTACTTTAAATAAATTACTCTAAGAATATACTTCATTGAAAATAGAATTATTAAATTCACCAAAAGGCTAATACACCTAATAATAGAAGAAATGACTACAATTTCGTTAAATTTTTAAAAAAAGTGAATTGAGATGAAGTAAACACACGAAAATTATTATGGAGAAGAGAAACCGAATAAAGTCATAGACTAGATTTTCTATGAAAATAGTAAGAAACTTTTTAACATATAAAGAGTAAGAAAATTTATAGAAATTAATAATTGCTAAAAAGTAATTTATTTTATAGTAAACTATTATTAATTATCTGTAGGATGTTAAAAATGGATAACCAAGAAAAAATAGAATTTATAGAATCTACTCAGCAAGCTGTTGAGCAAATGAAAGAAGACGATATCAACGAATATGGAGATGCGGCTTTTGAAGAATTTGATTGTGCCTGTTGTGGTGAGGATAAAATTTTAGCAGGTTCATTATTGTATGAGGACAAAAAACTTTGTAATGATTGTGTCCTTCTTGCAGAAATAAGCCTCGGTCTTGGGAAAATAAAGCATATTGACGAGCTGATTGCGCAAATGGAAGATAAAAGGTTGGAAACTTTGTGCCAATATATAAAGCAGGACGAAAAAGCGATAAATAATTAAAGTGTGCCTCCTAATAGGGGGCACTCCTGTATATAGATCAAATAAAAACAGGGACTTTAAAATAAAAATTATTGACTTAATATTCTAAATGATTTATTTTTTATCGTTAATATAATATTTTCAAAATTTTTTTCAAAAACAGGTAAATTTTTAAAATCGTTTAGACTTAACATGTAAAACACAACCTTAAACAATTAGATTGGAGCATGAGTAATGAGTGAAATACAAATTAAAGAAGGTTTAACATTTGATGATGTGTTGCTTTTGCCTCAAGAGTCAGATATTTTACCTAAAGATGTTGATCTTTCAACTAATCTTACAAATACAATAAAGTTAAATATTCCCCTTGTCAGCGCGGCAATGGATACAGTTACAGAGTCAAGGCTAGCGATTGGTATTGCAAGAGAAGGCGGAATCGGCTTTATTCATAAAAATATGACTATTGAAGAGCAAGCATTAGAAGTTGAACTCGTAAAAAAATATGAAAGTGGGATTATTGTAAAGCCTGTAACAATGCGTCCTGAACAAAAGATTCATGAAGCCCTTGAAGTGATGAAAAGATATTCCATTTCGGGGCTTCCTATTACAAGTAACGGGAAACTTAAAGGTATTCTTACTAATAGAGATTTAAGATTTGAAACTAATGTTGATCTTTCCATTGAAGAAGTTATGACAAAAGAAAATTTAATAACTGCTCCTATTGGTACTACATTAAAAGAATCTAAAAAGTTACTTCATAAAAATAGAATTGAAAAACTTTTAATAGTTGATGATGAGTTTAATTTAAGAGGCTTATTAACTATAAAAGATATAGAAAAAGCTACGCAATACCCGAATGCATGTAAAGATGAATTTGGCCGATTAAGAGTCGGTGCGGCTATTGGCGTAACCGGTGATATGGAAGAAAGAATTCAGGCATTAATTGCTGCTGATGTTGATGTTATAAGCATTGATACAGCTCATGGTCATTCAAGAAATGTTGTTAATGCCGTTAAACATATAAAAGCTAACTATCCTGATATTGCATTAATTGCAGGGAATATTGCAACCGAAGAAGCAGCTCAAGCTCTTATTGACGCTGGAGTTGATGCAATTAAAGTTGGTATCGGTCCTGGTTCGATCTGTACAACAAGAATTGTTGCAGGTGTGGGTGTTCCACAAATGACAGCGATTATGGACTGTTGCAAAGTTGCGAAAAAACATAATATTCCTGTAATTGCCGATGGCGGGATTAAATTCTCGGGCGATGTTATAAAAGCTCTTGCCGCAGGCGCTCATACCGTTATGATAGGCGGATTATTTGCGGGAACAGAAGAAAGTCCCGGCGAAACAATCCTTTATCAAGGCAGAAGCTACAAATTATATAGAGGAATGGGCTCAATCGCTGCAATGAAACAAGGCAGCAAAGACAGATATTTCCAAGGAGATGTCGGCTCTGACAATAAACTTGTTCCTGAAGGAATTGAAGGCAAAGTTCCTTTCAAAGGAAGCCTTACAACTACAATATATCAATTAATGGGCGGATTACGTTCAGGCATGGGATATGTTGGAGCTTCAACCCTGACAGATTTAAGGCAAAAGGCTAAATTTGTGAAAATCACTTCAGCTGGCCTGAAAGAAAGTCATGTGCATGATGTAATTATTACAAAAGAACCTCCCAACTATAGATTAGGCTAATATCGTTTTTATTGTTAAAAGAGGAAAATTAAATGCTGGATAATATAAATCTGGATAAGATATTAATTTTAGACTTTGGTTCTCAATATACCCAATTAATTGCCAGACGAGTCAGAGAACTAAATGTATATTGTGAAATTCACCCGTTCAACTATGATTTAGAAAAAATAAAAGAGTTCAACCCTAAAGGTATAATCCTTTCAGGTGGCCCTTCAAGCGTATATGAAGAAAATGCTCCTTATTGCACAAGAGAAGTGTTTAATCTCGGATTGCCTATTTTAGGTATTTGTTATGGGATGCAGCTTACTTCCTTTTTCTTAGGTGGAAAAGTAGTTCCTTCCCAAAAAAGAGAATACGGAAGAGCAGCTATTGAAATAATTGAAAATCAAGGGATTTTTAAATCTTTCGAGCTTGGTCAAAAGTTTGACGTATGGATGAGCCATGGCGATAAAGTTGACGCGATTCCTGAAGGATTTGTACAGATTGCATTAAGTGATAATACTGCATTTACTGCAATTGCAAATTATGAAAAAAATATATACGGTGTTCAGTTCCACCCTGAAGTTGTTCATTCAACAAATGGTACTGAAATTATCGGAAATTTCTTGTTTGAAGTTTGTAAATGTGATCCAAATTGGAATATGAAGAACTTTATCGACACTCAAATAAAAGAAATAAGAGAAAAAGTCGGCGATAAAACTATTATTTGCGGTCTTAGCGGTGGTGTTGACTCTTCTGTAGCTGCTGTATTACTTCATAGAGCGGTTGGACACCAACTTAAATGTATTTTTGTAAATAATGGCGTTTTAAGACAAAATGAAGCAGAAAAAGTAATTAAAATCTTTAGAGATAACTTCCATATTGATTTAATCTACGTTGACGCTGAAGACAGATTCCTTGAAAAACTTAAAGATATAAGCGATCCTGAACAAAAAAGAAAACTTATCGGCTATGAATTTATTGAAATCTTTGAAGAAGAAGCAAATAAACTTGAAAATGTTAAGTTTTTAGCTCAAGGAACACTTTATCCAGATGTTATAGAAAGCGTTTCATTAAAAGGGCCTTCAGCGGTAATTAAAAGTCATCATAATGTTGGCGGATTACCTGAAAAAATGAATCTCAAACTTATTGAGCCATTCAGAGAGTTATTTAAAGATGAAGTAAGACTTGTAGGTAAAGAACTCGGAGTTCCTGATGAAGTTATCAACCGTCAGCCTTTCCCCGGGCCAGGTCTTGCTATAAGAGTTCTTGGTGATATCACAAAAGAAAAACTTGATGTTTTAAGACAGGCTGATAATATTGTTGTTGACGAAATTAAAAAAGCAGGTCTTTACACAAAAGTATGGCAGTCTTTCGCTGTTCTTCTTCCTGTAAAATCAGTTGGTGTTATGGGTGATGAGAGAACTTACGAAGACACTTGCGCAGTAAGAATTGTTGGAAGTGTTGACGGAATGACGGCTGATTGGTCACATATTCCTTATGAGATACTCGGCACAATTTCTAGCAGGATTATTAACGAAGTAAAAGGCATAAACAGAGTTGTATATGATATAACTTCAAAACCACCTGGGACTATTGAGTGGGAATAACTATATATAAATAGATTAAGATAGACTGTTTAATCAAACAGTCTGTTTTTGTTTTAAATGCTATCAATGTATGATTAAATAAATTGACTATCGTTATATAATCAATTTCGGCTGATACAACGAAGAATGTTTTAGAGGTTATATCAATGGATTTTGATTTTCTTATTGTCGGTGCAGGTTTAGCAGGTTGTGTTTTTGCTGAAAGAGCCGCAACGGTATTAAAGAAAAAAGTTTTGATAATTGACCGAAAGCCTCATGTTGCTGGAAACAGTTACGATTATATTGATAAAAATGGAATTATCATTCATAAATATGGCCCGCATATATTTCATACAAATAATAAAATAGTTTGGAATTATTTAAGCGACTTCACCGACTGGCATATATATTTTCACAAGGTAAATGCTGTTGTTGACGGAATTGAAGTGCCTTTACCTTTTAACTTGAACTCAATTTATAAGGTATTTCCAAATAGTCTTGCGACAAGGCTTGAAGAAAAACTTATTGAGAATTTTGGATTTAATACCAAAGTTTCTATATTAAATTTAAAAAAGACTGATGATAAAGATTTAAAATTTTTATATGAATATGTGTATAAAAAAGTTTTTCTTGAATATACCCTTAAGCAATGGGGGGTAACTCCTGAAGATCTTGATGAAAAGGTAACTGCAAGAATTCCCGTTTATATAAGTAGAGATGACAGGTATTTTCAAGATAAATATCAAGGAATCCCTTCTAATGGCTATACTGTGATGGTTGAAAAAATGCTGGAGCATAAAAATATAAAAGTCCGATTAAATACCGAGTTTAAAGAGCTTTCAAAAGAAATAACCTTTAAACATATTGTCTTTACAGGTCAAATGGACGAATATTTCGAGTTCAGCCATGGTCAATTGCCATACAGAAGTTTGTATTTTGATTCAAAAGAGTTTAATACCGAATATTATCAAGAAAAAGCGGTAACAAACTATCCTGAAAATTATGATTTTACAAGAATAACGGAATATAAACATTTTCTTAATACAAAATCTTCTTCAACAACAATTGCGGTAGAATATCCGCAAGCTTTTGTTCAAGGGGAAAATGATCCTTATTATCCAATTCCTAATGAAGAAAATTCAAAAAAATATGAATTGTATTCAACTGAAGCAAAAAAACACAAAGAAGTGACATTTATCGGGAGATTAGCTGAATATAAATATTACAATATGGATCAGATAGTCGAACAAGCATTGGAGGTTTTTAATAATAAATTTGCAGTTGAAAAATAATTTTGAAAAAAAGTTTATTTTGCTTGCAAATTATTTTCGCTTAATTTATAATCATTACAAATTAAGAAATAGCTTTCTAGATTAGATAAATGAATATTACGTATTAGTTTTAATTGGAGATTAGAAATGACTGAAGTAGCTGTTAAAAAGTTTGTTTGTACAATTTGCGGATATGTTCATGAAGGTGCTTGCGCTCCTGAAAGTTGTCCACAATGTAAAGCCCCTGCAAGTAAATTTGAAGAAAAACAAAACAATCAAATGTCATGGGCTGACGAACATAGACTTGGAGTAGCTAAAGGTGTTGATGCTGAAATTCTTGAAGGCTTAAATGCTAATTTTATCGGCGAATGTACAGAAGTCGGTATGTACTTAGCTATGAGCAGACAAGCGGATAGAGAAGGCTTTCCTGAAATCGCTGAAGCTTACAAAAGAATAGCTTTTGAAGAAGCTGATCACGCTGCTAGATTTGCTGAACTTCTTGGTGATGTTTTAGAAGGAAGCACAAAAAGAAACCTTGAAATGAGAGTTGAAGCTGAATTTGGCGCTTGCAACGGTAAGAAAAAAATCGCTACAAGAGCTAAAGAATTAAATCTTGATGCAATTCATGATACAGTTCACGAAATGTGTAAAGATGAAGCTAGACACGGTATGGCTTTCAAAGGCTTATTAGAAAGATACTTCGGTTAGGATTAATCTAAACTTAACTTTCAGAAACCTCAGAGTTATTATGACTTCTGGGGTTTTTGCTATAATAGATTAATCTGACTTGTTTTGTTAATAAGGTATTAAGATGCTTAAACTATTTTGGCAAAAAATAAAAATAAACAAAATCTTATTGACCATTTTTTTATGGTTTGCTGTCTTAAATAATAACGCTTTTGCTCAAGAAAATTTGGTTAATTCTCTTGATAAAGTTATTAATAATAGTGTTTTATCTCAAAAATCAATTATAGCTGTGTCAATTAGGGACGTTAACAGCGAAAATATTATTTATGAAAGAAATAGCCGATTATTATTACATCCTGCTTCGACTTTGAAAGCCTTTACTACACCTGTTGTGTTAAATACATTAGGGAAAGATTATAAAATAGCTACAAATTTATATAAGTCGTCAAATAATGACAATTTATATTTAAAACTATCTGCTGATCCTTTTTTAACCTCTAATGATTTGTCGGATATGTTTAAAACTCTTAAAAATAAAGGTATTGACCGCATTAAAGGCTCAATGATTATTGATGATAGTGTTATCGATAATAAAGAGTGGGGCAAAGGCTGGATGTGGGATGATAATAACGATGAATCAATGCCTAAATTCAGTTCTTATAACCTTAACCATAATTTATTCAAAGTTAAAATTTTACCTGCTCAAAAGGGTTTTCCTCCACAAGTAATGGTTGATTTACCTTATCAGATAAATATTATAAATAATGCTATAACTTCAACAAAAAATAATATAATTGTTGAAAAATCTACTCAAAATTCAGAGGCTTTAGATATTTTAGGCGAGATAAAAACTCCGACTGAAACTTATATTCCTGTAGAAAACACAAAAAAATATTTTATTGAAAATCTTAAACAGATAATAAAAGCTAATAATATTGAGTTTAACGGAGATGTTCAAATAGAAAAAACGCCTCAAGATGTTATTTTGATTAATAGCATAGAGCATAATTTAAGTGACGAAGTTGCTTCTATTAATCATAAAAGCGACAACATGGGTGCTGAAACTCTTTTTAAACTTGCGGGTGGTGAATTTACTCACTCACAAGGTTCTACTATGAATGGTTTTAAGGCTTTTAATTCGTTTTATTCTAATTTAGGGATGAATCTTAATGATTTAAAACTTGTTGATGCAAGTGGTGTTTCGCATTATAACTTAATGCAGTCCGATTGGATGAGTTTGGCTTTATGTAGGCTTTATAAGAGTAATTTGTCGGATATTTATGTTAATTCTCTTGCTCAGCCACAGCAATATGGGACACTTCAAGCCAGATTAAAAACTTCTACTTTTAAGGTTTTCGCAAAAACAGGAACTTTATCGGGAGTTAGCGGAATAACAGGATATTTGCAAACGGATAAAACATATAGTTTTGTAATCTTAATACAGAATTATAGCGGGCAATCCAAGTGCGCCAAAGATTTAGAAGATAAAATAATAAATCTTTTAGGACAATAAGATAATTAACTTCAGTCGCCAAATAATCAAAGGTCTTATTATTAAGTTTTAAATTATCAAAAATATATAGAAATGCAAAGGTGCATCGCCTCTTTGCCACTTATGGGTGCTGCGGGAGGGTTTTTGATAATTTGAATTAGCGACTCGAGTTAATTATTTTTTAGTGTCAGGAGCTTTAAGGATATTTTGCTTAATAAGGAATTTATTCACTTTATCTGCAATAGGTGTAGCTATTACAGGACAAATATAATGTAAAAGTATTGCTGCTATTGCAATATGTGGCATTGCTTTTAAGCCTTCGCCTAATACAGTTCGTTCTTGTTGTTCAAGAGCTTTAATTCCATTAATTTCATTAAATCTTTTTACAAGTGCAACTTCACATTTTTCAATAAACGGAGCTAATGCAATACTTCCGATCGCAGAAGTTACTCCAGTAAATAAAAGATTGATTACTAATGGAGCTTTTCTTTCTTTAGGTATTTTGTCGGAAGAGATAGAAGCCGTAGAATAACAACCTTCTAACCATAACCCTGATATAGCGGGAGCAAATTTTTTAATTGTATCAAGATTAGTTTTTTTAGTAGCAGGGTTTTCTTTAATTAAATTATCAAAGAAAGATTGAAGTCCACCAAAGCTTGTAACTTTAGCAGTCGGTTTTTGTGAGAATAAAGCAGTTCTGTTTTCAGTTTTTAAGGATTTATTTTTATTAGCTTCTTCAAGAATGTTAAGTAAACTTGCGGAATTATTTGATTTAACAGTTTGGTTTGAGGTAAAGGCCTTTTCAGTAGATTTTTTTTCTTCTGTTTTCTTGTTTTTCTTAGGGAATACTAAATCCATAATAGGATGAATTGATTCCACCAGTAAAAAGGCTTGAAGCGGTGCAATAATAAACTTAGCACCATAATTCATTAAATATTCAAAGGCTTTTTCTTTCTTCTCGGAGTTAGCAAGTCCTTTAAACAGTTCTTTTGATACACCTTTAACAGCTTTTGTAACGGGAGTAAAAAGTAAGGCTGTTAAACCTAAGCCAATTGCTCCACCAGCCATAGCTTTTGTAGCGGCATATTGTTTATCTTCTTTGCTTGCGCCAGGCATTGCCATAATCGTTAATGGTCTTATTGACGCCACCAATGCGAATGTTAAAACCGCATCAAATAAGGCTAAATCTTTTTGTGCAAGTTTAAACAATCCTTGAATTGGTTTAAATGTAAAAACTCCATCAGGTATGGATTTCGCAATTTTTGTTGCAAGATCAGGATTATTTCCTGTAAAATTGATGCTTTTTGACGAAGCATTATTAGAGAAGTTATTGATGTTTTTATTTTCGACTTTCTTGTTGTGATATTGCAAGTTTGTTTGTGGCTTAATCGAATAAATCATATAATTCACTCTAAACTTTCACTAATAAAAATCTTGATAAGTGCTTAAAAACCAAAAATAAAAAATATTGATAGTCCTTTTGAAATTTTTATACATGTTTTTTTAAATATTTTACATTATTTTGAAACTTATTAAATTTTCGTTAAAATAGTTGGTATAAATCTATTGTTTAGAGATTATAATAGGTTTAAAGGATAGGAATTTAAAAATGTTTATACAATATTTATTTACAGATTTTCAACTTTATATTACTTGGATTGTTATAGTCATAATTTCGGCTTATATTCATCAATTAGCTCATGCTGCTGTTTCCTATAAACAAACTGATTTAGCCATTAAAAGAAAAGATTATTTTTCTTTTAATCCTGTTTATTATTTGAATTATATGTCGCTTATTCTACTGGTTTTATTTGGAATGTTTTGGGATTCTTTTGATATGGAGAACAAAACATATAAGCATAAATACAGCAAAGCCCTTGTCAGCTTAGCAGGACCACTTGCGAGTTTGGTTATGGTTTTTGTCTTTTCTTTATTATATATAGTTTGTTTGAAAAATAATTTATCTTTTATTCCTGTACATGTAAAAAAGAACCTGTTATTTTGTTTTCAGACAGGTAGTCAGGCAAATGCCGTATTAGCATTATTTACTTTAATTCCTTTACCACCGCTGGAGGGTAGTCATATTGCTAAATATTTGATTCCTGCCGTTAATAAAATCTATGAAAAAATTGGAAATAATGGATATCTTCTTTTATTTTTAGTTCTATGCATTATTCCAGGTGCTTCACATGTTTTTTGGACTGCTGCAAATTTAATTTCTGATGTTGCATTAGTCAGCGTTGCATCTATATTTAATTTGTTTTAATAAAAAATTATAAATATAACAGTCTAAAACCTCACTAATTAATAGTGAGGTTTTAGTTAGAGGATAGAAAAAACCGACCTTATCCGTTAATCTGAGAATATCAGTATTTCACTTTTAAGATCGGTTTGATTCAAGATACTTCTATCTTAATGCAATTTTGAGTAAAAATAATGCGTAAAAAGTCTATATTTTTAAATAGCTTTTTGCTCCCTCAAACATCGCATTAATTAATCCTGTATTAGCAAAAAGGTCAATACCTCCAACTACAAGATATTGTTGTAGTCTTGCTTGCCAATATGGATAGATGTCTTTTGAAGACAATTCTAAAACTTCTGCAACAGCGGCAAGGTCATTCCAATCAAGTGGTAATGGCTCTGCACCTCTCCAAAGATCAACCATTTCAAGTCTTTTTTGTCTTGGGAAACGTTTTAGTAATTGTACATTGCTTAATCCAAGTTCTCTTTGTTTCTGTTTCAGAAACTGTACTCCCGGATCAACAAGTTTAGGCTCTTCTGATGATTTGTATTCAGGAAACTCAGAAGGATTTATCCCCATAATAACCGCAATACGTTCAAGTGTTGTGGTTCTTGTCGAGAATGAAATAGTGCTGTCAATAAGGCTATAAACATAAGAAAGAGTAACACCTATCATTTCGGCAAAATCTTTTTTGTGCAGATTTGATGTTTCAAGGAAATCTACAAGCCTTGTGCTGCTTTCGCTTATAGGTGTGTCGGTAGAAATTTGATTATCAGTAGACATTTTAACCTCCAATTGTTTGCTCTTTTAATTATATTATTTTTTGATTTAATAGTTTTATCGGGTAATTGCTCTTTAATCGCAGATTTGTAATTTTAATAGTTATTATTCAATTAGATATATTAAATTATCAATAAAAATATAACATAAAATTAAAATAGTTCCTATCACAGAGAATATAATAAAAAGACAAAAAATTTATTCATCAAGTTACCCTATAGGAGTAGAACTAAAAGTGAAAGTGATAATAGGACTCGGCAATCCGGGTGATAAGTATAAAAACACTAGACATAACATAGGTTTTATGACTGTTGAGACGTTAGCCTCAAAACATGCTATATCTTTGAGATTTGAGCCTAAATTCAATGCTTTAGTCGGCAAGGGAAATATTTGCGGGGAAGAAGTCTTTATTCTTGAGCCAATGACTTTTATGAATCTTTCGGGGGAAAGTATTGTTAAAATTATAAACTGGTATAAATTGCAAAAAGAAAATATATTTGTTGTTTTTGATGATATAGCGCTCGACCTTGGTAGATTAAGATTTAGAAATAGCGGAAGTGACGGTGGTCATAACGGTATAAAGTCAATAATAGGTTCTTTTGGCGGATTTAACAATTTTCATCGATTAAAAGTTGGAATCGGCCCTGATCCCGGTGGAGCTGCAAGGAAAAATTTTGTCCTTGAGCCTTTTGCCGTTTCAGAAAAAGCTCTCTTAGCAAATGTTGTAAATGGAGCCGCAGAAGCGATTGAAACTTACATAAAAAATGATCTTACTACGGCTTCAAATCGCTTTAACGGAATAGATTACAGACTAACTTAACAACATTAGGTTAATTTTGTATTTTTAACTTGTTCTTTAATTCTGTTAATATCTTTTATCCAATCTTCAAGATCCTGCTCATGTTCAATTTCTTCATTCAGAATATTAATTGCCATTTGATGAGTGGTATGGTCTTTGTCGTTTGTTGAATCGATAATATCTTTATATCTCTGAATAGCACATCTTTCTGATTCAAGATTTTGAGTTAGTACAGATTCGATGTAATTATCTTCAGGTGATTGATATTTGCATTTTGCAAGTTTTGACCACTCATCAGGAGATAAAACAGGCACTCCGCCTAATTGTATTATTCTGTCTGCCAATAAAGTTGCATGATTTAGTTCTTGATTAGCATGAAGAAGAAGTTCGGATTCAATATCTGATCTCATTGGGCCTTCCATCACTTTTGCACCAATCCAATATTGATAATAGGCTAACCATTCCTCACTTAATGCTTCATTTAAGGTTTTTATCAGTTGTTCGACGTTAAGCCCTAATATTTCTATACCTCTTTTTCCCATGATAATTTCCTTTCTCGATTAAATAATAATGATAATTGCACCAATTTTCCATGATAAGGATTGAACTTTATTTTTTGAGAGTTCTATAAATTTGAATTCTTATTATAGGAGCAAATTTCATTTATAAAATTAATAAATCGACTTAATTCTTGAAATATAAAAAGTTAGTATATGAATTTAGACCTTAAACTTTTTTTACAGGTTTACATACGCTTGAAAATCACAAAAACCCTTTAATTTTCTTAATTAAAGGGTTTTTACTTTTTTAGTTATAGGATTATTTATTAATTAATATAGAATTTTTCCCTGAATCTATTTGAAAACTAAAATTATTCAATACATTCATTCCGATTATTCCATCAATATTCATATTCTTAGTATCAGGTAAAATATAAGCTCTTATATCTGTTAGATTTTTACTTCCCATCTGTACATCAATATAGGTAGAAGGAGCAAAACTTTTTTTGCCGTTAGCCATTTCTATTACACCAAAAGAATTTGTAATCAATTTAATATTATTATTTTTAAGAAATCTTGAATAAAGTACGGTAGTCATAGCACCTGTGTCAACTAAGAATGTCCCCTTTACATTATTAACCTTTGTATTAATAAGCATAAGATTACCCATTCCATGATATGGAATTCGTTCTTGTGATCCAAAAGTAACGCTATAACTCTTTCCTGTTAATTTTTCCAATCTGTCTTTTGCATCTGTATCAGCATCAGGTTGCAAATCAATAGACTTTTTAAATGAAATAATCGCCTGTTTTTTCATTTTCAGTTCATCATAAATTACACCAAGCATATAGTGATCATACGAATTATTAGGAAACCTTTTTACGGCATCTTTTCTTAATCTTAAAACTTCTTTTTTATTCCCTATCGTATTATAGGTATTAGCCATTTCAGCCCATGCCACTTCATATCTTTGATCTTCTTTCATTATTTGTGCATAAACTTTTATTGCGTCATCATAGTTACCATTTTGAGCAAGAATTCTAGCCAGATTTAATTTATAATCAATATTTTTCGGTTGTAGTTCAATGGCTTTTTTAAATGATTCCGATGATTTTGTAAAATCGCCTGTATTGTAATATAAAAGACCTAATAAATAATAACATTTATCGTTCTTTGCATTAAGCTTTAATAATTCTTTTGAAAGAGTTTCGGCTTCATAAAATTTACCTAACTCCATTAATGATTCGAACTTAGTAAATAATAATTCTTCTCTATGAGCAAATGGAAGAGTTTCATTAACTTTAGCTATTACCTCTTCATAGCTTCCTTTATTGTATAAATCTTTAACTAATGCAAGAGTTTTCTCTGATTTTTTCTCTTGATCAAAAAAAACACCTATAACGCAAAATAATCCAATGAAAATAAAAATAGCTATCGTGATTAAAAGAGATTTAAATAAACTCATAAATTTTACCTATAAAATATACTATAAATTAAGCTTAGGTTATTACTTTAATTAAAACTAAATCATAATAATATTTCAATCAGGAGATTTAATATCTATAGATAAGTAATTGATATAAAATTAACATATAATGACTTGTAGGATCTTTTTAAAAGCTGTCTGAAATGAATAAAATAAAAAATATTAAAAAAATGAACCCTTTTCAAAATCAAATCGTTATATTATCAGAAGGAGAAAACAAAGGTATAAAATTATGGGAAAATGTAATAGATATGAATCGTTATACTTATTTCAGAGTGAAGAAGTTTTGTTCTCTCATATCAAAGACTGCGAAGAGTGCAGGAAAGAATATGAGGAAGATCAAAAAATAGCTTCTCTTGTTAAAGAAGTAAAACCATATCTTAATAAATCAAAATCAAAAAAAATTCCTTCTGTTCAATTACAGGCTGTTGCATCATTAATTCTTATTTTTCTATGTTTTTTCGCATTTGATAATTTTTCTGTAAATAAAATTGCAATTGAACATACGAAGTCCTCGGAGTTATCTGTTAATGATACATCTGTTGTTGAAGCAATGGGCTTACCAACTGATCAATATGGATTATTGGAGATAGAATAAGGCTTATATGAAAGATACCCCGATAAAAAATGTAATCAATGAATATAACGGTCGAGTTCGGTCTACTATAAAAGGTTTTTTTAAAAACTCGATTGATGATGATGAAGTTGATGACATTGAGCAAACAGTCTATATAAAAACATGGAAAAATTTTCATAAAGTAGAAAATAGCACTTCTTTGCTCGGATGGATAAAAACTGTAACCATAAACACATGTAAGGATTTTACTAAAAGTAAGAAAGCTTTTGCTTGCTCTGATGAAGAAATGTTTAATCAGATAAAGGATAATAAGCCCATCCCTTTACAGAAAGCACTTTTGAATGAAAGACATCAAACTATAATTAATGCAATCAATTTGTTACCTCCCAAATTCAAGGAAGTTGTCATTCTTCATGACATAGAAGAATTAACACATGATGCTATAGCTAAAAAATTAAATTGCCCTGCAGGCACAATAAAATCAAGACTCTTTAAAGCCAGAAGATTGCTTAAAGAAGAGTTAAAAGAATTTCTATAATTAACGAAAGGGTTCAAACTCATGAAAAAACATTATATTTCAACAACTTTAATTGCTTTGTCTTTATTTGCATTTTCAAGTGGAGCTTTTGCTCAAAATGTTGATAAATTATTAATTAGCGATAATACTCAAGCTCAATCTACGTTTAATAAAGAATGTCAAAGACCAAAAATTAAAGATTATTTGAATTTAACACCTGATCAAGCCCAAAAAGCAAAAGCGATGAGAGAAGCTTCTAAAGGTAAAATCAAGCCTCTAATTGATAATTTAAAAGCAGAATATCAAAAATTAAAACAAATGAGAGAACAAAAGGCTCCTTCTCAAGATATAGCTCAACAGCAAGAAAAAGTAAGAGCAATGAGAAAACAGGTGCAACAAGTCAGGGAAGAAAATATGAAGCAATTTGAAGCAATATTGACCCCTGATCAAAAAGTTCAATTTGCTAAATTCAGAGAAGAGCGTAAGGCGGAGATGAAAAAGTATCATGATGAAAAAGGAGAACATCATAATTTCAATAAAGATTAAAAATTTTTTATAATGGGTATAAACTTTTATAGGGTTGTAAGTCGTAAAATTATTTACAACCTTATAAAGTTATTATCTGCTTCGGTGTTTGTTTGAAATTATTTGCAAAAGATTAGCATGAAAGGGATTTACATGAAAAAGTTATTAGCGGCGGCTTTTGTCTGTTCATTATTACTAGTTGGAAATTCTGCATTTAGTCAGGTAAGCTCTGATTCTCCGTCTTATAATCAAGACAGACCCAATTTATCCCCCGAAGAAAGACAACAAAAATACATGCAACATCGAGAAGAGATGAATCAAAAACGAGAAGAATATAAACAGAATAATCAACTGGAAAAACAACAATTCAGACAAGAACAACACCAAAACATGCAAGATTTCAGACAAAATAATCAACAGGGAAGGCAAGAGTTCAGACAAGAACAACACCAAAACATGCAAGATTTTAGACAAAATAATCAACAGGGAAGACAAGAGTTCAGACAAGATCAACACCAAAACATGCAAGATTTCAGACAAAATAATCAGCAGGGAAGACAAGAGTTTAGACAAGATCAACACCAAAATATGAGAGATTTCAGACAAAACAATCAGCAAGGAAGACAAGCGTTTAGACAAGAACAACACCAAAACATGAGAGACTTCAGGCAAAATAATCAACAAGGAAGAAGATAAGATAAAAACCGTCTCTCTATTATTAGAGAGACGGTTTTTTATAAGTTTGATTTGATATTTAAAGTTATTCATTATATTTTTAATGAATAAAGCAACTTAAAGGAATATCAAATGCCTATAACCTCTGAATTGATTGATAAAGACTTAAAATATATATGGCATCCTTTTACTCAGATGAAAGATTATGAAAAAGACGAAAAACCTATAATAATCGAGCGTGGAGAGGGTATTTATATTTGGGATATAGAGGGGAATAGATACATTGACGGTATTTCTTCATGGTGGGTAAATGTTCTCGGGCACAGTAATACACGATTAAATAACGCTATAATTAACCAGTTACAAAAGATTGAACATGTGTTATTAGCCGGATTTTCTCATAAGCCTGCGATAGAACTGGCAGAGAAACTTATCAATCTTATGCCTGAAGCCATAACAAGAGTTTTTTATTCTGATAATGGTTCTACTGCCGTAGAAGTGGCTTTAAAAATGGCTTATCAATATTGCGTTCAGAGTGGAAAACCTCAAAAAAATAAATTTATTGCGTTAAAAAACTCTTATCATGGCGATACAATTGGAGCTGTGTCTGTTGGCGGTGTTGAATTGTTTCATCATGTTTATAAGCCTTTATTGTTTGATGTTTGTCAAGCTGAAAGTCCTTATTGTTATAGATGTCCTGAGGGAAAAAAGGCTGATACTTGTAAAGTAGAATGTATAAGCTCTATGGAGAAAATATTCCAAGAGCATTCTGATGAAATAATCGGTGTTGTTGTTGAGCCTTTAAATCAAGCCGCAGGGGGAATGATAATATACCCATCAAAGTATTTAGCAAAAGTTCGTGAGTTATGCGACAAATATGATGCTCTTCTTATCGATGATGAAGTGGCTATGGGATTTGGAAGAACAGGTAAAATGTTTGCTTTTGAACATGCTGAAATAGTGCCCGATATAGTATGTGTGGCAAAGGGTCTTACAGGTGGATATATGCCACTATCAGCAACTCTTACGACCGAAAAAATATATAAAGCCTTTTATGATGATTATGAAAACAAAAAAACTTTTTATCATGGGCATAGTTTTACGGGGAATCCTCTTGCTGCAAGCGTTGCTCTCGAATGTGCGAAAATATATGAAGAAGATAAAATAATTGAAGCAATACAGCCAAAAATTAAACGTCTTAAAGAGGAAATGCAAAAACTTAAAGATAATAAATATGTCGGTGATATTCGCCAAATTGGTATGGTAGGTGCAATAGAGCTTGTTAGAAATAAAGAAACAAAAGAAGAATTTCCGTTAAAAGACCGTATTGGTCATCAAATATACAAAGAAGCCTTAAAAAGAGGTGCTATTATCAGACCATTAGGAAATGTTCTTTATTTTATGCCACCTTTGATTATTACCGAAGAAGAAATTGAAAAGCTTGTTAATATTGCTCATGAGTCAATTAAAGCCGTTCTTGAGAAATAAGGTTATTATATGAAATTAATATTAAAATTAATAAAAATAATAATATTTTTAATGATAGTTGCTATTATCTGGGGACGTTTTATTGAGCCGAATAAGCTTGTTGTTACTCATAAAGACCTTGTTCTGCCAAATTGGAGTCATCGCCTTGATAATTTAAAAGTTGTTGCAATTTCCGATATGCACATCGGCACGCCAACAATAAATGAAGAAAAATTAGTAGAAATAGTACAACTGGCAAATGCTCAAAAGCCGGATTTGATTTTTCTTTTAGGTGATATGGATGCTTTAGCGATAAAAGCATCAAAAATAAATACAAATAAAATTTCAAGAATTTTATCAGGTTTTCATTCCAAATACGGTGTAGTTGCAGTTATGGGAAATCATGATTATGACACCAATATAATAAGAACAATAATAAAAAATGCTCATATTCCTTTACTAGAGAATGAATCACTGGTATTGAAAAGTAAAGGGCTTAATATTGTTGGGGTTGAGGATTTTTGGATGGGACATCCGGACTATAGAAAAGCAACAAGGTATATAAAAAAATCAAGACCTACTATTTTGCTTAGCCATAACCCCGATTATTTTCCATTAGTACCAAAATCAGTTTCTCTAACACTTTCAGGGCATACGCATGGGGGACATATTAATTTGCCGTATTTGGGCGGTTTATTTATTATTTCTGATTATGGTCAAAGATTTATGAAAGGTCATATTGCAGAAAATGGAAAACAGCTTTTTGTTTCATCGGGAATAGGCGGAGTTCCTGTAAGAATTGGAAATCCACCTGAAATAGTTGTTTTAACACTTCATTCAGATGATAATGGGCATCATCTTATAGTCAATACTCCTCAAAATAAAGGAGTGGATTATTCATATGTGCCTATGCTATTGAAAATAAGGCATAATGATACTCTTAGGCAATTTGTGAGAAAGTATATTAAATAAATTTTATACAAGCTCTTTTGTTTGTCGTTGCATTATTTTTTTATAAATTTCTTTGTCATTACTGTTAATGTCAGCAATACTTAACCTATAAATTAAGATTAACCAAAAACGTGAAGAGATAATATTCTTATCAAGATTAGTAATGTTGTTTCGGTCTTTTGTATTATTAACCTCAGAGGCTTCAAGCAATTTTATCATATTGGCTGTTGTTAAATCATTTTCATTTATAAAGATATAAAGCGTCTGAAAAATTATAGAAACTAATTCTCTTCCAATAGATTGTTCTTTCGTCTTATTCTGAATAAATGATTTAAAGAAATATTGAATTAATTTATGAAAATCAACATCAAGATCAAAATTAAAGCCAAAGGTCTTAAATGAAATGATATCGTTTATCTGATAAGTGTTATTCTGTGATTGTTGAAAGCATTTTATGTAATTATCAAAAAGTAATTGCAGCTTGTTTTCATTATTTATGCGATTTATATATTTATTTTCAGGTGAAATTAAGAATTTTATGGTATCAGCATTTTCTTCTTTAACCTTTTTAAGCTCAATGATTCCTTGTTCATAAAGTTTTTCTAATGCTGTTCTTATTTCAGGATTAGACAGGTAGGTTGCATTTTTAATATCTAAAATACTGATTGTTAGAATATTTTTTAAATCATTTTTTTTAAATAATGTGTACTTTCTGTCTTCTTTTAATAGGTAATCATATAAAATAGCTGCGCTTAAACCAAGATTTTTAGCTATATTTTGATTAAAAGAAGAAAATAATAAATCAGTTTTATTTTCCTTTCTGAATAAAGGGCTGATAATTTCGCTAAGATTTCTTATTAAATTAATATCTGCTTCTGATGGTTCAGGAATTGAAGCTGGAAAATGAATGGCCATAATTCCCAATAATTCTTTTCCATCAAGAAAAGTTGTTCCTATCGCTGCTTTGATATTAAAAAAATGTAAAAAATCTAATTCATTTTTATGATCTAACTGACTTGGATTTTCATCTATTGTTTCAATAGCTGATTTAAGGGTATCGTTAATGTAAAGAACATTTTTCTTTTCAATTAATTTGTTTTTATATTTAATATTTCCTTGTGATTCAATGCTTATTCCTATAAGACTTTTTACTGCTTCAGATTTTCGATATTCATAAAAATCATTTGGTGCTATAAAAATTCCATTATCTGCATCATATTTTGAAAAAACAACTCTGTCGGAATTATAAAATAGTCCTATTTCTTCAGTTATTTTACTAATTAGCAGATCATGATCAGGTTGATGTTTAATTAAATAGTTTATAGCTTTTAAAAATTCTTTTTCTTTGATTTTCATTCTCATCTCAATCCAATATAAAACAAAATAATTTTTCTTAAATAAGATTACATGTTTTCTTATTCCTTTTTTAAAAGAGATTAAAACCTATTTAAATACTATTTTAATTAATAAATCTCTCTAATCTATACTTAAATTTATAAGTATATAATTACCTTTATTTGTTTATTAATAATTATATTATATTATTTTTTGCATTGCATAATCATCCATGACAAAGTTATTGCCTATGTCTTGGATTATTTCATTAACTATAATAAATCCGTATTTTTTATATGCTTTAATTGAGTTTATGTTGTTTTTATTTACGTTAAGAGAAATTAACATTAATTTTTTTTCTTTTGCCAGCTCTTCTATAAAATCAAAAGATTGTTTTCCTAATCCTTGGTTTTGATATTCTGCCTTTATATATAACTTACTTAAAAACAATTCTTTATTTTTTATCTCTACGGCAAAATATCCAATATAATTATCTTTATATTTTATGAGGTAATAAATTAGTCCTTGTTGAATTTGCTGATTTATAGCACTTTGTGATTGAAACTTATCAACCATATATTTTACTTGAGCTTCGCCGATTATTTCTGTATAGTGTTCGCTCCAGATTTCTTTTGCAAGTTCTTCTACCATCTCAATTAATTTATTATCTAAAACATTTTCAAACTGTAAATTACTCATAATTAAAAACAAAAGCTCATATTGTAAAAATCCTATAACAAAGTATCATATTAACTGATTTTTCGATAGAATAAAAGTTAAGAAATTGATGTATTACCTATAAAAGCTCTAATTTGAAATATTATCATTAACTTCTTATTTTTAGTTTTTATGAGTCATAGTCTTATTTGTATATGAATAGTTAGTATAGGGAAGTTTTTATGAATTTTCATTCAATCGGGTATAGCCTTATATTTATCGCTATTGCCTATATCATGGGTGCATTCCCAACAGGTTATTTGCTAGTAAGAGCCTTAAAAGGCGAAGATTTAAGAAAAATAGGCAGCGGCAGTACTGGGGCTACGAATGTTAAGCGTGTACTTGGCTCTTGGGCCTTTTTCGTTGTAATGTTCATAGACGCAGTTAAAGGAATCCTTCCTGTTGTACTGGCAAAATATGTTGAAGTTAAATTTAATTTATTCCCACATTCTCATATATTACCGGTTTTAGCTTCAGTTGCAGTTATTATTGGTCATAGTAAATCATTATTTCTTGGATTTAAAGGTGGAAAATCCGTAGCATCAGGAGTAGGTACGATTTTCGGTCTTTATTGGCCTGTTGGGCTTATTACTGCTTTGTTATGGAGTATTATCACCTATTCAACAAAAATAGTATCTATTTCATCCATAATCGCTGTGTTGCTTACACCATTGTGGATGTGGCTGTTCAAACAGCCTTTAAGCTATGTTATTTACTGTCTTATCGGTGGTTTATATATTACATGGCTTCATAGAGAAAACATTCAGCGTTTAATTGCCGGAACAGAAAATAAAGTAAGAAAGTAAGAGGAAATAGTTATGAAACTTACAGTTCTTGGAGCAGGTGCTTGGGGCTCAACATTAACAAGGCTTTTAACCGATAACTTTGAAGAAGTTACACTCTGGGCAAGAGAACAGGATTTGACTGAAGAGTTTAAGTCTACAAAAAAACTTTCAAAGCCTGTAGAAGTGCAACTTGCAGATAAAGTTCAACTTACTTCAAATTTGAATGAAGCAATCAAAGATGCTTCAATAATATTAATGGTTATTGCTACTTCCGGAGTTAGAGATGTTTGTAAAAAATTAAAAGAAGCAGGCTTAACAGATAAGCAAATTCTTGTTAATACTTCTAAAGGCCTCGAATTACCTGGTTTATACAGAATGAGCGAAGTTATATCGCAAGAACTTCCCGATAATCCTGTTGTTGTTCTTTCAGGACCTACTTTAGCTGTAGAAGTGTTAAAAGGCTTGCCGACCGCAGCGTCAGTTGCTTCTAAAGATAGTGAAACCGCCGAATTAGTTCAACAAAAATTAACAGTCCCAGGTAAATTCAGATTGTATTCAAACTCTGATGTCGCCGGTGTAGAGTTTGGCGGAAGTCTTAAAAACGTAATTGCTATTGCTTCGGGATTTGTAAGTGCTATGAATCTTGGTGATAATGCAAGAGGGGCTATTTTAACTCGTGGACTTGCTGAAATAGTAAGACTTAGCGTAGAACTTGGAGCTAATCCGAGTACATTATACGGTCTTTCGGGCATTGGTGATTTAATAGCAACTTGTTCAAGTCCTTTAAGCAGAAATTATCAAGTCGGCTATAAACTAGGTCAAGGAAAAAAACTTGATGATATTTTAAAAGAGCTTGGTTCTGTTGCGGAAGGTGTAAAAACTACAAAAGCTGTTTGCGAGCTTTCTAAAAAGTTAAATATAGAAACACCAGTTTCAGATGTTATCTATGAAGCTGTTTATACCGATATTTCACCGGAAGACGTGATTAAAAAACTTATGACAAGACAGCTTAAAAAGGAAGATACTTATAATTTTGCGGTTTAATCAATAAGTTTACCGTTAAACACATTTAAAAGATGTACAGCCGTCTCGGGAAGATTTGTTCTAACAATCTGCGGGGCGGTTGTTTGTATCTCTTCTAAATCGTCATCCGTCAGATCATCAGAAGAGGAAGATACATTTTTCACGTCATCGGATCTTTTAACAATTTTTTCGGTGCGTTCTTCAACAATATCAGAAGTTATTTGATCATAAGTATGCGTTTCTACAGCAGGTGCTGCTTGTTGAGGAGCAGGCTTCGGCTTTTGTACTTCTGTAACAGGTTGTGAGCTTATAGATATTTTATCAGCTTTTATATTTGCTTTATCTTCAGGCATAGGTGTTCTGATAATAAGCCTAGGAGCTTTTCCAAATAAAGCAATAGCAGCTTTTTCAAGCATTTCTGCTTTGCCTTCATCCTGAATTTTCTTTACCCATGTTTCATCTTTAAAAGTAACAATAATTCTATCAGCAGTTATTTCAACGGGGGTCGAAAGCTGCATAAACAAGCTCATTGTGGGTGGGCTTGTAATATTTTTCAATAAGAGCTTCCAGTTTGCTATTAAATCTTCTTTTGAGACAGAAGTAATTGAGGAAACACTTTGGGCACTTTGAGTTTCTTGTGGTTTTTCTTCTTTTATCAGTATCGGTTTTGGTTCTTCTTGTCTTGCGGGTTCAATTTTTGGAGTAGTTTGAATAACTGGAGCTTTTACTTCTGTTGTAATTGCAGGTTCTTTAGTTTTTTCAGGCAGTTCAATTTCTTTTACGATTGGAGCAGTAAAGCTTGTAATCGGCTTTTCATAAGTTGTATTTACTCTTTGAGTAGGAATATTGCCAGATAAAATAAGACTCTCAAGTTTTTCTATTCTTTCTTCAAGATTTTTTATAACTTGAATGTCATGCCTGTGACATATAGATATTAAGCCTGTTTCAATCCATAACCCCTGTTGTGATGAGTTTTTTAACGCTCTTTCACATTCTGCAAGTTTTTCAATAATTTGTGTAATTTCAATAGTTTCAAAGATAGCTGATTGAGTTTTCAGCTTTGAATAAAACTCTTCTCCGCTTAATACCAATTCTTTAATTTCAGAATAATTATCTGAAGTTTTCACAAGCATAAGATTTCTAAAATAGCCTATAAGTTCACGGATTATCTGAACAGGTTCATTTCCTTTTTCGTAAAGATAATCTAAAAATTTAAGCAAACTTTGAATGTTCTTTTCCGCAAGAGCCTGAGTTATTTCATAAAGCGTTTCTTCAGAAAGGCTTCCCAACATTTTAAGGACATCTTCTTCGGTTATTTGCTTACCTGTCAAGGATAAAATACTTACCTGATCTAAAAGGCTAAGAGCATCCCTTAAACCTCCTTGAGCTTTTCTTGCAATTATAAATAAGGCTTCATCGTTTATGTTAATATTTTCAATTTTTGAGATTTCTTGTAGAAGTCCGACGATCAGCTCGGTTTTAATTCTTTTAAAATCAAACCTTTGACAACGAGATACGATAGTTTCAAGAACTTTATGAGTTTCGGTCGTTGCAAGTATAAATACCAAATTTTTAGGCGGTTCTTCCAGCGTTTTTAATAAAGTATTAAAGGCTTCTTTTGAAAGCATATGCACTTCATCTATGATATAGACTTTATATTTGCCTGCAACTGGTGCAAATTGTACTTTTTCAAGAATGTTTCTGGCATGTTCAACGCTACGATTGCTTGCGGCATCGATTTCTATTACATCAACAGCTCTGCCTGCGGTTATATCCGTGCAACTTGCGCAAACTCCACATGGACTTGGAGTCGGGCCTTTTTCGCAATTTAAAGACTTTGCAAAAATCCTTGCGGAAGAAGTTTTTCCTGTTCCTCTTGAACCTGTAAAAAGGTATGCATGGGAAACTTTGTTTAATTCTATTGCAGAAGAAAGAATTTTAGTTACTGCTTCCTGTCCGACAAGATCACTAAATTTTTGCGGTCTGTATTTTCTATATAGCGGTAAATATGATGATATTGCAGCTTCAACCATAATTTTCAATTCATTTTATTAATAAATACTCAGTAATATGAGCTTGTAATAAAATTATATTACGATAAAAGAGAACTTTCTACAAAATCTGCAAGAAATACAAAAAGCGGCTTAAATAACCGCTTTAGTTTATATTATTAAAATATTTATCGTCTGTTTCTTACTTCTACATAGCTGTAAGCGAGATCAGAAGATTGAAAGGATAAATTCTCAACTGTTTCTTTTAAAGTTTTATACTCATCAACAATATCAATAGATTTAGCCACTTCACAACGTTTATATTCGCAAGGATAGTTGAATTTATAACAAGTCATTTTATTTTTGCCGATATATTTGTCAATCGTATTAACTATATTGAAAAGTTCGTTTGACATTGTTTCTCCTTTATATAATTCGCCTATATATATTTAAAAACAATTTGAAATGAATTATTGACTATTTTTTCATAGCTATACTGTCGATAGTTCCAAATAATTTAAAGAATTCATCAAAGGCAATATAAGCCTTTTCACTAGAATCCCAAGGATTTGCAAGTAAAATCTTTTGATTGGCCAAGTCTACATTTTTTATGCTATATGCATGTGTTTGTGCTATTTGTAAATTTCCAATTGTTTTAAGTATCACCTCATGTCCACCTGCTGCTCCTCTTCTGGTTGCAGCTGTTAAAGCCATTCTTTCTTTATTGGCGGAAAAACTTTTAAGCATATTTAGGGCATAAGGGAGGTGCTCTGCTTCACGAGACATATCGCCAATATCATTTCCCCAGAAAATAAGATGTTTTATTCCTGGTACAATTGCTTCCATAAAGTCCCCAGGTCTACCGCCTGACATTAAGAACATTGTCTTATTACTATTAGGGTTTAAAGATTGTCTTTCAGCCTTTATAAGATGCCCATAAGCTCGTTCAATTATTTTTAAACCATTAGAGGATATTACTGCCTCAGGGTCATTAAGTATTGAAGGTAGTTCCGCCGCTTTTATGATTATTTTTTTTCCTGCTCCTTCTTTTACTCCTGCAAAGTTTACAATTATATCTCCATTTTTTTCTTTAGAAATCATGTTTGCAAGATAACATTTGGCATCTGGCATAGCTCTTAAAGAATCAAAGCCGCTTAAAGCATAGCAATTGCCATTCTGACCTTGATAAAAGGGAAGATCTTTAATTCCTGAATTAAACATTTCTCTGTATGTTTCAGCATCATTTGTTAAGGTTTTAAGCTCTTTACCGTCAAATAAATAGATAGTATTGTCTATTTGAATTTCATCTAACTTGTTAATCGTTATTGGTTTGTTTTTTTGAATAATGTTACCGTTTAATAGTGTTCCATTTGCAGAAACATCAGTTATTTCAACTTTTCCATTTTTTATATTTAATTTTAAATGAGTTCGACTTACTTTACCGCTGTCTGTTATTTCTATACAGCTAGGTGAAGCTTCTCTTCCGATGAAAAATTCACCGTCTTTTTCAAGATTTATTTTTACTTGTTTGCCAACGGCAGGATGTTCTACTTTAGAAAGTTTGGATTGAATGCCTGAGATTATTTCATTTTCAACTTTTCCAATATTTTTATTTAATTCTATATTTTTGTTTTCTAATTCTTTAACCTTAGCTTTTAGGTTTGTAATTTCAGCAGAATTTGAAGATTGAGTTCTAAGAGAGTCTTCTAATTCTTTATTTAATTTATCAATTTCTGCTTTTTGTGTTTTTAAATCTGTAACAGCCTTCTGCAAGTTTTTATCAGAAGCTTCTAAAGCGGCTTGATTTATTTTAACAAGTTTTTGAGTAGCCTCATTGGACTCCGTTTTTATTTGTTCAATTTTTTGTTGAAGTGAACTGATAATGCCGTCTTTGCTTTTTGTTTCAGTTACAAGTTTATTGACATTTTGTTCAAGTTTTTGTTTTTCGGTTTTTAGACTGTTAAGTTGTTTGTTAAGCTCAGAAACTTCTGCTGTGTTACTGTTTTTTGCTTGCTGAAGTTGTTGCTCTAGTGTATTTGCTTTTTCTTCAAGAGCTTGTTTTTCTTTTTGTAAAATTTCAACAGCTTTATTTAACTTTTGATCAGCAGCTTCTAAAGCTGATTTTTGCAAGTCAGCAAGTTTTTTAGTAGCTTCATCGGAAGCAGTTTTTATTTGTGAAATATCTTGTTGAAGTGAATTGATAATGCCGTCTTTGCTTTTTGATTCAGCTACAAGGTTTCTAACATTTTGCTCAAGTTTTTGTTTTTCGGTATTTAGGATGTTAAGTTGTTGTTTAAGTTCAGAAACTTCTGCTGTGTTACTATTTTTTGCTTGCTTGAGTTGTTGTTCTAATAATTGGGCTTTTGTTTCAAGAGCCTGTTTTTCTTTTTGTAATGTTTCAACAGTTTTATTTAAAGCCTCATCAGCAGATTTAAGAGCTTGTTCTTTTAATTTTGCTAATTCATTTTCAAGTGCTTGTGAATTTTTTAAGGTTTCTTTAACTTTTTGATTTATTTCATTAAGATGAGTCTCTTTAGAAGATAACTGAGTTTTTACTTCTGCCAAAAGTCCATTTTTATGTAAGACGATTGCCCCAAGAATAGTTGCTGCTGCTGTTGATAAAATAGTCGCATACATTAATAAATTATTATTTTTTTTATTTTCAGGTTGTTTAGAGGCTGTTGATAATTCAAATTTATCGTTTTCAAGCTCAGTAGTTTTTATAGCTACCTGAGAAAGTTGTTTTTCAGGTAGTTTATATAGATTATTTGTTGAAAAAAAATTTACACTATTATTAGTGTTCATTATTTATCCTCTACTTTAAACGATATATTATATATATAAAAACACAGCGCATGAAAAAATTGACTTATTGCTCTTATTTTATTAGATATTTGAATAAGTATTATAATTGAATTTTACTGAATTGCCAATAACGCCTCAGCAATAATAATATCTTCGGGGGTAGTTATTTTTATATTTGAATAAGAGCCTTTTACAAGAAACACGTTATAGCCTTCTTTTTCCATAAGTGCTGCATCATCTGTAAAATTTTCCTGTTTGTATTTTTCATGAGCCTTAATTAATTTATCAAAATTAAAGACCTGTGGGGTTTGAATTTGCCATAATTCTTCTCTGTTAGGCGTTTCTATAACTAAATTTTCGCTATTAGCTCTTTTAATCGTATCTTTTACAGGGACTGCAACGATTGCCGCATCAGTTTCAATGGCTTTTTTGATTACTGAATTGATAATATCGTTTGTAATTAAAGGTCTTGCTCCATCATGTATCACAATATAATCAGGTTTAGTTGTTTTATTTAAAAACTCCAATGCATTATAAACAGATGCTTGCCTTGTGTCTCCTCCATTAATGATTTGAATTTTGTCTTTATGAGGAAAAGTCTGTAAGGCTTTGTTTAAAAAGGGAATAATTCCTTCATAGGAGGGAATTATAATATTGTCAATATAATCAGAGGTTAAAATAGCTTCAATAGTTGTTATTAAAACTTCTTTCCCCGATAAAAGTTCTAAAAGCTTATTCTTCTCTTTGCTGTACCTGTTTCCAGAGCCACCTGCGGGTATAATTGCAGAAATTTTCATTTTTAATCCTCTTTAAAATGATCAAAAGTTTGTTGATTTAGCGTTTCCATATTAATTTCAAGGGTTTTATCATTTAATTGGACAAAAACAGTTGAGTTAAGTTCTTTTTTTATTACTTTCCCGATTTTTTTAATGTTTAATTCATTATGATTTAATTCATTAAATAAACTTTCGGGCATTGTCCCTACAAGTTCATAGTCTTCTCCACCAAATAAAATCCAGTCGTAATATGAATTTATATTGGCTTTTCCCGCAATATTTTTTATATCGCTGTCAATTGGAATATCTATAGCGTTTATTTCCATAGATACTTCGCTCATTGAAGAGATTTTTGCTAAAGCATCAGCAAGTCCATCGCTTGCATCCATTAAAGTCAAAGGATGTTTTGATTTTTCAAGGATTTTTCTGGCTTCTGTCAATCTTGGCATTGGCATTAGGTGGCTTTTTATAAATTTATCAGAATTGTAATTATTTTCTAAACACCATAATCCGGCTGCGCTTGAGCCAAAATGACCTGTTACAAAGACAATATCATTTTCTTTTGCATTTTTGCGTGAAGCAGGTTGTACCCCTTCAGTATAGCCTATTGCCGTAATGCTTACAGTTAATTTTTCAGCCCCTGTAATATCTCCACCTATTACATCAACGTTAAAAAACTCACATATAGCCTTTACGCCTTTATAAAATCCTTCTATAAAAGCATTATTAATGTTTTTAGGTAAGGAAAGAGAAATAAGGCAATATTTAGCAATTGCTGCACCTGCAGCAATGTCGCTTAAGTTTACAGCGATGGATTTATAGCCGAGTTGAAAGGGGCTAATAGTTGTTAATCTGAAATGAACATCTTCTACAAGCGTGTCTTGAGTTATTATAATTCCTTTATCCGATAAAAAAGCAGTATCATCCCCGATATATTTACAGGAAGATGGTAACGTCTTTTTAATTATTTCAATGAACTGTAGCTCTTTCATTAATATTTTTAACTCTATTATTAGGTTGCGGTACTAAATTGGGATAATCTGGTCTTGTTAATACTTTGATTCTGTTTAATGGCCAAAATATAAAAACAGCTTTTCCAATAATTCTATTATCAGGTAAATAACCCCAAAAACGACTGTCTTCACTGTTTGAACGGTTATCACCCATCATGAAATAAGAATGAGGAGGAACTTTTATTGAGGTTTCTGCGCAATATCTTGCAAAAGAACAGCTTATAGTTGAAGAACCAATTTTATAAGGCTCATCTAATTTTTTTCCGTTGATATAAAGATTGTTATCGGGTGTTATTTTAATGTTATCACCCGGTAAGCCTATAACTCTTTTAATAAAAGCATCGTCTTTTCCGAAAAAGCCTATTGTTCTAGTGAATTTTCCCCATAGTGTAGGGTCAAGCTTTCTGTGAGGAGGATAAAATACTAGAATATCGCCTCTTTTAGGTGTTGAAAAATAAGCACTTATTTTTTCAACAATAAGCCTATCTCCTTCAATTAAAGTCGGGTGCATTGATGCAGAAGGTATCCATCTTGGCTCGGCAATAAAATGACGAATAAAAAAGACAAGAACAAGTACAATGACTATTGTTTCAACAGTTTCTTTAATAATCGCTTTTATTTTATGACTATTTGAATTTGTATCGTCTGTCAATGCTATACCCTCATATAAAAAGCCAAAAGCTCACCTTTTTAACAAGTTTGAGTATATCATAAATAAAACTATATGATATTAGCCTTATTTTTTTCTATTTATTACAAATTGGGCTAAGTCTGTAAGGGTTTGTTTTATTTCGTTTTCTTCAAGTGTTTCTATTGATTGGCATGCCTTTTGCGAATATTCTTCCGCCAATTTAATTGATTTATTTATTCCTTGAGTATTTAAAATTAGTTCAAGCGCTAAATCAAATTCTTCAGAGGAATTTAAACCATTTTCAATAAGGTTTTTTAAAATAAAATCACCTTTTTCTGCGTATTCTTCGACTGCAAATATTGCAGGTGCGGTTATAATTCCATTGAAAAGGTCGCTGCCAACGGGTTTATCTGCTTCATTATTTTGTGTCATATAATTTAAAACATCATCGATTATCTGAAAAGCAATACCAAAATTCAAGGCATAATCTCTTGCTGTTTTTATTTTTAGATTGTTTGAATTTGGTGATAATACCGCAGAACCTTCGGTGCAAGCTATAAATAACATTGCTGTTTTACGTTTTGATTTTTCAATATAGCTTTCCAGTAAAGGTATTTGATATTTTTCGGAATTTTGAGTTATTTCGCCTTCACATATTTCGCTAAGAATATTTGAAAAAATTTCTATTACGTTTACATTTTTTGTTAAGGCAAGATTTTTTAAAGATTTTGCAAGCAGATAATCGCCCGCTATAACTGCTGCTTTATCGCTCCATTTTGAATTAATTGTTTGAATTCCACGTCTTTCATCTGCTTCATCAATTATATCGTCATGAATTAATGTTGCAGTGTGGATTAATTCTGACGCAATAGCAAGTCTAAGGTGATTTGAGCTTACAAATGAGCCATTAAAGGCTTTTGAAAATAAAAAAACCAGCGCAGGTCTTAGCCTTTTGCCTCCTGCCTGAATAATATGTTCAGTAATTTTATTTAAAAAAGGATTATTGCCGGAAAGTTCCTGAATTAACTTTCTTTCTAAAGAATCTAATTCAGGTTTTACTGTAATTAATATATCGTTCAAGCAGTAATTAAAAGCTTGACAGTCTTTTTGAGCAGAATCTACCATTATTTTTTTGCTAATTATTAATCTAGTAAAATTATTTCAGAGTTGAAGTATATTTTCAAGTAATTTAATGGGAGCTTTAACAAATAGGTTGTATTTTAAAATCCATACAAAAATACAACCTTTAAAAATAAGGTTGTATTAAATGGTGGGCGAGGAGAGACTCGAACTCTCACAGGGAACCTACTAGTTCCTAAGACTAGCGCGTCTACCAATTCCGCCACTCACCCGAACTAAATTAATATTTAATTATCTATATTAAACCTCTAACATAAAATATAGTCAAGCATTTATTCGTGATTGATAAAAATAATATGTATTTATATAATTAAATATAAAAGTGAGTTTGGATAAGGTCTTTTATTATGCGTGATAATTATTTCTTCCGCAATATGTTGGTGGTTTTTGCTTGTGTTCTGATAATCGGAATAAGCTGGTTTGCAGGTATTAAAGACCTTTTAAATAATATTGAAAGCATTATGTATGATTGGCGAGCTCAAATCTCTGTTGATGGAGGGCCTTTTAGTTCTAAATTCAGAAAAGCCGATAATAATATAATTCTACTGACGGATGATCAGTCTACAAATGATAAATTGATGCAATATCCTAAACTTGCTCTTGGAAGGTGGCCATGGCCGAGAAAAACCTGGGGAGATGTAATAACTTTTATTAATAAGGGTAAGCCTAAGGCAATAGTTTTTGATATAAAGTTTGAAGGCTCTGAAGGCAATGATATTAAGAGTGTTTATTCTGATAAATATATGGCGGATGTTTTAAAAAAACATAAAAACGTAATTCTCGGAGTTGCCTTATCTTATCCAAGAGAGTCAATCAGCAAGGAAGTTAACGATTTAACTAAGCAAAGAAAATTTTCTAATAATAATTTAGATAGTTATGTTTATAAGCAGTTAAATATTTCATCAATTCCATTAAAAAAAGCATTAACATTAAATATTGATGACAAATCGATACAGGAGTTACCTTCTACTGATAAAAATATTCAAAATTTACTTAATAATATTACTTTTTACGGAAATAGTGCTATAAGCCCCGAGCTTTTAGCAAGTTCGCATTCTTTGGGTGTTATTAATCTGAAGTCTGGTGACAGCCTTGTTGCCAGAGTGCATGAGCCACTATACAGATTGGCGAAGAGTCAAGGTGTTCAGTATATCCCATCTCTTCCTTTGGCAACGGTTATTGCCTTGTCAGACAAAGATGAAAACGCTTCCTATAAGTTATATCAAGACAGAATTGAATCAAAAAACAGAATAATTCCTATTGATGAAGAGGGGAAACTTCTTATTAACTGGCATGGAAAAGCTTCTGCTTATAAAAATATTTCTATTTCTAAAGTTTTGATTTCCGAAGCTTTTGAAAAAGGTAAAATTAATAAAATTAATCCAAGTGATAGAATAACCTCTGACTTTTTTAAGGATAAAATAATTGTAATAGGTCAAACAGCACCGGGTACTGATTTTCATCCTACTCCAATGGGCATGGTTTACCCCGGGACGGAAATAATTGCTACAAGTATTGATAATTTGCTTCATGACACTCTTAAAAATAGTAATTCTTCAAGGAATTTTATAAAAAAAGCCGATTTTATAACAAATTTTATGATTTCATTATTGTTTTGTGCGGCAATTGTTATTTTTATTATTAAAGCTCGTTCTAATTTGCTTAGTCTTGCAGGTTTTTTCCTTGTTGTATTCTTTTTTATAATATTGGCTCTTATTCTTTTTGCCCATCCTCAGATCAGAATATGGGTGAATATGACCTATCCGCTAATATTAATGACCGTTTCTTCCATTGGGACATACTTATATAAAATTCATATAGAGAAAAAGGATAAACAGCAAATAGAAAACTTGTTTGGAAAGTTTGTTTCTCCTCAGGTTCTTGATAAATTATTAAAAGACCCTAAAAGTGTATCCAGAGAAGGTCAAAGAAAGTATATGACGGTTTTATTCTCTGATATTAGAAGTTTTACTACTCTTTCAGAGAAAATACCGCCTCATGAACTTATTTCACAGTTGAATGAATATATGACTGAAATGGTCGAAGTGATATTAAAGCATAATGGAACGTTAGATAAATATATTGGCGATGCAATTATGGCCTTTTATGGTGATCCCTTACCGATGGAAGACCATGCTCTAAGGTCTGTTTTAACGGCTATTTCCATGATGGAGTCATTAAAATTCTTAAATAAAAAATGGGCTGAAGAAGGTAAGCATGTTTTAGATATCGGTATAGGCATAAATACCGGTGATATGATTGTTGGTCATATGGGTTCGCCAAGATTGCTTGATTATACTGTTGTAGGTGATAATGTCAACCTCGCTTCCCGTCTTGAGGGGCTTAATAAGGAATATAAAACGAATATTATTATCAGTGAAACGACTTACAACGAAGTCAAGGAGTATATAAACACTCAATATCTTGATGAATGTAAAGTTAAAGGAAAAGATAATGCTGTAAAAATATATTGTGTCTTAGGAGTGAAAGAGGGTATAAAACTTGAAAATTACTCTATTAAAGCTTAATAAGTTATTTGCGATTATTATCTTGCACTGATGTCTTTGCAATTTTAGTTTTGCAGAAGATGTTGCTTTAAATTTGGATAGTAAAATTTATCATAAAATTGATGGTCGTCACGGCTTCGTATTGTTCTAATTGTGTCGTAACAACAAGAGATGAAGCAGAACAATTATTTAATGCTCATTCTTGTAAAACATGTATTTTAAAGCCAAAACAACCTAAAAAACATACTAAAAAGAAAAAACACCATAAAAAGAAACACTCTAAAAAATTTCATAAACATAGGCATAAAATTAAGAATAATAAGCCTAAATGAACTTTCGTATAAAATACTTTATATTTCAAAAAAATCGGATTATACTTGATATAGTTTGTTTGAATGATATTCAAAATCATTATAACTGGTAATCTAAAGGGTGGACTGTCGTAAAATGTTAAAGTTAATCTTTGCGATAGCCGATATCTAAAATAAAGTATTTGATCGGGATAGGATATGCGTTCAAAGTCAAATAGAAAAAAAATAATGATAGCGGTTACAGCAGGCATTATCTCCGCTTTTGGTATATTCACATCTTTTACTAAAAAAGATGCGGTAATTCAGGATTTGAGTAAAGAGCTGCAATCTCAAAAAACAGAACTTGGCAGATTATCACAAAATTTGCAAAGCGGTGTTAATGTTGTTAATTCTAATCTTGCTGTTGTTTCAAGACAAAATATCCCTTCAGGCGTTGTGTTAACCACAGAAATGATGGAAGCAAAGCAAATTAACGCAAAATTAATGCCACCCGATGTATCAAATAATTTATATTCTCTTGTTGGTAAAATCAGTGCAAAAGCCATAAAGGCAGGAGATTTTATAAAAAATAGCGATGTAATGGAAAATAGTTTTGCCGGGCTTGATCTTCCTGAAGGAATGAGGGCTATATCCATTCCTGTGTCCTATATTCAAGGCTTAGCTTCTTATATTACAAAAGGAAGTTATGTTGATATTATTTCAATGGCAAAAACAGCGACAGAACAGCCTGAGCTTATTTTGCAAAACGTAAAGATAATCTCGTTAGAAGGTGTGCCTGATGGCACAGCTCAATCTGTAATAAAGGCAACAGCAATAACCTTTCAGATTCCGGCAGGCTCTTCGGCAAGGATAGTTGATGCAATGATGAGTGGAAAGCTTCAAGTTGTGGCTAGAAATTTTACAGATAAAAAAATTATCGGAAACAAGTCTTATAAGAAAAGGCATTCAGCTTCAAGTTCAGGTCATAATTATGGATCAATAATCCCTGGTTATAAACTTCCTGAAGTCCCTTCCATTTCCGGAGTTCCGACACTTCCGGCTATTTCTTCGTCAGGCTTGCCGCTACCAGCTGCTCCAAAGTTGCAGCATACAAAATCAGTAGAGCTTATTCAGGCAAATGTTAAGTCAGAAGTTAATTTTAACAGCGATTATTAAAGGTAAATGAGTTGAACTATAATTATCAGAAAAAAAATATAATATTTGGCTTGTTATCAATTGCGCTTTTATTCTCTTGTTCGCAGTCGGTTAATGCTGATGCTGCTCCACAGCTTAGAGAAATGAATCTTTCTCCTTTGTCTATTGATGATAAAGCCTCCAGAAAAATTTCTGATACCTTTTTTACTCCTACGGAAAAAGTTAACGCTGATTTAAAAGGTAGTATTTCTGAAATGACTGCTTTTGTGGGGAAATCTCAGCTTATAAGATTTAATGAGCCTGTAAAAAGAATATCTTTAACAAATCCTTCACTTGCCGATATAATAATGCTTTCGCCTAATGAATTGCTTTTAAACGGTAAAACAGCAGGCTTAACAAGTTTAATTATATGGGGAGAAACAGGTGAACCTGTTTTCTTTGATTTGAATATTAAAAATGATCCTACTATTTTATTAAAAGCTGTCAGATCAGTATATCCGAATGAAAAAGTGGATTTAAAATTTACTAATTCTGAAAATGTTATACTTGCAGGAAATGTTTCTTCTTCTATTGTAAGAGATAAAATTAAAAGTATAACTGAAGCATACGGCTATAAATTTGTTGATCTTTCTGAATGTAAAACTCCTCAAATTGTACTTGAAGTTAAAGTTACAGAAGCTGCTCGTTCGTTTACAAAAATAATAAGTTCAAGTTTCGCATTAAGCAGATATGCTGATAATTTTACATTTGGTGTTATTCCAAGTGCTGCTACGGCAATATCGGGGAATCAATACGGTATGTCTTTTGAGCCGGATATTTCAAAGGGATTAAGAGGGTTTGGATTTAATTCTCAAAGCGTAAGTACTGCTTTAAGTATGGCAGAGCAAAAAGGTCTTGTTAAAATACTTGCAGAGCCTAAACTTGTTTCGACAAATGGCAATAAAGCCAGTTTTAACGCAGGTTATCAAGTTCCTGTTCCAAGCGGTATCGGTGAAGGCGGAAATGTATCTTATGAATATAAAGATACAGGTGTAAATGTTACTTTTACCCCTACTATACAGCCTGAATCAAAACTTATTTCATTAAATATAATTCCTGAGGTAAGTGAAATAGATTCTACCGTAACTGTTACAAATCAAAATTCAAAAATTTACGGATTTAAAACAAGAAAAGCTGAAACTACTGTTCAGTTAATGGACGGTCAGACTCTTGTTATTGCGGGACTGTTGAAAAGAACAGATAATTCATCAAAAGACCAAATCCCTACTTTAGGCGATATACCGATTATAGGTAATTTCTTTAAGAGATCTGATATAAGAAAAGATGAAACAGAGCTTTTAATATTTGTAACTCCTAGAATTATCGATTCCAATGTTTCAGGAGAGGGCTTATAATATGGATTTAATCTCAATGATAGTGGTTGACAGCTTTGAGGATCAAAGCCCAATACTAAAAAGCACTTTAGATGAAATGCCAAATGTTAAAGTCATCGGAGATTATAATACTTTAGTCGCAGGCTATAATGCTATTATTCAGGACAAACCGTCTGTTGCGATTATTGATATATCTGATAATGAAGAGTATGCTCTTGAAGTAATAGAAAAACTTTCTATTCAAGCTAAAAACACTATTATCTTTGTAACTTCGTCTGATGTAAGTACAGATATTGTTTTAAAGACAATGAGAGCAGGGGCAAGAGAATTTTTATCAAAGCCAATTCAGACAAACGAGCTTAAAAATGCACTTGATAAGGCTAAAAGCATTATTAATGTTGATAATGAAGAAAGACATCAGAGCAAAATAATAACAGTTTTCAGCAACAAGGGTGGTATTGGAAAAACTACAATTGCCGCTAATCTTGCGGTGAGTCTTGCGGATCTTACAGGTAAAAAAGTGGCCTTACTTGATTTGAACCTTCAACTTGGCGATGTGACAACCTTTTTGGATATTTCTCCTTCTTTTGATATTTCTTATGTTGTTACTCATTTAAACAGGGTTGATGAGTCATTTCTTCTAAGCACTCTTGAAAAATATAAAGATAAAGATTTGTATATACTCGCAGACCCTCCATATTTGGAGCAGGCTGAGGAAATTACCTCTGAGCAGATTAATACTGTTCTCAGTATATTAAAATCAGTTTTTTCCTACATAATTATTGATACAAGCAGTAATTTTGACAGTAAAACGCTGTGTTCACTTGATAACTCGGATAATATTCTTCTGGTTTCAATGGTAAATCTTCCTACTATACGAAACTCTCAAAGATGTATTGACCTGTTTAACAGGCTTGATTATAACGAAGATAAAGTAAAGTTGATTATCAACCGTTATATGCCTAATGAAGAAATTACGGTTGAAGATGTTGAAGATGCTTTAGGGCATTCTGTATATTGGAAGTTTCCTAATAATTACTTGTCCGTAATGTCTGCTATTAACAGAGGTGTTCCTATTTCTAAAATTGACCCTAATTCTAATATTAGTCAAAGTTTTATGGAATTAGCCGCATTGTTGAGTAATTCTGTTATAGTAAGAGACAATAAATTTCAAGGAAAGGCTAAAAAGAATAAAAGCTTATTTAGTATGAAGTCTATATCACCTTTTTTAAGCAGACTAACAAAAAACGGAAAGTAGGAGGTTCATAACAAATGTCATTAAGAGATAGGTTAAGTAAAAATCTTCCACCGTCTAAATCGTCTGATGTTAAACCATATAATGAATTATCATTGTATAATGAGCCTTTAACCGTTGAATTTATGAATATCAAAGAAAAAATTCATACTTTATTGATTGAAAAGGTTAATTCTACACCTGTTTGGGATACTTATTCCGAAGAAGAACAAAAACAATTTATTCGCCAGTTTATTGATAAAAAACTTTCGAGTGATTTTGGAACAACTCCGTTAAATAAAAATGAAAAAGAAATTATAATCAGAGAGATTTTGAATGAAGTTAAGGGGTATGGACCTCTCGATATTTTACTGGCTGATACTGAAGTCTCTGATATTCTTGTTAATGGAGCAAAGCAGGTTTATGTTGAAAAACATGGTAAAATTCATAAAACTTCAATAACCTTTAAAGATAATGCTCATTTAATGAATATCATTGAAAGAATTGTATCGAAAGTAGGAAGAAGAATTGATGAAAAGTCTCCGATGGTTGATGCAAGATTACCTGACGGGTCAAGGGTTAATGCTATTATTCCTCCATTAGCAATAGATGGACCATCCCTTTCAATAAGAAGATTCAAGTCTGATGTCGCTACGCTGGAAAGTCTTCTACAATGGGGATCAATGACTACTGCAATGGCAGATACCTTAAAAGCCGCAGTTAAAAGCCGATTAAATATTGTTATATCGGGTGGAACAGGTGCAGGAAAAACAACTCTTTTAAACAGCTTATCAGCTCAAATTCCTGAAGATGAAAGAATTGTAACTATCGAAGACTCTGCTGAATTGAATTTACAGCAAGAACATGTTGTAAGGCTTGAAACAAGACCTTCAAACATTGAAGGAACAGGAGCTATAACCGCTAGAGATTTAGTTATTAATGCTTTAAGAATGAGACCTGATCGTATTGTTATAGGGGAATGTCGTGGCGCTGAAACTTTAGATATGCTACAGGCGATGAATACAGGTCATGATGGTTCTTTAACTACACTTCACGCAAACACTCCGAGAGATGCATTAAGCAGACTAGAGACAATGGTTATGTTCTCAGGTGTTGAATTGCCTGAAAGAACTATCAGAACTCAAGTCAGTTCGGCTGTTCATATCATAGTTCAGGCAAGCAGGCTTAGTGATGGCACAAGAAGAGTTACTCATATAACTGAATTGACAGGATTAGAGGGCTCTACAATTACTATGCAGGATATTTTTAAATGGGAGCAGACAGGCATAGATGAAAATGGAAAAATAATAGGTCAACATGTTGCTACGGGTGTGAGACCTTTATTTGCTGATAGATGTAAGTCTAAAGGCATTAATTTATCTTTGGCTATTTTTGATGCTAAAACACCGCCTGTTTATCTTTGTAAAAATCCTCCAAATTTGAAAACAACAAAAGAAGTTACTTCTAATAATAATTCGCAAAATAACAACACTAAAGTTAAAAATGAAGAACTTTTTAAGAGTAGTAACGAATCAAATTCTCTATTAAATAGATTGAAAAGATAATTTGAGTTTTTATGGATATTTTAAACTTTGCATTTATTTTAATATTAATTTTTTCAATATTTTTTGTTATTACTCAATTTAACAATAATGTTGTTAATATTGATGAATCAGTGGCAAAAAGACTTAGAAATATTAAAAATAAAGTATTTTTAACTAAAAAAAATGAAAGTTTAAGGCAACAACAATTTAAAGCATTTTTTTCATCAGATGAATATAGAATTTTATTTATTGGCGCAATTTTAAATAGATTAAAATCGACTGAAAAATTAAAGAGAATGTTGAAAACAGCTGATATTAAAATAACAGTTGATATTTTATTATTAATGTCAGCAGGTATTTTTAGCTTTTTCTTTTTCCTTGGTTTGGTTATACCTGCAAATTCTGTTGCTTTTACTGTAATAGGGATTATATTATCATATAGTCCTTTTCTTATGATAAGAATGCGTATAAAAAAACGACATGAATTATTCAGCCAACAATTTCCCGATGCGCTCGGTCTTATTTCAAGTGCTTTAAGAGCCGGTCATTCTTTGTCTTCTTCTTTTGCTCTTGTTATTAATGAAATGCCTGAACCTACATCACAGGTTTTTAAAGTTGTTGTTGATGATATTTCTTTAGGGCGAGATACAAGGGATGCTCTAGATAATATGAGTAATTATATGCCTGAAAGCGTTGATTTAAGGTTTTTTATTACAGCTGTGCTTATTCAAAGGGAAATTGGCGGAAATTTAGCTGAAATATTAGATAATCTTGGGCATACGATAAGAGAGCGATTTAAACTTATCGGTCAGCTTAATGCACAGACTGCGCAGGCTAAAATGTCAGGAATTGTGCTTGCTTTAGCTCCTGTTGCGATTGGTTTGCTTATTTGGGTAATGAATCCAAGTTATATGAAGCCGCTTTTTGAAAATATTATGGGGCAGATGGCTTTAGCAATGGCGGTAACAATGGGTTTTATCGGTTTTCTATGTATTAAACAAATTACAAATATTAAAATATAAGGAGTAGATTTAAATGAATATCATTATTCTTATGTTTTTAATAATTTCAATTTCTATTTTAATATATATTTTTATTGATGATGAACATAATGATCTTCTTCAAGCAAGATTAACGAAGATTTCACAAGTTAATCATATAGAAGAAGAAAACAAAGAAGAAAAATTTAGTCTTAAAGAAGAAATCTATAAGTTATTAGAGCCATTTTTAGCAAGTTTTTTAAAACGCAAAGATAAAATGAAATCGACAAGACAACTTCTTTTAGAGGCAGGCTATGCTTCAGGAGAAGAAGAAGCCTCTAAATTCGTATTGAAAAAAATATTTTTTGCTTTAATGGGTGTCATTATCGGAATTTGTATGTCTCTTATGAACAGGTCAGCTCCTTTATTTTCGTTATTTTCTCTATTTATTTGCACTTATGGAATGTTTAAATTTCCGGATTTTCAATTAAAATCAATAATTAAAAAACGTTCCGACGATATAGCTTATAATCTTCCTGATGCGTTAGACTTATTAACCGTATGCGTTGAAGCCGGATTAGGTTTAGATGCTGCGTTATCAAGAGTATCGGTGGAATTTAACCGAACGGCTCCTGTTCTTGCAAAAGAGCTTGGAAAAGTAAATAAAGATATTTTAGCAGGTGTTCAAAGGCAGGATGCTTTCAGAAATCTTGCAAATAGAAATAATGTCCCTGATTTGAAAAGTTTTACAGCTTTATTAATTCAGACCGATAAGTTGGGAACAAGTATAGCTCAATCTTTACGCGTCTATGCCGATACCGTAAGAACAAGAAGACGTCAACGTGTTGAAGCTCTTGCGGCTAAAGCAAGTGTAAAGATGATAATTCCGATGGTCTTATTTATATTACCTTCAATGTTTATAGTTTTAATGGGACCTGCGGCAATAAGCCTTATGGGCACTTTTGGCAAATCGGGTATAGGAAAATAGTCTGCTATATTTTATCATAGATAGATTTTCCGACTTCATTCTGATAAATAGAACTTAAATACATTCTAAGTAATTCTTTATTAGTAACCTTTTGCTTGAAATCAGGAGTTAAGGGCTTATTGTTTTTGTATTCAATCATTCTGATAATAAAGTCTTTGTCATATGTTTCAATGCTTCCAAAATATGAATCATAAGAGTATATAGTTGCATTTTTAAAATCTGCTATGATTCCAGCTCTTGGATCAAATAAAAATTTGTCTCCATTTTTACTTTTTATTTCTGTCCATGCATGATCTTTATTGATTATTAAATCAACATTCATTCCGTTATTTTCACCAAAAACTTTGGCAATCATTGACTGTTGAAGACAAACGGCTTCACCTGGTCTTATTCCGTCTTTAGTTCCTGAAATAAATTCTCCAAGAAGTATGTCTCTATGTGGCACATGTTTATTGCTCCAAGTTAGTAAATTAACTGTTTCCCCCTTGTTATTTTGAATATAACCTTTTTCAGGGAATATTTGTTTCATCGTGCAACATAAATGTTTGATTTTTTCTAAATCGTCTAAATTTTTTCCTTTTAATTTTTCAAAAGCCAAAATGGTATTATTGAAAAAATCTAAGTTCTTTTTTAACTGATTATCTTTGCTTAAGTCAACAACAAAAGTAGTGAGTCCTTTTTTGAAATTTTTATAAGGAATAGGCACACCTTCTTTGGTATAAGTCATTCTTTGGTTTGAATACATGCTTATCCTCTGCCCGTCAATTAATTGTTCTGTCATTCGATAAAAACCATTGCCATTTTTAATAGCTTTATATTTTGCTGTTTCTTGTGCGTTTGTTTGAGCTAAAGCTTCCGGCGAAATATTTATTTTAAAGATATTATTTCTGCATTCAATCTGTTTTTGATTTGTTTTTTCAATAAAGTTATTGCATAAGTTTGAAATTTTAAAATTATCTCGTAAATTTGAAACTGATACTCCATTCTTAGAATTAATTGTATGATTGTTTATATTTTTATTTAATTTATCTATATAATTTGCCGATATTTTATAATAATGTTCGGCTTTTCTGTAATCATTTATGTTTTTGCTTTCATTCGCCTTTTGAAGATGTTTTTCTGCTTTTTCTATTCCTTTGTGTAATTCAGAAAAAATATATTCAAAGGGATCAGTAACTTTAGTTTTATCAATTTTATGAAAACTGTCTTCAATAAGTTTTTCTAAGGTATCATTACCTTTTGTGGTGAGCTTTATTTTTTCGATAATTTCTTTAAAAAAAGCAACATCGTTCATATTTGCAGCAGTTTTTTTAATAGAAGGTTGAAATATTTGACCTAAAATGGCAAAAGGGTTTCCTTTAAAATTCAAGTCATAATTTTTTTCAGTAAGTGTTTCTGAACTTGATACGTTCAGATTTTTTCTTTTTGCCCAATTATTAGTATTTAAAATGATTTGTGGTCTTGATGTTATATTCTTCATTTGAAAAACCTTATAATGCGTTATCTATATAACGCATTCCAAAATAATAATTGCTATCCGGTTATTCTTTTGGAAGAGTAAAACAAAACATTGAGCCATTTTTTTGATTTGTTTCATACCAAATAGAGCCGCCATGAGCTTCTATTATTAATTTACTCAAATATAAGCTTAATCCTGAACCAACTTTTCTTTCAGTTCTTTCTATCATTTTAAAGCGATTAAATATCATAGATTGCAGTTCTTTAGGTATTGCCGGACCATTATTATTTACGCAAACATAAATTTTATCTTTATTTTCTTTTATATTCAGTTCAATTTTTGAATTTTCCTCGGAATATGAAATAGCATTGTCTATAAAGTTATAAATTACTTTAGATATTTCTTGTGCCTCCATTTTTAATAATGGAAGATTATTTTGAATATTAATTTTAAAATCAATATTCTTACTTGTGATTAAATGTTCTATATTCTTAATTGCTTTATCAGCAACAGTTGAGATATTTATATTTTTTAAGTTTAACGTTCTTGATCCTGATTCATATTTATATATTTCAATATACTTAATTAATGCTTCATGACTATATTCATTATTTAATTTTAATTCATTCAGTATCGGTTTAATGCTCCCAATAGTTTCATTGTCGGATTTTTTTAATAAATATTCAAGAGCTTTATTTTCTCCGACCAAGGGTATTTGTAAATCATGAGTCATTGTTTGGATGAAAGAGTTTCTTAATTCGTCAAGTTCTCTTAATCTTTTAATTCGATTTATAGCACTCATTATAACATCATCAATACCCCTCATAAAATCTATTTCATTTTTTAACCAAATTCTTGGAGAATGAGTAAAAAGAACCATCCCTCCTATTGCTAAATGAGGATAAGTCTCTGTTATAATAGGAGTAGTCATAAACGCTTCAACTAAATATTGATTATAAAAACATTGTCTTCCTTGTTCATCTGCGTAAAAATTATGTGTATTATTAACAACAACAGGAAAAAATGTGGATATCATATGTCCATAAGTTTTCAAGCATTCAACAGGTAATTCTGCATGTAACAACGAAGGAAAACGGGTATCTGTTTGATATTCATATTTTATTGTTGGAGATGATCCTTTTTCTTGAGGGATTTCAATAAACATTGCCCCATCTATATTAAATATTTCAACAATTTTTTTAAGAATGTAGTCAAATAATTCATTTTCTTCATTGATAAGAAATAATTGCTCCGTAATTTCTCTTAAAATGCGCTCTTTTTTTGCAGTATATTTTTGAAATTCAAAAAACTCTGCCTCTTTTAATGCAATACTTGCTTGAGTTGCTATATTTTTAAGAGTATGAATGTTTTCCTTCGTTAGAATTACTTTTTCCTTAGTATATTGAAGTTCTAAAATTCCAGCTAATTTATCTTCATAATAAATAGCAAATCCATAAAAAGATTTTAAATTCTGTTCTTTAAAAACACGAATAGTTTGTTTTAAATGGGAAATTTGCGAATAGTTATGTTCATTTATAAATGAGTCAACATCTTCAACTATATATGTACCTTTTTCGGAATAATTTAAAATGCTGTATTCGTTTGCTTCCCTCGGATAAATATAATAAGTTATTGATTCAACATCACGACTTACAAGATATTCATTTTCAACAGAATATAAAATTTTTCTATTATTGTCATAAACTCTAAAAAAGCATCTGTCAGGATTAAAAACTTTTACTAATTCCTTTATAATACCTGACTTAATTACATTAATATCTAATGATTTTTCAACTAAATGTCTTATTTCTTTTAATAAGTCAGAGCTTTTGCTCATTTTCTTTATTATGGATTCCATTTCATTTTTAGTAATAATCAAATCCACATAATCAATTAATATTTTAATAAAGTTTTCATCATATTCGATTAATTTTTTTTCAGCACCCGGTGCCATGGTTTTTTCTGTAAAGTTAGTTATAAATATACTTTTAGGTTTATCATCTTCAAATACTGAAAGAAATAAACCTGACTTAAAATTTAAATCTTTAAAGAATTTTTTAATTTTATCTGATGAAATATTGTTATTTTTAATATATTCTTCGATATCTTTAATATAAAGTTTATTTTCTTTTTTTTCTTTATATAAATTTATTAATAAATCAGTCAAGCAATTAAAATCATAATCTTCATTGAGATTATTACTGATTGGAGTTTGTTTATTTGAATAGTTAAACCCTACTTCGGCGAATTTAGGAATAGAATTTTCATCATATTCAATAAAATGGCAGTTATCTATACTTAAAATATTAGCAAGGACATGAACAGTTGTTTTTTGTGTTTTTCTATTATTTTTAGTTTCAGAATCCAAATTAAAGAGAGGATTTTCTTTATTTTTTTTATTATTTTTAGACAAAATAAATATCTCCTAAATTTATAAATTCATAATAATCATTAAATTAAATAAGTTTAATTGCCCTATTTTCTATAATTTTTTGAAGATTATATTTGTAGTTTTTTTTAAATATTTCTTATTAAACTTTCATAACTAAACTATTCAGCATATAATTACATTAGACGATTGATGTGTATCGGCTAAAAAAAATATAGTTTTATATTAGGGGTTTACTGTCTTTATATCATCATTAAAATTAAAGAATGCATAGTGTCGGGCGGAGTAAAATGACGAGTTCTCAGCATAATTATCATATAGAAAGTGACGGATATAGTGGTCATCTTGATTATAGCCGCAGTTTTACCATGTTTGAAAATGCATTTTGCCCTTCTTTACAAGAAATAAGTCATTCTATTCTTAATGCGAATTTATATTTTAAGCTGATCTCAATGACTTCTAATGATAATATTTGGAAAGGTGAAGAGTTTTTTGTTACTCAAATAAGCCTTAATGATAAATGCGCTATTACTTTTAAAATTTCGTCCGATGCCGCCGGTATTGTTTTGTATAATTCTCTTGGTGGAAAAAACGGAACGTTTGAAGAAATTCGAATAAAAGATATAACAAAGTTGGAAAGCCGAATTTTAACAGTTTATATTGAGTATCTTTTTAAAAATTTTAAAGAATTGTTTCTTTCCGGAAAAAAAGCATTAAAATTTATATCACAGGGCAGCAATTATAAAAAAATGCTTCATTTAACATTTTCTCTTTATTCAGAACAACATGAGGAAGAAAGTGTGGGGAAGTTAGTAATATCATTCCCTGAATTTATTTATAAGCAAGTACAATATATTGAAGAGCAAAATGACTTGCTGGATATTATGCAATTTGAACAAAGTGCTACTATGGCTAGTATTTATGTAGGAAAATCAAAAATAACGCTCGAAGGAATAAAAAATCTTGAGTCGGATGATTATATAATATTAGAGAATAGTAATTTAAATCAAATGACAATATTGGCACATGAGCCTATATTATTTAATGTAAACCCTAATCCTTCTATTGTTGTGGATATTGATGATGAGGACGAAGTTGAAATGACTGACATGGAACAGCGTTCAATTCAAGATATATGGGATAGCCTTCAGGTGGATGTATCTGCCGAATTTGAAAAGATAAAAATGACTCTTGGCGAATTAAGGCAAATTTCAGAAGGTCTTGTTGTAGATATAGCACCTATTGTGCGAAACGAAATAACTTTAAGCGTTGAAAGTAAAAAGATTGCATCAGGTGAACTTGTTATAATAGGCGATAAATATGGAGTTAAGATAAATAAGGTTTATCATGATCCTAAGCCACAAGCTGAACCGGAACAAGAAGAACCGTCAAATGAGGATTATTCAGAAAATATGGGTGAGGGCGAACAGATTAACCTCGAAGAAATGGATGATTCTGATTTTGATTATAGTGATTTTGAAATTGATGATGATTTATAGGGAAAATAAATATGTATCACCACTTAACAGGCTTTATAGTGTATATGCTGGCAATGATGGGCTTGATTTTTGTTGCCATAGTTATCGCTAAAAAAACCTTACAATTTTCAACAAATAAAATGAAAAACGGATTTCTTGAACTTGAAGGAATTTTACCTCTTGAACCAAGAAAATCAATTTATCTTGTTAAAGCAGGCAATGAAAGATTTTTAGTATCAAGTGATTTAAATAACATAAATTTTCTGACTAAACTTGATGATAATAATATTCCTCAACAAGTTGAAATTCAACAAGGGGAAAATCAAATAATAGATGAAAAACTTCCTTTAAAAGAGTTTCCAATGGAAGAGCTTTTAAATTTTAATAATCCGCAAAATCCTTTATGTAATATGTTAAAGAATTTTATTAATCGAAAATAATTTCAGGAGATAATATGGACCAGACGCTAAAAACATTAGATCCCGCTATTCAGCTACTTATAACGATGGCGATTTTTTCTTTGTTGCCATTTGTTTTTGTCTGTATGACCAGTTTTTTAAGATTTACTATTGTATTTTCAATTCTTAAAACGGCTCTTGGTACACAGCAAGTTCCGCCGGGGATGGTAATTATAGGTTTATCACTAATTTTGACTTTTTATACAATGGGGCCTACTTTTCAACAGATGTATGACGCGGGCAATAAACCTTATGTTCAGACTGGATCGCTGCCTTTAGCCATAAAGGAAGGTTCTGAGCCCCTTAAGCGATTTATGTTAAGGCAGACCAGTGAAAAAGACGTTGCTTTCTTTATCAAATTAATGAGAAAAACTCCACCTAAGGATATTACGGAGATAAGTATTTTTGAAGTAGCTCCTGCATACATCATTAGTGAATTAAAGACCTCCTTTGAGATTGGTTTCTTGATATTTATACCTTTCGTCGTCATTGACCTTGTGGTTGCGAATATATTGCTGGCTCTGGGTATGATGATGCTTTCCCCTACCATTATTTCGTTACCGTTTAAATTATTGATATTTGTTGCAATTGACGGATGGGGGCTTATAGTCACTAATCTCGTCCAAAGTTTCAATTAAATTTTGGAGAATACTAAAAGTGGATTTACTTTTTGAACAACTAGCCAAAGGATTTGTTGCGACATTGATTATTTCAATGCCTGTTGTGCTTGTTGCGGCAGGTATAGGTCTTGTAGTAGGGATATTACAGGCGGTAACGCAGGTACAGGAACAAACAATCGCAGCTGCTCCTAAAATTCTTGCTGTTTTCCTCGTAATTGTAATGATGGGTAGGCTTTTTACACAAATATTATCAGAATACCTTGAAGATTCAATACATTTGGCGCTTCAAGTTATTCCAAAGCAGGGTGATTACGCCCTTGCTCCCGAACCTCCGGGGAAAACACGTCCATTTTATGAAGATGAAAAGGATTTTCGTTTTATAAAACGTCCTGATGTTGATACTATGATGAAACATCCTGGAAAAGTGCCTTATTCTGATAAGAAGCTAAAAGAGTCTTACGGAAAAGCCAATGTTGGCCCTTCAGTAGGTGCGAATATGGCGGAAGCAAGAAGAATTTACTCTCAACGATAAGAGGTAAACAATGAAAAACTTTGTTATTACGGCTATAATCTTATTTTTAGCAATATTTATGCCTTTAAACTCAGTAAGAAGTGAGGTTTTTAAGCAAATTAAAATTAACAAAGGTGATGTTTACATTTTAAAATTTTCTGAAAACTTTAAAAAAATTGAAGTTGGAAATGCAAAAGCTCTAAAGGTTGAACAAAATACAAAAATATTTAATGATGATTATGAGTTGATTATTTCGGCAATGCAGGCGGAAGATACTAATCTTATTGTTTGGACAAAAACAAATTTGTATATTTATAAAATACTGATAACTAAACAAAAACAGATAAAGAAGAATAATGAAGCTTCTTTGATAGAAATAGATAAGCCTCCGTTAAAACCGCTAAAGCTAAATGATAATATGATTATTGACCAACCACCACAATTTAAGGCAAAGTGAAATGTTAGAAAATTTTCTTAGCGTATTTAAAAACTTTCCTGAATTCAGTATGAAAACTGAAGCAGGGCTTTACATTATGGCAAGATTTCTTGGTTTTGTGTCTACAGCTCCTGTTTTTAGCCGTAAAGACGTTCCCTTCATGCTTAAAATGGGATTTACTTTTCTAATGTCAATTTGTTTTGTTAGTATTTTAAACCCGTCAAATCCTCCACCTCATAATTCAATGTTTCTTTCTATTTTGCTAAATAGCGGAGTTGGGGCTATTATTGGGCTTATTGGAACTATTATTATGTCAGCTGTCGGCTCGGCAGGGGATATTATAAACATGCAGATGGGATTATCTTCTGCTGTAATGTTTGACCCGAGTTCAAGAGGTCAAACTTCTATTATCGGTAAGGCCTTTACCTTTTTGTCTGTTCTTATTTTTATTGAAGAAGGAGGCATATACTGGTTAATAGCGGCTTTTCAGCGAAGTTTCGAGATTTTTCCGATATATGGTGTTGCTTTTCCATTAAAAACTTTAATGAATCTTGATTATTTAATAATGGTAAGTTCTAACGTAATTATTGTAGGAATGCAGCTTTCAGCTCCCGTCTTGATGGCAACGCTTGCTATGGATGTTATTTTAGGTATAGTTTCAAAAACTGCTCCTCAGGTTAACGTATTTCAGTTAAGTGCAATGTTTAAGCCTGTTTTAGGAATAGCTGTTTTGATTTTAACAATGCCGCTGCTTATGAATGTATTAGCTCAATATTTTTCACAATTTTCAAGAATTTATCCATAATTTAAAGACTGAAAGGATTTTTGTTAATTTTTATTTCACCATTATTTTCTATTAAATTTCCGCATTTGTAACAGGCCAGATAGGTTTTCGAGCTATCTATAGCAACATAAATATGTTCGCAGCTTTCAAGTTCTTCATCCAAATCTATATTCAGTTGTTTTTTTTCTTTGCGATTTTGTAGAAATTTGGCTATAATTTCAATTATATACATAGTTGACCTTATATTTTAACCTTATTGATTAATTTTTAAAGAGTCTATTTATAATAAAATTATATAGTAAAAATCACTTTATCAGTTATAACAGATAATTTGCAGGGGTGCAGCAAATGGACGAAAATTCAGCAACAATTAAGAGATGGTACGAAGAAGACCCGATTGTCGAAAAATGTGTAAAAAGTATGGAAACTTTACCGGAAGTAATTAAACGACAAATTTCAAGTTATTTAATGGAGAAAATTATAGAAAAACCTCCTTTTTGCGATATGTTGCCTGATGACGTTTTTAAGCTTGCAACGCAAGAATACAGAAGACGTAGATGGTATGATGAAGATGAGATTCTTAGAATCTTTGTTGAGTTATTAAGACACTCTCCACTTGAAACAAAAAGAAATCTGTCTCAAATTGCTATTTCTTTTATTGAAGATTTAGATAAGAGCGTTATTCAATAAATTATTAAAAATTAAAAGTATAAACTAAGAGGTTCTAAACTTTTTATGGTACAAAAGCACCTTTATATGTATTATTAATATATGAATCTTAAAGAGAAGAAAACGTTAGAAACTTTTAAAATATTAATTAGTCAAACTCCTTCCGATTATAAACTAAGGAGAGAGTATGCTGATGCTCTTTTAGAGGAAAATCTTTTAATTGAAGCGCTTGAACAGTATAAGCTTTTGTTGAAAATTTTTCCTCAAAATGCAGATTTGCATTTTAATGTGGGGATAGTTTATGAAAAGCAGAAATTATTTAATAATGCAAAAACGGCTTATCAAAAGGCAATAAGTCTTGCTCCCGATGAGCCTGACTATCACTATAATCTTGCTTTTATATATGAACAAGAGCAAAATTTAAAAGAAGCAATTAATGAATATAAAATAACATTATCTCTTGATTTGGAGGATTCAAATACTCATTTTTGTTTAGGTTGTATCTATTCAAAACAGAATATGATCGATTTGGCTATTTATCATTTAGAGCAAACTATAAAATATAATCCAAAGGATGCTTTTGCTTATTTTAACCTTGCTTTTGAATATAAAAAACTTAAAGAGCTGGATAAGGCAATTGACGGTTATCAAAAAGCTTTAGCCATAAATCCCGACTACAGTTGGGCTTATTATAATTTAGCGTGCCTTTATTATGAAAAGGGTGATGTAAAAGAATCCTTGACCTGTTTAAATAAGACTGTTGAGTTAAATCCTAAAGATATAGCTGCCTATAAAACTTATTATTCAATCCTTGTTTATCTGAAAGAGTATGACAAAGCACTTGATATAATTGAATCTGCAATAATGCAAAGTCCTGATAACGGTGATTTGCATTTTGCTATGGCTAGAGTATTCAGTCTAACTAATGAATATGAAGATGCTTTGTTCCATATTGAAAAAGCAGAAAAAAATAAAGATTCTTTGACGGTTAGTCAAACAGAATTTATTTCAGAAAAAAATAAAATTAAAAGTTATATTAAATTATAAAAAAAAATATTAAGATTTTGTTACATTTTTGTTTATGAGTGTCATGTTCTTTTTTGTCTTGACTTTAATACTACCATAGAGAGTAAGTATCAAATTCGAGAGTTAGAAAGGTAAATATAATTATGGCATTTGAAATTTCAAATGTTTCTTCAGCATTTTTTCAAAAGACAGCTAAAGCAGAAAAGAAACATGAACAAGTAGAAAATAAAGCAACTGTAAATCAAAAAGAATTAGTAAGTTCACAAGGAGCTCATGCTTTGAAATCAATGGCTTTATCAACAATATCATTTAAAGGTGATGGTGATAATTCAAGAGTTGTTGATATATTTGAAGGCGACACTCAACTTGGACAATCTAAAGTTCGTTCATATGAGCCTAAAAAAGAAAAAGATTGGACTGAGCCTAAGGCAGGGAAAAAACCTGATAAAATTTATGCTCCTTTAACAGTTGAATGGGATACAGATACAAGAACAAGAGAGCGTAAAGTCTATGTTACTGATATTGACGGTAATGTTGTAGCAACTGCTAAAAAGAAAACCGATAATAATAAAGTAACTGTTAAAGCAATGACAGGTGCTTCAGGAAAAGCAATCAGAATTGAAATTCCTAATCCTAATAAACCAGGGAAAAATATTGTTTTAATTTGTAAAGCAGGATCAGAAGTTAAAACTGATGATGTTCAGTTAAATATGCCTTCAGCTAAAAAACAAGTCTCTTTTGCAGGGAAATTAGTCGTTTTAACTTCCTATAAAGCAGAAGAATTGAAAAATGATGTAGAAGGTTCATTTGATAAAGGTATTTTCAACGCATTTGAAAAACAATATCAAAAAAATCATGCAAAATTTGATAAGTTCAACTTCCTTTCAACCGCTGGTGGTTTTGGTACAAGAACAAATGATATTACACTTAATGAAATGTGCAAACCTTCAATTGCAATGGCAGATGGTTCACACTTGATTGATAACAGTCTTGCTATGGGAGTAAAAGGTGGAGTTATAGCTCCTGATACAAAGCCTGAATTCAGTAAAGAAGTAGGAAAAGCGGGAAATGCAGGTGCAGTTTATCAAGCTATTGAAAAAGATCCAAAACTTGCTGATAAACCTGCAATCATTTGCTCTGCAGATGCTTTCTCTGACTTTGAGATAACAGAAGCTCTTGATGAATTTAATGCTAAAGAAGCAGATCTTATGATTGTCGGTATTCCTGTTCCTCCTGATCATGTAAGTGGTTTTGGTATTATCGGAATGGATGATGATAAAAATATTCAAAAATTCATCGAAAAACCAAAAAATTTAGAAGCCGCTGAAATGGGATTAATTAAAGAAGGTAAGCACAAAGGCGAATACCTTGCGAATACTGCTATTTATATTGCAAGTCCTAAATTCTTAAAGTCGCTTGCTGAGCATCATCCTGAAGAAGGGGAATATGATTTCGGTAAAGATGCTATCCCGGGCGCATTGAAAGACGGATTAAAAGTGGTTGCTCATGTTGCTCATGGTAATTGGGATGATTTTGGAACATCAAACGCTATCATTCAAGGTTCTAGAGATGTTGTAAACGGAAAATACCATGTCCCTAATGAAGTTAAAAAGAACTTTGAAAAGAACGTTGATAAACAGACAGGTGTTGTTTACACAGGTGATAATTCAAGAGCGGTTGTTGAAGATTATTTAGCACAATCAAACGGTTCAATCAAAGGTAATATTTTAGTTATTGAAGAATAATTATTATACTTAGAAAAATGGCGGCAGAGATAATCTGTCGCTTTTTTTATTGTTATATAATAGAAAAGTTTAGCGGATTATAGAATAGGATATGTATGCAAAGAGTTAAATTCTTTTTTATTAAATTAATAACTGTAATTTTGTTATTGCAATGTTTACAAGTAGAAGCAAAACAACAGTTTTCTCAAGGTGTTGTTGTTTCTAAAAATGAAATAGCAAGCAAAGTAGGTGCAGACATACTGGCTAAAGGCGGAAATGCAATTGATGCGGCCATTGGAACAGGCTATACAATTGGTGTTGTTGAACCTCAAGGCTCTGGAATAGGTGGAGGAGGTTTTGCGTTAATATATTTAGCTAAAACTAAAAAACTTATTGCAGTTGATTTTAGAGAAAGAGCTCCGCAAAATATTAATAAATATCCTTATGAATTCAGAATAGGACCAAAAGCGGCAGGAATTCCCGGAACTGTGGCGGGATTAGAATATTTAAGAAAAAAATACGGCAAATTAGATAGAAAACAAGATATCGAACCTGTTATAAAGGTTGCAAGACAGGGTTTTCCTGTAAATAAAACCTTGAATTATGCTATTACAGTACAACAGGAGAATATAAGAAAGTTTGAATCTACAAAGAAAATATATCTGCCAAATGATAAAGTTCCTCAAATAGGTGATGTTATTAAACAAATAGACCTTGCTAACAGTTTAGAAAAAATTGAAAAAGGCGGAACTCAAGAATTTTACGAGGGTGGATTGGCTAAAACAATAACAGACGAAGCTCAAAAAGTTGGAGGTTTCTTAACTTTAAATGATTTAAAAAATTATAAAGTTCATGAAGTTCAGCCTATTTGTTCAACGTATAGAGGTAAAAAAATCTGTTCTTTCCCTCCTCCAAGTTCGGGTGGAGTTTGTATTATCGAAGCGCTTAATATCCTTGAAAACTTTAATATGCCTTCATATCAATATACATCGCCTGAAAGAATTCATTATGTAATAGAGGCATTAAAATTCAGCTTTGCAGACAGAGCCACAAAGCTTGGAGATCCGAGATTTAATAAAGACCTTAATATAAATGAATTAACGTCAAAAGATTATGCTAAAAAAATTGCTGAAAGAATTAAAACCTCTGAAAAAGCTATACCGTCGTCAAAAGTTTATGAAACAGCTGAAAAACCTCAAACAACGCACTTTACGGTAGCGGATAAAGATGGAAACATTGTGGCAATGACAATGTCACTTAACGGTCATTTAGGTTCAAAATTTGTAGTTCCTGACACGGGAATATTATTAAATAATACTCTTGATGATTTTAGTTTACCTGATTCAAAACCTAATCAATTCGGACTTATAGGAAATGATAAAAATTTTCCTGCTCCCGATAAAACTCCACTAAGTTCAATGAGTCCGACAATAGTTTTTGATAATGATAAACCTGTATTAGCATTAGGCAGTCCTGGTGGACCTACTATTATAAGTGCCGTATTCAACACTTTACTGGCTTATATAGATAATCAAATGACTGTTGAGCAAGCTGTAGCCGCAGGAAGAGTTCACCATCAATGGATGCCAGATGAAGTTTATGCTGAAAAATCCTTAATTGATGAAAAAACTCAGAAAACTCTTGAAGATAAATACAATTATAACTTCCCTAAAGATAACAAATCAGTTTGGTCAAGATTTTACTGGAATATTCAGGCAATTGAGTTAAATCAAAATAAACAGTCGCTTAAAGGCGTTTCTGATCCTAGAACAGAACAAGGTGTAGTTTATGAGAAAAAATTAGGAATATTGTATTAAGCTTTTTTCTTAGAAACTTTGTTGAAAAGAAAAGCCAATGGAACAACAATAAAGCACAAAAAACCAAAAAGTCTTAAATTATCGACAAAAGCCGATAAAGTAGACTGAATAATTAAATTTCTATGGATTACTGCCTCTGCTAAATAAGTAGCATGGGCAGGATCTGTATAATGACTGAAATTTGTTGTTAATTGGCCGACTTTTTGTTGAAATACAGGATTATAAGGATTTAGTTTATCTACAAGATAATTTTGATGAGTTTGGCTAAAACGGTGTAAAAGTGTATTAACAAGGGAAATCCCTACGCTACCGCCAATATTCCTCATTAAGTTAAATAAACCTGCTGCTGTTCCGAATTCTTGTTGTTTTAATGTGCCAAAGCTAAGCGTAGTAAGAGGAACAAAGATTAAACCCATTGCTACACCCGATAAAATATTAGGAATAACCACCGAAGCCATATCAATACTTAAATTTATATTTGCGAGTAGAAAACAGGCAATGCCTAAAATAACAAATCCAACTGCGCAAAAGATTCTTCCGTCATATCTATCAATAAATTTTCCGATAACAAGAATACATAAAAATGAACCTATTCCCCTCGGGCTTATTGCCATACCGCTTAATTGGGCAGTATATCCTAATATTGTCTGTAAGAATAAAGGCATAAGGACGATTGTTCCGTATAAAACAGCTCCTAGTGCTGTAATTGATAAAATTCCTACTGTTAAATTCCTGTTTTTAAAGACTTTTAAGTTTACAATAGGTTCTTCTACTTTTAATTCCCATATTATAAATACGATAAAGGAAACTAAACTTGTAATGGCTGTAAACGTAATAAATCTACTTGAAAACCAGTCAAGTTGTTGACCTTTATCAAGGAAAATCTGCAATGATGCAATGGCCAGAGCCATTAGCCCAAACCCTATGTAGTCAATGCTTTTAACTTTTTGTGAGGAAGATTGTTTCGTATCTCGAATGTATAGCACCGACATCAATGTTGCAATAATTCCAACAGGAAGATTAATAAAGAATATCCATCTCCAACTGAAATTATCTGTAATCCAACCGCCTAGAAATGGCCCTAGTATTGGTGCAACGACTACACCTAAAGCAAATACTGCCGTAGCAAGTCCACGTTTATTAGGAGGGAAACTTTCAAGTAAAATTGATTGCGAAACTGGTTGTAAAGCTCCACCTCCGATACCTTGTAAAATTCTCATAAATATAAGTGTATGAAGGCTGTCAGCCATTCCGCATAAAAGAGAAGCAACGGAAAAAAGTACAATACAGCCTATAAAAAAGTTTTTTCGCCCGAAAACAGAACTTAACCATGCCGTAGCAGGCAAAACTATTGCATTTGATACAAGATAACTGGTTAAAGCCCATGTTGATTCTTCATTGCTGGCGGAAAAACTTCCTGCAATGCTTGGTAATGCTACGTTTGCAACGGTCGTATCTAAAACTTCCATAAAAGTTGCTAACATAACCGAAAACGCTATAATCCAAGGATTAACTAACGGTTTAAAATCTATATTACTGCTTCCCTCATCGGGTGTTTCAATCATTTCCATTTTTTTGTATATACCTCTGGTATTACGGACATTCCCGGTACTAGTGGCGGGGCATTATCCGATTTTTTATCAAACACTATTTTTACGGGGACTCTTTGAACAACTTTTACATAACTTCCAACAGCATTCTCGGGTGGAAATAAACTGAATTTCGCACCTGTTCCATATTGTAAACTTTCAACATGTCCAAAATATTTTTCATAGGGATAAGCATCCACTTTTATTTTAACTTTTTGTCCTATTTTAATATGTTTAAGCTGATTTTCTTTAAAATTTGCAGTAACCCATACATTAACGGGAACTATAGCAAATAATATCATTCCTTTGTCTGTAAACATTCCTTTTTCAACTAATCTTTTACTTATATAGCCATCAGCAGGGGCATAAATTTTTGTTTTTCCCAAATCCAACTCTGCCTGTTTTACTTCTGCCTTTAGTTGATTTACCTGAGCTTTAGCGGCTTTCACCTGTAATTTACTTATATCAACAAGCTGTTTAACTGTACTTACTGCTTTTAATTTACCTTGTGACTGGCTTAACCCTGCTTTTGTTTCAGAAACTTTTGCCTGACTTTGTTTTATGTTTGCAATAATTGCTAATTTCTTTGCCAGTAAAGATTTATAGTTATATTCTAAGGCATTTTTTCTGTTTGTAGAAGATTTTACCCTTGATTCACTTACCTGCAAAGACTTTAAAGCATTATCAAAAAATTGCTTGGAAACAGCCCCTTCGCTATAGAGGCTTTTATAACGATCATAATCATGTTTTGACAAATCAAGGTTAGCTTTTTCTTCATCAATTGAAGCTGAAGCCTCATTTATAAGTTCTTGTTGGCTATTTATATCCTGTTCAATAGAACTTAATTGTGCTTTTGTAGACTGCCCAGCAAAGACCATTTCACTTATTCCAAATTGTGAAAAATCAACACCCGCAATAGCTTGTTGATAATTAGCTACCGAAGTTATTTTAGTAACATCAAGGTTTTTATTAGAAATTTCTTTTTGAGCCAATATGTTTTGAAGTTTTGCCTTTGCTTCAGTTAGAGCTACTTGATAATCTGTCGGATCAATTTCAAGTAATAAATCGCCTTTTTTGACATGTTGATTATCTTTAACAAGAAGTTTTACAATATTACCTGAAATTTCAGGGCTTATCTGTATGATATGACCGTCTATAAAAGCATCGTCCGTTGATTCTTTGCCATAATTTAAAAAATAAATGATAAGAACTGCAATAAAAATTACTGATATAACTATTGCTATAATATATCTTTTTTTTAAATGATTTTTTTTAGTTGGCTTTTCGGACGAATTTTCTTCCATTGCTTATTTCTCAAAAAAAATAGTTGTTATAGTAACTATAATTATAACAACTTAGTTAGTCAATAAGCCAATGTAATTATTCAGAGCTTTTTTAATACCTTAATATGGCAGACTGATAGTCTTATTTTTTCATGCTATTTTTCTGATATATTTCATAATGTCATAGTGTGAGTTTTCACTCATTATGGTGGGACTTCTCGTTTTTATTATACCTTTTTCATAAAACTTTGAAGCATTGAAAAGGCAGGCATTAAAATATTTCTTAAAGGCATTTGAACTGTTTCTCTAAAGAGCTGAGATAAAGGCTGTTGTGTTTTATTACTTATTTCAGCACAGGCTTTTTTTAATAACATATCACCAGCCTCATTACAGATTGGAATTAATTCTGAAACTTCAGCATTCGTACAATTAGTCGGAGGTTTTAATTGAGTAACTTTACCGCCTAGCTCTAAAATATCCGGTTCAACAGCTTTAATATTCTTTGTTAATTTTTGAGTTATTCCCCTTGCCGTTGTAGCAATCTCATTACATATAGGACTTGCAAATGTTTTTATTGGTGTTGCATTCATAAGTTTCTTTTTCCTTATAAAATATAATGAATTTTTATACTAATTATTAAAACAAAAACTGGAAATTATTTTAAAATTCTTTCCAGCTTTAAAATTAATTGTAACAAAAATTATTAAAATTAATTCGATATTTTTATTTGCTTTGCTTTATTTGTGGGTTTAATCCATCCTAATGGCTATTTTTCTGATATCTTCAAGAAGTTCTTTTAAATCTTCTAATTTGGTCAATGGGTTTATAATAGTACATCTTAAATAAGAATTACTTTCGATGTTTGTTTGCACTATGTAATAGTTTCCAAGGTTTAAAAGTTTTCGTCTTATTTGTTTTTGATGTTCATTAATATCACAATCGTAGGATGGTATATGTTTAAAGCAGATAATATTTGCTTGAGGCATCATTACTGTTTCAAAATCGTCAGTTTCATTAATTATTTCCGAAAAGGTTTTTGTTAAGTCATATACATAATCAATAAACTCACCAAAAAACTTTTCTCCGTATAGCTTTAAGCAGCCATAAAGTTTAAAGATCATAGAGGTTTTAGTACATTCCATTGTTCTATGAGCTAGATTATACCATTCATCTTTTGCCTCATTTTCAAAGAGGTATGAAGCCTTTTGCGAAAAGGATTCATAAGAGTTATCACCGTTTTTGAAGATAACTGCTGTTATTAATGCAGGCATGAGCATCATTTTATGAGCATCCCATGCTATAGAATCAGCTCTTTCAGCTCCTGATAATAATTGTTTGTATTTGTCCGACAATAATGCCGAAGCCCCATGAGCCCCGTCAATATGCATCCATAGGTTATTTTGCTCACAAAAATCAGCGATAGCATTTAAATCGTCATAACTTCCTGTCGGAGTGCAACAAGAACTTGCCGCAACGCAAACAGGTGTCATTCCCTCTGATATTGCATGAGCATATTTATTTTGAAGGTCATTTATATCCATAGAATATTCTGAATTGACTTCAACAGGAATTACTGAGGTTTCGCCAAATCCCATAATTTGAACGGCACGTTTTATACTGTAATGTGCAAGTTTTGAAACGAAAAATGCTGGTTTTTCTTCTGTTTTAATGCCTTCCGTCCATATATCGTAAGAGAACTTTGCCTGTCTTGCTGCTAAAAGGGCCGTTAAGTTTCCAAGAGTTCCACCGGAAGTAAAAAAGCCGTCAGAATTACTTCCATAACCTATTTTTGATGACATCCATTCTATAACTCTTTTTCCATTATTGTTGAAACAGGTCCCATTTCATAAATAGCAGCTCCATTGTTTAAAAGAGAAGACATCATATCAAACAGTGAAGCCAAAGGCAGAGGAGCGCTGACCTGATGCCCTATGTATTTAGGATGATGCAGATGATTTGACTGTGTAATAATTTCATCTGTAAATTTATCTAAAGAAAAATCTTTTGTTTGAAAATTATTATCCCAATTTAACAACATTTGTTTAGGAGTAATTGGAGGTAAAACTTCATTAATCTGATTGTCTTCAAGGTTTTTCATGTAATTAGCAAGTTTATCAACTATTGCATGCCCGTTTTTTCGAAAATTCTCCGAATTGAACGACTCATTTAACATATTATTAAAAGAATTTTTTTCAGTTGTCCATTGTTAGCCCAATAACTTGACCACCATCGTTAAAAACTTTTACTTTACATTCAAAATTTGTTCTAATAATAGCCCCAAAGGAATTTGTACCATCAACATAAGACTTAACCTTATATGTATTATTCCCTAAATTAGTGAAGTTATATTCTTCAAAACTAGGGAAAGTTGCTCCATTAGGATTTTTTAAGTTTGCTTTTACTGTGTTATTACAATAATACTTAGCTTCACTTTGCATAGTAGAATCTGATTGTATAGAGGAAGAATCTCCTCCATTATCAGAAGAATTTAAAGAAGTATATAGCCATACGAATACAAAAAATCCTATGATGAGTATAAGATTTAGTGTCCCACATCCTATACCTTTTTTTTGATCTTTATCTTTAATATTAGGTTTATCTTCTATTTTCTTATATTTAGGTACATAGGTATTATTTAACAAGTCTTTACCACATTTTGAACAAAATTTATCTGCTTCTGTATATTCATTACCACAATTATTACAATACATTATTATATTACCTATAGATATCTCTTTACCTTTTTATTTAATTTTAGCAAAAAAAAATTAAGCCCGTAGGGTGGGTTTTAACCCACCCCTAAATTATCAATTACAACAAATCTTCCAGCGAAGTATATTCAAAGTTCAACGAATCTGCAACGGACTTATAAGTCAATTTGCCTTTAAAGACGTTCACACCTTTTGCAAGAGCATAATTGTCTTTAATTGCTTGTTCATAGCCTTTATTTGCAAGCTCTAGCGCATAAGGAAGAGTTGCGTTTGTTAAGGCAAAAGTTGAGGTTCTTGCTACTGCACCTGGCATGTTGGCTACTGAATAGTGAATTACTCCATGTTTTTCATAAGCAGGATTGTCATGAGTTGTTACTCTGTCAATAGTTTCTACTGATCCGCCTTGATCAATGGCAACATCAACAATAACCGAGCCTTTTTTCATTTGTTTTACAATGTCTTCGGTAACAATTTTAGGCGCTCTTGCTCCTGGGATTAAAACCGCACCAATAAATAAATCAGCGGTTTTTAGTTCTTCTCTTATGTTATAAGTCGTTGACATAAGGGTTTTAACTCTTCCGCCAAAGACATCATCAAGGAATCTAAGTCTATCAAGGTTAATATCAATGATAGTAACGTCAGCACCTAGCCCAATGGCCATTTTAGCCGCATTTCTTCCTACAATACCACCGCCTATGATGACGACTTTCCCTGGAGCTGTTCCAGGAACTCCGCCAAGAAGAACGCCCATTCCTCCGTAATGCTTTTCTAAGAGCATTGCTCCTATCTGCACAGACATTCTTCCAGCCACTTCACTCATGGGGGTTAAAAGAGGAAGTGAGCCATCTCTCAATTGAACTGTTTCGTATGCAATACCTACAACATTTTTAGCTAGAAGTGCTTTTGTAAGATTTGGTTCGGGTGCTAAGTGTAAATAGGTGAATAAAAGCTGACCATCCTTAAAAAGGTCATATTCAGCAGGTAATGGCTCTTTTACTTTCATTATCATATCGGATTTAGCAAAAACTTCTTTTGCTGTATTTAAAATTTCTGCTCCTGCTTCAATATAGTCTTCATCAGTAAAACTGCTTCCAATACCGGCTTTTGTTTCGATGTAAACTGTATGCCCGAATTTTTTAAAGGCTTCGACTCCCGCTGGGGTAATTGCTACTCTGTGCTCATTTGATTTGATCTCTTTTGGAATACCGATAATCATTAATTCTGCTCCTTGATCTCATAAAATAATTTCTTAAAACTATTAATTGATTTTAAATGACAAAGCCATTTTATTCAAAAGATTGTAAATTAAGATTTTATTAATGACCGATTTCCTTGATTATTCCTTTTAAAGCAAGCTTCACATGTGCGTAATTAAGTCCTCCTTGGAAATAAGCCACATAAGGCTCTCTCAAAGGTCCGTCAGCAGAGAGTTCAATGGTTGAACCTTCAATAAAAGTTCCTGCTGCCATAATTATTTTATTGTCATAACCCGGTACATCATCTGGAATTGGTGTCAGATAAGCATTTACAGGGCTATTAAACTGTAAAGCCTTACAGAAACCTACAAGTTTTTCAGGAGAACCAAATTCAATAGCTTGAATAATGTCTGTTCTTATATCATCAGGTCTTGGCGAGGTATTATAGCCAAGGTCAAGAAACAACTGTGAAGCTAAAATAGCACCTTTTAATGCTTCAAATACTATGCTTGGAGCCATAAAGAAACCTTGCAGGATAAGCCTTGACTGATTTAACATTGCACCGCCTTTAGCGCCGATACCGGGTGCTGTTAAACGCATTGCCGCTTGTTCTACATATTCTTTTTTACCTGCAATATAACCGCCCGTTTCAACTATTCCACCACCAGGATTTTTTATTAATGAGCCAGCCATAAGATCAGCTCCTATTTCAGTAGGTTCAAAGGTTTCTGTGAATTCACCGTAACAGTTATCAACGAAACAAATACATTTCGGATTTTTTGATTTTACAACTTCAATAATCTCTGTCATTTTCGCTATATCAATAGGATTTCTAAGGCTGTAACCTCTTGAGCGCTGAATAGTTACCATTGTTGTATGCTTATCTACTGCTTTTTCAATTGCTTCAAGGTCAACTTCAACACCATTTTTTAGTGGGATTTCTTCATAGCTTACACCATGCCCGATTAAGGAGGCTTTTACATTTCCTCTTGTTCCTATAACTTCTTCTAGCGTGTCGTAAGGAGTTCCTGCAACTGATATAAGTTTATCTCCATGTCTTAAATTTCCGAATAAGGCACAAGCAATGGCATGCGTTCCCGAAACAAAGTGATTTCTGACTATTGCCGCTTCGCAATTGAAAACCTGTGCATAAACTCTGTCTATTGCCTGTCTACCAAGGTCGTCATGCCCGTAGCCGCTTACCGTTGCAAAGTGTTCTTCGCCTATTTTGTTATCACGAAAGGCTGTTAAGACTTTTTCCTGATTATATTCTCTTATTAGCTCAAGTTCTTGAAAATATGAAAAAAGTTTTTGTTCGGCTTTATTAATTAATAAATTAGCATCTGTCATAATTGCTCCTATTTAGTTTAAAATATAAATTTACTTGTCTAAAACAAAATAATATAATATACCTGTTATTATAACTGCCTAAAAAAGTAGATAAAAATGTTTATAAAATTAAAACGAAAAACTAAAGAAAAAGAACAGCTCGAAGAAAATCAATCAGAAGAAACAGTCTCAACGGTTCAATCTTTTAAACACTTTGGTGTTGCGATGGGAATTGTATTGCTTTCGCTGAGTTTTATCATAACGGTTAATGTAAAAAGATTTCTTGATGAAACAAAAACCAATTTGCCGACTACAAGAAGACTTGACGAACTTGTAATGATTTTAAAAGATACTCAAAATAAAAAAGAAGAGCTTCAGCAACAATTAATTGATTTAAAAGTAAAGTTCAAGCAACTTTCCTCTTCTGAAAAAGCAGAGCTTGCTTCTTCACAATTAAAAAAATTATATGAACAAACAGGACTCCTTGAGTTAAAAGGTAAAGGAGTGGAAATGGTTATCGATTCGCCTACTATTACCAGCGATGACCTTTTGAAACTTATAAACGTTCTGAAAGCCGCTGGAGCTGAAGGCTTATCGATTAATAACGAAAGACTTGTCACTACTTCTGAAATAGTTACGGCAGGCAATAATATAGTCGTAAATAAAACAGAAATCATCCCCCCTTATATTGTAAAAGCAATAGGTCCAACGGAAACAATAATTCCGTCCCTCAGACTAAGAGGTGGGATAATAGAAGAATTTGAAATCTTGGGTGTAAACTTAGATATTAAAGAAAAAAATAATTTAAAAATTCCGGCTTATAAACACGACCTGTAATAAGCAAAAGGGGCTTTAAATGGACTATATAATTGAAGCACCGCAGCATATACCTATAATTGGGTTTTATGATGTGGTAGTTGTCGGCGGAGGACCTGCGGGGATCTCTGCTGCTGTATCTGCTGCAAAATTAGGAGTTAAAACCGCTATAATTGAAAGATTCGGTTATCTTGGAGGGCAGGCTACAGGCGGACTTGTCATTCTTATTGTGGGGTTAACGGAAATTGGTACTAAAAATCCACATGAGCCTATAATAAAAGGCTTTTGCTCAGAAACCATAAAAAGACTCGAAGAAATGAAAGCTACAAGAAATATAGGTGCAAATGTCCTATTTGATGCTGAAGCCATGAAATATATTTTTGACAGAAACATAGAAGAACATTCAATAAAGCCTTATTACCATACTTTTGCATCTACTGCTTTAAAAATTGATAATAAATTATCTGCAATCATTGTTGACGGTAAATCAGGCAGAGGTGCTATAAAAGCAAAAGTTTTTGTTGACTCAACGGGAGATGGAGACCTTGCCCGATTTTCAAATTCAGCCTTCGATATGGAACAAAAAGAGCATCTTATGCCGATAACTTTAAGTTTTAGACTAGGCGGTCTTGATATTGAGAAAGTATTTAATACGATAATTCACCATAATGACTTTTACAGAAAGCTTTTACATGATTTAGGCATAAATACAAAAATTGGCGGATGGGTTCCGACTATGAACGAGAATGAGGCATGGTTCAATATCGCTCATGTTGAAAAAGTATGCCCTATTTCTACAGAAGATTTGACTTTTGCAGAAATAAAAGCAAGAAGTTTAATTAATAAAATAATAGAAAAATTTGTAGCCAACCTTGACGGATTTGAAAAGGCTTATCTGATAGATACTGCACCACAAATAGGACTCAGGGATTCACGAAGAATTAAAGGTTTGCACCGATTTACTAAAGAAGATGTTTTAAAAGAATTTGATACTTCTATTGCAAAAGTGCCCGATTATACTCATTCGGGAAAAGGCTTTTCTCAACTACCTTTTGAATGTTTGATTTCAAAAGACATTGATAATGTTATTTTTACAGGAAGATGTATTTCCGTAGAACATAGTTTGCTCGATATGTTCAGAGAAATCCCTGCGTGTATGGCAACAGGTCAGGCCGGAGGTATAGCTGCCGCTCTCACGGCGTTAAGTGATAATAATAATGTGAATGAAACTGATATTAAAGACATTCAGCGAGAATTACTCATTCAAGGGGCGGTTATTTAAGAAAAATAAAACCGCCTAAGAAGATCAATACTTCTTAGGCGGTTTCATTTTTTATTGAATTTTACATTTTAAATACGTTAACCTGTTTGTTTATCTTTTCGGCAATTAAAGACAGAGATTGAGCATTTGCATTGATCTCTTGTAGGCTTGCACTTTGTTTTTCGGTTGTTCCTGATATTTCTTGTGCGCTTGCGGCAGTTTCTTCGGTAATTGCAGAGATATTTTCAATCATTCTTACTATCTCTTCGGAACTGCTGGCTACTCCGTCAATTCGTTGGGTAATGTCTTGTATGTTTTCGTTTGCTGTTTTTATGTGAGAGTTAATGTTTTCAATAGAGCGACCTACATTGTTTATTACTGAAACACCTTCTTCAACTTCTTTTGCAGTCTTATCCATTGTATTAACCGCAATTTGAGTTTTATTTTGAATTTCTTTAATCATATCTGTAATTTTATCGGTTGCTCCTGCGGATTGTTCTGCTAATTTTTTAACTTCTTCAGCTACAACAGCAAAGCCTTTGCCATGTTCACCTGCTCTAGCTGCTTCAATGGCGGCATTTAATGCAAGTAAGTTTGTTTGTCCTGCTACGCTTTTAATAAGGTCAACAATTTGCTCAATGTTTCCACTTAACTGGCTAAGCTCTGAAATATTTAAAGATACTAGCTCTGAGGCTGTTTTAATGCTGCTTATTTTATCAATAGCCTGTTTTACATATTTACCGCCATCATTAGCATTAGTTTCAGTATCATTTCCAAGTTTGGAAACAAGATTTGCCTGTTCAAATATTTCCTGAATCATATTATTTAAGCTGGTAATATTTACAGCGCCCACTTCTACGTTGCTGGATATTTGTTGAGCACCTTCTGCAAGTTGTATTGCACTTATTGTTGTTAGTTGAGAGCCTTGTGCTGTTTGTTCAACAGAAGCATTCATCTCTTCTGAACTTGCAGTTATAGTTTCTACTGTTTCACTTATACTAATTATGGTTTTTTTAAGATTTTCAGTAAAGATTTTGAAAGATCTGTTTAATTGTCCTATTTCAGTCTTATTTTCATCATTCTCTATGTATAAATCTAAGTGATTATTTGCTAAATCATTACTTAAATCTGTTAGTTTTTTAATAGGTGAATTTATTCCTTTTTCAATGATAGTAAGTGATAAAAACATTATGATACTTAGGACTATAATGTTTATAATTATAGTGTTAATAAATGTGGTCCATACAGATGTGTAAATATCATCAATGTATATACCAGCTCCTATGACCCAGTTCCAATCAGCAAAATTTCTTATATATGAAACTTTTGGATATGTTTTTGTGCTATTTTCGGCAGGCTTTATCCATAAATATGAAATAACTCCTTTATTTTTTTCTTTAGCAAGTTTAGTTGCCTCTACAATGACTTGGAATCCATTTTTATCAATTATTTTACTACCATCTTGTCCTTGAAATTTAGGGTGAGCAAGAAATTTATAGTTATAATCATTTATCCATATATAGTTTTTTCCGGCAAATTTAAGGTGATTAATACTCTCTATGGCTTGTTTTTGTGCATCTTCTAATGACAGCTGTCCTTTTGTTACTTTGTTTTGTTCATCTTTAAGGATATTTTCTGCCATTTCAGTAATGTAGGAAACTTGAGTTATTTTTTCTTCATACGATTTTTGAAATAAAGAATTAGCCGTTATTATTGTAGATACAGCTAGTAATATAAAACTTAAAGACAGTAAAATAAATAGTATTTTTTGTTTAATACTAAATTTGCTCAAAAATCTTTCCATACTTTACCTTTCTTAATCAGCTTCTTAATTAGGGCATTGTATTTATAAGGTTACAAGATTTTTTGGTTTTTTGCAATAAAGAAATTTGATTTATTTAATTTTAGGAAACTATATTGGGAAAATTTGATTTTTAATATTTTAAAAAATAAATCACATAAAAAGACTAGTCATAATCGCCTATTTTGTATTATACTTATGCTAATGTTTAGTAGAAATTCTTTAAAAGAAGAAAAGGACTTATGTCAAAGCAGATAGATACAATTCCTGTTGAAGTATTAATTCTTACAATGGATCATGAAATTAAAGGAACTGTTCACGTTTCAAAATATACTAATACAAACAGAGAGTTAACAGATCTCCTTAATGATAGAGAAAGAAGATTTCTTGCTGTTACAGATGCCGAAATAATTAGCAGAAAAGCAGGCGGAGCTCCAAGAAAATACAATTTCCTTGAAGTTCACATGGATTTTATTCAAATGGTACATCCTTCAACTCAAGTTCTTTTTAGAGAAAGTTCAAGAGCTCAGGAAGATGTTGCACGTTTCAGAGAACTTAGAGAAAAGCTCAACAGAACAAAATTTTAATTAAAAAATAGTTTTTTATAACTGTTTAATATCTTTTACAACCCTATTATTTTTTAATAATAGGGTTGTTTTGTGTTTTAATTTTTTTCTATTAATGATGTTGTAAAAATGAATGCAGTATTCAGCAGGCTTTCTTATTCTCGTAATTTAGTTGGCTCAAATACTTAAATCAGGCATGTTTCAACTTATTCATAATTTAGCGACTCAAATTTAATATAAAAACGAGGATTTGCATTAAATACTAATCCTCGTTTATAAGAAAATTTTTAGTTTTATTAAACAGATGCTTTGATTTTTGGGCTAACTTTAAATTCAGAAGCATAAACTGTATTTGTTTCTTCAAAAAGTCTTGTACTAAGGTATCTTTCACCAGAGTCAGTTAAAACTGCAAGAATTAATTTGCCTTCGTTTTCAGGACGTTTTGCAAGCTCTAAGGCTGCATAGGTAGAAGCTCCACCTGCAATTCCACACAAAATACCTTCTTTTTTAGCAAGTTGTCTTGTTGTTTCAATGGCGTTATGGTCTTCTACTTGATATATCTCATCAATCAAATCTCTATCAAGTACATCGGGAACAAATCCTGTTCCTATTCCTTCAATTCTATGGCAACCCGGCTCACAGCCTGATAAAACGGCACTATTCGCTGGTTCAACAGCTATTGCCTGAAAAGAAGCTTTTTTTGCTTTTAAATTTTGAGCGATACCTGTAATTGTTCCGCCTGTACCTACGCCGGCTACAACTATATCTATTTTACCGTCTGTATCATTCCAAATTTCTTCAGCAGTTTCTAATCTATGAATTTCAGGATTTGCAGGATTTTGGAATTGATAAAGAATATGAGCATTTTCCATTTCCTGTTCAATTTCATGTGCCTTATCAACAGCACCTTTCATTCTTAGGTTTGCAGGTGTAAGCACAACTCTGGCACCGTATGCATTTAACAACATTCTTCTTTCTATACTGTTATTTTCAGGCATGCAAATTATGAGGTCATAACCCTTTATTGCACATATATATGCAAGAGAAATGCCTGTATTTCCGCTTGTTGCTTCTATTAGTGTTGTTACTCCTGCTTTTATTTTCCCTTCCTGTTCTGCTTTGTTAATCATATTCATAGCAATATGATCTTTACAGGAACAACCGGGATTCATATATTCAAGTTTTACTATAACTTGAGCTTTTGCATCTTTATTTAATTTATTCAAAGCAACTAACGGAGTACCGCCTATTAATTGAGTCAGATCTTTTGCAATTTTCATAAACTGTTTTTCCTTTTCCTTTAGCATTGTGGCTTTAATTATTATATTCATAATAAAGCTAAACATAAATAAAATTGACTAAAATATCATTTTTTTTTAAGTAATTTTAATATGAAATACTTATTCCCTATACAACAAAATAATTAATAACATTAGCGAAAAATAAGAAATGTTAACAATACTTCAAATTGTTATAATCTCGATATCTTTTGATATATCTGAATTTTGGCTTTTAAATCACAAAAGAGCTTTTCATGCATGGCAAATTCTCATATAATAATGTTTTTATATACATGTAGTGGATGGGATGAGAATATTTGGAGATCAGATGACCAATATAGGGCTTCATAATCGTTTTTCATATAATTATCCCAAACTTTCTTCTCATGAGAACAAGAAGAAAGATCAAGTAAGTTTTAATGGTCTTTTGGATAATCATGTCGTAACAAAATTTTGTAAATTAAAAGAAAATGAAGTAGCAAGTCTACTTGGAATTAATATGGTATCGATGGTTCTTCCTCAAACTTGGCTGGATTTTCATCGAAATAAGCAGGCAGGAATTGAAACATCTGTATTTCAACTTGGCGGTATTTTAGTAAATTATCTTTTATATGGTGCGCTTTCAACTGGAATAACTCTTTTTGGATTAAAAGCACTCAAGATTTTACCAGGTGTTAATAAGAATTTTGATGTTTCAAATAAGTCGCTGGATTTTCTGGGTGAGCATTGGAAAAAAGCAGGTAATAACACAAATCCGAAAGAAGCTATAGATACTGTAGTTCGTAATGTTTTTAAAAATCTTAGTCCTAAATCAGGAATAAACCTTAAGGAGTCTTTAAAGGAAGGAACTCCAGCTTTTAAAGATGCTACAGAGGCTTTAATTAATGCGATAGAATCAAGAACTAATCTTAATGAAATTATAAATCCTAATGCTGAAAAAAAATTGCAACGAACTGTTTTAGATTCTATTATGGATCCTATCGGTAAGCATTTAGGTGCTTGTGATAAAGTTCTCACTGAAAAGGTCGGAGATCATCATATTGAAGGAAGTCTTGAACAGCTTGTAAGAGATACTCATAAAGTATGTCAGGAAGTATTTTCTAAACATAGTGATGAAGTCGGCACTAAAATTGAACAACTTAAATCCTTAAATAAGTTCAAGTTTGGCATTACTTTAGCAGTTGTTGGTGCTTTAACTTTCAGTATTCAGCATATTAACAGATACTTGACTAAAAAACGTACAGGAAAAGACGCATTTGTCGGATATAGCGATGCTGATAAAGGGGCTAAAAAAGTAGAAAATAAAGTTGAGCCTAAGGCAGTTACGCCTCCTCAAACAGCTCAAGAAACTAAACTTAAAAAACAGGTGTCTTTTGGTGGATTATTTCCAGATGCAAGTATTCTTAAAGCATGGATTTATCCTGCTAATATTACAGGCAGGTTAACTGCTTGCAGAGATAAAAATGAGCGTGCCGAAGCAACAATTAAATGTGGTGTAGCTTTTGCTAACTTTATGTTTATTCCTACTCTTGTTGCAAACTTTGCAGCGTGGGCTTTATCGAAGAACGTAAAACTTCCTGATGTTCTTAAAACCTATGATCGTAAAATTAGTGTTGATGGAAAAGAAAGACAGATTGGAGCAATATTTAATCTTAGTGATAAAGCTTTTGATAAAGGCAATATGGGTAAAGTTATTGATTCTCTTGAACAGGGGCCATTAGGTAATTTTGTTTCATTGTTAAGATTAAATGAATTAAGAACTAACTCTATAAACTTTATTAAAAATCATGTTCCTTTTTTAGATAAAACTAGAAATTGGCTGATTGAAGTTAATGATGCATCAACTAAATCTTATAGAGAAATAGGTTATTTTGCAGAGAATTTTGTTGAAGCTCATAAAAATGAGATTATAAAAAAATCTGTAACGCCTGCTGAAGAGAAGGAAATTCTTAAAAATGCTGCACATGAAATTAAACACCATCTTGAGTCGATTAAGAATGGCTCAATCCTTGCAGGTCTTGCTTATGCTTGTGTAACTCTTGGTATTATTATTCCTAAAGGTTGTGCAATGTGGACGGACTATAAACATAAAAAAGAACTTGAAAAAACAGGTAAAGCTCCTACACAAGTTGAAAATCCTCATAAACTATTTGCTAAATCATTAAACGCTAATAATATTCAGTCGATTCAACAATCTACAGTTTCGCAAAACTCATCAAATCCTGATCTGGATAGAGCTATAGATAACTTCAAAAGTAGAAATTATCCCCTTTTATAAAATCCTCTAAACTATAAAATATTTCCCTAATAGACGGACTTTTTATAAATAAAAGCCGTCTTCTTTTTTGTTAATAAATATATAAATGTTGAACGATAGGTGGTAATTATGCTAATAATTATATATAAAGTAAACGAACGTAATGGAAATAGCGAAAT
>JBAXKC010000006.1:0-97001 GCA_037137535.1 bacterium | reverse complement strand
GAAACTCGTGGAGTACTAAGTTCTAATCGTTAGGAAAAACGGGGGCAGGTCAAAAGTTCCAAAGAGGAGATAAATTTTCCTCAGAGTATTTCAAGTTTAATAATACAATAAAGCCAGTAATTGAAAAATATAAAGATATTGTTGGCCAGCGAACAAACTTACCTTTAAACTTGGAAATAGATCAGTTTTTTAGCTATTTATACAATAAATATTCTAAAAATAATCTGGAATATTTGCGTGAAGAGCTTGTTAGATATGGTGAAAAAGATCCTGAAGTCCATAGACATATTTCTAAGGATTATATTTCATTAAAAATAAAAACAAGTTTTATGGAAATTTCATTAAGAAAAAACAACGTTCGTATTTTGGCCAAGGGGAAGGCACTTAACAGTGAACTAAAATCTGGAACTATACCTGCTGAAACTACTAGAGAAAATGAATGGGGTGGCAAAGATACCTATTTTAACATTTACTCAGAAGAACAGGTAGATCAAGCTAAAGCAATTATAGACGCAGCTATTTTTTATGAAAAACATAATGCTATTTTGCCTGAAAAGCTTCATCAAAGTTTTTATGAAGAGGATATAAAGGATAAAAATATGTTAAATATTCCGCTCAATCAGATATTATATGGCCCCCCAGGAACTGGTAAAACTTATAAAACAGCTTTAGAAGCTCTAAAAATAGTAATGCCTAAATCTAAATATGAAGCTTTAGACAAAAAAAACAGAAAAGCTATTATGGCTGAATATAATAAATATAAAGATAACGGGCAAATCAAGTTTATTACATTCCATCAGAGTTATGCTTATGAGGAATTTGTAGAAGGTATAAAGCCTCTTCTTGATGAAGATTGTCAGGAATTAAAATATGAAAAAAAAGAAGGAATTTTAAGGGAGCTTGCAAGATTTGCAAACTCAGAATACATTGAAATAAATAGAAATATTGATTTTGACGAAAAAAACAATAAAGTATTTAAAATTTCTCTTGGAGATTCAACGAAAGAAGAAGATAACCAAATATATGAGTATTGTCTTGAAAACAATAAAATTGCCTTGGGATGGGGTGAAAATTTAGATTTTTCACAAACCCAAAAGAAAGATGATGTTTTAAGTGTATTTAATAGCAATAAAGATAAACTTGTTGAACAAAGTCCATATACAGTTCAAGCAATTAGTATCTTTAAATTTGGGATTAAAAAAGGTTCTCTTATATTTGTTTCTAAAGGGAATAAATATGTAAGAGCAATAGGGCGAGTACTTGATGATAACTATATATTTGATCCTGATACAGAGATCAGATATTGCCAATTTCGAAATGTAGAATGGCTCTTAAAAGATGTCGAAATTCCAATTGAAAAGCTATATAGGAAAAAGCTTTCACAACAGTCAATATATGAATTTTATACCGATAAATTAATTTTTGAAAATATTAATGAACTAATAGGTAAAACTCACAATAAACAACTAAAAAACTATGTTCTTATAATTGATGAAATAAACAGAGGGAACATTTCAAAAATATTTGGTGAGCTTATAACATTATTAGAAGAAGATAAAAGGTTGTATCAAGAGAATGCATTAACTTTAAATCTTCCTTATTCTGAAAATGATAAGGATTTTGGCTTACCTCCTAATCTGTATTTTATAGGTACTATGAATACATCTGACCGTTCAATCGCTGCAATAGATATAGCATTAAGAAGAAGATTTGAATTTATTGAACTTATGCCTGATTCTTCCTTGATTATTCAAGAAATTAAATATAATGATACTGTTATTAACTTTAAAGATGTTTTTGAGACTATAAATAATAAAATAATTATTCTTCTTGATAGAGACCATCAAATAGGTCATAGCTACTTCATTAAAGATAAATTTGATAATAAATCAGTTGAAGAACAATTAATATTATTGAAAACAGCTTGGTTTGACAGAATTATCCCATTGCTAAACGAATATTTTTATGGAGAATGGGATAAGTTAGAAGCAATTTTAGGTAAATTTATTGTTAAAAGATCAATCCCTGAATCTTTAAAAGGTCTATATGATGAGGACTATTCATTTAATTTTGTATCGAAATCATCAATTGATAATGATGAATTTATATCCAGATTGTCGGAGTTAAATGACAGTAATTATAAACCGTTGAAGGCATACGAAGAAAAATGAAAACTCAAACATTCTATGAGTATGATTATGCCAGAGATGAGCACGGGAATAAATTAGAACTATCTAGTATTTTTGAAAAAGATGATGCTAAAAATTTTCAGCTTTTTTTAAGCAAAAATCATATTGAAGATATTTTTAATATTACTCAGACAAACATTCAAGCTCAAAATTATGTAGGGGTTATAAAGTATAAAAATTATCAGTTTGAAATTCTTCCGAAGCTGCTCAAATATAAAGATGAAGCTCAAGAACAGGTAACAATGCTTAAAAACCTGTTTTATATGCTTTCATACACGAAAAAGCTTGATATAAAAGAATCTGATATAGCAAAGCTAGCTAAAAATGATAATCCATTTCTAGAAGTGTTAATAGCAAGTTATGCAAATTCTTTATATGACTGTTTATTGAGATTTATACCTAAAAATTACACACTTTATAATGAAAATCTAAATTATCTAAAAGGAAAACTCAAATTCAATGAAAATATAAAATACAATTCAGTTAATAAAGCACGTTTCTATTGTGAATTTGATGAATTTTGCGAAGATAATCTTTTAAACAGGACGTTTTTGTTTGTTACTAGAATGCTTATAAAAGTAACAACCTCAAAGCATAATAAAAAAAGATTAAAGCAGATTTTAAATATATATTCTGAAATAACCTTCGAAAAAATACTCCCGCAGAATGTTAAAAAATTGAGACTAAGCCGAAGCCAGGTGGTTTTTGAAAAACCTTTGCTATTGGCAAAAATGTTTATTGAAAATGCATCAATAGAAATGAGTTCGAAGAAATTTGAAACACTAACATTGATATTTGACATGAACCTTCTTTTTGAGGAGTTTATATATGAATTATTGAGAAGAAATTATGAAGAATTTGAATTAAATGAACCTTCTGATATTGAATATCAAAAAAACAAGAAATTAATCGATAGTTCTGATAGATACGAATTTGATGAAGATGGATATCCTAATTTAATCGAAGAAAGAAACAGGGCTTGCAAAAATACATTCTCAGATATAGTGATAAATTTAGGTAATTCCAGCTTAATCATAGATACAAAATACAAATATAATTCAGTACAAAGAGGCCATTTTAATAATGATGATGCCTATCAAATACTGGCTTATAAGGCAATAAATACAATTAAAATGCCTACGGAAACTTTCCTTATTAATTTTGATGACGAAGAAGTTATTATTCCTAAAGCATTACTTCTTTATCCTAAAGTTGGTGAAGATTTTATATGGAAACATTATATTGATGAACAAAATGATAATAATTTCTTTGTTTCTTGTGTTGGATTTGACATAGATTTAAAGAAAGATTTAAAAAGTAACAAATCTCAGGTTCTGAAAAAATTAAAATCATTAATTAAACTTGCAGAAAAACCTAGCTTTTGCCAAAAATGTAAATCTAAAAAGGTCGTTGAAATACAATATGGAATGCCAGGACCTGAAATGTTGGAAAGTGCTCAAGCTGGAAAAATAAAATTGGGTGGATGTTGTTTACCAACGTTTCCTGGCCACCTTTGGTATTGTAAAGACTGTGAAAGCGAATTTTAATTAATGTCCGTTAAAGATTATTTGGTAGATTGCGCATAAGTTTTTTATACTCATCAATTACAGATATTATGCAGTAGCCTGTAATTAGCAATTCGAGTTATTTAAATTTTAAAATTGCTTTTGATTAGTTATTTATTATTAAAGTTTATCAAAGTCAAATGGAACAAACCCCTAAAAACAAAAAATTCGGCAATCGCCGAAAGTGTTGTAAATATTAAATGGGCCCGGCTGGATTCGAACCAGCGACCAAGGGATTATGAGTCCCCTGCGCTACCGCTGCGCCACAAGCCCATATTTAACTTTAAATATAATATACATGAAGCATAACTTTTGGTCAAGTAGTTTGTTCTTCCCATTTTTTAATTTGTAATACAGCATTATCAATTACAGATAAAAAGCCGTCTACAACAACAGGGTTAAATTGAGTTCCTGCGTTTTTGCTGATTTCAGCAACGGCTATATGATGAGCTAAGCCTTTTCTATAAGCTCTTTCTGAGGTCATACTGTCATATGCATCAGCGACTGCAATTATTGCGGCACTCATAGGAATATCATGTTCTTTTAATCCTTTAGGATATCCGCTTCCATCAAATTTTTCATGATGAGCTTCAATTATTTTTATTATACTTTCAAGCTGTTTTATATCAGAAAGGATTTTAACACCAAAGGTAACGTGTTTTTTTACAATAAAAAATTCATCTTGAGTTAAATATTCAGGTTTGTTTAATATTGTTTCAGGTATGCCAATCATTCCAATATCGTGTAAAAGTCCTGCAAGCTCAAGCTCACTAAGCTCAACATCTGTCATGCCAAGGGCTTTACCAATTTCGGTCGAATAAAAAGTAACCCTTTTACTTCTTCCAAGTGTAAATGAGTCTTTAGCATCAAGTGCTTCAATAATTGCGTTAATCGTACCTGAAAATAAATCTTTTAAATCATTAGCCAAAAGCTGAGTATCAGCATTGAGTTGATATATTTTCATGGCGGTATCAACAAGGCTGATTATTTCATCGGGATTCCATGGTTTTTTAATATATCTGTAAATTTTACCTGAATTTATTGCTGATATTAGTGCATGAGCATCGGTATAACCGGTAACAAGCATTCTGATAGAGTCAGGGGATAATTCAATAGCATATTTTAAGAACTCGACACCTTCCATTTTAGGCATTTTCTGATCAGTGATAATCATATGGATTTTATTATTTTTTAAAACTTCAAGTCCTTCAAATCCAGAAGTTGCCAAAAATAAGTTATACTTCTTTCTAAAAGTTCTTTTAAAAAGTTGCAAATTATCCAACTCATCATCAACTATCAATATATTATATTTAATTTCCATTTTATCTTGACTCATTTTATACACTTGCCTTTATTGATTAATTACAACGGGATCTAATGGAAGTATAATTGTAAATTTAGTACCTTTACCTTTAATACTTTCAACTTCAATTTCACCCTTGTGTTTTTTTATAACTTTATAACTGATAGATAAGCCTAGTCCTGTGCCATGTCCGCTTGGCTTAGTTGTAAAGAAAGGATCAAATACTTTTTCAATTACTTCTTTTTCAATCCCTTCTCCATTATCCTCTATAGTTATAATGATATTTTTATCATCCGATTCAGTTACTATTGTAACATCTCCCTTAGTTTTTATTGCATAGGAAGCATTATCAAGCATATTCATAAACACCTGATTTATCTGCCCCGCATAGCAAGTTAATTTAGGAATATTTCCATAATGCCTATGAACAGTTATTTTATTTTTATATTTATTGCGCAAAATATTTAATGTACTGTCCAGTCCTTCATGTAAGTCTACTTCTTTAACAACAGCTTCATCAAGTCTTGAAAAATTTCTTAAATCCAATACAATTTGCTTACAACGCTCTGAGCCATCCTTACAAGACTTGATTAAGAGTGGTAAATCTTCTGTAATAAACTCTAAATCATATTCTTCTTTAGCGTCTTCCAGTTCTTTCTGTACTTGCTCTGATAGAGCGTTTTCATGTTTTTGATAAAGAGAAAGTAAAGTAATTAAATCATTAGCATAATTTTTCAAATGATCAAGATTCCCATAAATAAAATTTATAGGGTTATTTAATTCATGAGCAACACCTGCAACCAGTTGACCAAGAGAGGTCATTTTCTCATTATGAATAAGCATTGCTTGAGTTTCTTGTACTTCCCTCAAGGCTTTTTCAACTATTTCTTTTTTATCGGCAAGTTGAGCTGTTCTTTCTTTAACCTGTAATTCAAGCGAACCATACAAATTATCAAGGTTTTCTGCCATATTATTAAAGGCTTGAGCTAATTTGCCTATTTCATCATTTGTTATAACTCTTGCCCTATAAGTCAAATGGCCTTTTGAAAACTCTTCAGCTCCTTTGACTAATTCTTTAAGAGGCTTAGTTACTATTTTAGCTGAAATCAAGGCTGAAGCGAATCCAAATATTATGAATATTAAAGCTAAAATTAAATTACCCCTAACTAAAAGGTCTGCCAGCGGAGTTACTCCATCAGCATTATAGAAAGCAGTTATTAATACATAATGACCAAAAGATTTATTTATTTCTTTTAATGAATTTTTATCAACATAGAATAATTTATCAGAAAATTCTTTGGTCTTAATCGGAGCTAAAGCTTCATCTTTTTTTCCGATTAATTTTGGAACGCTTGACCAGATATACGAATTACTATTTCTATCATACAAAGTAGCAAAAATTATCAGATTATTCTTTATTAATCCGTTTGTGAGTTTAGTGCTTTGTGAAAACTCATTATGTGGAATATCATTTTTAATTGTATCTAAAAGAATATTTGAAACAGATTGATTATTTATTTCTTTTTCAAAATTAGCCCTATTCATAATTGGAACACTTGCATATAAATTAAATGCAGAAATAAAGAACAGCGTTATGAATGTAGTAACACCCATAATTGTAACAAACTGATTAGTTATAGATTGTTCATTACTACCTTTTTCTAAAAGTCCTTTTATATTCATATAACTACCATTCCTTTATCAAAGTTCTTCACTATTAATGTCAGTAGGCTCTGTTTCTTTAATATCATCAAATAGTATATCATCAATACCAAGATCTTTATTCTTCTTTGAATTTAAAGAATCATTACCAAATGAAAAACTTGCTCCTTCAAATACTTTACCTGTAGCGTACCCTAAACACCAAGCAACAAAACTGGCAGGGATAGATATTTTTAACATATAAATAACAGAATCAAAATCAAGTGATTGAGCTCTAAAAAGAATATTTGTACCTGTTACCAACATTGTAAAACAGGCAAATATTCCAGCTAATTGTGAAGAAACTTTGTTAACTTTGCTATTAGGCAATCATTCATTCCTCATTCGTTTAAATTTTTGTTCAAGCTGTTTTCTAAAACAAAGCTGAATAATGGCTGTTCTATCAGAGTGCGCTATATCACTAAATTTACCTGATAAAATATATTCTTTATCATTTTTATTATCTTTAGTGGCTCTTAGCACCTTAAATATAGTTTTTATATTCTTACCATTAGCGATTTTTAATTTTGCAATAAGTTCACTACCAGTCTCAAGTTCATAAACTGAAGCAATTTTCATACCACCGCCGCTAATATCTTCGGTTTTAGTTTCTTCCTCCTGTTCTTCTCTTTTTTGAAGAGTTACAGGAATATTTATATTTATTCGCGGATATTCCCTACGTTGAACAGTACTATATTTTTCAGGAATATAAAAATACAGTATATTTGAGTCTATTTGAACAATATGAGAGTTGAATTTTAATACACCACTACTAATATTCACCAATAACTCAACTTCTTCATCAAGTTCAAAAGTTAAAATATTTCCTTGAATTTCAACAGAAAATAAATTTTCTTCTACCTTTAAAATCTTTCCTGTTCTAATATTCTTAATATTTTCCGGTACAACTTTAAGAGATAACCCAGCTTCTAAAAAATTCATTAAATTTTATCCAACTAAAATCAAACTGCAGACATAATTATAATACTATTTATTGTGTCAAAAGTGAATATTTAAAGAAATAATTAGTTTAGAGTATATTCCTATACCAATCCAACATATTTTTTAAACAATTGAATTTTAAACGCACACCACAAAAGCGACTTACTTCTTTTCTTTAAGAATCCATTAATCTATTTAATTCACTTAAAAATCCATCACTAAAATTCACAAAGGTTTCTAAAAATAAAATATTAAAAGTTTTCCACATTCTTGCAGAATGAAAATTATTTTTTAATTCATCATCTGTCATTTTGCTTAGTTCCTTTAAATAGGATTGATATGCGTTAAAATTATGATAAATTAAGTCAAAGTCTGTATAATATTCATTATAAATTTTTAAAGTTTTAGGCAATATCGAAAAGAAATCATTAATTCGAATAAAATAATTATTAAGTTTATCAGTTTTTTCAATTAAATATTCAATACCATAGCTATCATGATTATTATAATGAATGTTATTAATGGGTGCATTTTTAATTAACTTAATAATATTTAAAGCTTTTTGTGATTTATTTTCAGAATTATCAGTCTCTTCATCCACAGTTGTATCCATTATGTCCTTTAAATACCATTCTAAAGCATACAACAGCAAATAAAACTGACCGTTTAAGATTTTAATAGAACTTTTCCAATTTTTTTCTTCTTGCTTTTTATAATAATTATCAATAATAAACAATGTAAATAATGCACCACCAGGAATACCCGCTATTTCAGCAAGTAAATTAGGCATAAAATCTTTCGGGTAAATACTAAAACCAATAATAATTAGACAAATAAACAAAAGTATTAAGGTTGAGATTAAAAGATAATTATTTGAAAAAAACTTTCTCATGCTTAATTCAACTTATGTCTCTTAAAGAAGTCCCAAATTATTTCATTTGCACTAACATCGTAGTTAGTTTTTCCTAAAAATGTTTCTATTCTAACGCTGGTAGGAGAGTCAGGCCAAGTATGACCGCCTCCTTCAATTTTTAATATTGAAACTTCTGTTTTATCTTTAGGATAGTCAGTTATTTCTAATTTTGCGGTTGTTGCGGTTATATTAGGGTCTTTATGAGGATATATAAATTCTTTTGTTTCACTCGGTTCATTTTTATTTTTACTTTTCCAATATTTTAAAACATCATCAACCGACAACATTTTTTTATTAGGATCTCCATTCCATTTTTCATAAGGATCTTCTGTTCCATGTACCAATAACATCGGAACAGGCTTACAATTGTGGCATCCTTGCATATATTCTTCTCGCATATTACCGCATACGGGAGCAAAAGCAGCTATCTTATCAGATAGAGTACATGCCAGCAAATAAGTCATTTCTGCACCGCTTGAATAACCTGTTACATAAACTCTTTTGTTATCAACGTTATATTGAGTTTCCATAGTGCTAATCATTTGACGTATAAATTCAATATCTTTACTTTTTTCAGCAGGTTTTAAATCCCAGTCCCATGTTCCTGTATTTTCTGGATATACAACTATAATATCATTTTTATCGGCAAAACTATTGAATTTAGTATAGTTTTTAATCTTATCCGCAGTAGCAACAGTACCGTGAAGCAATATCACAACCGGTAATTTTTTTGTCTCATTTTTATACTTACTTGGTAAATATATGAAAAAGACTCTATCTTCATTATTGACACTAATAGTTTTTTTAACCATATCAGACTCTTGAGCAAAGGTAAAATTGCCTTTATAGAAAAAACTTATCATCAATGAACTTATTACTACAAGTAAAATAGTTAAAATGGTATAAAGTTTTGTTTTCTTCTTCATAATCCCTCAATATTTTAAGTTTATTAATTAATAAATTATACCCCAACTACAAGCTGAAAGTTCATTTTTACGCAAAATTTTTAATAATTATAGCAACAATTAATCAAACTTATAATTAGAAGCACTTTAGGTTAGGTAAGCCTATGTGTGTTATATAATTACTATACAAGTTCAAATTTATACAACTAAAGGATTATAACAATGGCATTTAAAAAATATACTGATAAAAACCAAAATAAAGATGAAAAGAAGTCTTTTAAATTCAAAGATTCTTTTACTTCATACAGAAAAACACCTGAAGAAAAAGAACAAAAACAACAAACTATGGCAAACCTAGAAAAAGATTATGAAAAATTTCTTGCTGACAGAATAGCAATTACAAAAGATCATCTTTTAACAAAATACCCGACAATAAAAACATTATTTGAGGGTTGGGTCTATGGAGTTTATATCGCAGTTTTAGACTATCAACAGGCAGAAGAAAAAAAAGGAAAACTTTATTTCTTATTTGAAAATACCCCTGAAAAGACAAACAAGTATAAATTATCGTATAACATCGATGATAAAAACAATTGCACCTTCAATACAATTGACTTGAAAGATTTTCCTAAACCCTACATGACAATAGTTAAAAGACATCATTTGAATTTAAAAAATGAAACAATATCAGTAAGTGATTTTATTGCAGCTCATCAATATAAGTTTGATGAAATGAGCTATGTTTATCATTCTGACTGTAATAGGTTGAATAATAATATAAAAAATCTTATTCCTTTAGAAATAGAACAATTTAATAAACTATCAGATGAAAATAAAAAAGCTATTGCTAAAGCTTATCAATATATTCCTGAAAAATATAAAACAAATTTAAAGAATAAAGCTAAAGAAACCGTTAAAATGGAATATAGAGCTTGTGATCTTTATTACAACCATAAAATACCAGTTGACAAAATTGCAATAACTCTTAGAAATAGACTTAAAAAAACAGATGTTGAAAAAGCAGTCAGACTTTATAATTATTTTAGAATTTATGCCCTTCCTGCTAAAGTTTCACCTAAAGAAGAAGCATAGTAACTATATATTGTAATAGTAAGTTTATTTAAGGTTTAAATATTATCATGTATCAAAAAAATGAAGCATTAATAATTAATGAAAGTTTAAAAGAAAATTTTGCCTATGAAAGAATGTGGATTCGTATTGTTGCCGTTTGTCTTTTCATCATGGGAATTATAGATATCTTATCAGCCTGGTTCAGCTTTGACTACATCAGATTAAATTTATTAAAACAAATTTTTGAGTACCAAATTATTACAGGCTCAAGATTTTTAGTTATTATCACAGGAATAGCCTCTTTAATTATTGCACCTGCGTTATATCGTCAAAAGAGAATTGCTTGGTATGTTTCAATTGGTTTATTGGGTCTATCGGGTTTTGCTCACATTATAAAAGGCGCTGATGTTGAAGAAGCAGGCTTAGGTTTAGTTTTACTCGGTATTCTTTTACCCTTATTTAAATATTGCAGAGTAAAAAGTGATCCTGTCAGATTAATTCATGGAAGAACAATACTTTTAGCCTCAATTTTATTTGTTGCTGCGTATACAGCTCTAGGTATTTATGTTTTTTCAGATCAACTTGGAATAAGTACCAATACACCTCTTTGGCATATTATTGCTAATGCTCTAATGTTTGACGTATCAGGACTGCACCCTACAGGTTTAGAGTCAAAGTTTTATGTAGATACTTTATTTGTTATTAATTCCATAGCCTATATAACAGGTTTAATTTTCGCATTATCACCTGTTATTGCTAAAAGATTACCGGATATTAATATAGATAAACTTCATACACTTGCTAATGAATGTGCTTCTCAACCTGTTCAGTTTTTTACATTAAGCAATGATTATCAGCATTTTTATTACAAAAACGATAATGTGGACGGATATATAAGCTATAAAGTAATAAACAGAGTAGCTTTAGCAATAGGCAATCCTTGCGTAAAAGGCGACTTGAAGGAATTTGTTTCAAAATGGCTTTTAATGTTATTTGAACATGATTGGGTTCCTGCAGTTTATCAAGCACAGGGTGATTTTTTTGAAATACTTAAAACCGATGGATTTCAAGCAGTTCCTGTTGGGGTAGAAGCTGTAATAATGCTTGAAACTTTCTCTTTAGACGGAAAAGCAAGACAACAGTTAAGAACTGCAAAAAATAAAGCTCAAAAAGAAGGCTGGGTTTTAAAAGAATATTCTGCCGAATACTGGAATTCTGTAAAAAACCTTGATAATAAATGGCTGACAAATCATGGTAATAAAGAAAATTCTTTTGCAATGGGACAATGCACTCCAGAGTATCTTGAAAGCACCAGAACCGTTTTACTTTTCGATAAAAATAATAATTTACTTGCTTATGTAAATAATATTGAATTACCTGAAAAAAATGGACGCTCAATTGATTTAATGAGAAGAGATCCCGATTCTCCACCTGGAGCAATGGATTATATAATTTTAAATGAGATATTACAGGCAAAAGAAGAGGGAAAAACCTTTTATGATTTGGGATTCTCCCCTCTGGCTAAAGTCGATGAAGCTTTTTCAGATAATAAAATAGTTACTAATTTATTTAAAATGATTTATGAAAAACAAAGAAAATATTATGATTTTCAGGGACTTTATCAATTCAAGTCAAAGTTTTTACCTGTTTGGGAGCAAAGCTATTTAGTTTGTCCGGGTCGAATAAATTTACCACAAGTGCTAATAGCTCTTTTAGACTTAAACAAAGGTAAATAATAAAATTAATTTTTAGCTATTTTAGGAATGGTTATTATCAAATAACCATTTTTTTTATCTTCTTTGATTTTCGCTTCATCCACTTTGTCTGTAAGATTAAAAGATTGCGAAAAAGAAGAAGAATTTTTTTTATCTTTTGATTGATATTTGGCAGAAATATTAACCATATTATTATTAATTTTAAAATCTACATTCTTAGGGTCATTATTAAAAGACCTTAGATTTATCGTTATTTTATAAGTATCTTTTGTATTCTCTGTTTTTATCATTGGAGAATAATTCATATTAATATGAGCTAGAGGAAATAGACTTAATTGATTAAAGTCTTTATCCATTTGCTCTATAAGATTATTCTGATCTTGAATTATTTTATCAGCCGTAAAACTTCGTTCAGAAGTATTTACCTCACTATTATAATTACTGACATAATAATTTCTGCTAATATGTCCAAAAATCAACCAAAAGGCTAAAAATGATGCTAAAAAAACAGCACTTACACAACTAATCAAAACAATAAGAAATCTTTTCTTGTCCATTTCTTATTCCTCCTTAATTTTTTAAAAAAAGCTGAGTCCTAATCATTTTAAATTTAATTTTTTGTTCTTTTGTTAAAATATTTTCAAATTTTTGCATGTGTAAATTTTGAATATCAGTATATTTTTTGTATAAATTATCAATAACTTCTTTTTGTTTTTGAATTACTTTTTCATCAGAATGATTATTTATTAAAATTTTATATAATTTTGTATTTTTATCAAGCTTTTCCAGTAAAGGAGTAATTTCTTCTGTATTTTCAGCTTTTAACATCTTCTCATACTCAATCTGGTTTTTATTTAATTCAAGAACTTGAGCAATAGTTTTATGCCCGAAACGAATATGGAAATTCCAATGCCAAGGCTTTGCAATAAGCATTATTAGAACAAATATTATAGAAATCAATAAATTTTTTTTCATAATGCTTAGTCTAAAAACTCCTTTAATTCTTCTTTTAAGAGAAGTCTTGCATTAAATAATCTTGATTTAACTGTTCCTACAGGACAATCAATTCTTTTTGAAATCTCTTCATAACTTAAATTTTCAAAATCATATAAAATTATAACATCTTTATATTTAGGTTTTAGCTTTTTAATACAGCTGTAAATATAATCCTGAACTTCTTCATGATTATATTTACTATCTAAATCAGCTTTTTTGTCTTCAATATTTTCATAAATATTAAGGTCTGACTCATTATTGGCTAAATCATAAAACTTAATTTTTGAATTGTCTCTTATGTGGTTTTTACAATGATTACTAACTACTGTTTTTAGCCAACTCCAAACATTTATACATTCTTCAACATGTAAATTCTTTGCAAACAGCTTTAAATAGAGATCCTGCTTAATATCCTTAGCATTGTCATAATTTTTTTCAAAACTAGAAATAACGCTATCAATTTTTTTATCATAGAGATTTACTATTTTGTCAAATTTTTCATGATTAGAATTCATTTTAGTCATCATAAAAATCCCTGTTTATATCCAATAAACCAAGCTCATCAACAGGTAAATTCATTTTATTAAAAATAGAGTTATTCAAATATTCCACACGTTCGGGATGAGCTAAATTATTATGTAGAAGAGTAGCTTCGTTCACATTTCCAAACATAAAGCTAAACACAAAGATAAAAAGAAAACATGCAATGAGTTTATTTGTTTTATAAACTTCCTGTCGTTTTTTACTATTTTGATAAGCAGGAAGAGCAAACCGTGTGAGTTGTTCAATACCTGACAACTCTTCATGCATATTTCTGCAATCTGCGCATTCTTCAAGATGTTGCATTAATTCATCAGATTCTCTAAAAATAAATAAAGTTTTGTATTTATTACAACTTTTTTTCATTTTTCACGTCCAATCTTCCTTTAGTAAAATAATATCATAAACCGAGATAGTTGAGTATAACAGGCTTAACCTAATCCCACACTTATCTCGATTTATGACAATGTGATGAGTGTTGATGGGAGATTATTTTTTAACAGGAGCCTTTTTCATCATTTCAGGCTTCTTCTTCATCATCATTCCAGGCTGTTTTTTCATCATCCCAGGTTGATTCTTCATCATCATTTCAGACTGTTTAACTTCCATTTTTTCAACTGGAGCTTGTTTCTTCATTTCAGGCATAACAGCAGCAACAGGTGCTTTCATCGGAGCCGGCATTGTAGCTGAAGCAGGAGCATTTGCAAAGCTAGCCATTGAAATGCTTGATAGTAATGTAATAACTGTTAACATTGATAATGTTTTTTTCATGATTAATCCTTTCGTCAAAGTAATGTGGTCAACTCATTTATCTTACAACTTCTATACACACTAAAATTCAAAAAGTTCATTTTTTATAATTAAAAGTTGTAAAACAAAAAGCTGCTATGTTTTTCAACAATAACAGCCTTCTTTGAGTATGAGCTAATATTTTCTATTAAAAAATATTATTAATTTTAGTATGATTTCTTAAATGGATGCATCATTTTTTTCATTAAAGGTTGTTTAGTATTTTTAGTTTTAGGTTTAGCACAAGGTGACACTGCTTTTTCACATGGAGTTTCAACCTTTGGAGTTTCTGCTTTAGCACATGGATTCGGGCATGGAGATTCAATCTTTGGACAAGGGGTTTGACACGGTGATGATGTTGTTGTTTGAGCAAAAACCCCCACAGATGAACCGGCTAATATTGCTACAAAGCTTAATATCATTAATGATTTTTTCATTATTTGTCCCTCATTTTAAAATAAGTTCTACTGCTGTAATCTATTATTATGGTAAGGAATAATTGCCTTACCATAATAACTTTAACTATTTATTTTAATCTTAGTATTTTTTAGTTGTAGGTTTTACTTCTTTTTTAGTTGTTGTAGTTAAATTCTTTTTCTCGGTAGGAGATTTAACTTCTTTTTTATGTTTAGGTGTTTCTTTAATTCCTGCTGCTCCACCGGTTGTTTTTGACTTCATTTGTTTTTTCTCGGTGGTTTTTACATGTGTTTTAGTTACAGGCTTTTTAGTATTTTCTTTTTTTTCTTCTGCCTTAGTTTCCTTCATTTCAGCAGCTCCACCTGTTGCCTTTGGCTTAACCATCGGCTTAGTATGAGCGGCAGGTTTTTTGTGTTCTTTAACTGTTGTTGTATTTGCGATACCTGAAAACGCAATATTTGATAATAAACAAACCGCTGTTAATAAACCTAATACTTTTTTCATAATTAATTCCTTTCATTTAATATTTTAAATTGTCATAAGTAAAATGCTTTAAAATAATATAAAAATTAAACTTTTATGTCATTCCTCGAGAAGAGAATTACTTATAGCCTTGTTGGCATTAACCCAACGACTAATGCTTTTAATTCTATTCTTGCAAGTATGCTTCAACCTCATCAATTCCTTTTATTGAGAGATTAGATAGATTTTTTTCAGATATAAATATTTCTGTTTTATCTTCTAGGGGCTGTTTATCTTTAGCTTCTTTATAAATAGATTCTATTTCTTCGTCATTTTCTTGTTTATAAAGAATAAATCCGTCTTGAAATATTTTACTGTTAAGTGATTGAATTATTTTAGGTGTATTTTTGTCTTTTGAATTTTCAGAAATCAATAATATTCTATGTCGCCCTAAATGATAGATAAGAGCCGTTAAAAACTGAGAATGACTGTCAGGGTAAGTATTTATGTCATGATTAAATAGTTTAAATGTTTTTTCAACAATGGCTTGATAGTTTTGATTATTAGTTATATCTGCTAATTTTTGTAAAACTAGTACGGCAATAGCATTTGCTGATGGAATTGAGTTATCAAAAGAGCTTTTATTATTAAAAAATAATGGTTCAGCAGATTTTGACGTAAAGAAAAAACCTGAGTTTTCATCATCATAAAAATCTTCTATCATTTTATCCGCAAGATTTAAGGATAATTTCAAATAAACTACTTCATAAGTAGCTTCATATAATTCTAATAATCCGTATATAAAGAACGCATAATCTTCTAAAAAGCCCACAATATTTGATTCGCCTTCACAATGAGAGCGGAATAATTTCCCCTCAGAGGTTGTGAGAGTATCCAATATAAATAAACAAGTTTTAGTTGCTGCTATTTTATATTTATCTTCATTAAATACTCTTGCGGCAAGAGATAAAGCCTTTATCATCAGTCCATTCCATGCAGTTAATATTTTATTATCTTTTATAGGCAAAATTCTTTTATTTCTCTCGTCATAAAGGATTTTTATACTATTTTCAAATTGTTCTTCCAATTCAATTGGATTCAAATTGTTTTTTTCCGCAAATTCGGAAATATCTTGAGAAATATATAAAACATTTTTTCCGTTTTTAAAATTACCTGATTCTGTTATTCCATAAAATTTACAAAATAATTGAGCGTCACTTCCTAAAATATTAAATATTTCGTCTCTCGTCCAGATATAAAAATCTCCCTCTTTCCCCTCGGAGTCGGAATCCAATCCGCAATAAAAACCACCATTCTCATTCGCCAATTCTCGCAGACAAAAATCAAGTGTTTTCTTTGCTATATCTGCATATAATTCATTTTTTGTTAACTGATAAGCTTCTATATAGGTATTAGCAATTAAAGCCTGATCGTAAATCATTTTTTCAAAATGCGGAATATGCCATTTATCATCAATAGAATATCTATGAAAACCTCCACCGATATGATCAAAAATACCTCCTTGATACATAGACAGCAATGTTTTTTCAGCCATATCTAGTGCTTCTGTTTCAGCCGTTGCATTGTATTTAGCAAGAAGAAAGTTTATTTTATGCGGAGCAGGAAATTTAGGAGCTTTTTCAAATCCGCCATGTATATTATCAAAAGACTCTTTTAATAAATCAAAAGCCTTATTCAATACATTACGATTTATTTCCTCCTCAGTTGAAGACTTGTTTTGAATTATTGTCATTTGTTCCGAAATTTTATCAATTATTTCAAAAATTCTAATGGGATTTTTATGCCATAACTTATTCAATTCTTTTAAAATATCAATGAAAGCTGGCTCATCTTGAGAAGCTTTTATTGAAAAATAACTACCTGCCCAAAAAGGCTCATGTTCAGGAGTCATTACGATATTTAAAGGCCATCCGCAACTTGTAGAAAGAAGCTGGCAAACTGTCATATAAATATCATCAAGATCAGGTCTTTCTTCTTTATCAACTTTTATTGCAATATAATTTTCATTTAAATATTTTGCAATTTCATTATCATCAAAAGATTCATGAGCCATTACATGACACCAATGACAACTAGAATAACCTATGCTGAGAAAGATAGGCTTATCTTCTTTTTTAGCTTTTTCAAAAGCTTCATCACACCATGGAAACCAATCAACAGCATTGTAAGCATGTTGTTGCAAATATAAGCTTTTTTCGTTTATAAGCCAATTTGGTTTGCGGTTATCCATGTTACCCCCAAATTAGAAATAATTGTTTAAATCTTTATCATTATAAAATATATAGTTCAAAGTTTTATTCGACAATTGTTTAAATTATTAAGATTAATAATTTTTTATATAAATATCCAATTTCATGACAATTTTTTTTTTCTTCAAACTTTAATTCTACATAAATATTAAAATAATCGTTTAAGTTTTAATAAATTCAGAAAAACGTCCGAAAAGGAGAAAAAATCGATGAGCATAGTTGGCTTTAATCAACGCAATTTTTGCAATCCAAATTTACAGAAATCAATAAAACCACTTAACCAAAATATATTATATTCTAAAACTAATCAACTTTCTTTTAATGGCGATCAATATGATAAAAGAAAACCAAAAGAGATAACTGATTCTATAAAAATTGCAGAGAAAACAATAGTAAATAATATTATTAATCAATTAAATGATGAAAACACAATAAATCCATGGCTTCATTCTTTATTTACTGTTCTTCCAAAAGCTGAATTGCATGCGCATTTAAGAGGATCAAGACCAAGAAGAATTCTTAAAGAGATGCTTACGGCTCAAGGCGTAAGTGAGCACGATGCTCACCTTAAAGCTAGTGTAAACAATAGATTTGAAAATTTAACTGAATTTGTTGAAGCTTATGAAGCAATAACACAGGGCTGTAAAGACCCTGAACAGTTAAAACTTGCTACTTATATGATCTGCAAAAAAGCAGCTGAAGATAATGTTAAATATTTACCTTTAAGAATTGGTTTGGCAGGTGAAAAAAGCTCTCCCGAAGAAATTTTAAATGCAGTAAAAGAAGGCGCTAAACTTTGTCGAGAAGAAATAAAAGAAGCAGGACTAACGCAAAAAGTAAAAATAATAGTTGGCGCAAAAAGACACGGAAAACTGGGAGAAGGCGTTGATAAAATTGTTGAAAGAGCAATGGAAGATGTGAAACTTGCAGTAGAACTAAGAGCAAAAGATCCCGATAAAACTATTGTCGGCTTTGATATATGCGGCGATGAAAGCAGATACCCTATTGATTTATTTAAAGATGTCATTGCTTATGCCAAAGAAAATGACTTGCCTGTTACCGTGCATGCCGGTGAAACCGATCACTCAGGCAACCTTACTGGAGCTGAATCAGTTGAACATGCTTTAGATATGGGTGTAAACAGATTAGGACATGCTCTACATGCAACTGATGATGAAAAACTAATGAATAGAATTAGAGATCTTGGTATTACTGTTGAAGTACCTCCAACATCAAATGTTGCTATCAAAAATGCGACATGGGATAATCACCCAATAAGAAAAATGCTTGATAAAGGTATAAAAGTAGCAATATGTACAGATGATCCCGGTCTTTTACAGACAAAAATATCTAAAGAACTTGAAAGGCTTTATAAACACGGTGTAGTAACTGACTGGAAAGAAATTAAAGAAATTATTTTAAATGGAGCAAGAGGCTCTTTCTTACCAAAAGAGGAAAAAGAAGAACTTGTTCATGAATTTGAAAAAGATTTAAGTGATATTGAAAATACTCCTCAATTCAAAAATGTTATCGATAAGTATTTAACGCCTACTAAAAATGTTCTTAGTTTTGCAGGAAGAAAACTCGGGCTTATTAGTCAGAAAACAGAACAAAAGAATAATTCGAAAAATATACTTGCCTAAAGTTAATTACATCAATTTTATAAATGAAAAGCTGTTATCTCGAAACAAAAGATAACAGCTTTTTGATTTAATTATCCTAAAGTGATAATTAATAAAAATAATTTACATGTAAATTAACAAAGCAACGAACAAAACAGCAATAGTAAACAAATAAATGTATTACAAATAAACAATATAACTTCCAATAATGGAAATATTAAAAAGTGTAACAAATACAAGGGTTACAACTTTAGTTGAATAAAAAAACAATCGTTGCTACAACTTGATTATAGCTCTTCTCATTCTAAAGTTCATTCAAGACTATACTAAAGTATAGTAGTAATACTAAAGGTATAGTTTAATATACTTTATATACAGTAAATTATTCTTTTATCGGCCAAATGGATGATGAAATACATGGAATGTGTGTATGTTTGCGTGATAGGAAGATTTTTACTGTGTAAAAAAATGGCGTAAGGAAAGCGCCCATTTTATAGGGATATAACAGTTAAGATAAGGAGAATCTTGAATGGGTATCGTTGTGAACACAAACACTAACTCTTTAATTATGCAAAGAAATTTAAGTGCAGCATCAAAAGGAATTAGTGGTTCATTAGAGAGACTATCAACAGGTTACAAAATTAACAGAGCAGCTGACGATGCAGCGGGTTTAACAATTTCAGAGTCTTTACGATCTCAAGTCAGAGGTACTGACATAGCTAAATCAAACGCACAAACAGGTATTAACTTGTTACAAACAGCAGAAGGTGATTTATCCATCGTAATGGATAACTTACAAAGAATTAGAGATCTTAGCGTACAATCTGCAAATGGAACGATTGGAACAGCAGAAAGATCTGCGATTAAATCTGAAGTTGAACAACGTGCAAATGAAATTTCAAGAATTTCAAGTTCATCATCATTTAACAAAATCAAATTGTTAAATGGAACTCAATCAACTTTAGCTTTACAAATTGGTCCAGACTACAGTCCTAAAACTGTATCTTTAAATTCTATTACAATAGGATCACCTCTTGCCAGTTCAAGTGCAACTTCTTTAGGAATTAACGGAGCTAAAGTCGGTTCAAAAACCTTCCTTGAAGATGCATTCTCAACAGCAACAAAATCAGCTAGTTTTATTACAAAAGTAGATTCCGCAATCACAACGGTAACAACTAGAAGAACAAAAATTGGTGCTTTCCAAAATAGATTGGAATCAGCAATTAACTCCTTGTCAATAAGACAAGAAAACTTACAGGCCTCTGAATCAAGAATTAGAGACGTTGACGTAGCAAAAGAAGCGGCTGTACTTACAAAAAATCAGATTTTACAGCAAGCATCAACGAGTTTGTTAGCTCAAGCTAATCAATCTCCTGCTATTGCATTATCTCTTATTTGAAAAGAAGGCACTAACACAAATTACTCATACGATAGGGCTGGTTAAAATCAGCCCTTTTTTATATGTTAACTAAATATATAAATACGTCTTTATTGATATTCCATAATTCATCTATATCTTGATTATCAGGTAATTCAAGAGTTATAGTCTTAATATTTCTCTCAATACCGCAATAAGTGCCAAAAGAACCCGGTGTAGGGTAGCCAATATCGTCTTGAACAGGATAATCTGTAATTTTAGATATTTCTTCAGCAATTTGTTTTGCAGGTCCATCAAAGTTTACTATTTTATAAGGGTTATGAATAGACAAAATAATATCAGGATTAATTTCTTCTATCACATCAGCCATGAATTGTGTTTCTATTTCACTGGCAGGGCTTTCACCGGAATAATAATTATCTTTTTCTGTAGATAACTCCCAATTTTTTGTAGGAAAATTTCTGTTCAAATCAACTCCATTAATATTTGTTCTTTGATTTAATTCTTTTCCATCAGGATTTAATTGAGGAATAAAGTAAAGATTATTTTTAAAATTAAAACTATTATTCTCTGAAATAAAATCAATGAATTTATTTATTAAAAAAAATCCTTCAGGCTCATCTCCGTGAAAAACCCCAATAAATAATATATTAAGTGCGTTGAGGTCATTTCCCGCTTTATCCGCTTTTAATAAATTAATTATATTATTAGATTTAGTTTTAAGATTTTTTAAATTAATTATATTCATAAATCAGCACATATTTTTATACTGAATAAATATTATCAGATTTTTATTTTACTTAAATCATCTTATATTCTTAAATTATTGATGAAGAATTAAGCATAATTATTATTTTATTTTTTTGTGTTATATTGATTAATGATTAATAAGTATATTTATTAGTAAAGGAAAAATAATATGATAGGACTTTTACAAATAACACAAATCATAACAGGCGCATTATTAGTTTTATTAATATTATTACATTCGCCAAAAGGAGAAGGTCTTGCTTCAATTTCTGATGCAGCACAGCTTTTCTCAAGTCAAAAAGGCGTAGAGGCAGGTCTTAATAAAATAACAGCAGTTATTGCAGTTATTTTTATTATTGTTTCAGCATTATTAGGCTTAGAAATAATACGTTAATAAATAAAGTTTATAACTTATAAAAAATCAGCTCACAAAAGGGCTGATTTTCTTATGAATTGTAAACAAATTGTTTACTTTAAAAAAGTTGACAATTGCTACATAAATATTGATTTTAGTCAATAAATAACTTATTCTAAGATAGATAGTGAGTGTTAGAGTATTATTATAATATAAGGGGCAATTATGTTGACTAATAACCCGAATAAACGCTGGTATGATGGTGATCCAACGGTTAGTATGGCAATAAGTCTTCTGAGAAATGCGTCCCAAGACAAACAAACCTTAGTATTTAATTTAATTAAAGATAAAGGTGTAGAGCTAGGAATTGAAGTAACAACAAGAACTTTTAAAGGATTTGGATTATTTAAAAATAGATGGTATGATTCTGATGAAAAGTTATCTAATGCAATGGAAGTATTAAGACATTGCCCTACTGATATACAGAAAAAAGTTGCTTTAGATATGATAAATTATCTCTATAATCTTGAGTTAGAACAAATATAAAACCTAGTCGGACATTATGAATAAATTTAAAATAATTGCTATTTTCCTGTTATTAATTGTTTCATCTTTTATATTTGATACAAAGCAGGCAAATGCAATTAAAATTGGACTCCAAACAAATGTAAAAACCGCAATGATCGGAATTTCAAATAATGGGGGGATTTTTGACGGGTTAACAGGCAAACTTATAATGCAGTTAAATGCGTTAAGACCTTATAACATTAAAAAAATTGGTACTACTCTAGGAATTACAATTAATGGACAGACCTACCCTTTAGGAACTAATTTTGCAGTAATTAAAACGTATCAATCAGGTTATGTTTCTGCCAAAAGAAAGTGGTACAGAGGACAAATTTATATTTATAACAATTATACAGGTGTAATTGTTGTTAATAACATTAGTCTTGAAGATTACTTATTAGGCGTTGTTCCTTCTGAAATGCCAAGAACATGGAACTATGAAGCGCATAAAGCTCAAGCAATTGCTGCAAGAAGCTATGCTGTTGCTAATTTAGGCAAACGAAAAAAATACGGCTATGATTTAAAAGATACCCCCGAAGACCAAGCCTATGGCGGAGCATCTTCAGAAAGTTTAAGAACAAATAAAGCAGTAGTTGAAACATCAGGACAAGTGCTAATTCAAGGAAACAGAGTAATTCCCGCATTTTATTGTGCCAGCGCAGGCGGTTATACTTTAAATTCGGGCGATGTATGGATGCGAGATTTACCTTATTTGAAATCAGTACCTTCTTTTGATGGTGCAGTCCGAAAAATGGGGCATGGCATAGGCATGTCGCAATATGGCGCAAACAACATGGCAAATCTGGGATATAATGCATATCAGATATTAGGTTATTTCTATAAAGACGTTAAGCTCTACAGAATAAGTGTTTCATTATAAAACTTATAACGTTTTAGTTTTTTTCTAAAATAATAATATATTCAGGAAATAAGCCTTTAAACATTTTCTTAATAAGAGTTTTTAAAGAATTACTTTCTGCTTGATAAGAATGTCTAATAAAGTTAGCTTTAAATCCTGCCTTATTAAACATTTCAGTCCATTCATTTTTTGAAAATATGTTTTCAGTAACGCCAAATCTTCTTTCATGTCGTCCAAATTGATATTTTCTAAGAATATTAATTAATGGATTACTGCCTAAGAAAGGTTCAAATATAGCTAAAACCTTACCTTGAGGATTAAGGACTTTATGAATTTGCAATAAAACACTATTAAAATCTTTTTCGGGAATATGGTGCATTGCTCCATCAAAAACAACCATATCAATATTTTCAAATTGCAAGTTATTAAAATCGCCCACAATTCTATTTATTTTATCTACTTTTGCTTCAAGGTGAGACATAAGAGGAGGAGCAACATTCTCAAGAACATAAGGACTTATATCAAGGCAATAAATCTCGTTTACAGTCTCTAGTTTTGACAATTCACCGGAAAACCAGCAAGATCCTGCTCCAAGCTCAAGTATAGTTCCTTTAATTTCTGTAACTTTCAATAATGCAGGAATTGTTTTTAATTTAGGAGTAATTGCTTTTATCCAATTATCAATATTCGCAAAACTTTTTTCGGTAGGCTGTATTTTCTCTCTATAATTCAACTCCTCAAAGTTAATAGAGTCTGAATAATTGTGTATAACAATATCCTTCATTGATTTCTCCAATACGCTACCTTTATTTATTATAGTACAATAGCAAAATTATTTCGGTACTAAGTTTAAATATTAACATTATAATTCAATAAATGAAATATTTGTTTTTATATTATTAAGACAAATGGTTCTGCTATATGTTTTTTTATAAATTCAACTAATTATTTTATTTACTCAATATTACCTGTAATTGGTGATATAACAAGCTGTTCAAGTGCTGGTGAACTGCCTCCTTTGCTATAGGCAACAGCTAGAATATTGTTAGGAAATTTCAAATAAAATGCAAATAATTACATATCAATCTAACGAAAAATAAGCTCAAGGCAAATAGAAATATTTCAATTTGTAAAAATATATTTTGTCAAATCAGAAATATTATTCTATTATAACAAAAAAAGTATATAATAATTATATCAGATATGATTTAAAAGAAGAATAATTATGAAACGTAAAGGTTCTGCATTAGTAATGATTACTATGATTTTATCACTGTTGATGACAACAGCGATACTTGCTTCTGTTAATTCTACTTCTGATGCAGATGTTACCAATAAAGAAACCATAAGAACTAAACTTGAACTTGCTTGCGAATCAGGAATCAGAAGAGCAAAAACTAAGGTTGAAGATTCTTTTAATAATAAAAATCTTACTAAATTTGAGCCTTATGTTACTTTTCAAGATAATAAAACTGATGACACAGGAAATAATCCTAAAGATAAAATATTCGCAGATGAATCATTCACCTTTGGAACACCTGGTTATTATATGTATACTTATCATTCTAATGAAAATAATTTAAACATCTATGTTCAATACAGTATTAAAGAAGATAATGCGACAAATAGCTGGAAAAGATCCAGCATTGATACGACTAATAAAATGAATATTGAGGCAATTGCATACTCCCCTGGGTATGGGTGGGTTGGAATGAAAGAAAATGTTTTTGCCAAAAGAATGACTTTATTTATGTATCACATTTTTTATGCAAATGATTTAGAAATTTTACCTGGTCCAAATTTCAACTTAACAGGTTTAATTCATACTAATCAGAATTTATACTTGAATTCCGATAATACTCTTACTATCAGCACTGATTCATTATCAGCGGCAGGTAATCTGATAAGAGGCAGGCTGGATCAATCTACGGCAACAGGTCATGTTAAAATTACAACAGGATCTAAAACAGGAACACCCACCGAGATGTTTGCAGGTAATGATTCCACAAGTTCTTCATGGGAATCTATTGCCAGCTCAAAATGGGCAGGAACAGTTAAAGATAAATCTTTGGGTGCATCAGTACTAGAGCCTCCAAAGTTAGAATCTTTTCAGCCTGGCGGTTATTATGACAAAAATGCGGCGATTAAAGTTGAAGTAATCACAGCAGCAGCAAAACCATATAAAATTACGTTTAATGGTATAACTACAAGTTATACAAGCGCAGAACTCGGAGGTGCTTTAGCTGAAACTCAAATTTATGACTATAAAGAATATCCGTCAGGAAGCAAACCTGCTAAAAATACTGCAATAAAAGCGACAAATATAGATATTAATTTATTAAAAACAAAATTAGGCTATACAACAGGTTCAGGCCTTGTCTATATGACTCGTGATGATGCCGTTCCTGATAATGATGGAAATGATTTTACAACTGATATCAATAGAAAAATATCTGCATTTAAAGTTATTAATGGAGCTACTTTAAGTGGTCCGACAACTTTTATTTCAAATTTACCTGTTTACATACAAGGAAGCTATAATAAACATACCTCAACAACTCCCTCGATTGATAAATGGCAACCATCAGCAGTTGTTGCAGATGCAGTTACATTACTTTCAGACAGTTGGAGCGATGCAAAAAGCAACTGGAAAGACCCAACTGTTAATAAAACATCTGGTCAACCTATGCCTGTTGCAGTAAACGGAGAATATAATGTTGCTTTTATAACAGGAAATTTACCGACAAAAGTGGGTCAGTATAATGGCGGATTAGAAAATTTGCCACACTTTTTAGAAAACTGGGCAGGAAAACAAATTAATATTTCAGGCAGTTTTATTCAATTATATAGAAGTAAATATGCAACAGGACAATGGAATGGCACATATTATCAAGCACCTACCAGAGTATGGCAAGAAGAAGACAGATTCTCCGATTTAAATAATCTTCCTCCTGAATATGTTAATTTATTTCCTAGCGTAAGTATAGGCATTATTTATTCAGGTTGGAGTCAAATAAATAAACAGGAGGCGACTTTAATTGAAGCCCACTAAAAATAAAAAAGGTGTTACTTTACTTGAATTATTAATAACTATGTCAATAATGAGCATTATTTTTCTAATTGGATTTACAAGTTTTAATTCTGTTATAGAAAATGAAAATGTAAATTGCGGTGTCCAACAAATGGTATATGCAATTAAACAAGCAAGACATTATTCAAGAATTAATGGAATTAATACAGAATTTGATGCAAATGCAGGCGATAATTCATATCAGATAAAATCAGGTACTACAATTCTTACTAATGAGAAAATTTTTGATTCATCATCGGGGAAGTTACCAACTGATGTAGAAATAATTAATAATACATGTCCAAAGATTTATTTTTATGTAGACGGTACTCCTGTTAATTCCACAGGTGTTTCACTTTCAAGTGATTGCATTATTAAAGTCGGCTATATGCATGGACTTCAAAAAACATTAACGTTAGAAGCAGTATCGGGAAATATAATTTATGATAAGTAGAAAAGGTGTAACGTTAATAGAATTACTTATTTCTATGATAATGCTTAGCGTAATAAGCATCAGCTTAGCTGAATTCATGTCCCAATTTACTAATGCTTCATTTATTAATTGTCAACAGCTGGAGAAAGTTAATTTCACTAGATTTACCGTTGAAAGAGTAATTGATGAAATTAAAAAAGCTGAATATATTTATCCTGCTTCTGTAACGATAGCAATTACAGGTAAAAACATAAATACTGACAGTGCGATAGCCTTATTAATACCTGTTGACAAGACAAAACTCATTTATAGATTTACTGCTTTTTATTTTAGTGATAGCGGTACTAACGTAAATTTAATGGAAATGCACAGCACAAATCAATACACTTGGGCAAAAAATGCAGTCCCTGCGGAAACGATGAACTCAATTACAGGAACTTCTCAAGTAATTGCCAGCAATATTAACAGCAATAATTCTCAGTTGAGCTATACTCTTAATTATAATAATGGAATAGCTGACACAGCATTAAAAGGTGGCATATCATCAACTTCCGTTACTTCCAGTAAAGCCCTTATAAGCAGAGTTCAATGGGATATAGAAGTTAATAAAAATGGCAATGAGGAAATAACTATATATGGAAATTCAAATAATGTGCCAAGATTTATTGAGTAAAAAAAATACTAAAAAAGGATTTTCTATAATAGAAATTGCTATTTCTATGGTTATGATTAGCATATTAGCTGTTGCACTCAGCTTAAATATGTATAATAGTCTTTTTATTTCAGTTAAAAATAATGATATAGTAAAAGCAAATAATTTAACTAAAGCTTACATAAAAGAACAAGAGCTTAACTGGTTAATGCAATTTAACTATGACAAAGGGGATTTAGTTGCTGTAGATTCAACCTATACAGACAACGGTAGATTTGATGTTACTGTATCATCAACTAATTTACAAAGAAATAGCAGTAATATTGTTATTTTACGCAGAGTTGTAATTTCATATCGTAATCAGAAAAATGAATTACTTTCTAATGTTTTTTACGATTTTAGTCGACCCGCAGCCCTTGCAAATTAAAATCATTTAAAATAATTACTAAAGTATTAAGCAAATATCAAAGAAATGTAAAAATTACACTCAAAATACAAAAAATTTGCTATACTTACAAAGTTAAATATTAAAAAATGAATAATTAACATTAAATCCTTAAAATAAACAATTTCATTGATTTTATAAAAGGTGGAGGCTGGTATGACCAAAAAGAACAATACAATCTACATTGTAGATGTAACCAACAGGGATGGAGTTCAAACGTCAAGATTAGGACTTGCAAAACTTCAAAAAACTATAATTAACCTTATGCTTAATGAAATGGGGATAACTCAATCAGAGTTCGGATTTCCAAATACAAAGCATGAGATCAACTATTTGAATGCAAACCTGGAACTTGTTGATAGAGGTGTTCTTACTAAAACTAAACTTGGTGGATGGATGAGAGCCTTGGAAAGTGATGTGTTTCAATCCTTTCAAAATGTACCGAGACTTAAACATGTAAATTTATCTATATCAACTTCTGATCAAATGATCATGGGCAAATTTGGCGGAAGAAAAGATAAAGATGACATTATCAGGCAAGCAAATGATGCGATAAAAGCAGCTAGAACCTGTGGTGCTCAAACAGTCGGAATAAATGCCGAAGATGCATCAAGAACTGATTTAGAATTTCTGATTAAATTTGCAAAATCCGCAAGAGATAACGGAGCTGACAGAATAAGATATTGCGATACTCTGGGTTATGACGATCCAAATACAGTTTATACAAAGATTTATAATATAGCCAAATCAGTTGGTATGCCTGTTGAAATGCATTTCCATAACGATTTGGGAATGGCAACAGCTAACTCGATAATGGGTGCTAAAGCTGCTATTGATGCAGGGGTTGATGCTTATATAAATACAGCGATTAACGGAATGGGCGAAAGAGCAGGAAATGCCGACCTTGTGTCCTGTATTCTTGCAGTTGTAAAATCAAGCGGATTTAAAGACACCTACAAACTTGATACAAATATTGATCTTAGCAAAGCATGGCAACTTGCAAAATACACGTCCTATGCTTTTGGTGTTCCAATCCCTATAAATCAAGTAGCTGTGGGTGATAATGCTTTTGCTCATGAATCGGGTATTCACGCTGACGGAGCATTAAAAGACAGAAGAAATTATGAATTATACGACTATGAAGAACTTGGAAGAGGCGAACCTGAAATAGTTGAAACAGGCCGTATGATTACAATTGGCGAATATGGTGGTATTAAAGGTTTCAGAAACGTCTATGAGAAAATGGAAGTTGAGTTTCATGATGAAGACGAAGCCAGAAACGTACTTGAATTAGCAAGATATGCAAACGTACACACCCAAAAGCCACTTGTAGAAACAGAATTGAAGTTTATATACAATCATCCCGATATTGCAGCAAAATTAATGACTGTAACTCCTTATTATATGCCTGTCGGTGAAATAAAAAAAAGAGTTGAAGTTACAAGCCCAAATAAAGAAGAAGCTGTAATAAAATAGTGATTTATCTATTATAAAAAGGATTTAAACATGGCTAAAACGATTGCAGAAAAAATAATTGGTGAACACTGTGGTAGAGAAGTAACCGCAGGCGAAATAGTAGTAGCAAATGTTAATGTAGCGGCTGTTCAAGATGGAACAGGACCTCTGACAGTACAAGAGATGCAGAAAATTAACCTTGAAAAAGCGGCAAACCCATCAAGAACAATATTTTTCATTGACCACGCTGCACCAAGTCCTCGTAAAGAGCTTTCTAATGCTCATAAAATACTTAGAGAGTTTGCAAAGAAAACTGGTGTAATTCTTTCTGAATCGGGCGAAGGCGTATGTCACCAAAGATTAGTCGAAGATTATGTAAATCCAGGTGAAATCCTTGTAGGTGCAGACTCTCATACTTGCACATCAGGAGCATTAGGTGCTTTTGCAACTGGAATGGGCTCTACGGACGTGGGAATAGCTATTGCATTAGGCAAAACATGGCTTAAAGTACCCGAAACCTATAAAATATTGGTTACAGGAGAATTTCCAAAAGGAGTTTACCCTAAAGACCTTATTTTACATCTTATTGGAATCATTGGGGCTGATGGCGCAACATATAAAGCTCTTGAATTTTGCGGCGAAACTATTGAAAAAATGGCAATGACTGACAGGTTTACATTGTCAAATATGGCTGTTGAAGCAGGAGCTAAAGCTGGGCTTATTGCTTCAGATGAAATAACAAGGGAATATTTGAATTCAAGAGGAAGAGCTGATAAATTCAGAGAAATAAATGCTGATGAAGGCGCAATATACGAGAGAATTATTGAAATAGATGTGGCAACACTTGAGCCAACCGTTTCATGTCCTCATACAGTGGACAATACAAAAGTAGTCAGCGAATTAAAAGAAATTAAAGTTGATCAGGTCTTTATTGGTAGTTGTACAAACGGAAGAATCGAAGATTTAAGAATTGCTGCTGAAATTTTAAAAGATAAAAAAATAAACCCAGATGTAAGGTTAATTGTTGTTCCTGCTTCAAGAGAAATTTTAATAAATGCAATTAGTGAAGGTTTAATTGAAACCATTCTAAAAGCAGGTGGAACAATCAATACACCTGGTTGTGGTCCTTGTGTGGGAGTGCATGCAGGTATTTTAGGTGATGATGAAGTCTGTGTTGCTACTCAAAACAGAAATTTCCAAGGAAGAATGGGTAACACCAAAGGATTTATTTACCTTGCTTCACCTGCAATAGCTGCATATACAGCACTTAAAGGTTATATTGCAGATCCTAGAGAATTATTCTCTTCTAATGAAAAAGTTTTAGCTACAAACAACGCTTAGGAGTTTTAAATAATGTTAATGAACGGTAAAGCCTGGAAATTCGGCGATGATATAAGTACAGACCATATTGCACCGGGAAGATTATTTCACCTCAGAACAAATTTACCTGAACTTGCAAAACACGTTCTTGAAGATGCAAGGGAAGATTTTGCACCAAATATGGAGCAAGGCGACTTTGTTGTAGCGGGTAAAAATTTCGGATTAGGATCTTCAAGAGAACATGCCCCAACCATTATCAAAATTGCAGGAGTAAATGCAGTTTTAGCAAAATCTTTTGCGAGAATATTTTTCAGAAACGCAATAAATGTAGGACTTCCATTAGTTGAATGTAATACCGACCTTATTGATGAAGGTGATAAAATTGAAGTGGATTTATCAGGAGGTATTGTGAGAAATATCACCAAAAATATTGATATTCAAATCACTCCGCTTCCTGACGTAATGATTAAAATTCTTAACGAAGGCGGACTTGCGAAACATATTGAAAAACATGGCGATTTTCAACTTGTTTAGTACATAAAAAATTTATCGAGGTAAAAATGTATAATATTACTTTAATTCCTGGTGATGGTATTGGTCCTGAAATTACGGAAGCGGCAAAAATTGCCATTGAAGCAACAGGCGTAAAAATAAATTGGGAAGTAGTCAACGCAGGTTCTGATTTTATTGAAACCGAAGGCACTCCACTTCCTCAAAATGTAATAGATTCAATTAAAAAAAACAAAGTTGCCCTTAAAGGACCTATAACAACCCCAATCGGAACAGGTTTCAGAAGCGTAAACGTGACATTAAGAAAAGAATTGAATTTATACGCTAATTTAAGACCGGCAAAAACAATTAAAGGTGTTAAATCAAGATATGAAGATGTTGATTTAGTAATAGTCCGAGAAAATACAGAAGACCTTTATGCAGGAATAGAAAGACAAATTGATGAAAACACAGCCGAGTCGATTAAAATAATAACAAGAGGAGCTTCTGAAAGAATTGCACAATATGCTTTTGATTATGCGATAAGAGAAGGACGAAAAAAAGTTACCGCATTAACAAAAGCCAACATATGTAAACTTACAGACGGCCTTTTTCTTGATTCAGTTAGAACAATAGCAAAAAATTACCCTGAAATAGCTTATGATGAAATTCTAGTAGACAATATGTGCATGCAATTAGTTCAAAATCCCGAACTTTATGATGTGCTAGTTATGCCAAATCTATACGGTGATATTGTTTCTGATCTTGCCGCAGGATTGGTAGGCGGTCTAGGAGTTGCACCAGGGGCTAATATTGGTGAAGCAGTAGCTGTATTTGAACCTGTTCATGGCAGTTCTCCAACTTTAAAAGGTTTACATAAAGCTAATCCAACTGCATTAATTCTTTCCGCATCATTAATGTTAAGTCATATCGGTGAACATAAAGCTTCTAAAGCTCTACATAATTCAGTAATTAAAGTTATAGGCGAAGGCAAACACACAACTTTTGACCTTGGCGGAACTTCTTCTACGTTTGAATTAGCTGAAGCGGTTGCAAGAGAAGTAAAAAAAGAACTTTTATCAGTTTAATAAGTTAATTTAGTATATAAAGCAAATTATCACGTTTATTAGCGGATAATTTGCTTTATAGTTATCAAAGAAATCGGCTAGTATCTGGACTTATTGCTATCTAAAGAAGAATAATAATAATTCTTTGCCAAATCTGCCCATATTTCGGCACAACTTTTGCTATAAATATCATTCATCGGCTTATTTTTATCATTTCCAATCCAGACAATACCTGTTAAATCCTTATTATATCCAGCAAACCATAAATCTTTAGACTCATCAGACGTTCCTGTCTTTCCGCTGACCATAATTTTTTGTTTATTGAAATCTTGAACTATTTCCTTATCTAAAGTAGTTGATAAGATTTTATTTAATTCTCTTGTAGGTGCTTTCTCAATCACCTGCTTCTTCTGAATATTAGGAGTTAATATTATTTTCCCTATTTGAATTTTATTTACAGCATGGGGATTTATATATAAACCTTCTCTTCCAAAAGTAGAATAAATACCTGTAAGTTCTTTTAATGTTAAACTTGCCGAGCCTATTGAAATAGTTAAATTTTCGGGTAATTTGTCTGTTATTCCCAATTGCCTTGATTTGTTAATCAATTCTTTTACACCGATTTGTGAAGCAAGCTTTATTGCAACAGTATTTCTTGAAAGAGCAATTGATTGTTGAATGTCAATATTTCCAAGATATTTGCCATCCCAATTTCTAGGTTTCCAAGATTGTTTATTGCCCATAAATTCGACAGGTTCGTCTTTAAATATGGTTTTTGGTGTTATTAGTCCTTTCTCAAGTGCAATAAGATAAATAATAGGCTTAAAAGTTGAACCTATGTTTCTTTTTGATTGATAAGCTCTATTAAAATCGCCTTTGATAAAGTCTTTTCCGCCTATTATTGTAATAATTGAGCTACTATTAGTGTCTGTTAATAAAACAGCTGATTGAGTTTGTTTATTATTAATAGATATTTGAGTTAAACGTTTTTTAATAACATCTTCACTTTTTATCTGTAATTTTCTATTTAATTTAGTATATATTTTTAGTCCGTTAAGATTTGAACAATGTGTAAGATCTTTAGCTTCTGCGATTGAATAATCTATAAAATATGAATATTTAGAAATATTATCTCTAGGTGTTATTTTTTCAAGTTGTCCTTTGCCAAAAAGCATAAGAACAAAAAGTTCACTTTCTTCTTGATTAAGCTCAGACGCAAATTTTCCAAAATAAAGTTTTGAATTTTCATCAAGTCCTTTGCCTGTATTTTTCAAACTAATATTATTCAAATAAATTGTTATTATTTGATCTTTAGAAAACTTATGTTCTAAGTCTAAAGAATAAATAATTTGAAATAGTTTTTTATTTAATATGTTTTTGCATTCAGAAGGAAATGATTTAACAAGTTTTGTTGAAATAGTTTCCTTATCAATAGGTTTGTTATGCATAAGATTTAAAACATTACTAATTAAATAAGATAAATTTAAGCCTTTAGTCTGATAAAAACTTTTATCCTGCAATAAGACAATCTCTTTTTTTAAATAGGGTGAAATTTCTTCGGGAGAAAGATAAATCTGATAATTTTTATTATTACCAACAGCAACAGGAATATTTTTCTCATCATAAATTAAGAAATTTTTTGAGTATAAAATATTAAAAATTTCTTTATCTAAATGCTTATATTTTAATTTACTCGAAATATAACAAGTTAAAACAAGGGAAAAAATAAAAGACAGTATTATAAAACTAATTAAAGTATTAATAATAATCTGTCTTTTTATTTTTTGAAGTTTTATATCAGACTCTGTAACTTTATTGAGAAGTTCGAGCTTAATATTAGCTTCTGATGATTTCATTATGCAACTATTTTGCTAAAATCTGCTATTTTTTGGAACTTTAACTTAGCAAAAGTCAAAAGTTTCATTCTATTTTGTCTTATATCAAGATTTTCGTCCATAACAAGAACATGCTCAAAGAACTTATCAATAGCAGGAATACAAGCTTCAAGCTCTGCAATTAGTTGAGTATATTCGCCATTATCAGCAAGTTTCTCATCATTTATTTTATTGATGGCCTCATAAAGAACTTTTTCTTCATTAATAACAAATAATTCTGCATTAGGAAGTTGTAAATCTTCTTTATCCTTAATAATTCTGATTATACGATTTGCTGCTTCATGGAATGAAGCATAATTTTCTCTACTGACCAGATTAGTTAATACTTCAGCTCTTTTTAAAACATCAGTAAGGCATTCAAGAGGATTATGAGAGGAAAGAGCAGCTTCAACAACATCATATTTATATTTATCATTCAAGTAAACTCTAAATCTTTGAATTATAAACTCACTTATATCGCTACAAAGTTTGTTTTTATCTTGAATTTTAACTGTTAAAAGTTCAATAGCGTTATTTATTAATTCTGCAATATTCAAATTAATATCTTTTTCTAAAACAGTCTGAATAATCCCAAGAGCTGCTCTTCTAAGTGCTAAAGGATCAGCAGAACCTGTAGGAGCTTTTCCAATTGCGAAAACTGCAACAATAGTATCAATTTTATCAGAAATACCAACTATTTGACCTGTTAAAGAATTGGCAAGACCGCTATCAACAGAAATAGGAAGGTAATGTTCTCTTACACCATTTGCGACAAGTGAATCTTCACCTTCTTTTAAAGCATAATCACCGCCGATTATACCTTGAAGCTCTGTAAATTCTCTTACAAGGCTGGTTACAAGGTCTGCTTTACATAATGACGCTGTTTTCTCGATTTTTTGAGTCAAGGCTTCATCAAGATTAAGTTTTTTAGCAGCAACACAGGCTATTTTTTTAATTCTTTCAGTCTTATCAAACATTGTTCCAAGACCTTTTTGAAAGGTTACACCTTTTAATTCTTCAATTCTTGAAACAAGAGTTTTCTTTTTATCCTCTTCGCAGAAGAAAATAGCATCATCAAGTCTGGCTTTGATAACTCTCTCATTTCCTTTTTTAATATTTTCAAAATTATCACCAAGATAATTTGTGATCGTAATAAAATAATTTAAAATATTTTCGGAATTTTGGGCAAATACAGGGAAATATCTTTGATGAGCAGCCATAACAGTAGTTACAACCGATTGAGGTATTTCAAGATATTTTTCTTCAAATTCGCCTAAAAATGCAACAGGATATTCAACAAGATAAGTAACTTCATCTAAAAGACGTTCGTCAATATAAGCTTTTCCGCCTACTGCTTCAGCTTTTTCATTTACTTGTTTTCTTATTATATTTTTTCTTTCGTCCTGATTTACGATTACGTTTACAGTTGATAAATCTTCTAAATAACTGTCAACGGAGCTAATTTCAACTTGACTGTATTGAGCAAATCTATGCCCTCTTGAGATACGACCAGATTTTGCATTTCCGATCTGCATTTTTACTTCTTTTTCATCAAGTAAAGAAACAATCCATCTGATAGGTCTTTGGAATTTTATATCAAGATCAGCCCATCTCATAAAGTGAGAACCTTGAAGGCTTAAAACTGCTTGTGGTATTAACTGTGATAAAACTTCAGATACAGGTTTTCCCTCTTCTTTAATTTCTGCGAAGACATACTCTATTTCACCGCTTTTTTCAATAAAGAGAATATCAGCAGAAAGATTTTGTTTTTTAGCAAAGCCTAAACCCGCAGGGGTAAGGTTTTTATCTTTGTCAAAAGCAACATTTGCAGGTGGGCCTTTGATTTTTCTTGTTAGGTCAGGTTGGGATTCCGAAATGTTATCAATTATTAAGGAAAGTCTTCTCGGAGTTCCATAGGTTGTAATTTCACCAAAAGTAACTCTATTTTCAGTTAGTATCTTGGATACCTGTTCTTTAAGCTGCTCCATGGCAGTAGGAACAAATTTATAAGGAAGTTCTTCCGTCCCGATCTCAAGTAAATATTTAGCCACAGCTCTACCTTTCTTTTGAAAAAACTGTTGTATTAAGTAACTACAGTTAAAAGAATCTTTACATATACTTTAATTATATTTCAAAAAATTTTATTTAAAAGACCGACCAAAAATCAACGTTGTTAAAGCTTTTAAAAGTCTTAGGCTTAAGTTTTCTACATCATTTGTATTATTACGAGATTTGAATATTAATCTCATGGTTATAGCTTGTGATTAGCTCGGTTGTGTTATTTCCAAACGGGCATGGTCTTTACTAGAATACTAATATAGTCAAGGAGGTTGAAGAAATGGTAACTCAATTGAGTTTTAAAGCGCCGTGCGTTGAATTAAAAATGTTTAATAATTTATGGTTCCAACTCTCAGATGTAAACTGTAATTTAAAATGTAAACATTGTTATCTTGGTTGTCAACCGACAACAAAAATTAAAAGTTTTTTGGGGATGGAGAAAATCAAAAACTCTTTAGCTGATATAGAAGGTAATAAATTAGATTATATCTATCTTACAGGTGGAGAACCTCTTTTACATCCTGATATTAACAGCATTATCAGACTTTGTCTTAAAAAAGCAAATGTTACTATACTTTCAAACGGAATTCTTATTAATGACAAAAAAGCTCGTTTTTTAAGACAAATCGAACAAGAACACAATAATGAACATGAACTTGTATTTAAAATCAGTCTTGACCATTATAATGAGCAAAAGAATGATGATATAAGAGGAAAAGGCTCTTTTAAAAAAGCTGTTGCCGCTATTCAACATCTTATTAATTATGGATTTAATCCTATTATAAATTGTGTAAATTTATGGAATGAAGATGTTGAAGAATTAAAGGAAGGCTTTTTAAGTATTTTGAACAAATGTGGATTAGAGCCTGCAGAGTTTAATGTTAATATTATTCCGGCATTAAAAGTTGGTGAATATGCTAAAAATAATGAAGGCTATAAAGACGAAGAATTTGTAACAGAAAAAACTCTTGCCGATCAATCAACTTGTCGTTTTGATTGTGCATATTCAAGGGTAGTAACTGCAAAAGGAGTTTACTCTTGTCCTGCTCTGGTTAATGACCCGAGAGGAAAAGTTGGTAATACTCTTAAAGATTCTGCGACAAAGACTTTTCTTGAAACAAGCGCTTGTTTTACATGTAATCTTCATAATAAGCCTATGTTTAATAATGAATGGGCTTTAAAATAATATAGCTTAATATTTGACAAAAGAGTCGTAAACGCTTACGGCTCTTTTTATTAGCCTTAATTATAGGTTACTTAGATAGGTTAATAAATTTATAATTTAGGCTTAAATAATAAATGACTTAATTGAAATAAAGAAACGATTTATGAAAATGATTAGCGTAGTTATACCAGCTTATAATGAAGAAAAAAATATAGGAAAAGCTATCGACTCTGTATTAAATCAAACATATCAAAATTTTGAAATAATCATTGTGGATGATGGTTCAACAGATAATACAAGAGAAATTGTTCAAGCATTTAAAGATAAAAGAGTCAAATATATATATCAACAAAATTCAGGACCTTCAAAGGCTAGAAATACGGCAATAGATATAGCAAGCGGTGAATATATCGCTTTTTTAGATGCGGATGATATTTATATGCCAAATAAACTTGAAATCAGTTTACAGCTATTGTCTGAAGCAAATGCAGGCATGCTTTACGGATCATTTATTCTAGAGCCTCAAGGTAAAGAATCGAAATTGATTAGCTTTAAAGAAAGAGAATCAACAAAATATTTAGTAACACTACTTACCGATCCTTTTAATAATATTGCTTTCCCAAGTACTGTTTTAGTAAAAAAAGATCTATTATTAGAAACAGGAGGGTTTGACCAAAATCTAAGGATTGGAGAAGACTGGGATTTATGGCTAAAAATTTACCCTAAAACTAAGGTTAAATGCGTTGATAGACCATTAACTAAACGGTTAACCTCCAAAAACAGTATTACAAGAACAATTGATTTTGATTTTGAGCGTAAAACTCATGAGAAAATTTTATATAATTTTTTTAGAAATAATAAAGAATACGAATATTTAAAAAATAAAGCTTATGCAATGATTTACTATAATCAAGCTGCAAGACATTTTTATAAAGATAATAAAAGAGTAAGCGATAAAACTTTTAAATATTTAGTTAAATGTATAATCTTAGATCCTACAATACTGTTAAATTACTTTAAAATAACAAAATTCACCATGAATGTAGTTTTTGCATGGCTTTTTAAAATGCCTGCATAAAGTAAATCGATTGAAGCTGATTCACTTTATGCCTTATAAAAACGTAATACTGAACTTCTTTTTATCTTTATTAAAATTAGTTAATTACTCAATGATTTACTCAAAACAAAATAATTCTTAATAAAAGAAGCAAATAGCTTATAGTGAGCCTTTTTGCTTCTTTTATCATAAAATAAGTTGGATTGTTATAAAAGTCAATCATTGAGATTATCTGTTTCTCGATAATCTATATAAGGCTCTCTTTGCTGATAATAGAGATGGAGTAATTCATGACTTTTTTCTCCGCCTGCTTTACCTAAAAATTCATCATAAAGCTTATGAATTTGTGGATTTTCGTGGCAATTTCTGAATTTACGATTTTTATCATCGATATAAAGCCCTTTTGCTCTCAGCAACCTTACTTCATTATTAACATTTCTTGGCTGTCCACCACCACCTATACAACCACCAGGGCATGCCATAACTTCTACAAAGTGATATGGAGGTTCTTCGCCATTTTCTTTTGCTTTTCTTATTTTATTTACAACATATTCAACATTACTTAATCCATGTGCAACTGCAATTTTAACATTATATTCACCAACCTTAATTTCAGCTTCTTTAACACCTTTTAAACCTCTTACTTCATTAAGTTCAAGATTTGCAAGGTTTTCACCTGTTACATAATAATTAACGGTTCTTAGAGCTGCTTCCATAACTCCGCCCGTATTTCCAAATATTGTGCCACCTCCGGAGTAATCAGCAAGGAGAGAATCTGCTTCGCTTTCGGGAAGTGAAGCAAAATCAAGACCTGTCTGCTTTATCATTCTTACTAATTCCCTTGTGGTAATGGATACATCAACATCCTGATAGCCTGAAGCATACATATCCTGACTTCTGTGAATTTCAAACTTTTTGGCGATACAGGGCATAATAGAAACCATAAATATATTGGAAGGATTAATATTTGCTTGTTGCGGATAGTATGTTTTAGCAAGTGTTGCAAGCATTTCATGAGGAGATTTACATGTTGAGAAGTTAGGAATCATATCAGAATGAAATTTTTCCATAAAATCAACCCACGCAGGGCAACAACTTGTAATTAAAGGTAATACAGAGTTTTTTGACGTCAGCCTTTTTACAAATTCAGTAGATTCTTCAATTATAGTGATATCAGCCCCGAAATTAGTATCAAAAACAGCTTCAAACCCCATTCTTCTTAATAATGTATATAGTTTTTTAGTAACAACCTCACCGCTTTGTATCCCGAAAGATTCCCCAATAGCAACTCTTACGGCAGGAGCTATCTGAACAACGCAATATTTTGAACTATCATTAAGAGCATCCCACACTTTAGCCGTTTCATCATATTCATAAATAGCACCGACAGGGCAATGAGCGGCACATTGACCACAGCTTACGCAAGGCGATTCACTTAGTTTGAAATCAGCAGCAGGTGCTATTCTTGTTTTTATACCTCTATCAACGAAAGATAAAGCCCAAACATTCTGCATATTCTGGCATGCCTGAATACATCGTTCGCATTTAATACATTTATTAGGCTCTAATACGATTGTTTTTATTGAGTCATCAATTTCAAAATCTTTTAATATTTTGCCAAACTCTTCCTCTTTTATTCCAAATTCTGCGGCAAGTGATTGAAGCTCACAGTTTTGATTTCTTCCGCATGTCAGACAGCTGTTAGGGTGGTTTGAAAGAATTAATTCTAAAACAGTTTTTCTTATATCGATTACTTCAGGGGTATGTGTTAAAATTTCCATTCCTTCAGTTAAAGCGGTACAGCAAGATCTTATCATTCGCTCAACACCTTTAACTTTAACAACACAAATTCCACAGGCTGCTGTGGCGTCAAGGTCACTATGTTTACATAATGACGGTATTTTTATATTTGCAAGCTTTGCCGCTTCAAGAATTGTTGTACCTTCTTCAACCTGTATATTTATTCCGTTGATATTTGCATTTATCATTTATTAATTCCTTTTTATCGCATCAAACTTACAAGCGTCATAACATTTACCGCATTTTATGCACTTCTCGGAAATAACTTCATAACCTTCCTGCCTGTTTCCTTTAATAGCTGATACAGGACATTCTTTGAAGCAAGCTCCACATTTCACGCAATGATGTTGATCAACTGAATATTTTTTTAAAGCAACACATTGACCGGCTCTACATTTTTTAGCTGTAATATGCTCAATATACTCCTCTTCAAAGTATCTTAATGTTGAAAGTACGGGTTTAGGAGCTGTTTGTCCAAGTCCACAAAGTGAAGCCTTTTGCATTGCAATAGAAATTTTTTTCAATTTATCTAAATCTTCAAGCTTGCCTTTTCCGTCAGAAATACGTTCTAAGATTTTTAATAATTGAGTGCTGCCAATTCTACAAGGTGCGCATTTCCCACAGGATTCATCAACGGAAAATTCAATAAAGAATTTTGCAATATCGACAACGCAATCATCTTCATCCATAATAATCATCCCGCCTGACCCCATAATTGAGCCAAGTTCTACAAGACTTTCATAGCTGACCTCTGTATCTAAAAGCTCTTTAGGAATAAGACCACCTGATGGTCCGCCTGTTTGTACTGCCTTAAATTCTTTATCTTTGCTTATCCCGCCGCCGATAGCATAAATAATATCTCTTAATGTTGTGCCCATTGGGACTTCTGCAAGCCCTGGCTTTTTTACTTTTCCTGTTAAGGCAAAAACTTTAGTTCCTTTTGATTTTTCAGTTCCGATTTGAGCAAAAAATCCTCCTCCGTTAGAAATCAGATAAGGAAGATTAGAGAGCGTTTCAACGTTATTTATAATTGTAGGCATATCCCACAAGCCTTGAGTTGCAGGAAAAGGAGGACGTGGACGTGGATAACCTCTTTTACCTTCTATTGAAGCAATAAGAGCTGTTTCTTCGCCGCAAACAAACGCCCCTGCGCCAAGTCTTATTTCAACATCAAATTTAAAACCTGATTCAAGAATATTTTCTCCGAGTAATCCATATTCATAACATTGATCTAATGCTTTTTGAACACGTTCTACGGCAAGAGGATATTCTGCTCTAATGTAAAAAATACCTTTAGAAGCTCCTATTGTATAACCTGCAATCATAAGTCCTTCAATCACAGAATGCGGATCACCCTCAAGCATACTTCTATCCATATAAGCACCGGGATCACCTTCATCACCGTTACAGATTATAAATTTATTTTCGGCTGTCTTAATTTCTTTTGCTACGGTCCATTTTTGCCATGTAGGATAACCTGCTCCACCACGACCTCTTAAACCACTTTTTTTAACTTCTTCAAGCGTTTTATCTGCCCCAAGTTCAAAAAGAACTTTTCTTAAAGATTGATAACCTTTTATCGAAAGATAATCTTCGATATTTTCAGGATCAATTATTCCGCAATGTTGAAGAACAACTTTTTTCTGTTTGCCATTTTCTTTTATTAAAAGGTTTTTATCATATTCTTTATTTAATACTGTATTTTCAAGGATATTTAGAGATTTTTCAACATCCAGATTTCTATATTTAACTGAAGGAGTATTACCTGTTTTAACCTCTATAATCGGTTCTGCATAACACATTCCAAGGCAACCGCATTTTTTAATTTCAATCGGAAGGTTTTCTTCTTTTACCTTATTTAGTAAAGCCTCATATATTTCATCAGCACCGGCCGCAATACCACAACTACTCATTCCGACTTTTATAAAATCCTGTTCATTATTTTCAATATATTTATCAGGAAAGTTTTTTGTTAATTTTGGCATGCAGCTTACCCTTCCTTTTTATATTCATTTAATATATTTAATATTTTTACTTTATCAAGTTTTCCATAAATTTTACCGTTTACGGCAACAACAGGAGATAAGCCGCAACAGCCGACACATCGGACATTTTCTAATCCAAATTGTCCATCTGCAGTTATTTGACCTTCGTTAATCTTTAATTGTTCTTTTATTGTTTCAAGAAGGAGAGGAGCACCTTTTAAATAACATGCCGTACCCATACAAATTGAAATTTTATTTTTTGCAGGTTTTTTAAGCCTAAAATAGTTATAAAACGTTAAAACTTCATAAATTCTGGCAAGAGGAATTTTAAGAGTTTTAGCCAGTGTAAAACATAGATTTTTTGGAACATAACCGTAAAAATCCTGAACATCATGTAAAATCATGATTAAACTGCCTTTTTTATCCTTCCAATTTGAAATAGAATCGGCTAATTTTTCAGGTAGTATTTCATAAGAAGTCATTTGTTTACCTCTTAAATATTTATTAATACTATTTATTTTTACTTCTTTGTCCCACAGTAGTATCAGCCAATTGGACATTAATATCAGATTATTTATTTTATATAATGGTTAAAGTGTATAATTAAAATTAAAAATTAATCAATGTAAAAGTACATATAAAACGATATATTTGATAAAATACTACTAATTAGTGGCGATCAAGTTAAAAGGGTTAAAATGAATAATAAAATTGTGTGGAGTGATATGCTTTGTTTAGGCGTAAAAGAGATTGACGAGCAACATAAAGATGTTGTGCAATCAGTCAATGATTTATACGATGCCATAGAAGAAGACATGGACAGAGCCATCATAATCGAATTAATAGAAAAACTTGATACTTATATAAATAACCATTTCAACACAGAAGAAAGTTATATGAAATTATATAACTTTAAAGATATTAATAATCATCAAGCTGCCCATGCTAATTTTAAAAACGTGTATGAAAAAATAAGATATAATTATTATTATCTTGAGTTTAATGATTCTCCTAAGAAAGAATTAACTCGAGTATTTGCAATACATTTATGCTCCACTATGTTTGAATGGTTACATAATCATTTAATAGGATTAGATAAAGACTTTGCGGAGTTTCTTAATACAAAACAAAATAAATAATATACTACTATATTGAATTACATTATAACTATTTAGCTGTAGATTTAATAAAAGATTCAGTCATGTTTTGATTATATTCACCTGGATTATTTACCGCAAAAATAAAATTATTTTTCTTGTTTTTTGCTTCAATCACGCCCAAAATACCTTCTATTTTGCAATTCACAAAACCAGCAAGCTGAACATTTATTTTTATATAAGGAACTTTTTGTTGATTTACATTAAAAGATCCCTTTTTTATAATATTTAGATTTTGAAGATTTACAAGCTGAAAAGGAATTTGTGAATTCAAATTATTTAATTGTTGATCAATAATATTATTTTCAATATTTTGTTTAGAAACAACGAGAAACGAACCAGGATTTATTATTCCTATCTTTTGTTTATTTTGATTATTTTCAGCAAAGACAGCCGACACTCCAAACAAATTTACATATTTTATTAACTTATAATTTTTCGGTAAAACTGAAAAATCCCCTAGTTGTTTTGTAACTAATGTTTTATCGGGAGTATTGGAATAAAAGTTATCTAAAATAGAATATGCGGAAGTAATTGTAGTTATAAAAATCAGAAAAACAGATAATATCCAGATATTCTTATTTAATTTAATCATATTTACCTCTTTTATTTCGAACTTAAATCTTATCAAATATAAGCATTAATGTTAATAGCCAATAGGATAAAAAATATTATATACTGTTATTTGAATATAACTTCTTTTATAGGTGACAAATATGATAGAAATTATTGAAGCTACAGATAATACTTTTGAACAGGAAGTAAAAAGATCAACTCTGCCTGTTATTGTATTCTTTTATTCAAAAAATTGCGGATATTGCAGAAATGAGATACCACTTTATAAAGAATTATTTTTAAAATATAAAGAAAAAGTTAGATTTGTAACTGTAAATACTAATGAAAATCCGATTAAATCCTCTGAATATAAAATAAACTCAATTCCAACCTTCTTATTGGTAAAGAATAGAAAAACAATAAATACCATTACAGGATTTTTACATAAATACCAACTTGAAGATTTAATCAAAAGTTTTAGCTAGACTTTATAGTCAACTATAAATTAAAATACAAAAGTCAAGAGCAATATATATTTATATATATTTATATTATTTTTATAATTTATTAATTCAAATATAATTTAGAACTTTATTTATTCTGAAATTATTGCTATAATTTGTTTGTACTTATAAAGTTGAGGTATAATTAGTATGGCAAAAGTTATGATTGTTGATGATTCAGCATTTTCGAGGACAATTCTGGCTGGAACTCTTGAAGAAAATGGACATGAAGTAGTTGGCGAGGCAGAGTCTTTTGATGGATTAATGGAAACATACAATAATTGTAAGCCTGATCTTGTTACTATGGATATAGCAATGCCTGGTAAAGATGGTTTTGAATGTGGAAAAGAAATATTATTACAGGATAAAACTGCAAAAATATTATTAATAAGCTCTATGAAAGATGAAGAAACCATTTTAAAAGCAAAACATCTTGGCTTTTCGGGGTATCTTCAAAAACCTGCGGAAGAAGAAAGTTTAGTTGATATTATCAATAAAATCTTAACGCCTGATACTATATACGACAAATTAAGCTCTTGGAGTTCAACTGTTTTTAGAGAAGCTTTATCTCAAAATATTACAAGACTAACAAAAACAACTGCTGAAATATCTGACGAAGATAAAAAATTAGCTAAAGTAAATATGTCAAGAGGAATTACTGTTGTAATCGGTGTAATAGGAATGTATTCAGGAATAATCGTAATGGATACTTCTCTTGAAACAGCTTCTAAAATGACTGAAGTTATTTTAAAAAGACCGGCTAAAAATAATGATGAAATAATTTCAATGTTTTCAGAATTTGCTAATATTATTGGCGGTATCGCCTGCTCAATGCTTAATAAAAAAGAAAAGTCGTTAAGTTTAAGAGTTTCACCTCCAAGTATTTTCTGCGGACCTTCAACAGAAGTCGTTCATCCTCAGGTAGAAACTCATGCTATAATAGCAAAAACTAATTTTGGTGATATTGAATTGAGTTATGGATTTCAAAAGGGTTCAATTTTATGGATGTAAATAATATAAATGCAGTTGTAGATGCAATGTTGTCGGTTATTCCGCAACTAGGTTTTGAATCAATAACTAAAACAGGAGTAAAGGCCTCGGGGTCATTTATACAAAATCCCGGTGTAGTTATTAATATTGGTGTTATTGGGCAACTAAAGGGATCTATTGTTTTTTTAATGGACGTTGATTCAGCAAAAAAATTTGCATCTAAAATGATGATGGGAATGGAAGTTAACGAATTTGATGAAATTTCGCAAAGTGCCCTAGCCGAAATGAGTAATATTGTTTGTGCTAACGCTTGTACTAATTTATCTCAAATTGGTGTTAATGGACTGGATATATCGCCCCCAACGCTTATCTTTGGTAAAAATGGAACAATTAAAGTTTCAGCTCCTATGATTATATTACTTCAATTCACAGTAGATGATATAAATATGCAATTAGGTGTTGGCTTAACATAAGCAAAGCATAATGTTTTATTAAGTGCTGTATTACCATATGATTTTAAATACAATAATCCTGACAAGGAACTTAACGTAACTTGGCAGGATTATTTGTTGAATTAATAATGATTTTATCAATATATAATTCTAAAAATTATTCAGATTTATTCTTTAGATTATTAATAGCATCAATACCACCTTGAATTATAGCCTCAGCGGTTGTCCCATAATCTTCAGCATTTTTATTAACTTTAAAAGTAGGTAAAGGTTCACCTAAACCATCGTATGTTTGATGAAAAGCACATCTTGTTTGAAATAAAGAGTGTCTATATTCACCATCTCCAGCTTCTGCAGAAACTTGATGAGCCAACATAGGATTAACTTTTACCATATCACCATTTTCCATTACAACATGTTGCATTTCACCATTAGGAAAAACGGATAATGATGCCGGAGCTTTTCCTTGAACAAGATAAATTTCTGATTGACTTCCGAACTCATCATCCGGATGTATATGTAATTGTTCAGCACCTCTTGGGAATAAGCCCGTTTTTCCGTCAGGTCGGGAATAATTTACCCATGATTCACCTGTAACAAAACCAGTTCTTTCTTTTCCCGGCCAAACAGTAGAGTTTAATATCCATTCTGTTTTCTTTTGATTAGGTACTATTATTCTGAATTCATCTTCATATACAGTGACAGGCTTTCCGTTTTGAGGTTCAAAAGCAAGACCTGAAAAGTCATAACCTGCTTTATATGTTTTATCATAAGTATTTAAAATTATTTTTTGATCTTTATCTACAATACCGGATTTATTCATAAGCTGTGTAAGTTCATCCTTTGTATGAAATTTTGCCCAAGTAAGCGTATCTGTATTTATCTCGGGTAAATTTTGAACAAATATTCCATTTTCCTTTAAAGCTTGAAGGGAATTTTCTGATAGTCCTGCTAGATCATTTTTTATACTAAATGTTCCTAAATTCAAACCTGAAAGCATACGTTGTTTTGAATTACTCCATTGAGTAATAATGCCGCTAATATTACTATCTTTAACTTCAGCATTTTTTAATGCAAGCTCTATCTTTTCAGGAGTTTCAAATTCTTTAAATTTTACAAACTTTGGATTATCAGTAGCTTCTGCAATACCATTTTGAAGCATTTTTTCTAAATCCTCAGCTGAGAAATGTCCCTTACTAATATAACCTGTATAATGATATCTATTAGCGACAATTTGCTCATCGAATTTAGCTACATGTCTTTCACAAGACTTATAAGGGCTATACCAAGCAGGAAGTTTATCGCCTGTTGTAACAACAACAGGATTTCCTTTTAAAACTTCGATCTTAACATCTTTTGTTCCTGCACCAATTTGTATTGCACCTTTTTTGGAAAGAAGCATGCTTTCTTTTCCTATTGTTACTCTAATTTCTCCACCTTCGTAGTTTAAAATTTGAGTATCTTTTTTAAAATGAGTGAGTTTCTTTAATAAATTTGTAGCATCTTTATCTTTGTAAAGAATAACTTTAGGAGTGTTATCAAGAACATAACCCCCATGTATAGTTCGTTTTATTTCTTCTATACCTGTGTTTTTTATTGAAAGTTTTTTACCTGTTGTCTTTGATATTAATGATAAACTTTCTGCAAGAGCAGCAAGCTTATCATTAATTAATTCTCCCAATTTTTGAGTAAAAGATTTAGCTGCTTTTTTATTTATGCCGCTAAAAGAAACTTCATCGCCTTTATTAGTGAGATTACTGGATAATGCAATTTTATTATCACGTTTCTGATTAATTTTTAAGTTTGATTGAGAATTGATACTCATAGCATTTAGTCTTGAGTTTAACATATTTTAGTACCCCATACGATTTTACATCTTTAGTATATTTATAAAAACATTATAGATTTGAATATTGCCTTGAATTCAAATTTTTAATTATATATATTTTTAAAGAATCAAGAACCACAAAGATTATACATATGAGTAATTTAATATATTTAACTTTTTACATACAATTTAACAAGAACATTAAAAAATATTGGAGAAACCTATGGCAGAGATAAAAATGTATACAGTTGACTATTGCCCTTATTGTAAAAAAGCAAAAAAATATTTTGATGAAAAAGGCATTAAATATACCGATATAGATTTAACCGAAGAAAGAAATATGAGAGAAATAGTAAGCGAAGCCACAAATGGCGTAGGCAGAACTGTTCCTCAAATATTTATAAACGGAAAACTTATTGGCGGTTGGTCTGATTTAGAAAAATTGGATAAAGCAGGAAAAGTAGAAGAATTACTTAAATAAGATAAAAATAATATAAAATAGCCCACCTTTTTCATGTAATCAGGTGGGCTTTTTTTTATTAAAACATTGTCAACATGAACTAAGGATAATTCATTCAGAAATTTTAATATTAATGATAAAAAAGCAATTAAAGTTTATTTTTTTTAAGTTTATTAGATACTTTAAAAAAGGAGAATTGATTATGCTAATAAATAGTTTAAATTTATCTTTTAAAGGTATTCAACGTGAAACAAATTTACGAACAAAGGAGGTTGTTTGTTTAAAACAAACTTCTCAAGAAGAAGATCAAGCTTTAATTGCTCAAACTACAATTGATTTAAATGGAATTCCTATTGGTGATGATGACAAAGTTTTAGTTAGTAATAAAAAAGGGATTAGTGTACTTGCTGTTACCAATCATGGTGATAGCTTAGTAATTTCCGAAAAAAGAAAGAAGATTTACGATATAGATTCAAATACAAATTTTAAAAGAGATGAATTTAAAACAGAAACAATTTTAAATATTGAAGAAATAAAAAAAATTCCTGAAATTATAATTAAAAACTTTGTTTCTAGTATAAAAGAAAATACACCAAATGCAATTTTACCTGATTGGATATTAAATAAATAAAACTGAAAAAGCAGAACTGATTATAATAATACTCTATAACTCAATCTAATCCAAATTAACTCGTTTTGTAATCTCTAAAATAGCAAGTGCCGAATTGCCTCTTATTCTAGCGTAAGAAGCATTATTCATAGTTTTAGAAAGATTTTCAATATCAGACATATCTCCATAATCACCAATAATTTCAATGGCAGCAGAAAGGACTTTTGGGTCTTTATTCTGCTTTATAATATCTCTGACTGTGTTTAACGCAGATTTATCACCTCTTTTAATAAGATTTAAAGCCGCATTAAGTTTTATCCAGTTATCATCGGAATTTAAGTAACTTGATATTTCAGCAGATGAAATAGTATATGGCAAAAACTGCGCTGATCTGCTTGCAAGACGGGTTTTAATGTTAAAATTATCAATTTTTACATTATTAATTGTTTCATAAATTATATCTAGTAAATCATCTGTATTTTCAAAGTTTTTTACATAATTAATAAATAATTTTGTATTTTTACTAAATGGAGGTAAACTCGGGCTGGATAATTTATCTAATATATAAGTAGAAACTAAACGAATATTATCACTTTCACTGTCTTTTGAAAGTTGAGTAAACAATTCTAAAGAAATATTATTATCTACATCTAAAAGTGAAAGAGCTGAATAAAACTTAACTATTTCATTATCAATCTTTGCAATATCTTTAATCAAAGGTAGAAGAGCAGGATTTTTTGATGAAAGAATTATATTTATAATCGTATCGCCTAATTGAGGATCTTTAAGTAAAGGTCTTAAAACATTGCATACTTCAGGATTATTTGTAAGCGAAAGATCTTTAACAGCAGCTATTTTTAATATAACTGCATTATCGGAAGCATATTTAGCTAATTGCTGAATTATTTCAGAATTATAAGGTTTATATGCACTATTATTTAATCTTTTTTCAAAATAAGAAGTTATAGCAAGCCTAGAAACACCATCATTAAGATACATCAATTGTTTAAGATACTTAAAATCAATATCAGGCACAACATCATTTAATTTTAAAAGTGCATATTTAGATGTATTATAATCCTTATCATATAATTTCACTCTATAATATGCCAAATAGTCGCTTTTACCATAATTAATCATATTTACATATAAATTAATTAATAATTCAGGCTTAGCCTCTGATTTAATAGCATTTTCACAAAATAAAACAGCTTTTTTATTCTTGAATTTTCCAATATAAAAGGTTAATTCTTTCTTTTCTGCAAAATCAGCTTTTTTATATCTTTCTATAAGTAAATTAAGAGATTTATCATCGCCAATCCTTGAAAGTCCTTTAATAGCTATTATTCTTTGTTCCACTTTATCAGAGTTTAACAATGATTCAAAAAGTGAAAAATAATCATCCGCTTTAACTGTTTCTAAAATATTTCCTGCAAAATCTTTCATAGATTGATCTTCTGAATGAGAAAGTTCTTTAATTAAACAAGAAAAATAAGTTTTATTATTAATTTTTTTATTTAAGTAACTATTTTCAAATTTTTTGAAATCTTCTATATCCTTTAAAGACTTATCATTTTGAATACTGACATCATGCGGCTCTTGATTATCAGAATTTATATTTATTCCATTTAAAACTGCAAATCGTCTTAGCAATTCAATCTTATAAGGAGTATAAATTGATTTATCATAAATTACTTTTGTAATTTCGACATAAGCCTGTTTTTTATTGTTTAAAATACTTATATTTGAAGCAAAAGATTGAGTATTCATTGAAAAAAAAGCTGATATAACCAAAGCGGAAGCCATAAACTTTTTTGCAACATTATTTTTACTATTCATGAAAACTGCCTCCGATTTGGAAATAATATAAATTAAATTTAAAGAAGCTCAATAACTATTTAAAATGCCCTTATAAAAAGGACATTTTAAGTCATATTATACTTTAAGATATTTTCTGACAGAAATAATACTTCCGCCTGACCCAACCAGAACACCCATCATCAAGAGGGTAAATACTACAATATCAGAATTTACTGACGTACCTGCTCCGACCTGAAAAAAATTGAAGAACTGATTTAGATAGTTTTGAGCAACATATAAAGGTATTAATGAAATCAATGCTCCTGTCAGTCCATAAAATGCCCCCTGTAAAATATAAGGTGATTTTATATACCAGTTGCTTACACCCATCATTCTAAGAATTTCAATTTCCTGTTTTCTCGCTTGAATAACAAGCTGAATTGTATTGCTTATAATAAAAAGTGTCAAACTTCCAAGACATACAAGTATTACAAGAGCTGCAATTTTTGTAATATCAGCAATCGTCTGAATTTTTCTAGCTAACTGCTGAGCATATTGAATACTCTCAACACCACGCATAGCTTTAATTCTAGCAACAACCATATCAATATGTTTATTATCAGTTACTTTAATACGTAAAGTATCAGGCAAAGGATTAGTAATGCTAGGAACATCCATCTGTTTTTTTAAATCATCCCAGGCTTTTTCTTTTGGAATAATTCTAACTTCTTTAATATAGGCAATATCATTGACTATATTTTTTGAAACTTTATCCGCAGAGGCTCCATCCTTTAAATATGCTGATATTTGCATTTCAGAACCCAAATTTTGAACAAAATTTGAAATTCCGAGACTTGTATGAAATAAACAGCCAAAAATACTTAATATCGCAGCCATTGTACCAATGATAATTACATTCATCAGACCCGTTCTTGTTAAACCTTTATAAGTTTCACAAATTAGTCTGTTTATAATTCTAAATTCCGTCATTATGCTTAAAGGTATAATAAATAGCATTCCCAAACCCTCTACTGGTATGTTCCTGAGTAAACGTCACTGATTATTCTGCCTTTTTCAAGTTTTACTACTCTTTTTTTATAATGATTTACTATTGCTTCATCATGAGTAGAAACCACGACAGTTGTACCTCTTTGGTTAATTTGCTCCAAAATTTCCATAATTTCAAATGAATTTTGAGGATCAAGGTTTCCTGTAGGTTCATCAGCTATTAATAAAGGCGGACCATTGACGATTGCTCTAGCAATACCAATTCTTTGCTGTTCTCCGCCTGATAATTCATTCGGATATGAAAACTCTTTATCAGCAAGACCAACAACCTTTAAAGCACCTTTAACTCTTCTGTCGATTTCACTTGAACTCATTCCCAATGCTCTTATAACATAAGCGACATTATCATGAGCTGTTTGCTTAGGCAGAAGTTTAAAGTCTTGAAAGACTATTCCCATACATCTTCTCAGTCTTGGAACTTGAGAATGCTTAATGTGGGAAACGTCAACGCCGCCAATTAATACCTGACCTTCGTCAGCAATCTCTTCTCTATAAATAAGTCTCATCAAAGTTGACTTTCCAGCACCACTTTGACCGACAAGGAAAACAAAATCTCCTACCTTAATATGGAGATCCATATCATTTACAGCGACTAAATCGCCATAGCTTTTAGTTACGTTTTTGAGCCTAATCATCTATATTCCGTTTTTTCTCTCGATTAACCTATAAATATCGTCAATAAATTTATCGGCAGTAAGTCCATACTCAGCTAAAAGCTCAGTATCCTTACCACTTTGCCCGAATGTATCACGAGTACCGATACGTTTTACAAACGCAGGATAATTTTCGCTTAAACACTCTGATACGGCACTACCCAGTCCACCGATAATGGAATGGTTTTCTATGACAGCAATTGCACCTGTTTTTCTTACGCTTTTCAGAATTGTTTCTTCATCTAAAGGTTTTACAACAGGAACATTGATTACTTCAGCTAAAATACCTTTCTGGGAAAGTTTTTCAGCGCAAGCAACCGCTTCATACATTGTTTCACCGTTAGAAACGATTGTAACATCAATTCCCTCGGTCAAAACTTGAGCTTTTGGATATTCAAATGAATATGATTCATCAAAAATATCATGACAATTGCCTCTAGGCAGTCTTATATACATAGGTCCTTCATATTCAGCCGCAAACTTGATAGCAGCTCTTACTTCTCTTGCGTCAGAAGGCACAATAACGGTCATGTTTGGAATAGAACGCATAAGGCTTATATCTTCAAGAGCTTGGTGGGTTGCACCATCTTCTCCTACAGTAATTCCGCCATGTGTACCAACAATTTTAACGTTAAATTTCGGGTATGCAATTCCGTTTCTTACTTGATCCCATGCTCTTCCTGATGCAAAAATAGCAAATGTGCTTAAAAAAGGAATTTTACCAGCGGCCGCAAATCCCGCAGCGGTTCCGACTAAATCTTGTTCAGCTATTCCGATGTTAAAAAACCTTTCAGGGTAAGCTTTTGCAAACTTACAGGTTTGTGTTGAGCAGGATAAATCTGCATCTAACACAACTATATCTTTATTTTCAGCACCTAGTTCAACAAGAGTTTCCCCATAAATGCCTCTTAACGAACTTAATTTTGATTTATCAACTAACATCTCTCTATACTCCTTATTTAGACAATTCTTCCATAGCTGCAACAAATTCGCTCTCGTTTGGAGCTTTACCATGCCAGCCGCTGTTATTTTCCATAAAGGAAACGCCTTTGCCCTTAACAGTTTTAGCTACGATAGCAACAGGTTTTTGTTTTTCATTTCCGATTTTTTCAGCTTGTTTCAAAGCTACAAAAATCTGATTCAAATCATGTCCGTCAATTGTTAAAACTTCCCAACCGAAAGCTTTAAATTTTTGATCAACAGGATCAACCCCCATTACTTTTTCTGTGCAACCATCAATTTGGAGTGTATTTCTATCAACAATAACTGTTAAATTTCCGAGGTTATAGTGAGCAGAAGTCATTGCAGCTTCCCAGATTTGACCTTCCTGCAATTCTCCGTCACCTGTTAGAGCATAAACTCTTGATTTTGAATTATCCAGTTTTAATGCTAAAGCAATACCGTTAGCAATTGAAAGACCTTGCCCTAAAGAGCCTGTGGTCGCTTCAACACCAGGGATATAGCCATAAGCAGGATGCCCTTGAAGTTTTGTATGTAATTTTCTAAAAGTCATTAATTGTTCTTGAGGAATATAACCACATTCTGCAAGCACAGAGTACAATACAGGTGAAGCATGACCTTTAGATAAAACAAATCTGTCTCTTTTATCCCAATCTGCATTATTTTTCCAGTCAGGATAATGTCTCATGTGTTTAAAATAAAGTGTAGTAATAATATCGGCAGAGGACATTGAGCCGCCGATATGACCTGATTTTGAATTTGACACCATTTTCATAATGTTTTGTCTGACATTTTTAGCTCTTGCAGCTAATTCATTCAATTCTTCATTGCTTAGCGATACGAATTCTGACATTTTTAACTCTCTTTTCTTGTATTTTTCTTGTCCAAAAACACTTTTATAAAAAACAAAGGTATAGTCGGGAACATTCTGCTAAATCGTGATGGCTGACATATCAGCCTATAAAACCATTCAAGTCCTAACTTTCTATAAATCAAAGGAGCTCTGTTTATTCGTCCTGACCAAACATCAAAACTTCCGCCAACTCCTATCATTATTACAGATTTTAATTCATTTCTGTATTTTTTTATAAAAAGTTCTTGCTTAGGTACACCAAGTGCAACAAACAGAACATCCGGAGCGGCTTGTTTGATTTCATCGATAATAGACTGTTCATCGTTATCGGTAAAATAACCGTCTCGTATATATACAAAGTTCAAACCTGAATATTTTTGACATAAACAAATAGATGCATCTTCTGCAACTTTTGGTCCTGCTCCTAAAAATGCAAATTTATAACCTTTTTCAGCACCTGTTTTAATGATTTCTTCAGACAATTCGATCCCAGGTAATCTTTTTATATTATGAATGTTTAATTTTTTTAAAGAGGTTATAATTCCTGCACCATCAGGTATTATCAGGTCAGCACTTTTTAAAATATCGGACAATTCAAGGTTTTGCTCGCCAAACATTATCATTTCAGGGTTTATTGTAACAACTTGCCCACCGCTGGAAGTATTTTTCCAGTTTTCTACAATATTTAAAGCCTGCTCCATATTTACCAAATCAACAGGATAACCAAGAATTAAGGCTCTTTCAGTATTTATGGTTTCATTATTGTTCACAATATCTCCCACCCTGAGTACAAGAAATGTAATAAATTTTAATATTATTTTAACATGTTCATAAGAAAATCAACATTTTTATTTGCCAATTGCTGCTTCTTATTTGAGAAAAGTCTTAATCTTTCCTCATGTAAACTTTTATTAATCGAAAGATCTTCTAGCTTAGCTTCAATTTCTTCCAAGTTTAATTTATTGATTGATGCCCATGGAGCTCCTGCTTCTTCGGCTAATGTAGAGACTTTAGGATCATAAGAAATGCAAAAGGTAGGTATATTAAACTTCATAGCACATAATGCAGCGTGAAATCTTACTGCTGCCATGAAATCCATTTGTGAAATTACTGCTAATCCGTCCAGTACTGATAAATTTGAAACTATTTTTGTGTCAATTACAGGATTTAAAACTTTTAATTTAGATTCAAACAACTTAGAAACAGCTAAATCCTGGGAATCTTGCAAAGATAGTAAAACTATCTGATAGGACATATCGCCAAAGGTTTTATTAACAGCTTTAGCTAACAGCTCTGTAGCTTTATCATCAAGTGTTTTCCAGTTTCTTAACTGAACGCCTACTTTAATTTTATCTTGTTTAATTCCGAATTTTTCAAAATCAAAAGAATCTGGATTTAACGCTTTCCAAACAGGATCAGCTGTTACATCTGCATTAACATCAAGGTAATCAAGGAAGTTTTTACTGTCATTATCCCTTACGGTAACAACATCTGCTCTTTTAAGAACAAAATGTGTTAAAACTCTTCCTATTTTGCTATCTATTGGGCCAATGCCTTGAGCATATATGAAAACCTTTTTAGTTAACATTTTGGCGGTAAAAATCAGACCTAAATAATAAACCAGACTTTTAAAGCTTGTAATATCCTGCAAAAGACTGCCACCGCCACTCACAAACACATCAGTATATTTAATGGCAGAAAAAACTTTCTTTAAGTCAAAGCGATTTACTGCTTTAACTCCGTATACAGCTTCTGTTCTTTGTGGTGTTGCCGATAAAACAGTAATATCAGCTTCGGGAATATTTTTCTTTATATCTTCAATAATAACGTGCAAAATGGCGTCATCGCCAAAATTATTAAAACCATAGTAACCCGATATAAGAATTTTTTTATTATTTAAGCTCAATTTCATACTCCAAAACAGCGTGAATTTTATTGTTAATAGAAATAATATTATTTCAAAAAAAATTAACAGGCAAAAAAAATTTTCTTCAATACTTTATATATATAGGGGGTACTAATTTTAACGAGTACGGTATAAAATATTAAATAAAGTCAGATGGATAAATAATTAATGAATAATAAAGATAAAATAATTTTTGCGGATTTCTCAAAAAATAAAGAATTAAAAGAAAAAGAAGAGCTTAATAACTCATTTAAAAACTTTTCTTTTAATCATTCAAATCCAATCAAAACAAGATTGGCGAAATTTGTTCATACTGAAATAAAAAACAAAAATGATGATTATACTTCCAGCTTCAGACCTGAAGATTTATTCTAAATGTTCAGCGTAAAGTCCAAAATATTCAATTATCTTACCAGTCACCAAAAATCTGAATTTTGTAAACACATTCAAATTTTCACAAAGAAAAACTATACTTTATCTACTGAAGAAATTTTAGATAATCTTATTGAAGAAGAAAGTTACTATCTTGAAATTAACTGTTCTCGTATGCCATGGATTGAAGCATTTATAAATGAAGAAAACTTTTTAGCTGATAGTAAAAAATATATTTATGAAAATAAATATAAATTCACTCAGAAAGAAAAATTAGCTCCATTAATTCAAAAACAAAAAGATTATGCCAAAATACAGAGAAAAAAAGTTCAAGAATTTAAAATGTCTAAAGACAAAGCAACAAACAGACAAATTTATTATTTTAAACAATTATGCAAAAAATATAATATTAATGAACAAATTTTAGATGAAGAAAAAGCATCTAAACTTGATTATAAAAATGCTATAAACATGCTTTTAGAAGATAGAGAGCAAGAAGAAAAAATGAAAATTTTAAATAAATTAGCTGAATCGCTATATTTTTAATAAAAAAGAGTTTTATTTATTGTATAAGTAAATAATAGCTAACAGGTTTAAATATATTAAAGGTCTTAATGTTAAAAACATACGAATTACAGCTTAATGAAATCACAAATAAATTAAATTCATATTTTAAAGAGCAAAAAGATTACATTAAATGTAAAATAGGGTGCGGATACTGCTGTTCAAACGCTTATTACCCAATATCAAACATAGAATATGACTATATTAAAAAAGGAATTAATCTTTTATTCTCAAAAGAAGATATTAAAGAGTTAAATGAAAAAGTTTGGGAAATCTATAAAAACAGACAAATTTTCATCAAAAATAATAGTAATATCCATGATTTTGCATATACTTGCCCTTTTAATAAAGAAAATAGCTGTACTATATATGAATATCGCCCCATTTTATGTAGAACCTACGGTTTAATTTCAATAGACACATCACTGGGAAAAGAAAATTTGCCATATTGCATTAACTTAAATTTGAATTATGCAAATATTTGGGATTATGAAACAAGTGGATTTTCTAATAAAAAAATTAAAGAACTTGAGTATAAAACAATGCCTAAAGCCTATGACGTCAGTTACTCTTCATTAATTAAAGCTTTTACCGAAGTTGACTTTAAAGAAATAAGAATGTTATATGAATGGATTATTTTAGACATTCCCGATTATCAAAACATTATGGATAAAATTAAGAAATATTAAAATTCAATCCAAATATTATTCACTATTATCATATTTGGATTTTAAATAGATATACTTTTGGATAAAACCAAATAATTATGAATAGTGGGGGTCAAATGACAAATTTATTAAATCACACATACACCTTAAGAGGTGTATTCACAAACATGAGCGATAATTTCCAGACACTAGGTCTTTCTGAAGGACAAGAAAGAAAACTTGACGGTAAAATAACGCGCAAAGAACTTGAAAAGTATCAGGATTCCTTTGATCCTGTAAAAGCACAAAATATCGAAAGAGAAAAAGAATTAAAAGCTAAAAAAAATGAGAAAAAAGAACTAGAAGCTAAAATTGCAAAAGAAGAAGCAAAGTCAGAGGATGAAATAAACCTTTCTAAAATTGGAAAGCTCAATTATGAACTTACTCTTGTTAAGACAAGAATAGATCAGCTAAAAGCAGACTTAATGGCAAAACCTCCTCATATGAAACAAATTTTAGAAAAAGACACTTTTAATCTTTTATCTTCTGCTTGTCCTTATGAAAAAGATGGAACAGGTATTGATAAAGAAGGTAACGCTCATCCCGGTATTTCATTTGATGATTTAATGAATTTAACGACTAAGCCGACAAAAGGACAAAACAGACCATCATTTATTGATATTTATCAGAAACATGATGCTACTTTCAATGATGAAGTTTTAGATAAAATTATCAAAACAAAACAAGAAAGAAATAGTTTGGATTGCGATCCTACTCCTCCTGAAATTGAAAATTCAAGTTACATAAAACCAAATTCACCTAAAGTTTGTATTGAGGACTATCCTGAAAATACATTTATACCGAAGCAAAATGAAGAGGCAAAAGACAACTTTAAAGACGGGCTAAAAATGATTACTGATAGAATTAAAAACTTTTATAAATTATAATTCTTATTGAAAGATAAAAAATAAACAGGGCGAAAAAATATCGTCCTGTTTACTTATATAAGTAAATATTATTAGCGTTATTTTGAATAGAAGTATATAATGCGGTTATCACAATGAGAGAATAGCTTTTTAGGAATAACGAATGAATATTTCAAAAGTGGGAAGTTTTAATTCTGACGAGTTAATGAAGTTATATTTGAATAAAAATTATGACCAAATAACTCAAAAATTTATAGAAGTACTCGTCTATTACAAAAACAATACTCTTTTTAAAATGGATGATTCTTCTTATTACTTTATAAATATATTTGTCGAAAATTTAATGTATTTTTTCACTAAGCCTGACTATATTGTAAGAGTGGATTATGCTAGAACACTTATAGACTTAAATATGGTTATATCTAATTTAGTGGCAATGACTCGCCTTAAAAATACAGATACTTATATAGAAATTTTACAAAACCAACCAAATAATTATTTAAAAATATTAATTTTATATTCTGCACGAAATACTATTAGAATAAATATTAAAGAACTTTTTGATGCAAACATCGAATTTGGTTTACGCTGGTATCTTGCTTACTTTTTTATAGGCGGATATGTAAATGAATTAATGTATGACAATTTTATTTATCATTTAAAAAACATTGATGAAAGATTTGTCCCCATGCATTATCAAATACATGTTGCCTATCAAATAAGCTCTTATTATGGCGACGGACTTGATAAAAAAATCAAAGGCAAAATTAATGAACTGATTAAAACTATGTTTAAAAACCTGACAATAAATAATTCACATAATAAAAAGAAAATTGCAGTAATAACAAAAAGATGGAATGCAAGATCCTCAATATACAGGACGTGTTACGGATTTGTAGAATCATTGAAAGATAATTATGAGCTTACTCTTATCAATACAGGAGAGCCTTATCCCGAAATAGAGAAAGGTTTGTTCAATGAAGTAAAAAACATAAAATTTATTAATGGAAAATTAGATTTAAGTGCTGTTATAGACAATGATTATATGCTAATTTATTACCCTGATATTGGACTAGGAGCGGAAAGTATCTATCTTTCAAATCTAAGGATAGCTCCGATACAAATTGCAGGCTATGGTCATCCAGTCAGCACTTACGGATCTGAAATAGATTATTTCATCGGTGGAGAAGAAGTAGAATTTGCTGAACTTGCTGAAGAAAATTATGCTGAAAGACTTGTTCTTCTGCCGGGAAATGCATCTCCGCCCGCACTTCCTCAATATGAAATTAAAAATATTCAAAACAAGACTGATAAATTTATAATCTCCTGCTCATGGGGTGCTATGAAAATAAATTATCCTATGCTGCAAAATTTAAAGAAAATTATAGACAAATCAGAGAAAAAAGTATTATTCCGTATTTATGGCGCATCAGGTCCCACCAGATATAATTGCTTTATTCCTCTTAAAAATGAAATTGCTTCAGTATTAGGCATAGAAAATTTTGAGCTTATCCGCAATGTAAACTATAATACCTATATGTCATTAATTGAAGAATCCGATATATCAATTGATTCCTACCCTTATGGAGGATACAATACAGCTGTAGATATGGTTTATCTGAGAAAACCCTTGGTTGCATATGAAGGGAAAAAGTTTTTCAACAGATCAGCTTCATCTTTATTAAGAATTTTAGGATTAGAAGAATTAATAACTCATAATGACGAAGAATATATAAATTTAATTTTAAAGCTAATCAATGAAGACGAATACAGATTAAATATAATAAAAAAACTTAATGAAATTGATTTGAATAAATTAATTTTTGAAGAAGTTCATACTAAAGAATTTAAAATAATGATTGATTATCTGATCAAAAACCATAAAACGCTTCAAAAAAAGAAAAGCAAAGAACCAATTTTCATAAGTAAATTAAAAAAGAAGTAACAAAAAAAATGACTCTGTATTAAAAACAGAGTCATTTTTTTTAATTTTATTTAGAAGTTATGATAAGCCTAATGCCTTCATGTACCAGCTGAATGGAGCCAATTCCATACCATTGCAGGTTGTCTTTGAACGTTGTTCCTTTAAATACTTTTCAAATTCGTCTGAATTACGTAATGTTTCTCTTTCAGTTTCTCTTTTTTTCAATGTGATCATTTAAAGGTCTCCTTCTCTTTGTAACATAGACTAGTACAAAGTAACTTTGTGTGTTTTTCTAACTCATTCAAAATATCCATGTGCATAAAAACCAAATATAAAAAAAATGAATAGTTAAAAAGTTATTTTTTTTGTAAATATTTATTAATTTAATATTAATTACTGCCAAATATTTTATAGCGACTATATTTATTCTAAATGATTATGAATTTCAGTAATTATATTAATCGTAAAATTTTGAAAGAACATTCCACAATTGGCTATATGTGATTTTTTTAATAAAAATCACAGCAAAATTACGTTTATTTTCAATAAAAAAACAATCTTTCAAATTAAATTAAAATAAAACTGAAAATTATAAAAAATGGATAGCTTTATAAATTTATATTTAAGCACTACAACTTGTAGACTATAGCCTCATAAATAATCTGCAAACTTATTATTTATCTGTAAAAATGTAAATTTAAAACACATTTACAATTGATAGATTGCCATAAATCAATTAAAATAAAATAGACAGATCAGGTATTATTTTATGTACATAGGATGACAGATTGAATAAAATTAAAAACATACGCGTATTAATCATAGAAGACCATACCCTAACAAGGTTTGGGCTTAAAACTGCACTAGAATCATTAGGCAATATTACAAATATTTATGAAGCTGAAGATGGTGAAACAGGTGTTCAATTAGCTAAAGAAATAAAACCTGATATTATCCTTATGGATCTTGGCTTACCGGGAATAAACGGTATTCAGGCGACAAAAGAAATTAAGAATAATGACACTAAAACAAAAGTCATTATTCTTACCTCTCACAACAATGAAAGCGAAGTATGGACAGCATTGACAGCAGGTGCTAATGCATATTGCCTGAAAGATATAGAACCTGACAGACTTCTTCATGTAATAGAATCAGTTTATGATGGTGCAGCATGGTTAGATCCTGCTATTGCAGATGTAGTTTTAAAATCAATAAAAAGTGGTAAGTGTTTAACATCGGTGGAAATAGGAGGAAATAAAACAACTGAAAATGCTTTAGATGAAGAACCTTCTGAAAAAATCCAGTTGACAGAAAGAGAATTAGAAGTTCTTAAACTTATTGTTGATGGCTTTAGTAATGCAGAGATAGCAGAAAAACTTTTTGTAAGTATACATACCGCAAAAGCTCATGTTTGTAATATACTTCAAAAGCTATCTGTTGATGACAGGACTCAAGCTGCAATAAAAGCATTAAAAGATGGTATAGTTTAACAATTTATTCAAATCCTGCTATAATATTTGGTAGCGTAGTTTTATATAACATTAGGATAGTATTAAATGTCTTCCATAGCTAAAATTTTAATTGTAGATGATAATCCAAAATACCTAAGCGATGTGCTTCCGATGTACGGTTACGAAATTGTAGTTGCTACTGATGGATTGCAGGCACTAAAAATCATATCAGCACCAAATAATAGTATTGATATGATAATTCTTGATGTTATGATGCCAAATATGGACGGCTGGGAAACATTAAAGGCAATAAGAAATACTAAAGAAATTGAAGATATTCCTATCATTATGCTTACGGCAATAGATAGTGAACAAAAACAAATTTCAGGCTTGAAATTTGGAGCTGATGACTATATAGTCAAACCGTTTGCGTTACCAAATCTATTGGCTAGAGTAGAAGCTCTTTTAAGAAGATCAAACTGGAACAGTAAACAAACACAATCAAAAGCGTTAAACCTTCCATTCACTACAAATGAGCCAATTGCACCGCTTACAACAAGAGAAAAAGAAGTTTTAAAAATGGTTGCTCAGGGTGCAAACAATCAAGACATAGCTGATAAACTCTTTGTAAGAGAGGTGACTGTCAAAACTCACCTGAACAGCATTTTCAAAAAATTAAACGTTTCAAATAGAACACAGGCTGTACTCCTAGCGATGCAAATGAATATTTTAATTTAAGAGGTTTTTTATGAAGAAAGATGATTTATTTCAACTCTTAAGAAATGGCTCAATTGATGAGTTCAACAAAGTAAGACCTAACGATGTATCTGATTTGTTAGACCTTACAGAACTTGATTTTAGAGGATGTGAGTTGAAAGATGCTGATTTAAGCAACTGCGATTTAACTGGTTCGGATTTTACAGATATGTATGTTAAAAATGTAAAATTTATCGGCAGTGATTTAACCTCTATAGATTTAACCGGTACTACAATGAAAAATTGTGATTTTACTAATTCAATTCTTAACGGAATTAAATTTATGAGCACAATTCTTCAAAAATGTGAATTTGAAGAAGCTGACTTCAGCGGTGCTGACCTTTCAAGTGCAGACATTTCAAGTAGTGATCTAAGTACCACTCAAAATTTAACTGAATGTATTTTTGATGATACAACTGTTTGGCCAGATGAAGATATGTTACCTGACGGATTTGAAGCAATCTATCAAGATGATTTATCCAGTCTTAAAGATGAAGAAGATTACGTTTCTAATTCAGATTATTAAATAAACATATTTAATTTTATAAAAAAAAGAGTTTTGCATAAAAGAAAATGGCAAAACTCTTTTTTATGAAGAAATTATATTAAAGAATAATCATAACCGCTAAAATCATTATTAATAATTTGTTCTTTTTGTTGATTGGCTAATGATTTAATTTCTTGTTCAAATATAGCAGACAGTTCTTCTTCATTGAAATCATTTGAGCCTAATATTATTGGTTTACCAACTTCAAAATATATCTCAATTTTTTTACTTATTTTAAATTTATGAGAAATCGGTAATATATTTATTCCGCTTAGATTTGAGCAAATATACGACATATTATCACCATAAGAATAAGCTTCTGCTATTTTATCAGTAGGTTTTTTATCAATACCAACCCATACAGAACCTTTATTTCTTCTAAGAAATTCTATGCAAGAATATAAATTATTTGCTTCATTAAGTTCTTTTTTACTATCAAAATTCAACATCATCTGAGAGCAAATAACATGTTTTGATAAAATATAACTTATTATTAAATCTAAAGTTCTTCCTTGTAGGCAATAATAAATATCCGGATATTTAGCCTGAGCAAAACTTAAATTTTCTATATTTTTAACTTTTATAGAAATTAAGTTCATTTTCAAGAGAAAATTAAGACTAAAATCAAAAATTTTATTCCAATCAACAGCCCTAGCTAAGTTTTTTATAAAAATTTGTTTTAGATAAGTAATAAATTCAATCCGACAATCTATAATTTGAATTTCTGAATTAATTAACATGCTTGCAATCGATTTATCTAATACTTCTACCATTTCACCCTCTAAAATATTTAATGCTCATAGTTTGAGCCAACAATATTTTTTCAGATATATCTTAAATTTCAAATTAGCCAGTAGCTTATCAGATAGAGTAATATATTTCTGGCTAAAGACTATATTTTACTATTAGGCAAGATGATATTACGCAGAATCTTTCCGCTTCTTAGCTCGTCAAAAGCTTTATTAACAGCATCCAGAGAGTATTTATTATTTATCACTTTTGATAGATTTAATTTACCTTTTTCAACCAATTCAATAATTTCAGGATATATTCGTGGAGGACATCCGCATGAGCCAATTATTTCTTGCTCATAGAACATAATTTTAGCAGGATTTATATTGATATTTTGATTAGTATAGCCAATTATACAAAGTTTTCCGCCAACTCCTAACATTTTATAAGCCAGCTCAATCGTTTTGGGCTGCCCGATTATTTCAAACGCTTTATTTATAGTAATTTTATTATCTTTTAAGAACGTTTTTAAATCATCTTTTGCCAAGTTCACTGTATGTTTTGCACCTAATTCTTTGGCAATTTTCAGCTTATTATCATTAATATCACACGCTATTACATTTGCCCCAAGCATTGAAGCAATTTGAACAGCATTTATTCCAACACCACCACAACCTACTATTAAAACATTTTCATATTTTGCAACTTTAGCTCTGTGTACAACTGCATAATATGGGGTTGAAACAGCATCTGCAATGATGCAACTTTCCTCTAAAAGCATAGAATCAGGAAGTTTTATAGAATCTTTTGCTTTTACTTTAATATATTCGGCAAAGCCTCCATTGATAGAATTACCAAGCATAGTAAAGTTTTTACATAGGTTTTCTCTTCCTTTCAAGCAGAATGAACATTCTCCACAGGTGTAAACAGCAGGTAATAAGACTTTATCACCAATTTCAAAATACTCTGATTTACTATCTTCAACTATTCCAGATATTTCATGCCCTAAAATAACAGGCTTTGATTGAAAAGTATCCACTCCATGATCTATATAGTGCAAATCTGTATGGCAAACACCACATGCGATTACTTTTACAAGAATTTCATCATCATTAATTAGAGGAAGCTCGACTTCTTCTATCGTTAAAAAATTATTATTTTGGTGTAGAACAGCTGCTTTCAATATTTTCCTCCCTGCCCTTGTATGAATATTCAGACAACATATCTTTTAAATAAAAAGCATCTTCTAAAACTCTTGATAGTTCTGTAATAATTCCTAATACTCCTCTTATTCCCATATTTGGATAAGGAATAAAATTATATTGATTATAAAAGTAATATCCACCAAGAGATAAATGAGGCACTTTTAATCCCAAAGATAAAGGTTTATCTTGAATTGCCCCAATAGAAAAATCAACGTTTTTAGAAGTCATCATTTGACCATATTCATGATAAGTCGGATTAATAAGGATTTCCATATCAAAAAACTCTTTAAGTGGCTCTAAAAGCTCTAAAGCATTATCTATTGCCTGTTGAGTTTCTGCAACAATACCGATAACTTTAGTAATTATCCCAAAATCCCAATATAAACATCTGGCTAGTGATGCCGCAAAATTAGCATGAGCTAAAATTGAACAATATTTTCCATGCATTAACGTGCTTATCCAGCTGAAATTATAGTTATATCTAAGTTGAGAATTTATAAAATCTGCATCCTGCTTTAAAATTTCTTTAGCTTTTTCGAAATTTCCATAATTTTTTGCCATATATACAAGCCATTCTTCGGTATTTGCTATACCAATAGGCAAAGGTATGCTGTTATTAATGGTTTTTATGTCATAAGTTTCTGAATATTTTTCCAGAGAAGGGATATTCTCTGAGGAAGGATTGTAATTTGCTTTAGAATTAAAAAATTTGTCTAATTCTTTTATCTTTAAATTTCTTGATAAAACTGTATTTACTTTAACATCACAGGCTTCAAGAAGTCTTACAATTTCATCATGGTCATTAACCCAGTTTTTTGAACCCATTAAATATGGGAAAACTATGTTAATTCCATTTTTATCCTTTAATTCAGAATTATTTTCGTATAAGAATTTTTCAAAAATAGCCTCAGCCGTAATATCGCAACCATGAGCTGTTCCGCCTGCAAATCCGGGACAATCAATTGCTATAGTTTTAATACTTGTTTCAGCTTCTATAACATTAGCGGCTCGTTCTATATCATCACCTATTATCGAAGTAGCATCGCTTGTAAAAATAAATACAACTTCTGGTGGTCGCCCTCGTTTTATAGAAGAATTTAAAGTATCCCTCAAAGTGGTAATAAGTTTTTCATAGCCCCCATAAAGGCAATCTGTCTGGTTTAAACCTGTCGGTATTATAGGAACATAATGCCCACCCGGAATCTGGTCTGATCTGAAATGTATTGCCTCGATATTACAGCCTGCAATCCCATGAAAAATTATAATGGCGTTTTTAATACCCGAAGCAGTTAAAGTTGCTCCTATAAAACTTCCGGGTTGCATTAAGTCTTTAAAATTATTCTTAATCATAAAATTCACCGTGAACTCTACCATAAAGAGTTGGTTTTGTTTTTCTTGATGCCATTAAAACCGACTCTATAATATTCTGACAAAGTGCTTCAGCTCCCTTAAAACCGACACCTCTACCGGGCGAATTAAAAACTCTTCTTAAATGAACACTTACTTCAACCTTAGCATTTGAGGACGGGTCAAACTCTCCCGATTTTGCCATAGGAAAAACATCTTGTGAAAAATAGACATAATCTTCTTCTTTTAATTCAAGATCTTTTATCACATTAGCAATATTAGTGGGATTTTGATAATGATACGGATCGCTTAAAATCATAGGATTAAAGCCATCCCACAAGAAATAATCAAGGTCAATGCCTTTAGCTTTAAGCTCAAACGGATGCAATCCGAACAAATACGGCTTCATTCCAAGCTCTTGAAGAAATCTTGCCAATGCCATCGGCCTTGCAAAGGCTGTCATAGAATTTCTTCCACATTCAATGAGGGCTGTTTTTCCATTTACAAGAGTTTTTGCTTTTTCAAAAATCAAATTAAGTAGCTCTAATTCTTTATTTATAAGAATTTCAGCTTCATCAACCGTATCCGTAAAATAGGCCAAATCCCTTATCCACCTGCAAGTTGACTCAATGCCTGTCGGAACAGAATGCGGCAAATAAGGAGTATCAAACATGTCTTTCATTGTCTTAGCAAGTGGTAGTCCCCATGTTGGGCAACTTATCACATTTACTAAAGCCTCTGGTGCTGTTTTAATATATTCATAATCGCCTGATATCAGAACTCTATGAATATTAAGCCCTAATGCCTCGATATATCTCACTAACTCTTGAGCATCATCGGGATATTTACCCCTTTTTTTCTTTTTTTTATTGCAATGCCCCTCTTTGTATTGTCCAAGAATATTAACGGATTTAGGAATTATGTGCACAGGTTTTTCCATGATTTCACCGTATTTTACAGCAGTTTCCTGAATAGATTGCCCTAATGGAGGTGAAGAAAACCCTGCTCCCTCAATAAAATTAATTTTAGCCGCACATTTTAATTGAGCTTCGTTAATACAATTTTGAATATTATCGCCTATTAAAGAGGTAGAACAAGTATCAAAAACTGCTATGTGTTGAGGTTTATAAGTTTTATCCACCTCAATTAGAGTGTCTATAAGTTCTTTTTCAGCGCCATTTACTATTGAACTGTTATTCAAAGCAGTTGTAGGCATATGCAAGAAAGAATTACCGTAATATAGGCTATAATTGGTAGAACAGAAATTCCTAACAGCCCAGGCACAGTTAGTAGGCCCATGGATTACCGCTACGCAGTCGTTGGTCATTCCATAAGAGGTTACTGCTTTAATTAGTTTACACCACAAACCCTCATAGCCTTTATGTGTGCAATTTTTAGCATAATTGGAGTTAAGATTAGGAGTTTCGTCATACATTTCAGAAACTTTTACCCAATTATATTTCGTTTTTATTTTATCTGACATAATTTTGCCTATATTTTTGTGTTAAATTAAGCAATTCCTCTTTATTTAAAGGAGTTGGAATGTTTTTAACTGTATTATTTATTATATTATGAGCCAATTCAAAGTATTGTTCAGCCTGTTCTGAGTCAGGAAAAGCCTCAATAACTGTCATTCCTTGAAATTCTGCATCCTGTACCAATTTAGAACGTGGAACATAATGTATAACAGGAACATTAAGTTTTTTTGAGAATTCTTCAATAGTATCTTTTTCGTTTTCAGTATTTTTCAAGTTTGCAATTATTCCGCAAAGTCTGGAATTCAATCCACTTTCAGCAAAGGATTTAATACTTTTAGCAATATTATTAGCCGCATAAAGCGACATATATTCACCGCTGGTCACAATGTATATCTCTTCAGCAAAACCTTGCCTTACAGGCTGAGCAAAGCCACCACAGACAATATCCCCAAGTACGTCATATACAACAAAATCTATATTGAATTTTTTATAAATTTTATATTTTTCAATTAAATTCAGCGCAACTAAAACACCTCTGCCTGCACATCCTTGTCCCGGTTCTGGTCCGCCTGATTCAATACAAGAAATATTATTAAAACCTTGCCTTACTGACTCTAATAAAGTTTCTTCACTTTCTCCATAATCTCTAACTAAATCTGAAACAGTCTTTATAAATTCACCCTTTACAAGTGAATTAACAGAATCAGATTTAGGGTCACAACCGACTTGAGCAAGGTTGAAATTCATATAGCTAATCGCAGCAGTTAAATTTGAAGAAGTGGTTGATTTTCCGATGCCGCCTTTTCCGTATATAGCTATTTGTCTGATTTTTTTGCTCATTGATTGTGTCCAATTCTTTTATAAAAGCGTTTTAGTGATTCAGGAAGTTCTTTTGTTTTTTTATATTCCAATGTTTCTGTTTTTTTTCTATTAGCTGAGGGCATTATTTCTAATTTAGAATGAATATTATCTTTATATATCAGATTTAAAAATAATTCCACAAAATTAATGGTATTTTGAAATGTTTCTTCAAAATAATTTATATTAATAAAGTTCTCTTTTTTCATTTTTGAAAAGAGATCAGGTCGTCCATTAAAAATATATATACCAAAATTTTTCTGATATTTTAAATAACTAACGTGTTTATCGTTAAACTTTATTTCAAATATTTGATTACCTAAATCTATCAGTTGAAATGGCTTTAGCAGTTCTCTCAATTTTAATTCCCAAACAGGTATTTTAATAAAACAGCAAAATGAAATAACTTCTTGCCCATAAACACAGTTATTAACAGTAAATTCAATATTTTTAATTTTAGTATGTTTAATGTGATTTTTTATAAAGTCATTTTTATTAGTTTGTAAACTTAAAATTATTTCATTTACATCAACAATATTTATTTTTAGATAGTTATTTTCCATAATGACTCAATATTTATTTTAATTTTTTAGTTAAAAGAATTATCATACTTATTTAAAGATAAAAAAAAAGACCAGAAAAGTAAATCCGATCTTTAAGAAAACAGTTTATGAGTGAGAGTGGAATATGCACTGACTATATAAAACCAAATTCATTCTCATGGACGTATTCCCCAATCGTCCTATCCAAAAGCATACTTCGATATTGACAATAGCATAACTAAAGGGGTAGCTCTTTTGATGTATAAAACTTAAAGCATATCCACAAATCTATCAATTTCCTCATGAGTATTATAGAAGTGCGGAGAAATTCTTAACATCTCGCCTCGTTTTGATAGCTGTACTTTGTTTGCAAGCAGCTTTAAGAAATCTTTCTCAATATCTTTTGTAACAAATGATATGATTCCCGAACGATGCTTTTCTTGCCGATAACTTTTCAATTCAGCTTTTTGAGAGATTTTTTCAACTGCATAATTACTTAGAGAGAGTATTCTATCCTCAATATTCTTTATGCCTATTGAATTAAAAAGATCTAAACTTGCACCAAGTGAAAGAATACCAACAACATTTAAAGTACCTTCTTCAAATTTATTAGCTGTCTTTTGAAGAGTAAAATTAATATCAGTAAAATCCAAAGGATTTTCAACACTTTTCCAGCCCACAGATGCAGGTTTAATTTCATCAATTATGTCTTCAGAACAATATAAAAATCCTGCTCCTTCAAGAGCTAAAAACCATTTGTGTCCGTCAGCCGCTAAAAAGTCAATATTTAAAGCCTTTACATCAATATCAAAAGCCCCTAAGCCTTGAATAGCATCTACACAAAAGTAAATTTTTCTTCCATACTCTAAAGATTTTTGCATGCAAAGTTCTGATATAGCTTTTAAATCATTTTTAAATCCATTTACAAATTCTATCCAACTGATTGAAAGAACTCGTGTATTACAGTCAATAAGTGCACTTAATGCATTAAGATCAATGTAACCGTTATCAGCTTTTAAAAACTTAGTTTTAACACCTTTGGATGCTAGATTTAACCATGGATAAACATTTGCAGGGTATTCAATATTTGGAATTATAACATTATCGCCATCTTTAAAGTCCACACCATTTGCAAAAACAGAAATCCCCGCAGAAGTATTTTTTATAAAAGCTATTTCAGATTTTTTAGCTCCTATAAATTTTCCAAGACCTTCTCTTATTTCTTCGTATTTATTGAACCATGTATCATAATCTCTAAATCCGTAATTTAAAAAATGATCTAAATAATCATCAGCATATTTAATGCTTAATGTATGAATTGGAGCAACAGCTGCGTTATCAAAGTAAATCAAGTTACGGCATACAGGAAAATGTTCTCTTATTTCTTCAAAATTCATCATAAATCCACCTAAACTTTATTCTATAATTCTTAAAATATCATATAATTAGACTATATCTCTACATAATAATCTCCTATTTTAGTTTAAAATAGACATTTAGGATATAATTATTTATAATCAAAAAGTAACGATTTTTAGGGCAAGAATTAGGAAGAGAAATGTCGGATCCTTTATCAAGTGAAAGTTTTTTTCAAAATTTTATAAAACTTAAAAGAGAAGTCTTTGAATTGAACAAACTATTTGAAGTTAATAATCTAATTAACAGCACAGATAGTTTTTACACTTTAGCTGAAAAATTCATTAAGTTCATAAAATTACATTATGATCCGCAAGGCGTTGCCTTTTTTGCTCCTGATGGAGATAAATTTAAAGTTCTTTGTGATGAAAACCTAAGTGATTTTTGCTCATTTGAATTTATCAATAAGGGTGAAGGTATTTGGCAAATTATAGAGAATGGAATTCCTTTTCTAGTTATTGATGAGGAAGAAAAAAATATTTATAATCAGTTTTTTGAAAGAAATAAATTAAACGATCTTCACTCAATGTTATGGGTTCCTTTTGTTCAAGAAGGTGAAGTCATTGCCATTCTTACATTAGGAAGAAAAAATCAATCTGAGAGATATACAGAAGAAGATATAAGCTTTATCAAAAAGGCATCAAGTCAGATTTCAAGCCCTTTATGGAAACATAAACAACATGAAGCTCGTGAATCTCAAACGACCGAACTACAAAAAACACTTCACAATATTTCTATTCTCTACAACATCGGTCAAGCGATGAACTTTATTGATGATTTAAAAAAACTGTTAAAAATTATTCTTGGCAAAGCAGTACAGAATATAGGAGCGCAAAAAGGCTCTTTAATGCTATATGATGCTACAACGGAAGATTTAGCCGTCAAGGTTGTTTATGGAATTCCCGATAAAGAAGTTGAAGAGAAAATTAATGAAGGCATCTTTGAATGTACAAGAATTAAAATCGGCGAAGGAATTGCAGGAAATGTATTTCAATCAAAAAGAGCTATTATTACAAATTTAGGTTCTGATGACCCTAGATTTAAACAATCAACCGAATCAAAAGTAGATTCTATTCTTTGTATTCCTTTAATAGTTAAAGAAGAAGTTATCGGAGTAATAAACATTACCAATAAACAGGATGGAAAATTCTTTAATCAAGATGATCTTGATTTTATGGGCGCTTTAGCAAATCAGGCAGCTATAGCTATTAATAATGCTCAACTTTATGAGCTTGCAACTACTGATGGTCTTACAAAATTATTTATATACAGACATTTCCATTATTTATTAGATAACGAAATTCGTCGTTCTAACAGGTATAGACACAAAGTAAGCCTGCTCATGATGGATATAGACAATTTTAAAAACATAAATGATACTTATGGACATCAAGTTGGCGATGAAGTCCTCAGACAGACTTCACAGGTCATATTAAGAACTGTTAGGAAAATTGACATGGCTTGCAGATATGGTGGTGAAGAATTCGCAATTATCTTACCTGAAACGGCAAAAGAAAGTTCAAGAAAAATTGCTGAAAGATTAAGACATCATATTGAAGAAATTGCTGTAACGACAAAAGACGGCAGCATCGTCAGACCAACAATAAGTGTTGGTATCTCATCTTTTCCTGATGATGCAAATACTCAAGAAGAAATTATTTCTAAAGCTGATAAAGCATTATATTTTGCAAAAAGAAACGGCAAAAACTGCGTAGCTGAATTTAATCAAGATGATTGCTATATTATTCAAGATGTAACCGCATATTAAACAGCAAACTTTAATTCTTTTTAAAAAGTCTTTCTTTTAGAAAGACTTTTTATTATATTTTCTTAGAATTCCCTGAAGTTTTAATAATGCAGTGTAAGTAGGTAAAATATAAAGTTTTTCATCGTTATTAGTCACTTTTACGGAATAATCCAAAGCTTTATCCATATTTTCAATTACTTTTATTCTATCTGGATCAATACCCGCATATTTGAGCCTTACAGCCATATCTGAAGCCCTTACTCCGCTAACCACTATTTCATTGACATGATTACTTAAAAGCTCAAAATTAGCATCCCACAGCCATGAAACATCTCGCCCATCAGCATAATTATCATTGATTATAATTAAAAGTCTTGAATTTGGGTCAATATTTACGGTTCTGAGTACTTCTGTTGCTCCGATAGGGTTTTTAATAAGCTGAATAATAGCCTGTTTTCCATTTAAGCTGATATTTTCAGCTCTTCCAAAAACAGTATCATAACTGCTTAAACCTTTAGCAATGTCATTGGGAGCTATACCCAGCTCTAACGCAGTGGCAATAGCTCCCAATGCATTATAAATATTGTAAAGACCAGGCATATCAATTTTAACAGAAAATACTTCTCCACTTTCCGTTGATATGTCTAAAGTTGAACAATCAGTGTCAACAACAGCCTTAGCTTTTATATGAGGTAAAGGTCTTTTAATACCGCAACTACAATAATAAAAACCTAAATGTCCATAAAAAATCTTTTCATATTGAAACTTTTGACCGCAAGCACAACTTGCAATTTCTTTAGGAGATTCAACTTCTTCATTGCTATTTTTGATTATTACTTCCTCAAGACCATAATAAATTTTATTTATATTCTTATCATCAGGCGTAATATTACTAACAATAGGGTCATCTGCATTCAATAGAAGTTTAAACCGCTTTGCAGATGAAGTATTATTTATTGCTTCACGTATTTTTTTTGCTGTCGTGTCAAGCTCACCGTATCTATCAAGTTGATCCCTAAATAAATTTGTTACCAGTATAATATCAGGCTTAATTTCATTGGTAAGTTTGGGCAGATAAGCCTCATCAGATTCTAATAAGCAATAATCAACATCAAGAGTAGCATTTAACGAACTTTCTTTTACAATTGCCGCAGTAATGCCATTCAGCATATTTGCTCCTTTTCTGTTATGAGCAAGTGTAAATCCGTTATTTTTAATAATTGAAGCAATAAAACCCGATGTAGTAGTTTTACCGTTAGTGCCTGTAATGCTGATTAATTCTTTTTTTCGCTGAGAAACAAGATAAGATAAAATATCAGGAGATATTTTTCTTGCAACCATACCGGGAAGGCTTGTTCCGCCTGCAGGATTAATTGTTTTTAAAATTAAATCTGATAATTTTGTCATTAATATTGAAGTTTTGTAAACGATTTTTTTGTTCATTTTTATCTGCCATTTATAAATTATATTCATCAGGTGTGCAAGTTTAATTTTATTGTTATTAAAGCCTTTAGCTATGTTGACCATATTTATTATATCTAAAATTAGTATAATCAGGTAATTTTTTTAAAATCATTTTTACCTTAAGATTTAAACTCATTTGAATTTTATATGTTATAATAAATTTTAAAAAACAAAAGTATGTCAAGAAAGGGTTGATTTCGTTACTTATGATTACACACAATCATATTATAATAGCTATTTTTATAGAAGTTGCTGTTTTCTATCTTATAATTTACTCAATATTTAAAGCAAGTAAATGGGTTCAGGAAAAACAAGAACTTGTTGATGAATTATTATACGAAATGCCTTATAAAATGATTGAGTTTAGAAAGAATTTATCTGTTTTAAATGATGAAATCGATGATAAATTCAAAATAAAACCGTTAGATTCACAAGAATTAGGTTATCTGGCAGGTGTAATTGTTTCAGCAATAATTAAATGGAAATTTAAAGGCGGGGGCCTAATTAAAAATAAATTTGTCGTTTTTTCTCTCGTTTCAAAGCTATGGAACTATAGAAAAAGAATAATGACTACAATAATCAATTCGTTGTGATATATTTATTATTGTAACAAAATGTTAATCAGTTGAGAGTTTTTTTTAGATTGGAGGTAAAAATGTCAAAATCTTCTGACTGTGCGGTAGTATTCGGTATTGGTTTATTAGCGGGCGTAGCAGCTGGAGCCGTAGCAGCACTTTTGACCACTCCAAAATCAGGAGAAGAAGTCAGGCAAGAGCTTAAAGCTACTTTAAACAGATTTGTAGATGATATGCCTGAAGAATATAGAACAACAGAAGCCAAAAGTAAAGAAATGATTGTAAAACTTAAATATAGCTTTGAAAGTCAGTTTGGCAAAATAAATAATGCTATTAAGGCTGCTAAATTAGCTGCGGCTAAAAGAAAAGAAGAGCTTGAATCAGATTATAGTGTCTAGGAGAAAAATTCTGTGGAAAATTTATCACAAAATATTCAGCAACCGCTAGAGTTTATGATATATACAACAATAGTAATGCTAATATTTATTTCAGTTTTTTTAGTAAAACTATTAATGGATCTTTCAAATCTTGCAAAGTCACTGCAAGTATTAACAACCTTATTCAAGAAGGAAATTGAACCGACATTAAAAGAATTAAAATATACACTGGCAAATATAAATTCAGTAACACTCAGCATGGACGGAAATGTAAATAAAATAAATAGTGCGTTCAGCACCAGCTTAAATGCCGTTTCAGATTCAGCTGAGAATATTGCAAATAAAGCAAAAGTTGTAGCTTCTAGTTTGAAAGAAGGACTATTAGCAGGCTTTAAAGTTTTATTAGAAAATAGAAGAAAGTCTAAGTAATACATAAATATAAGGAGTATACTATGTCAGTAGGAAAATTCTTAGCAGGTTTCGTAATTGGTGGATTAGTAGGCGGTGTTTTTGGTGTAATTCTTGCACCGAGATCAGGTGAAGAAACTAGAGACCTGATAGCAAAAACATCCGGCGATGTTAAAGCAAATACAGAGTCATCTTTAAAAGATTTACAAGCAAAGGCTTCTGATGTAATGGATGAAATTCAAAAAAAAGGAGATGATCTATTAAAAAAAGTACAGGAAGCTATTGCAAAAGAATCTGAAAACGCAAACAATTAAATTTTTTTCTTATAACGAATAAAGCGGGACTTACATCCCGCTTTATTTTATTATGTATTGTTTTAGTTTTCCGAATTGTCTGTACTCTCGGGAACTGGTGGCCCAACAGTAGTGCTAGGCTGATTATATTGGACTTTAGGTTGCTGAATCGTTTTTGTCTGCTGAGGTCTAGCCTGTGGAACTGGAGCACTGCTGCCTTGAGAGGAGTTATTATTGTAATTTTCATTTACATCAGCATTATTCACATCAACTGTTTCAGGATTAACTGAATTAGCAGGAACACTTTCAGCTGGGTTACTATTTTCAAAATTCTGTAAATCCTGCATTGAAGTGTCTTGCTGAACCTTGTTATTAGCAGTTATAGGAACTCCAGGATTTGTGAAGTCAGTAACAGGTTTATTTGCCATAACTGAAGTCATGTATTCTTTCCATATAGCAGCAGGAGCAGTCCCCCCTGTTAATCCATGATGTTGGGCATTATTATCATTTCCAACCCATACACCTGTAACAACTTCAGGAGTAAATCCTATAAACCATGCATCTTTATAACTATCTGTCGTGCCTGTTTTACCGGCACAAGGTCTTCCAAGATTGGCTGATCTGGCTGTACCTTTTTTCATGACACCTTTCATCATTTGTACAACTTGGGATACGGTTTCAGGACTTAAAACTCTTTCTCCGACATTAGATGCTTCATATATTACCTGTCCGTTAGCGGTTTCAATTCTTTCAATAGCGTGAGGTTTTACTCTTATTCCACCATTTGCAAGAACTCCATACGCAGTAGTCATCTCTATATTTTTAACACCACTTGAACCTAATGCAATAGTAGGATCAGTTGCAATCGGTGTTGTTAATCCAAGTCTTCTAGCCATGCTGATTACGCTATCAACGCCAAGATCAGTTATAAGTCTTACGGCAACAACGTTTGAAGAAAATGCAAGTGCATCAGATAATTTTATTTTACCTCTGTATCTATGGCTATAATTGTGTGGCGACCAATTGCCTATGGTTAAAGGTCTGTCGTCATATAGTGAATCAGGCTTTAACCCTCTTTCGATTGCAGTAATGTAAACAAGAACTTTAAACGCTGAACCAGGCTGTCTTATTGATTGAGAAGCTCTGTCATATTGGCTTATGTCATAATCTTTTCCGCCTAAGTACGCAAGAATTTTTCCTGTAGCTGAATCAAGAGAAACAAATGAGGCTTCATCTGAATGTCTTGTTAATCCCCATTTAGAAAGATTATCTCTTATACTTTTTTGAGCTTCTAATTGTGCTTTATAATCTAAGGTAGTGAAAATCTTATAACCACCCTGAATTATTTCTTGTTCGGTTATTCCAATTTCATCTCTAAGCTCTTTCATCGCATAATCTGCGAAATAAGGAGCTCTATTAATTGCAGAAGGTCTATGATTTTGACTCAAGTGAACAGGTGCATTATTTGCTTCTTCTGCTTGAGCTTCTGTAATAAAGTTCATTTTCACCATACGCTCAAGAACTTGATGCCTTCTTTGTTTTGCCAAATCCATATTCTGGAAAGGAGAATATACAGACGGAGCCTGAGGTAAACCTGCAATCAAAGCACATTCAGCCAAGTTAAGCTTTTCTGCACTTTTATTGAAATAAATATCTGATGCTGAAGCTACTCCATAAGCTCCTTCACCCAAATATACATTATTCAAGTACATTTCAAGAATTTTATCTTTCGGTAAAGATTTTTCTAGCCTGTAAGCGATTATAAGCTCTTTTACTTTTCTATCCATTGTTTTTTCTGTTGATAAAAACAATATTCTGGCAAGCTGTTGAGTGATTGTACTGGCACCTTGAACAACATGCCCTGCTCTAAGGTTTGAAAGGGTTGATCTTACAAGGGCTAAAGGATCAAATCCGATATGATGATAAAAATTCTTGTCTTCAGTTGCTATAATAGCTTCTTTTAAGTTGACAGGAATTTCATCAATCGTAGTCTTTTTATACTTTAATGCGCCGAAGGTTTTAATAACTTTTCCATCACTTGAAACTATTTCAGACATAAAAGTAGGCTGATAATTTTTCAACTGTGAAATAGGAGGAAGAGAATTAAAATAAAAAGCGGCTGCGGCCATTGAAGCAAGTAGAAACGCAATTATAATGACCATTGCAACTAATACGTTTCCTTTTTGTGATGATTTATGCATTTTAAACCTCAGTTATATATTAAGCTTAGCATTTTCTACTTTAATATAGCACTAAAAAACCGCCTTTTCAAAGTAAGCAAGGCGGTTATTATAATAATTCATCAATTATCTATATCTGGAATATCCATTTGACCTACTTGCTCTTACTTGAGCGACATAGTCAAGATAAGACGGGAGTTTTGTTAAATATTCAATAGGATCTAAAGTACTTCCTTTATATTTGACTTCAAAATGCAAATGCGGTCCTGTTGAATTACCTGTTGAGCCTACAAGCCCGACAACCATGCCGGGCCTGACATAATCACCTCTTTTTACAAAGTTTACAGAATTATGCCCGTATGTAATTTCAACTCTAGGTATTTGAGGCACATCCTGATAAAAATGATCGATTCTTATACAAGTACCATAACCGCCACTTTCACCTGCAAAAGTAACTATACCTTCTTGTAGCGCATAAATTGGTGAACCGTATGGAGATGCAATATCTATTCCATAGTGAAATTTTGAATGTCCTGATATAGGATGAACTCTCATTCCATAACCTGATGAAATACCGCCCAAAGTCGGACCAATAAGCGTTTTTTGTGCATTGGCCACATTTTGGAAGTTAAATATAAGGCTAACTACTGATAAGACTATCAAGAAAATTGATAATATTTTTGCTCTCACTATAAAAACAACTCCAATTTTAAAATGTTGGTATAATAATAATATTTAAAACTTTAGTATTGTTTCATCCATTAAATGATGTAGATGACTTTTGATACAATATATATTATAAGGTTTTTTTGAGAATAGCTCTTATTTTAAAGGATAATTATAGTTTTGTAAATTTTATGAATATATTAAGTTTTATTTTCAAAAAAATAATAGATAGCTTCAAAGTTTTTTACTATGAACTTTGGTCGTTATTTGTGCCACAAAAAGTCAATTACTCAATTACGGGCAATTGTAAAAAATGTGGTGAATGTTGCAGACGAATGTATAGCTTTGACACTTACGAAGAAGATGATTTCAAGTTAATGAAAAAGTTTTTTCCGAAATATAAACGCTTTAATATTGTCGATAAGGACGAACAAGGTAATTTTATATTTGCCTGTAATTTAATAGGCAAAGACGGACTTTGTACAGATTATAAGAACAGATTAAAAATGTGCAGAAAATACCCTCATTATAAAGTCAAGTGGGGAGTTCAATTACCTGATTATTGCGGGTTTAAAATCAATCCCGAAAAAACTTTTGACGAATTTCTTAAATAAATCAAGGGCATAAATAACTATAGCCGCAATCATAACATTTTTCGTCATTATCTTTCTTTAGACATAACGGATTGCAGGATAAATTAATAATGTTATTTATTTCTTCCTCAAAAACAGTTTTAACTTGAATTAATTCTTTATCTTTTGGCTCGAAAATTTTAGTTTTATCTTCTGTGAGATTAATAATTTTCAACTCATTAATTTTTAAGCCCTCATTAATTAAAGCCATTTTATACAAATAAAGCTGTTTATAATAATCAAAAAGCGACTTTTCTATATTTTTATTGGTTTTAAAATCAATAATTGAATATGTATTATCCAAATGTTTAATTAAAAGATCTATATCTCCTGTAAATTCAATATTTTTACCTTTAACGACATGAGTAAAATTAAAACTTCGTTCAGGAAATATTTCTTTTGCAGCTAATTTTTCGGGAGAATAATCAGAGTTTAAAAATGAAGAATATAAACTGTTTATTCTTGTTAAATCTTTGCTATTAGGTGAAAGACCCGATAAAAAATCAGGAATATCCGATTGTTTAAAGACTTTATTATTAAGATAACTGCTATAAATTAAATTATGAACGATACTTCCAATAACAGAAGATTCTTTTTCAACAGCATATTCGGGATATCTGTATTTATATTTAAATAAATATTTATTTGAGCAATGGTTAAACGCATATATCTGACTGAAACTCATTTTATAATCAGTCTGATTAATTATTGGAATTTCAACCTTAGCATCAATAATTTTAGTAGCTTCTGCAAGTGAATAGTGATTTAACTCTTGCTTCTCAATAATAATTTCTTCACTATCAATTTTTTCATTTAATATAGTCATAGGAAAATTTATTGTATATTCAGCAGGTTTTGAGGTTTTATAAGGTTCAAAATTTAAAATATTCAGATACTTCTCTGCTCTACTTACTGCAACATAAAACAATCTAAGCGCTTCATTTTTTTCTCTAGGTTTTTTCCATATTTCTTTATATAAAAGTGCTTTTGGTGTTGGCTTTCCTTCAAATTTATGTACAATTATTCCAAATCCGGGTTTGTTTCCATATTGAAGATCAAAAGAAACAGTTGCTGAATCACTTCCGCCTTTTGAACTTGTGGAAATACTGGTTACAAAGGTATAAGAAAACTCAAGCCCCTTACTGGCGTGAACAGTTATAATCTGAACAGCATCAATATCTTTAACTGCTAGAATAGGCAACTCAAAACTTCTATCATCTTTTATTTTATCAATATATTCAAGGAAACTGCTTATACTTACATAGTTTTCACCTTGCATAAAATCAGCAATTATCTTCTCAAAAATCCTTAAATTAAGCTCTGCCCTGTACTGCTCAACCCCCATAAGGTTATGATAAGGTTTAATTTCATTTATCAATTTATAATAAATCTGCAAAAGTGATAAGGTGTTTTTTTGCTTGGTAATTGCAATAAGCGTTTCAAAAATCACATTTAAGTAAGATTTAGTATTTTCATCTATATTAAGATAACTAAGAAGATCACTTTCTTTAATATAGGTCAGTTTTTCAGCTAAATTAAGTTTTCTAAGTTCATTAAACTCTTTTGTTTTAAGGACTTCTTTATCTGCTTCAATTTTTAGTTTATATAATTCTCTATCAGAGAGATTTATATTTAAAATCCTTGTTAAAGCAATCTCATCACGAATATTTTTTGCCAATCTTAGTAATGCTGTGACATTTCTAATTATAGGATTGAGAAAAAAGCCTGTGTTTACTTTTTTAATTGAAGGAATACCTGCTTCTGTGAGTTGTTTTTCGATTATTTCAGCCTGCGAGTGAGATTTAACAAGTATTGCAATATCTTTGAATTTTGCAGTTTCTTCTTTTTTAAGTCTTATAATTTCACTTGCAATATATTTTGCTTCAGCTGTCTTATGACTTTGGGCATCATCAAAACCACTTAATGTAGTAGTTTTAACGTGTTTATTTTTCAAATCATAGGTTTTATAAGGATTTTCAAATAGTTTTTCGTCAAGAGTAAGAGCATCTGTCGTTACATGGTTTACCGCATCTAAAACATGCGGTGTTGAGCGATAATTTGTAATAAGTTTTATTTCAGGATATTTCTTTTTGTATTTTTTCTCGACATGATTATGTAAAACTTCAAGATTTTCCATTTGAGCAAATCGAAACCCATATATAGACTGCTTTCTATCACCTACAAAAGTAACATTAGCTTCATTATTATCAATCAAAAGTTTTATTAGCTCGAGCTGAGAGCCGTTAGTATCTTGAAACTCATCTATAATAAGATGTTTAAACAATTTCTGATAATATAATCTGATTACTTCATTTTGCTTTAATATTTGAATAGTTTTATTTATAAGATCGTCAAAATCAACTAAATCAAGTTTTTCAAGCTCCTTTTGATAAACAGCATAAATTAATGCAACAATTTTAGTAAAATGAAGCTCAATTTCTTCTATTTTGTCAATATTTTGAGGAAAAGCAGCTGCTTCAACCCAAAAAGCTGCTTTAGATTTACCCTGCTTGTCTAAAATCAGTTTTGCAGCGGCAATAGCTTGAAAAGCGCCCTTATCTTCTTCTTTGCCTTTTGCATTCATTATATAGTTTTCAAATTGGCAAAAATCGTCTGAATATGCATTTAAGTGCTTTTCCCATTCAATTATAAAATCATCTTTAGACTCTAAATGGAATGGAAGTGTTTTTATTGTTTGTGAATAGTTTTTTATTGATATTGTCGACTTTTCAAGAAATTCTTTTGCCTCAATACCAAGTGATTTTATCTTTTTAATTACAGAAAAAATATCATCAAATATAATATCTAAATCATTAATTTTACTGAGTTTATTAATGCTATTAATGCTTAAAAGCTCTGTTGTCAAATCTAATGATGTAGCTGTTTCTTCAAAGCCCTCAATTGTATTGACTTCATCATATTTGATTTTCTTTATAATATTGTCAAATATATCTTTTAGCTGTTTTTCTTCGCCCATTTTTAGAGATGGCGAAAGATTGACCTCAATGGAATGTTTTCTTAAAATTCTGCTACAAAAACTATGAAAAGTAGAAATCCATAAATCTTGCCCCAAACAATCGATATTATTGCCTTTTAGCTCTTGAACAATCCGCCCTTTCATTTCATTAGCGGCTTTGTCTGTAAAAGTTATTACAAGAAGCCTTGTAGCAGGATTTTCAATGTTTTCATCAATCAAATCATTAACAAGTTTAACGAATCGCTTAGATATAATCTTAGTTTTGCCTGTTCCTGCTCCTGCAACTATTTTTGTGCAATGATTAATCGGATTTAAAACAGCTTGTTTCTGTTGTTCATTTAATCCTTCGGTTATGTCGATTTTATTCTTCGTCTTCATCATTGCCCTCTTCTTTATCGCATAGAAAACCAAATGAACAGTTAGCGCAATTCCAGCCTGTATCTATTTTTTTAAACTCTGCTTCTGTTCTTATTTTATCAACAACAGTTTCTTTAAGATTATTAATAAGTTTTTCTCTACGCGTTTCAATTTCAGAGGAAGTTATCAAATCTTCTTTATATCCGTCATCTTTGGTGATTGGGCGGATATATTTTAACCCCAGCACTTCGACCTTATCTTTAAAGGATTCAAGTTCTTTAGAATTTTGGCAGGCGAGATAATATAGAGGAATTTGATATTCATATGAAGCAATGTTTTTTTCGTTAAAAACTCCCTTATATTGTTTATAATCACCCTCAAAATTCACACCATAATCACTCAAATAATAACTAAGAGGTTTTTTCTTGTTTTTTCCTGTTTTATAATCAAAAACGCAATAAGATTCGTCATATTTATAAATTGCGTCAACTCTTCCGTCAAATAAAACATTTTTAAGCTCTTCAAGAGTATATTCAAAACCTTTTTCAGTAAATATTTTTTCAGGAATTTCATTAAAAAAATTGTTTAATTCTAAGTTATCAACAGCATCATAAAAATTCGCTTTCATTTCAGCAAGATTTAAATCCTCCGAAGCTGTTATAAGTTCGATATCTCTTTCTTTAAATCCAATATTAATTGCAGATTCAGGTTTATTTTTACTCTCAAATAAAACATCAGTGAGTTTTAACAGGTTTTCTTTATTATATTTATCAAGACAGCTATTATTAAAAACTTCTAAAACCGCATGAACAATCGAGCCATAACTTGCTGAAAAATTACTTTTTTCTTTTAAGTTCAATAAATTTTTATAATAAAATTTTCTGGGACAAGACAGAAAATTCCCAATTGAGGAAGGATTAAGTTTTAAAATCTCATTTTCGTCAATTACCTTTAATTTTTCAATTTTTTCTGTTTCTTGCGTATTAAAATTAAAACTATCAATATTTTTGACGTTGTCGGCTTCATACTGAATAAAATTTTTATTATCTTTATCTACAAGCATTTGAAAGAAAATTGACGGCTGAACCTGTTTTTTTTCCTCATATTTATGCGTAGAAATAAGTAATTTTGTTTTTGCTCTTGTCATTCCAAGATAAAAAAGCCTTGATTCTTCTTCAATTCCCTCTTCATCAAGCTCTATAAGATTTTTGAAGTTTATATTTGACTTTCTAAGCAAAGTAGAAAGTTTTTCATTTGCATCAGGCGAAATAAAATATGTTGATTTAGATTTCTTAGGGAAATTATTTTCTGTAAGACAAGGAATATAAACGTATTCAAACTCTAAACCGCCTGTTTTAAAGAAAGTCAAAAGATTTACAGAGTTTTGCATATCAGATTGTTCTTCAAATGATAAATTTATTAGCTCATTAATCGTATTAAAATCCACTCGTTGTTTTATTACGTTTGAATACATATCACATAATTCATTTATTTTTGTTAAAAGTTTACTAAAAATAGTATTAAATTCAACATTATTAAGTAATTCACGTTCTTTTTTTGCCACAAAAACTACAAGTTCAAAAAATTTATTTTCTTTATAATTCTGATAAATTTTATTCAAATCTGCAAATTCATCTAAAATAGTTTTTTTATCATCTTCTTTTAGAATACTAATGTTTTCATATATCACATTCACCAAAGATGGCTTTTTAAATTCCTCAAGAATATTTAGAAAGCGGTCTTTTGCGTAATGGTCTTTTAATACTTCAGATATAATATTTTCAATATAAAAATTTAATTCAGAAAACATAAATTCAAGTTCTGCTCGTGAATTTATGTTTATTTCAGCAAAACTCTCTTGCGAAAACTCTTTAATTCCGAGCTTTTCACAAATATTACATACATTGAGATACCTTGTAAGTTTTAATCTAAAATTCTGATAATCTTCATTGTATAATTCGCTATTTATTGGAATACCGTACGTTTTAAAAAGATCGATAAATTTTTGTTTAGACTCATAATCTCTTATTAAAATCGAAAAATCAGAGAAATTAAGGCTTTCATTTTTGATTTTATCTAAAATCTCATCTGCAATGTATGAGACCTCGGCTTGAATATCTTCAAACTCAATATATTTAATACTTTCAGCTTTTTCAAACTCATGATTTTGTTCTTCATTATTATATTTTTTAACAAGGCAAATTGCTCTTTGCAATATTTCAGCATTTCTTTGAGCTGATTCTAAATTAGTAACTTTAATATCACCAAAATGTTCTTTCAGTGAATCAAGAATTAAACTATCTTTCCACGCTCCTCTAAATTCCTGTATTCTTGAAAATTCGTCACCGTAAATATTAAAATTTTCTGGATTAGTTATTAATTTTATCAACTTGAACTGTAAATAAGTTATATCTTCAAAACCGTCTATAAAAATATGGCTAAACCTTGATTTCAATGTATCTAAAAGAATTTTATTCTCTTCAAGTGCCTTAATAGAAGCTATAACTGAATCTCTATAATCAAGATAATTAAATTGCTTTAATGTTTCATTATAACGTTTAAAAACGGTTGAGATTATGCGAAGTCTAATTTTGTCCGTATTTGTTATATCTGCTTCATCAACGGCTTTATCTATCTCTTCACAGGCTATTTCATTGTTTTTAAACAACCCAAAAAGGTTATATAACTCTCTAAAGAAAGCATTAGACTTAGTCAAACTGTTAAGAGCATTATTTTGAATAAATTCACTCTTACAAATAGCCCCAATTATATTTATCGCAAGAGAATCCGACAAGGTTTTACTCTCCAAATGCAAAGGAGATTTTTTCAGAATATATTTATATAATTCATCAACCGACCAAATATTGAGATATTTTGAACTCTTTTTATTATGGTTTAAGGTTATCAACTCTTGCTTTTGGCTGGGAGTAAGAGCTAAAACCAATACTTGATAGGGACTTATGGTTTCTAATAATCCATAAACATCTTCTATTAATTTTTGAGTCTTACCACTTCCTGCATGGCCTCTGGTGAGTTGGGGCATTATTGTTCTCCGTTATTGATGTTTATTGGATTTTAAATACAAGAATGATTGTAAATCAAGCTTACAACCATTACAACAGATAATCAGCAACTAAAAAATCTATTTTGTTTTTGCTTGGACTTTATCTTTAAAAAGTTTATCATTCACCTTAGTACCGATAATTCCACCTGTAAAATAACTCATAAGAGCAACAGGAAGTATTACAATAAACTGTTTTGTCTTAGAAAGATTTTTAACTAACATTGAAGTAGGAAGAATAAACATTGTTGGAATTGCTATATTTGCAACAACTTCATAAACAGAGGCTTTAATTTTATTTTTCATACCATCTTGCTTAGCTATTGAATATCCTGCTAATGTTGCCATTGGAGCATTGAATTTACTTGCAAATTTAACACCGTTAAAAGTATATCCTTTTGCTGTTCCATCCCAGCTATTTTCAGCATTTGATAAAAATTCTAAATCAGGATCTAATTTTGCAAAATTTATATTATTCTTTTTAATCGGACAAGCTTTCTCGATGGCTTGACCGCCGACAATACCTGCAATAATTCCACCTATAGAAAAACTTAAATCCTCAAGAATATCTTTTGTGTACTTAATTCCATCTTTAGTAAATATTTTTTTACTGATATTTGTTTTACTCTCAGGAATTGGCATAGATTTAAGTATATTTTTAATATTACCAGTCAAATTTTTATTAGTTAATAACGATTGTCCAATCTTTCCAGTCAATAAAGTAACTCCACCTGTTACCACAAGCATTAATGCACTTTTTTTAAGAATTATAGCCTTCTCTTCTTTTGGAGCATTTTTATAATCTCTATAAGTCTGATAACCTACCGATCCAATTATTGGCAAAGCTAAAGCAGATGTAGCCTTTATTCCTTGAAAACTGATATTTTTTTTAGATTCACTTAAATGTTTATTATAAGAATTTACAATATTAGATTTTATTTCCATTAATATAAATCCCTTTAATAAAACTGAATACTAATATATTAAGTTTAAAAGAGGAAATTATTGATATTAAAACATTAAAATATTAATTTATTTTAATGTTTTAATATTTAACCAGAAATACTATGTCTATTAATAGGCATTTTATCAAAGTAGATTCTTAAAAATTTTCCATAACCCAAGTTTTAAAATTATCTCTTTTCTTCTGAATAACAGTATCAAAGGAATTAAGCATAGAATTAAAATGACCATCCGTGGTCATATACCCATCCGTGGTATTAATTTTAGTTACTTTAGATTTAGTTGAAACATTCTTGTAATCAAATACAGTTCTATAGGCAATTGTATTTGAAAAAGTTTTAATCTCTTTTATAGGTACAACATTTTCACCAAAATACTGAGAAGGCGATGCAAAGTTATCAGCAGGGATTTCTTTTGAGAAATTCTTTTCGCTGATTACTTTTTCACCGTATGGATCAATCAGAGTTACTGTTATATTAAGTTTATAAGTTGAAGTAAAATCTTTATAAGTTAACCAATCAAAATATCCCAGCAAATGTCTTTCTTTTAAAATATTCCCCTGTGCATCATACCCGCCAGAGACAAGTATAACTTTAGAAGCTCCTATTTTTTGAGCTAAAAGTCTACACTCTTGATAATTCACAAGTTGATAATTCTTAAAATCCTGTAATAATCTATTATAATGACTAACTAATAATAAATTATTGATTTTTTTGTCCGTCTCCAAAGGGTATTCAACGCTTATACCTTTTTTTGCGAAGGCATTATAAATATCACCAGAAATTAAGTTTAAAGTATTTGGATAAATATTGTAGCTTGATCCCATTGTTTGAACATCAACAGGAAAAATAATAATAGGAGGAACTTCTTGTGCCATTGCAGAAGAAGTTATCATAAAGAAAATAAATACTAATAAAATTAAATTTTTTCTCATTCCCCAACTACTGCTTAATTAATTTTAGCTATCTTTAATTATCGTTTATTATTTGTATTATTTTTATCCTACATTTAACGTATTTTAAGCATTGTAAAAGAAAATCTCAATATTTCAGAAATACTATCAATAAAATTGTTTTTTTGACTTTATATACATGAAAAGTTTAGAGAGGAAAAATAAATTGATTAACTCTCAGATACAAAATCAACCTGTATATAAAACGCAAAACCTTTATGAAAAAAAGGTTCAGGCGAATAATACAAATACATCTGATACAGATGTCAAAACAGCTATTTTTTACATAAATGATATACATGGACAAATGTCAAAGCTTGATAAAATTAAATATGCTTCTGACTGCTTTTCAAAAGCTTATCAAAATGATAAAAGCGTAGATACTTTAAAACTTTCCGGTGGCGATATAAAAATCGGACAAGAAGAATCTAAAAATAACATAATGGTTGAATTTCTTAATATGATAGGAATTGACTATTCAGTTTTAGGCAACCATGAATTTGATTGCGGAGTAAGCGCACTTGCTAAACACATAAGCAAAGCAAAATTTAAATTCATTGCATCTAATTTGAATTTAAATGGAAATAAACCACTACAGGAAGCTTTTAACAGCAAAAAACTTGTAGAGTCTGATGTTATAACACAAAACGGACATAGCTACGGTATTATTGGTGCTGTGCCTGTAGATATCGAAAAAAGACTTTCCGACAAAAAACTTCTTGAAGGCGTAAAGGTAATGGATCTTGAAAAAACAGCAGTTAAACTCCAAGAAGAAATTGATAAATTCCAGAAAAAAGGAATAAATAAAATAATTCTAACTTCTCATATCGGTTATGAAAATGACCTTAAATTAGCGGCGATGCTAAGTGGAGTAGACATTATTGTCGGCGGACATTCGCATACAAAAGTGGAAGGACTTGAGGGCGATAAGAACATAGTAGAATCTAAATCAGGCGAACCTGTATTAGTTCTGCAAACAGGCAAAGACGGAGAAAATGTCGGTATATTAAATGCAGAATTTGATAAAGATGGAATAATTAAATCTGCAAATAACGTATTACTTCAATCTAAAGAATTCCCGAAAGATCCTGCTATCGATGCACTAAAAGACAAATATCTAGGCAAGTCTATAAATATCGGAACGATAAAAGAAACTTGTGATCCTCAAAATATTAACAGAACTGAAAACCCTCTCACAAATCTTATGACAGATGGAATGAGAATGAAGTCAGGTGCACAAGTTGCTCTTATTAACAGTCGAAATATTCGTGGAATGCTTGAAAAAGGAGCTGTTACAAACAGAAATATTCAAGAACTGTCACCATTTAAAAATAAGCTGTACAAAGTAGAAATCTCTGAAAAAGACCTTATTGATTCTCTGAAAGTTTCAGCACAATCAATAATTGATCCTGATTGCAGACCTGGATTAATGCAAGTTTCCGGCTTGAAATACACTGTAAATATGTTTAAAGAAATAAAAGATGTTTCATTAGTTAATGCAGACGGCAGTCTTACACCGATTGACGTAAATAATCCAAACCCTAATAACAAAATTACAGCTGTATATGACGAATTCTTATTTAAAGGAAAAGAAGGCTATTCTTCATTAAAAGATAAAAAAGTTCTTGAAGAAATCAGCTGGGATAAACCTGATGCAGCTATAGAATTCATTCAAAAGAAATTTAACGGCAAAGAATTTGAATTAAAGCCTGACGGAAGAATTAAGGTTGAAGCAAATGTAGAAGAAAAGCCAAAATCTTCTTTAGCTGAAAAATTAATAAAAAAATAGATATTATTTCTATACTTAAAAAAATGCTCTGATAATTAATTTATCAGAGCATTTAATATATCTATTAAAATATTATGCTGTTTTAGAATAATATTTTATTTACTTAGATTGTTTGTTCAAATAAGCGGTTACGTCATCAGTAATGTCAATTCCGCCCATTAAAACAGATGATTCATTAATAACTACATCAATTTTTTTAGATTTAGCAACAGTTTGAATTGAACTATAAACTGTATCTTCAATCATTTTCCATTGTTTAGCCTGTTCATCTTTGAAAGATTGACCTTTTGTCTGAAAATCTTGTGTTAATTTGTCTTCAAGATTTTTCTTTTCTAAAGGTGTAGCTGCTGTTTTTAATTGTTTTTGAGCATCAGCAATAAATTTTTGTAATTCTGCTTCTTTTACTTGTAAATCAGCAGATACACTTTGCGCTTTTGTATAATTAGCTAAAATCTTATCAAGATCAACAACACCAATTGTATCAGCATTAGCTGCCATACCGACAAACATAGTAACCGCAACAAAAACGAATGAAGCAAATAATTTTTTAAGGTTATTCATTGTTCAGACTCCTCTTCCTCTTAACATTAAAATTATAGCAAAATAGCTTGTTAGCTGTTAAGAATATTTTTATCTTAACAAAAACAAAAGACAATTTTCTAACATTAGTATAAAGCCAAAAATTTTACTTTGAAAATTAATTATAATTTTATCTTGCTATATTTGACTATACCTAAAATTTATAATTAAAAATAAGAGATCAATAAGAAAATTTATTAATTTTTAAAAACTTTAAGTTGATTTATCCGCCGTTACTTTATTAAAAAAACTTAACAATAGTTAAAAACATGGCAATAAAAGACTGTTGATTATTTTTATATATATATGAACCTTTAGAGGTTGGGGATATATAGAGAGGATTGGAAATTATGATCGGAGCACAAGACTACATTGACAGGCTTTTAGTTGAAAAATACGCAAACCTTAAAGCAAATAAGGTAGAAGACGTTCAACACATATCTCAATCAAGGTATTGGGAAATTACAAACGGATATGCACAACAACAAATGGCAATGGTGCATGCAAAAGGTGTAAAAGATAAAATTAGAGAAATTGAACAAAAATTCAAATCTAAACTTGCATCTAATCCGAATAGGGCTGTAAATCCTATCTGAGAAAAAGCTTAAATATTTAAAAAACTACTGCCTTATGTTAATTTTAAGGCAGTAGTTTTTTTTCGGAGTACAAAATGAACAAGAAAATTATTCTGGCATCGGGTTCGCCAAGAAGAAGAGAACTGTTAAGTTCTTTAGGGCTGGATTTTGAAGTAATTAAGTCAGATTTTGAAGAAGATATTGAGAATAAAGCTTTTTCAAATGAATTAATAATTACCTTAGCCGAAGAAAAAGTAAAAGATGTTATAAAAAAAACAAATACACCATCAATAATTATTGGAGCGGATACTGTCGTAATTATCGACAATCAAATACTAGGTAAGCCTGTTGACAAAAAGGACGCCTTTAAGATGCTCAGACAACTTAGTGGACGCACTCATGAAGTCGTAACCGCTATAGCTGTTTTTGACACAATTGAAAACAAAATGAAATCAGAAGCTGTAACCAGTAAAGTTACATTCAAGGCATTGACTGATGAAGAAATAAATAACTATATAAAAACAGGCGAACCGATGGATAAAGCCGGATCATACGGAATTCAAGCCTATGGCGCACTATTCGTAAGCTCAATTAACGGATGTTATTTTAATATTGTAGGCTTATCCATTCAACGATTATCAGTTATTTTAAAAGAATTTGGAATAAATATTTTATAAAGGGAATAATTTAGAAAATATCATTCTTAAGTTATTTCTATTCCTACTAAAATCAGGAATTACTCAATGATTTCGATGTTTGAAGCCATCGACTTTCTTTTTATTTTTTGAAAATGAAAATAACTCAAAAACAAAAAAATTGAACCTCTGACCGCTTAGGGCTTCTTTTATTACTCTTTGAGTTATTTTACACAAAATAATTCTTGAGAACAGAAGCAAACCGCTTGAGTAGTGTTTTTTAAAATTAAATTATCAAAAAATAGGTTAGATTAGCATAATTTTAACTAATTAATTATGTTAATTAAGAGCTAAATCAATGATAATATTAATTTACAAAAGTATTTTTAAATAATTCTTTCATTCAAAGCTAAAATAGCTGCTTGTGTTCTATCATCTACGGCTAACTTTTGAATGAGATTACTTACATGATTTTTGACCGTATAAAGTGACAAAGTTAACTGTTCTGCAATATCTTTATTTGTTAATCCTTCTGCCACCAGTTTTAATATTTCTTTTTCTCTCTGTGTTAAATTAAAATCGTTATATTTTTGTTGAGATACTAAACTTTCACTTTTATTTTCTTTAATATTTAGTGCATTAATTTCTAAGACATATGAAGCAATATGTGGATCAAGCCAAACTGCTCCTTCGTTTACCATTTCAATAATTAGTGCAAGTCTTTCAATTTTTATATTTTTCATGCAATAGGCGTTTGCACCTGCATTAAAAGCAGTTAAAACTTTTTCTTTCTCGTTATGAGAAGTAAGCATTAAAATTTTTGTATCAGGTAGCTTTGATTTTATTATTTTTGATGCCTCTATTCCATTGATAATAGGCATTACAATATCCATTATTATTAAATCTGGTTTATACTGTTCAGCCAGCTCAATAGCCTGCTGTCCATTTTCGGCTTCTGCAATTATATTTAGATTTTCATATTTATTAAGGCCATAAGCAATACCCTGTCTTGTTAATTCGTGATCTTCCGCTAAAAGAATGTTTATATTCATGATTGTTTCTCCATGGTGATATTAGAATTTGAGGGCAAAATAATAGTAAACCTAGTAAAGTTATTAATTTCGCTTTCAACTGATATGCTTCCCTTGTGAAGTTCTACAAGTTGTTTGCATACATAAAGTCCAAGACCTGAGCCTATTTTTCGCTCATCACTTTTTCCCGTATAATATCGGTCAAACAAGAAATTTAAGTCTTTGGGGGAAATCCCATGTCCGTTATCTTCAATAATTATTTTAATATTAGTATTTTGATTCATTGCAGTTATTTTAACGTCTTTGTTATTTTGTATATTATCTATTGCATTAGCCATTATATTTAAACACACTCTTTTTATTGAATTAATATCTGCTTGTAAAATTATATCGTTAGGAACATTATTTTTGAGATTTATATTTTTAGTGGATGCTAACGAATTTAATTGTTCAAAACATTGTTCTATCAAATTATGCAAATTTATATTTGTTATTTTTAAATTTATGTTATTAGAATCAAAGTGATATGATTCTAATAACAAACTGACCATTCTTAATAGATGTTTATTGTTTTTATCTATCCCTTTCGCAAGTTTTAGTTGTTCAGTAAGATTTAATTTTTCAAATTCTTTTATAATGAGCTCAATAGCCCTTTCTTGAGCGATTAAAGGTGTTTTTAAATCATGAGTGAGATTTGTGATGAAACTAACTCTTAATTCTTGCTTTTCTTTTAATTCTTCAATCATGCTGTTAAATCTTTTTATCGTTTCAGAAATATCTTTATGTTTCACGTTAGATGTTAGTTGAAATGACAAATCGCCTTCTTGGACTTTTTTTGAAGCTGTTGAAATAAGTAAAAAAGGATTTACGAAATTTTGTTTTATATAGAAACCTGATAATAAACTAAATACCGCTCCCCCTAGAAGTATTATTAAACTTATTGAGCTTAATGGCGAATTCATAGGTGGTTGAATTATTTGCATTTTTAATAATAACAATGCAATTGTATTTCCAGAACGGTCTTTTATATTTAATTTTTTACTAGGAATATTTTTTATTGGTGGGGGATTTAGTGGCATTTTATCAAATTCATGCCCAAAAGGAGGATTTTTGAATGGTGATCTGGGAGGCATTAAAAAGGGATCTTTTATCGTTGTAATAAGTTTATTTGATTCTATTTTTGAGCCTGAATAAACTTCAAGATTAAAAGGTCCATGAGGATATAATTTATTGAAATTAATTTTATCAATAAGTATAAGTCTTTTATATTTATCCTGATTAAATGGCACGTCGATAACCGTAACAATTTCGTTTTTATTATCAGTTAATAATTCGTATGAGCCGATTATTTTACGCGTATTTTGATATTTTAGCTTGTTTAATATTAATGGCGGTTTTGACGTCCCTATAATTTTATTATCAGATGTTATTAAATAGGCATTATCAGCATCAAATATATTTTTATATTGATTAAGATTAATAAGTTTTTTGGGTAAATTATCAATAATTCTTTGTGTGTTTTCTTCCTGGATTTTCAAATAATCATTTGTAGCATATTCTAATTGTTTAAATCCAATATTAAAAAATCCGTCCTCTTTTTTATGCATATCTTGTTCTATTTGATATCCATGCCAGCAAAACATCAATAACAAAGGGGTAATCGTCATAATTAAAAAGATAATAAAAAAGTATCTTGAAAATTTTAACATTTAATCTACCTGATTTTTAAAACTACTTATCTAAAGAATAACATTTAAAGTGCTTTAATATTTAGTTCTTAAGAACTAAATTAATAATTAGGATTAAACAATTGTAGTATATTTCATATAAATTCAAGTTTTTAAAGGTTTTCAGCTCTTTTTATGGTATAAAGATTTTAGTTAAATTTTAAAAAACATTCAGAAAGGAAATAAAAGTGCTTAGAGCTGGAATAGTGGGATTGCCAAATGTAGGAAAATCAACTCTTTTTAATGCGTTGACATCAACACGTAAGGCAGAATCTGCAAATTACCCATTTTGCACCATAGAACCAAATGTTGGCGTTGTAAGCGTACCTGATGAGCGTGCTTATAAACTACAAGACATTGTAAAAACACAAAAAGTAATTCCAACCGCATTTGAATTCGTTGACATTGCAGGCTTAGTAAGAGGAGCAAGCAAAGGCGAAGGTTTAGGAAATCAATTTTTAGGACATATTCGTGAAGTTGATGCAATTATTCACGTTGTAAGATGTTTTGAAGATGAAAATACAGTTCATGTAAGCGGAAAAATTGATCCAATTGATGATATAGAAACAATAAATACCGAATTGGCTCTAGCTGATATGGCAAGTATTGAAAAAAGAAGAGATAGATTAAGAAAGCAGTCTAAGTCAGGTGATAAAGCTGCGCAATTAGAAGATAAAGTGCTTGAAAAAGTATATGAAATTCTAGGCGATAGCAAACCATTTTCTTATGATGATTTTAGTGAGGAAGAAATTCCTTTTGTTAAACAATCACAGCTTATAAGTACAAAGCCTGTTATTTATGCGGCTAATATTTCAGAAGATGAAATGGCAGCAGGAACTAATAAATATGTAGAGCTTGTCAATGAATATGCAAAAGCAAGAAACTCAAAAGTAGTTGTAATCAGTGCTCAAATTGAAGCAGAACTTTCAGAACTTTCTCCTGAAGAAGCTAGAGATTATTTAAATGATCTAGGTGTTCAAGGCTCAGGAATCGAAAGAATGATTAAAAGTGCTTATGATCTTTTAGGATTAAGAACATATTTTACAGCCGGAGAAAAAGAAGTTAGAGCATGGACCATTCTTGCAGGTGATAAAGCTCCTCAAGCAGCAGGTGTAATCCATTCCGATATGGAAAAAGGCTTTATTAGGGCAGAAGTTACAGGTTATGATGATTTTATTGCAGCAGGATCACATAACGCCGCAAAAGAAAAAGGCGTTACAAGACTTGAAGGCAAAGAATATGTTATGCAAGACGGTGATATCGTTCACTTTAGATTCGCAGTATAATTAAGTTTTGCCCGCATTAAATTATGCGGGCAATTTTTTTTAAAAAATTATCATTTTATACTTGACATTTATTATAAGGTTTTAATATAATAATCATATAGACGCAAGCAATCAAATGATGGGGCGTCGCCAAGCGGTAAGGCTCCGGTTTTTGGTACCGGCATTCAGAGGTTCGAATCCTTTCGCCCCAGCTCTATAGAACAATTAAGTCCTTTGGCTAATATGTCAAAGGACTTTTTGTATGTATAGCTATAAAGTGACAAAGTATTTTGAGAAAAATTTAAAAGATTAATACTATCATTTTATATTTCAACTGGTTCGCCACACTCTGGACAAAAATATGTATGACACTCCTCTTCGTCCCAATCATTATAGTCCATCTGATATCCACACTCTGAACATTTTGGTGGTGGAAAATCTGGCATTTTATAATTTTGCTTTTTTATAATAACTTCATATCCCTTTGTATTAAGTGCTTTAATGCAAGACATTTTTTGCTTTTTCATTTCTATAATAAGTTCATCCAATAAAGGATTGAGGTTTTCAGTGATTTCTTCTATTTTTCCCATGTTCTGCCTCCATTCTGAAATTTCCAACATCATCAAATCAGCAAATGGTTTAAAAATTTCCTCATAACTTTTCATTCTTGTTTCGGTCAAAAATTCTGTACTAAAACGATCTATATGAAACATATCACGTATAATTTTGGCTTTCTGAGAAACGGTACTACTACTCGTGCAAAAATAGGAGCTTATTTCATCACCTCTTACATAAGGTTTGGTACTTTTATCAAATAGAAAATTAACGCTACCAACAGCATAAATAATTGCAGCAGCCCAAATTTCTATTCTTCCTGATAAAAAAGAGACCTGTCTTTTTCTGGACATTTTTTCAATAAGTTTTTTTGACAAATTCTTATATTCTTCATCAAGTTTTTCATCACAAAACCTGGTAGTTAATTCAATTAGCTGTTTTTTCTTCTCATTAATCTCTTGTTTCTGATCAAGCTTTTTCTTCATAGAAAATCTCTACTTTCAAAGAATTTATTAAACAATATTCACTATTTTATAAAAGTTAAGAGTTGATTTCATACCCCAAAAGCTTATAGCCTTATAGAAGCTGTCTGAAAACCAATTAAAAATATGTCATATTGTTGTCGAGTATGTAAGTATAGGCTCAATTACAATGAATAAAGCATATCCGAGTGATTTAACAAACAAAGAATGGCAAATTTTAAAAGAATATATTCCACCAACAAAAGCTGGTGGGCGTACTCGTAAACACGACATGAGAGATATTATCAATGCCATAATGTACAGAATGAGAGCAGGTTGCCAATGAACTGCAAAAGGATTTTCTCCTTGTAAAACAGTCTTTGATTATTTTAGAAAATGGTCATTGGATGGAACTTGGGAAAATATGCATAATAATATTATGGGTTTAGCTCGTAAAAAAAATGAAAGACGAAAACCCTTCTGTGTGCATAATTGATAGTCAATCAGTAAAAACAACACTTGCAAAAACAGAAAAAGGTTTTGATGGCGGCAAGAAAATCAAAGGACGTAAAAAGCATTTACTTATTGATACACTTGGTTTTATTCACTCAGTAATCATTCATGAATCCAATTTCCATGATAGTGTTGCTGCAAAACTTATGTTTTGGAAAAAGAAAGATAAAATACCAAGATTAAAGCTGATTTTTACAGATAAAGGCTATTCAGGCAAACTTATTGAGTATACAAGACATTGGTTCAATTGGATGTTACTAATTGTAAGCCATATGTCAAAAACGTTTGAAATTTCACCTTTCCGTTGGATAGTTAAAAGAACTTTTGCCTGGCTAAACAACTATCGAATAAACTCTAAAGATTACAATTATCAGTCATGAAAATAAGATTTACATATCAATGTTGCATTTGATGCTTAGACGAATTGAATCCATAAATAATTTTGTGTAAACCTCCGAGAAAATGTATAGTAGAAACGGA
>JBAXKC010000005.1:0-107907 GCA_037137535.1 bacterium | reverse complement strand
TAGAAACTCGTGGAGTACTAAGTTCTAATCGTTAGGAAAAACGGGGGCAGGTCACGACCAAATAACTTTTGAATAATTTTTAATTGTTTTGTATCGCCATAAGTCCATTCAATAGGTTGTTTACCCTCAGTTCTAAAGTCATTGCCGACTAAAATATGTTTAAGCCCTTCACTATTAGCAATCTTATATAAGATTGAAGTAATAGCTAAATCAGTAGGAGTATCAATCCATGGCAAAGAGGCTTTCATATAAGAGTGAAGAATATCTTTAATTTCTTCGTAATCTATAACATAAGTTTCTAAATCAATATCAAGCTTTGAAATAACTTTTTTAATGTTTTCAACAGCTATTTCCGAGTTCCAACCATTATCAAGATTTACGGCTAAAGGCTTTAGTCCGTATTCTTTTGCTAAATGAAGCAAATAGCAGCTGTCAGTTCCACCACTGACTCCTATAATACAGTCATATTTTTTGTTTTTGCCTTTGGTTTTAATTTTATTAACCAAATTAAGCCATTCTTGTTTTCCTTCTTCGCCTCTAGGGTAAGCCGCTGTTAATTTATCGTGAATATTGCAAAAGTTAGCCTCACCTTTTTCATTAAAAGTGATACCAGGTACTGTTTCATCAAATACGCTTCTTGTGCAGATTTTATTTGTCTTTAATTCTTTCATTTAACAACCTAGCTTATGTAAAAAAGTATAAATATTATTAAATTTTATATCAAACTACTTAAAAGTACCAATATTATAAATTTATCAAATTTTATTAATCTTTTCTTCAAAAAAATCAATCATCCAATTATTAAGGTCGATTTTTTCAGAAAGAAAAATATTTTGTCTTTCCGTATAGGTTTCCGAACTATCAGCATCATTAATAATTTCTGTTATCGTGTTAAGTATTTCATTTTCCTGATTAGGCAATAAACCGTATGAAAGTTTATATTTTTGCTCAAGCTCATCAATAACAGTAGATTTTCCTATAAAAGTATTAATTCTTACGGCAGGTACACCTAAAACAGCAGCTTCAATTGTCATTGTCTGGGAATCAGAAATAATCATTTTTGCAAATGCCATAATATGATGCATGTCCCATAACTCGATTTTTTGAGCTCTTTCTGTTTCAGATGATTTTATTATTTCATATCCGTTTAAAATTGGCTCAATCTGTTCCCATAACGATTTTGATATTCCTTTTGCATTAATATCATGATGAGCTTTTAACGCAGAAAATCTCGCAATTGCATATTTTCCTTTTTCAAGTCCATATTTTTTTAATATATGTTCATCGGGAGTAAAATTATCAGGATGTAAATAGGCTAATTCATGGTAAGAATTATGTTTAATTCTTTTATTTTTCCATTTTGAATAATCCAAACAAGAAGGAACAGCAATACCTGAGCAGAAAGGATAAGTTAAAGCTACATATAATGGTACGACAGGATCATCATCTTCTGAAAAACAGTATGATTTTACACCTGTTAATGCAGTTAAATGAGCAATAGAAACTGAAGAGCCAAAACAGACATCAAATTTCTTTTTTTTATGTAAATCTAAAATTTTAATATCACGCAGAAGCAGTTCTTTTAACATTCCTAACAAACCATTAGCTGGATCACTTAGACTTGTATATTCTAAGCCATAATAATCTAGTAAATTATTGGTTATTTCTTTATTTCTTGTTGCTATCGTTATATTATGAGCATTTTTTTTCAAATAGGAAATAAAGTTTCTAAACAAATGAACATGTGCAGGATGTCCCAATTCAAATAAAATATTCAATGTTCTTTCCTTTTCTACTATTTATTACAAGATTTATCTTTATTTAGAATATTCAATAAAACTTTTTTTAATATTCTAATATAAAAAGCAGGCATTTCTTTCATATTGTAAAACCAAATACCTCTGCAACTTTTACAGTATGGATCATTACATAGTGCAAATTTAGGATTAACTTTTAATAAATCATATTCTACTTGATAAGCATCTTTAGCATTAATTAAAAATGACTCTGCATTGCCAAATACTCCAGAAATTAATTTATTTTGATTTTTATATTCTTCATAGAAGTTTGAAAAGCCCATGCTACAGCCGCCAATACTATTTCGTTTATATAATTTTTTTTGTCCGTTTTTTTCATAATAAACGCCGACTAAATTTTTCAAAAATGTCTTTGAAGAAAGTCCTAAATTTTCTTGCGCAAGATGAACAGTCGTAAAGCCGGGACTATTATCAATACATCCTACAATTAACATTTTTCCGTTTACTTCAATTAATTTTTGAATAGGTAAATAAGCATGTGCTTTTTCATCGTGTCCGTTTAAAAGATATTCTGCATTTTTTCCTATTGCGGCAAATGAACTTGTAGGGTGAGAACTTCTTAATGAATCGGGAAAATTTAATATTATTCTAGCGAAAGCACCTGATTTCGAAGGTGTTTTTTTAGCAAACACATAATTTTTATCTATTAAAGGCAAAAGAAATTGTTCTGTAAAGGTTAAAGTAATTATTGTTCCTTCTTCGCCAATCACTTGAAAAAAAGCGTTTAAAATATCTTCACTTATCTTGTTTTCCGTTCTGCCGATTTTGCCTACATCGCCTCTTATAAGAACAGTATCACCTTGTTTTAATCCAAGCTGTTTAAGGTTTTCTATTAAATTATTTAAGCTGTGTTTTTTCATAAAATTTTAACGAATAATGCTCGTAATAAGTTTTACAGAATTTATAGCTTTATCTTTAACTAATTGACTTGTCCATTCAGGAAGATTGTCGCTCCAACGCTCAGGGTGCATTTGGAAAATTACTTTAGGAGAAACTTTATTTTGCAAATAAGCTAAAACTTGTTTATTGTTTTTAAAATCTGTATTAATTTGCGAATTAACTTTATCTCTAAGGTTAGAACGACCCGAAGACCAATTCCTGCCCGTATCGTTAATATAAGCAATATTGGTATAATCTATATCAAGATAAACCTCACCCAGTATCTCAAATTTATTTAATAATAAATCATGATTTTCTTTATTTTTCCATAAATCACGATTGTCGTATTTTGAAAATGGCTTTCCATGCATAGCTATAGTTTTTACAGGAACAATTCCACGAAGTTTATTTAAGTTTTCTTCAAAAGACAGTAAGGCTGATTCCATATCACCATTTTCATCAGATAAATTTTCATAATGATAACCTATTTCATGCCCTAAAGAAGATATTTCTTTAATAACCTCAGTACTAAATTTATTATTTTTTGATCGAAAATAATAAGTTGTCTGTATTCCCAGTTCATTTTCTATTTTTGCTGTTTTTAAAGCATTTAACGGTTTTCTATCAACATCATGCCTAATTATGACGAATTCATTTAAAGCATTTTGCCTGATAAAAAAATCGTCAAATCTTAAAACATTATCATAAGAATTTACAATATTTTTCAAAAATTGCTTATATTTTTTTAAAGTAAAATCTTTCATCTATCGTCCAAATTAATATCTAATTACTTATGAAGTCTCTCATTATCAAGAATATCCATCCACATAGCAAATATAAGAGATTGAAAGCCCAGAACTCCAATTATAGTAAAGGCAAAAAGAATTTGATAAGTTAAGTCTCTTCCAAAAATAAGATCATGTATTATTCTCAATAAAATAGGAATATTAAGTAATAATAAAAGAAAACTTAAATGATAAAGTAAAAATAATGGATGAAAATCTCTGAAAAAATATTTTTTCCAAAGCCTGTAAGCAAATAAATACAATAATAATGCACTAAGTTTTGGAATAACTTTATGTATTTTCATTTTAGACTTTTCACCAATATTATAAATTGGCTTAATCTCAACTTCTTTAATTGTGCAATATGCAATATTTAGTTTTACTAAAATATCGTTTGGAACACCATAATCAGGGTAAATTTTATGTAATTGAAGAGCATCTAAAGCCTTATGAGAAATAGCCGTATAACCGGTCTGTGTATCAGAAATACGCCAATAACCCGAAGCTATTTTAGTCAACATAGAAAGAATTGAATTACCTAAAAATCTTATCTGAGGAATGATTAAATAAGCTGATTTATGTATCAATCTGTTACCTTTTACATAATCAACTTCATCATTAACAATAGGAGTGCAAATGGATTCAAGTTCAGCTGGATCCATCTGTCCATCGCCAGCCATTACAGCTGTACAGTCGATATTATGATCTCTACACCATAAATATCCAGTTGCAATAGAAGCGCCGACTTTACCGTTTTCTAAGTGATTTATTAATATTACCCTATTATTTTCAGGATTTTCATTAATGATCTCATATGGAGTAAATTCTTTTTTCTGTTTATTTCTAACAATCTGTAAAGCTCGTTCAGCTCTGTTAAATTTACCTTTAGAAAGATTTTTATTACTGCTTAACACAAGCAATTTATCGTCTTTAATATATTTCTTTACAACTTCGGCAGTATTATCATTTGAGCAATCATTAACTACAATAATTTTATCGACAAAATCAGGCATTGACTCAATAACATAAGCAATTTGACTTTGTTCATTATATGCAGGAATAACAACTGCGACAGTTTTATTATTTAACATTTCAACTTCCAAGCGAATAATTTATTTTATATTATACAAAATACACATAATTGTCCAGTCAAACCGCTTGTTATTATTATGTTTCATAAGGCTTATTTGGGAAAATCAGAAATAGCTTTCTATATTAACATTAGTAACAAACTCCTTTAACTATGTTATTTATTTGTTGAATATGGGAAAAATATAACTAATGCAATTTTTAAAAATATAATATAAAATTTAATAAAATTATCAGATAAAGGGGAGATTGTTCAGTATAGATAAATAGGAATTATTTTTTATGCAGACAATCTATGCAAAAGAAGGAATAGCTTCAATAATTGGAACGGTATCAAGCGATATAATGTATGGGTCAATAGCCGATAACACTCTTAATGGAGGATTGGGCGCAGATCTGTTATATGGCGGAGCCGGCAATGATACATATATTGTTGATAATATCGGTGATATAGTTGATGAAAAAAGCAATGAAGGAATAGATACCATTATTGCAACAGTGTCCTATACTTTAGGACGCAACTTAGAAAATTTAACACTCTCAGGTCTTACTAATATTAATGCGATGGGAAATAATTTAGACAATATTATTCTTGGAAATAATGGGAACAATACTATAAATGGCGGTGTCGGGACTGATACAATGATTGGCGGTAACGGCAACGATACTTATTATGTAGATAATTTGGGAGATATAATACAAGAGAATGAAAATGAAGGTATAGACTTAATTTACAGCTCAATCACATATACATTAGGTGCTAATTTAGAAAATATAATATTATCCGGCTCAAGTAATATTGGAGCAACTGGAAATGAGCTTAATAATAAACTTACTGGAAATGCAGGAAATAATATTATAAACGGCGGTGCAGGCAATGACACAATGATTGGGGGTGCAGGTAACGATACATATTATGTAGACAGCTATAACGATGTTATTATTGAGCTGATAAATCAAGGAATAGATACAGCAATTTCATCAATATCGTACACATTAAACAATTATGTAGAAAATCTAACCTTATCCGGAAGTGAGAACTTAGACGCAACTGGTAATAGTTTAAATAATTTAATTATAGGAAATACGGGAAACAATATTATCGACGGCAAAACCGGCGCTGACATAATGAAAGGCGGGGACGGTAATGACACCTATTATGTCGATAATATTGGCGATGTAATAGTAGAAAATAAAGATGAAGGCACTGATCTTATTTATTCGTCCATTAGTTATACTTTAGGAGTAAATGTAGAAAATCTTACTCTAACTGGAACTAAAACACTTAATGGAGTTGGAAACATACTTGATAATATAATCACTGGCAATGATGCAGCAAATATAATAAACGGTGGCATTGGTGCTGATACAATGATTGGTGGCAATGGAAATGACACTTATTACGTTGATAATTCGCTTGATGTAATTATTGAATCTGCAAATCAAGGAAATGATATTGTCAATTCTACTGCTTCCTATACATTAAGCAGTAATCTCGAAACTCTGAATTTAACAGGAAAATCAAATATTAATGCTTCAGGAAATGAATCAAGCAATACTATAAACGGCAATGACGGCAATAATTCTATTAACGGTGGAGACGGAAATGACGTTATTTATGGCGGTGCAGGGAATGATACCTTAGACGGTGGCGCAGGAATTGACAAGTTATACGGTGGAACAGGCAATGATACTTATTATATAGACAGTCTTTCAGATGTTATAACAGAATATGCAAATCAAGGAATAGATACCGTTGCATCTTCAATTAGTTATACATTAGGAGCAAATTTAGAAAATATCATTTTAATAGGCTCTAATAATATTAATGCGACTGGAAATGCAGGAAATAATATTATTAACGGAAACTCTGGAAATAATATTATCAATGGTGGTGCAGGCAATGACACAATGATTGGCGGTGCCGGCGATGACACCTATTACATAGACAGTGTAAAAGACATAATTATAGAAAATGAAAATGAAGGAAATGATACCGTTTCTTCGTCTTTTTCCTACACTTTAGGAAATAACATTGAAAATTTAACTTTAACAGGCACCTCAGGAAATAACGTTTCTGTTCTATCAACTGGTAAACAAGTTATAACCTACGGTGAATCAAGTTTATGGAAAAATTATCTTGATTACGCTCAAGGAGATAATAGTTACAATTATCTTGGTGATTGCGGTATAGTTTCTTGTGAAAATATATTAATTCAGGCGGGTGCATTATCCAAAAAAACAGGCTATACCTATCTTTCAGGACGAACCGATGCATTAGAAACACAAGTAGTAGGAATGGCAATATCAAAAAATCTTTGCACAAAAACTTCAAATTCCTACAATAACGGTGGAACAACTCCTGAAAATCAAGAAAAAATACTGGAAAGTTTTGGAGTTCAAGCACATTATGAAATTACTAGTCTAGAAAATATTGCAGGTTATCTGAAAGAAAATAAAGGTGTAATTGTAGAAATAAATGCTTATAAAATTTGGGGAGCTCAATACGGTTCTTCAAGCACAATTAACCATGCTGTTACTTTAACAGGTGTTGCATACGATGCAAGTAATGCTAACAAAATAGAGGGCTTTTACATTTGTGATAGTGGAAGAAGACTTCAATCAGATGCAGAAAGATATGTATCATATGATCAAATGAAATCAGCTTTCTACTATTTTGACCAATACGGCTGGAATGGAACTACAAGTGGCTATGCTGTAATAACAGACAATGCGATTAAGCAGCAATTAAATACAATCAATGGAACAGGTAATGAGCTTGATAACATTCTTACTGGTGCAGCAGGCTCTAATATGCTTGAAGGGCTTGATGGCAATGACACTTTAATTGGTGGTAGCGGTAATGATTCACTTTATGGTGGTGCCGGTGATGATACATATTTAATTAACCAAAATGACGGTATAGACTTTATCAGCGATACTTCAGGAACTCAAGACAAGATAGTTTTTGGAACTAATATAAATAAATCAGACATAGCAATCTATGCCGATAATAACGATCTAATCATTGACTATAAAAACGGTAACAGAGTAACAGTTCAAGATGAACAAAATGGCAACACAATAGAAAAAATCCAATTAAGCAACGGCAATTACATTGATAATCAGGATATTGACAACATTATTCAACAAATGGCAAGTTATACAGCAAGTCATAATGTAACTATAACAAGTGCTGACGATGTAAGAAATAACAGCGAATTAATGGCTATAGTATCAAACTCATGGCACGCTGCTTAAAGATTAAACAGTTTATAAAAATTTTCGGCACTTTTAGCCCATGTGGTTTGACATAAGTCTTCACCTGCCTTGTTACCGATTAGTTTAAGGCTTTCTCTATTGTTGTATGCCCATTCTAAATGACTGATAATTTCATCTAAATTAGGTTCATCCCAAACAGCAACATCTCTTCGCTCTTTATTAATTTTAATTTGCTTCATCTCTTCAATTTTTATTGAATTTTCAGAAGTAAGAATATCTTTATGACCAGAATTATATGAAGCTATAGTAGGTTTTCCGCATGCCATATATTCCATAAGCACAAGGTTTGTTCCACCTTCGCAACGATTTGGGAAAAGACCTATATCAGTATTTTTATAGATTCTTGCCAATGAAGTATTTGGAACAGGAGGTACACTTATTACACGTCTTAAATCAATTCCATTATCAGTTAATATTTTATTAATTGTGTGATTATAATTATTTTCAGCTAATCCGCTAAATTTAATATGAGGAGTAACTGCCATAGTATTAAAGCTATGTGGCCATTTATTGTACCAGTTAGTCAAAAGCATTACATCATCGTATTTATCTTGCAAAATTTTAAAAGCTCTAATTACTAAATCCTGACTTTTTCTAAGTTCAAATTTACCACCTGAAAAAATAATAAATTTATCTTTAAAATATTTTTTTTCATTATCAAAAGGGTTAAAAATTTGTGTATCAACACCTTGAATAACTGTTTTAGCATTAGTACAGCCATAACTTTCAAGTATTTCTTCACACCATTTTGAGCCAGCTACAACGTAATCAAAGTTTTTTGAAGCATTTGCTACATAACTCTCTGATAGAAGATTATCTTCAAAAAAAGTATAACCGACTTTAAATGAAGTTTTAGTTTCTATCAGCCAAGGATTCATAGGACCTGCAATTGCTTGAAGTACAGGCATATCTATAATTTTAGAACCGGTAATAAATCGCTTAGTTTCTTCAAAGCCTACAAATTTACTTTTTAAAAATTCGTAATCTAAAGGATCTGAAATTTCAGCTTCATTGACAGAATGCGTAATAAGCTTAGTATCAGTTATAGAAGATAACTCTCTGGTTAAGTATTTCCCACAAACACCCCAACCATGAAAACTTCCGACAGGAAAAATTAAATATATCATTGATAATTATTTCATCCAATAAATTTACGAAACATTTTTATATTATCATCTTAATTTAAAAAAATATATCAGAATATTATACTTTATTATTAATAAAGTAATCGCACTATCAATGGAGCTAAAATTGCCGTAAGAAATCCGACTAAAATTAAAGAAATACTGCTAATCGCCGCTTGAACGGGACTAATTTCCATACAGCGAGATGTGCCGATAACATGACTTGATGAACCAATAGCAAGTCCTATTGAAATATTATTTTTAATTTTTAATATTTTTAAAAGTTTATGCCCAAATAAATAACCTGTTAAGCCTGTTATAACAACTATAGCCGCAGTTAATTCAGGAATGCCTCCAATAGATTTAGATATTTCAACTGCAATTGGAGTTGTAACAGCTTTAGGAATAAGCGATAAAACAATTGGTTTTGTCGCTTTAAGTATTTCAGCAATTAAATATACGGAAAATATTCCTGTAAACGTTGCAATACTCACTCCCGCAAGAATTACTTTAAAATTTTGCTTTAAAATATCGAAGCTTTTAACCAAGGGTAAGGCAAGAGCAATAGTTGCAGGACCTAATAAATAGGTTATTAAAGAACCTCCACTGTTATAGCATTGATATTTAATTGAACATATTTTTAATAAAAATATCAAACTAATTGCAGCAAGACAAGTTGGAGGAATTTTTGAAAAGAATAGATGTTTTTTAAACTGTTCTGCGATTTTATAAATTATTATAGTAACTACAAACCATAATATTGGCGAATTTATAATTTTACCAATAAAAATCATTATTTTGCTCTCTTATTGATTAAATACTCTGAAGAATAACCAACAGCACATATTATTAAAGCTGAACTTATTACAATAGTTAAAACAATAGGCAGGGCATTTTTAGCTATCAAATTCAAATAAAGAACAACACCAACAAGTAAAGGGACAAAAAATAATCCCATATTTTCGAGCATTAATTTACATCCACCCTCAATTAAACTTATAGGTATTATTTCTAGTTTTAAAAGAGCTGTAAATAATAACATTCCAACCAAAGGAGCAGGAAAATGGATATTTAAGATATGAACTAAATTTATGCTTAAAAGATTTAATAAAAATAAAACACCAAGTCCCATAATTATTTTTAGAATTTTCATACTCAATTTACCTGCATATTAGGTTTATTCTTTTCTTTTTCAAGAATTTGTTTCAAATATTTACCCGTATAAGATTCTTTACATAAAGCAACTTCTTCAGGCGTTCCTTGAGCCAAAATAGTTCCACCTGCATTTCCACCATCAGGGCCTAGATCTATAACCCAATCCGAAATTTTTATTATGTCTAAATTATGCTCAATAACTAAAATTGTATTGCCTGCATCGGCAAGTCTATTAAGAATTTCTGTTAGTTTTTGCAAATCCGCCCAATGTAAACCGACCGAAGGTTCATCAAGTAAATATAATGTTTTACCTGTACTTCGTCTATTCAATTCAGCCGCCAGCTTAACTCTTTGCGCTTCGCCCCCAGATAAAGTCGTTGCACTTTGCCCTAATTTTATATAATCTAAACCGACATCGAAAAGAGTTTGTAGTTTATTCGCAACTCTAGGAATGTTCTTGAAGAATTCTAATGCTTCTTCAACAGTCATATCAAGAACTTCGCTAATTGATTTCCCTTTATATTTCACTTCGAGAGTTTCTCTGCTATATCTTGCACCTTTACACACTTCGCATGGGACATAGACATCGGGTAAAAAATTCATCTCAATTTTAATGATACCGTCCCCCTTGCAAGCCTCGCATCTTCCACCTTTAACATTGAAGCTGAATCTACCGGGTTTATAACCTCTTGTTTTAGCTTCATTTGTTACGGAAAAAAGTTCTCTTATATGGTCAAAAGTCCCTGTATACGTGGCAGGGTTACTTCTTGGTGTTCTACCGATAGGGCTTTGGTCAATATCTATAACTTTATCAATATTTTCAAGCCCTGTAATATCTCTAACACCTTGAGGTTTAGGGGTATTTCTGTTTAATTTATGTTTAACAAATTCATATAACAAATCAAAGATTAACGAAGACTTGCCTGAACCGCTAACACCTGTAACTGATATAAATTTACCCAACGGGATTTCTACATTTATATTTTTTAAATTATTTTTATGAGCATTAATAATATCTATTGAATTGCCGTTTCCTTCTCGTCTAATTTTAGGAATAGCAATATTTTTTGCTCCTCTTAAATACTGACCTGTTATTGAATTAATATCATTCTCAATATCTTCAGGTGTTCCTTCTGAAACAATTTCACCACCATGAACACCCGCTTTAGGACCAATATCAACAACCCAATCAGCTTTTCTGATAATATCTTCGTCATGCTCAACAACAATTAAGGTATTGCCAAGGTTTCTCAATCTGAAAAGAGTGTTTAACAGTTGCTCATTATTTACCTGATGAAGCCCGATACTAGGCTCATCAAGAACATACAACACACCTGCAAGCCCTGAACCAATTTGAGTAGCAAGTCTTATTCTCTGAGATTCACCACCCGACAATGTACCGGCTGTTCTGTCCAGTGTAAGATAATTCAAACCTACATCTAATAAAAACTTTAATCTTTCTCGAATTTCATTTAATAATTGATGAACAATAGCAAGCTGATATTCATTAAAACTCAAATATAGCGATGAAATATAATCATGACAAGCATCTATCGGCATTAATGAAACATCTGCAATTGATTGTCCTTTTATTTTTACTGCCAGCGGAAACTCTTTAAGTCTTTGGCTTTTGCAGACAGGACAAGGAATAGCCGTCATGTATTTTGCAATTTCATCTCTGATTAAATCTGAATTTGAATCATCATATCGTCTTTTCAAGTAAGGAATTACACCCTCAAATTTTGCATAATAAGATTTTTTACGAGTTTTATTAAAATCCTCATGAGTAAGCATAACTTTCTCTTTACCGCTTCCGAATAAAATAATTTCTCGTTTTTCTTGCGATAATTCTTCAAAGGGAGTATTCAAATCAATTTCAAAATGATCAGCAACGGATTTCAATAAATCAGTATAATAAGAATTTCCTGTTTTTGCCCAAGGATAAATAGCACCCTTAGCTATGGATTTAGTAGGGTCTGGAACAATTAAGTCAGGTGAAATTTCTAAATGAGCCCCTAATCCGCTACAATTATCACAAGCTCCGTAAGGACTGTTAAAACTGAACATTCGAGGGGAAAGCTCATCAAAACTTAATTGGCATTTATGGCATGCCAGTTTTTCAGAATATATTTGTTCTCTTTCACCTATAATATCAACCAGCAAAAGACCTTCAGCTTTTTTAAGTGCAAGTTGAACGCTATCGGCAATTCTTGAGCGAGCACTTTCTTTTACTATAATTCTATCTATGATAATTTCAATATCGTGTTTTTTTGTTTTAGCTAATTTGACTTCATCATCGTCAAGATTATAAACTTTTCCGTCAATTCTTACCCTTACGAAACCTTCTTGTTTGATTTCATTCAATAAAGAGTGATATTCTCCCTTTCTGCCTCTAATAACAGGCGAAAGAATTTGAATTTTAGTACCTTCTTCAAGATTTAAAATACTGTCAACAATCTGATCAACAGTCTGAGGACTAATTATATCGCCACATTGAGGACAATGAGGTGTTCCCACTCTTGCAAATAACAAACGCAAATGGTCATATATTTCTGTTACAGTTCCAACTGTAGAACGTGGATTATTACTTGTAGTTTTTTGGTCAATAGATATAGCAGGACTTAAACCTTCAATACTTTCGACTTCAGGTTTATCCATTCTCCCTAAGAATTGTCTTGCATAGGAGCTTAAACTTTCTATATATCGGCGTTGTCCCTCAGCAAAAATAGTATCGAACGCTAAAGAACTCTTTCCCGAACCGCTTACTCCTGTAAATACAACTAATTGATTTTTTGGTATTGATAGGCTTACATCCTTTAAATTATGCTGATTTGCCTTTCTTACCGTAATATATTCTTTTTTATAATTTTCATACATATTATGAAATCCTTGTCTGCTAAAGTTTATTTATATTATTTTAAACTCTATTTAATTATTGCACACAGTTATTCTAATTTGGAGTGATTACAAATAAAGAATATATTAAATTTAAATTAAATCAATTCGGCTTGTTCTAATAATTCTCTATTATTAATAATTTTATGAGTTTCATCAATTGCGCAAATTTCATTATTTTTATTTAAAAGAATGGTTTTATTTGAAGTTTGCTCTGCAATATCTAAATCATGAGTACTTATAATAATGGTTTTATCAGAATTTTTTAACTTTTCGAGGACATCAACAATCAATTTTTTAGTTTTCAAATCTAAAGAAGTTGTTGGCTCATCAAACAAAATAATACCTGTATTTAAAATTAAAACAGAAGCTAAACCAACAAGTTTTTTCTGCCCAATACTTAAATTATAAGGATGTGAATCTAAAAGCTTTTCTATATTGAATTTTTTTGCAGTTAAATCTACAAAATTTACTATATTAGCTTTATCAATGCCAAGCTGATCAAGTCCAAAAGCTAATTCTTCTCTTACAGTCGGACATAAAAGCTGAACTTCGGGATTTTGAAACACATAGGCACATTTTCTTCTAAATTGGTGGTTATTATTCCATTTTGCAAGGTTTACCTTGTTTAATTCCATTCCACCGCAAATAACTTTACCCGAGGTTGGAAAGACTAATCCATTTAACAAATTCAATAAAGTGCTTTTTCCGGCTCCATTTGGCCCGAGAATAGAAACTTTATCAGATACATTTATCTCAAAATTCAAATTATTAAAAATAGGCTTTTCTTTAAAATAATTAAAAGAAACATTTTCAAACTTATATAAAACTTTAGAACTTTCGGACATTATAACTCCTTGAAATCATCACCATGTTTACCTGTTTAGCCATTGAAACCGACTTATATAGTATTAACAATATTTTAAACGAAATAAATTTATACATTAATCTTATATTAACACGTTTAATCAACCTGCTTTTTAGAGAATAGTTTATATTATTTAATAAATTCAAGAAATAGAAAATATATCTATAATTTAAAAGTAAAATTTCTATTATAAAGTCGGGAACTTTAAATATCTTTAATGACTTAATAATTTTATCCCAACTTGTAGTAAGCCATAATAAAATTAAAAGGATAAGAGAAGTTTCTGTTCTTAATACGTTAGTTATAAAAAGATGAAAATGCTTTAAACTAAAGCCTATTGCTAAGTTTTTGTCAAAGTTGAAGGTTAATAATACGGGAAGAAAAATCAAACTTAAAAATATAAGATTAAAAATTATTAACAGAAATGAAACTCTTCTAAATTTTGAATCAATAAAATAAATCTGCATTATCAAAAAAAATGAAATAAGAAAATCAAATTGAATATTTCCAATGAAGTTTACGATTAAAAGCATAATACTAAATAATAATAATTTTAATTCAGGTGAAATTTTATTATAAAAACGATTATTATGCTGAGTGGATAAACAATAATCTCTTTTTAAAATTTGCATTACGTCTTCTAATGTTTTATCAATAAATTGCATAATTATTTTACGTTTCCATTCATACGTTTTAATAAAAATAAGCTCAAAGAGAAACAGCAAACTGCTCCAATTACAGCAGAGGTATAATACTCAATTGATTTGCCCACTAAACCATGTTGAGTTGACGTTAAAGAATAGTCAGGAAAAACTGATGACCATGAAGAACTAAGTTTATTTATCCCATGAGGTAAATAACCAATCATTCTATAAAGTTCATCGTTGCCCCATTCGCCCCAAGTGCCATTATTTTTTATAAGTTCAGGTAAAATAACACCGAGAGGTGAAATTATAATTAATAAAAATACTATTAATCTTAACTTTTTATATTGCATTATTCATCAACCTGCAAATTTAATAAATTATTTGAAGTTGCCAGATATTTTATAACTAAAGAGGTTATTACTCCCTCAATAGAACCAAATACAAGAATATGGGGAATTAACATAGCAGGAATAGTAACATTTAATCCATACGGGAAAAACATTGGAAGTCCTGTTGCAGAATGAAAAAAGTAAGGCTGAACGCCAAGTATAACCGAAGTAAACAAAGCCCCAGAAACAATAGCAAAATAAGCACTTATAGCCGAATTTATCGGACAAAGTGTTGTATTATTTCTTAATTTGCCTAATATATAATTCAGATAATGAGCTATATATGATGGGATTAATGCCATTGAAATCACATTTGCACCGTAGGTAGTAATTCCGCCATCACCAAAAATCAACGCTTGTATAGCTAAAGCTAAAGAAACAAGTATAAAAGCATATTCAGGACCAAATAGCAGGCTCAATAAAGCTGTACCCGTTGCATGTCCGCACGTTCCACCGGGAATCGGTATATTTATCATCATAATTAAAAAGGAAAATGAAGCACCCAGAGCTGCATACGACATTAATTGAGTATTCATACCCTTTTGTACTTTTTTTGAGAATATAATCCAAAACGGAATTATTGCTGCATAACAAGTTATACAAGTAATTGGACTTAAAAAACCGTCTGGAATGTGCATTATCTTTCTCCGTTTAACTATATATTAATTTTAACAGTTAAACGCTAAATTCAAAGTTTTTTATACTTCCATCCAGTTTTTTGCACTTGTTATATCAATTTCAAGAGGAACTGAAAACGGTTGATTTAGCTCCATACAATCTTTTACAAGATTTATAACTTCATCAAGCTCATCTTTAGCTGTTTCAAGTACCAATTCATCATGCACCTGCAAAATAAGTTTAGATTTTAATTTTCTTTTTTGCAATTCATCATGAAGTTTTATCATTGCAAGTTTTATCAGATCCGCGGCAGTTCCCTGCAAAGGTGCATTTACAGCCGCTCTTTGAGCAAATTCTCTGATATTTTTATTTCTACTGTGAATATCTTCGTCAAAATAACGCTTTCTTCCATAGAATGTGGCAACACATCCATTCTGTTGAGCTTCTTTAATAGTATTTTCAATATATTCTTTAATTTTAGGATATGTTTCAAAATACTTTTCAATCATTTGCTTAGCTTCTGATGCAGGAATACCAAGGGATTCGGAAAGCCCATAACTTGTTTGCCCGTATATAATACCGAAGTTTACAGCTTTTGCCTGTCTACGCATATCTTTTGTAACTTCTTCAGTTGATACGTTAAACACTTTTGAAGCTGTATCTGTATGAATATCGATATTATTTCTAAATGCCGATACTAAGTTTTCATCTTGAGAAACATGAGCTAAAAGCCTTAATTCAATTTGTGAATAATCCGCAGCAAGAATAACATAATTTTCATGGTCTTCTGTTACAAAAGCCGCCCTTATTCTATTACCAATTTCAGACCTGATTGGAATATTCTGCAAGTTAGGATTACTGCTTGAAAGACGTCCTGTTGTTGTTGCTGTTTGATTATAACTCGTATGAATACGTTTTGTTTTAGGATTTATAAGAAGCGGCAATGAATCAACATAAGTTGATTTAAGTTTTGATAAATGCCTATGTTCGAGTAATAAACCCGCAATAGGATTAATATCTTTTAAATATTCAAGAGTTTTTGCATCGGTACTAATACCTGTCTTTGTCTTACTCCCTGCTTTAACAGGTAATTGAAGTTTTTCAAATAAAATATCGGCAACCTGTTTCGGGGAATTAACATTAAATCGTTCCCCCGCAATTTCAAAAATAGCTGTTTCTATTTTTTCTAATTTTGAACCAAGTTCTTTTGATAATTCTGCCAGATATTCTTTATCTACACAAACTCCAGTTCTTTCCATATCCGCAAGTACAGAAATTAAAGGCATTTCTATATCATTTAAAATTTCTTTATCTTTATTATCGAGTTTTGTTAAATAATAGTCAGCAAGATTAATTGTTGAAGCCGCATCCATACAGGCATATTTTGCAGAATCATTAATAGAAACTTTATCCATTGTTAATGCATTTTTGCCTTTGCCAATTAACTCTTCAATCTTTGTCATTGAATAATTAAGATGCAAAAGAGCCTGCTGCTTTAAGCCATGTTTTCCTGCGGGATCTTTCACATAACTTGCAAGCATTGTGTCAAAAATTATGCCTTTTAAGGTAATATTATAATTTTTTAAAATATTTATTTCATATTTCGCATTTTGTAAAACTTTTTTTATATTGTCATTTTCAAAAACGAGTTTTAATTTATCTAAAACAAAGATTCTGTCTAGCTGCTTACCTTCAATATGTCCAACAGGAATATAAAAAGTATTAACACAATCATTTTTTGTTTTATCTGCAAATAAATTACCATCTTTAAAATTCACTTGAGGATTTATTCCAAAAGAAATACCAACAAGATCAGCTCTTAAAGTATCAAGGTCAGTTGTTTCCGTATCAAGCGAAATAACAGTTGCAAGGTTGAGAATTTTAATTAAATCATCAAGTTTTTGCTCACTGTCAATTATTTCGAGAGTATGTTTACAATCACTTATTTCTTGCTCAATTATAGCTTTTTCATGATTATTTTCTTGGGGCATTTGACTAAACAAACTAAGCTGAGAATCAGTTTTAATTTCAGGTTCTGCTGTTAATTTAATATCCGGAACTACTCCGTTGTTAAAAGGCTTTAAAATAGTCGGTAATTGTTTTAAAAAAGCATTTAACTGAAAAGTTGTCAAAAACTCGGAAAGTTTATCAATATTCGGCATTGTAAGATGAGTATGCTCAAAGTCGAATTCCATAGGCACATCAAGTTTAATAGTCGCAAGAAATTGACTTTTATAGGCTATTTCTTTATCAGTTTCAAGTTTAGATTTAATGCTCTTAGACGTAATTTCATTAATATGCTCATAAACACCGTCTAACGTACCAAATTCTTTTAAGAGCTTAACAGCTGTTTTCTCGCCTATACCTTTAACACCTGGAATATTATCTGAGGTATCACCTCTTAATGCTTTATAATCGACAACATCTTCAGGATAAATTTCCATTTTTTCATGAACTTTGTCTCTGTCATATTCTACAAGTTCGCCTTTTGATGGGATTAAAACTTTAATTTGACCTTCTTTATCAATCAACTGGAATGAATCCTGATCACCAGTTAATATCAAAGATTTATGACCTAATGATTTTGCTCTTGTAACTATTGTCCCGATTAAATCATCCGCTTCAAACCCAGGTAATTTATAAATAGGAATATCTAAAGCCTCTACCCCCTCATGAATATATTGAAGCTGCTCTCTCATAGAATCTGGCATAGACTGCCTATTCGCTTTATATTCAGAATAAGCTTCCAGTCTGAATGTTTCTCTTCCACAATCAAAAGTTACTGCAATTGCATCAGGTTGAACTCTTGCCAGCAAATCAAAGATTGCTTTAAAAAATCCGAAAACAGCCCATGTATGTTTGCCGTCACGAGTTTTCATACCGGTTCTCTCGAGTGCAAAATATGATCTATAGGCTAAAGCGTGTCCATCTATAAGAATTAGGGTTTTAGAGGTCATTATTTATTTTCCTTAGTCGTCTTTATCGATTTTTCTCTTTTTATATGCTTGGGCGGTTCATTTAAAGGTAAATCTGCAGTTATTGGCGCATGATCAGATAATATCGGAGTAAATGAATAATTTAATGCCCTTAATGTTGAGCCGAAATGTGGAGCAAGTTTAAAACTTTGATCATCATCAGTCGATTTTTCAGAGAATGATTTTACAAAAATCCAATCTAATTTATAACGCCCTAGAACAAGCGGACGCTCAAATACATAAGTAGGTACAAAACCTTTATATTGACGTTCATTAGATTGAGCAATAAGACCATTTTCACCTTTACGGGTTCTATTTTTCTCCCCTCTGAAATCAAACTGATAACCGTCATTAAAAGTAAATTTTCTTAAAGTATTAAAGAAAGATCTTTCTTTGTTAGGAGCGATTACAGGTATATTTTTTACTGTAGGGTCGGTGTATTTTCTAACGAAATTACCTGTTAAAGATGAAATATTAACAACATATGATAAAGGAAGCATTGTCATTATTGCATTTCTGGCAATAAACTCAGGATCGGTTATTCTTTTTAAGACTTCTTTTTTTACACTTGTCGGAGAGCCATCAGATATAGTTGTATTAAAGTCACCTGCGAATATTACAGGGTTATGAACATCTTTTATATCATCAAGTATAGCTTTTAGCTGAACAAGTCTTCTAGCAGGAGTAGTTCTATTTTCAATATGTGCCGCAACTACAGTAATTTTTTGATTTGTTTTCGGAACTACCACATCGGCAATTATAGCCATTCTGCCACCTTGCCTGATTTCTCTTAGCATTTCCTCTTTAAAAATAACCTTAGCAGCTTCTCTTCTTGCTGTTTCCAGTTCAGTTACCTTATCTCTTTCACCTTGAAACCAATCATAAGCCGCTGGAAGTCTTACAATTCTAACATTTTCAAGGGGATATTTACTTAAAATTGCATTTCCATGAAGACCTTTGTATTTAGATTTATCTACTTCATATTTTTTATCTGGAAATAGATATTTTTCTTCTGACCACTGGCAATCTTCCTCACCAAGATGAGCGGGGTCCACTTCTAAAAATTCAGGTGCATAAGCATAATTATAATGTAAGGTTTCTGCTAATTCTTTAGCAACATTTCTGTATCCTGTCCTCGGCATACCGTCATCAACTTCATTCATTACAATAATATCAGACTGCTTAAGTTGATTAGCCTCTTTCTCTACATCAATTTTATTAGCTTTAGGATTAACTTTTTTCAACAACTCATCATCATTAGAAAATAATAATTTTATATTATCTAAATTCAAACCTCTTTCAATATTCCAACTGGCTACCCTGATATAATCACCAATTGAGGTACTATATTTTTCATCAGATGAAGGATTAGGATTAATAGTATTATCAACTATTGGAGTAGTTAATACTTTTTGAAGTTTATAACCTAAAACACCGTCAGGATGTGGATTTTTTGATAACGCAACCAAATCATCAAAGGTTATACCGTCATTAACTGTTATTGCCGTTTTAATTGAATCATCATTCTTAATAAAAACTTCATGCTTAGGAGTTACAACATTTTTTTTATTTTTTACATAAGTGAGCTTTTTGACTGCTATTTTATTCTTTTTTACAGAATGAATATTTTTATGATGATAAACTGCATTTTTTGAAAATGCACAAGTTGATAGAGAAAGAGATAGCAAAGAAACAGCTAGTGTCTTTTGAATATTATTCATACCCTAATCCTTTAAATTATTCATTTACTCCGTATATTGTTCCGCCACCAATAAGAAAACTATTGTCAGCAGAATAGATAACAGCCATTTGTCCTATTGTTACAGCTGATTCAGGCTCATCAAATATAATTTTCACTTTATTATTATCAAGATGTATTATTTTAGCTTTTTTTGCCGACGTATTATATCTTATTTTGCAAAAGGCCTCAAAATCATTTTTTGAATATTCGGGTAATACCCAATTCATATTCTCAACAAATGTTGTTGTAGAAAAAAGATCATCTTTATAACAAAGATAAACAATATTTTCATTCGGATTTAAACCTGCAACATATAATGGTTCTTTATGAGCAATGCCAATACCTTTACGTTGTCCAATCGTATATTTATAATAGCCTGAATGCTTACCTAAAACTTCATTAGTATGAATACTTACAAACATGCCTTCTTTTTCACCAATATTGTCAGATAAAAACTTTGGAGTAGTTAAAGGAGGTTGAATAAAGCAAACATCCTGACTTTCTTTGTTATCTGCAACAGGTAAGTTATTTTCCCTTGCAATTTCTCTAACTTGCGATTTAACAAGATTTGCTAAAGGAAACATTGTTTTTGAAATATCTTCCTGCGTTAGTGTATGTAACATATATAGCTGATCTTTTTTATTATCTTTAGCTTGAATTAGCTTATAAGTACCCTTTTCATTTGAAATATTGGCGTAGTGCCCTGTTGCTATAAAATCAGCAAAATACAACTCATGAGCAGTTTTTCTGAGTTTACCCCATTTTATAAATTTATTACAAACAGGACAAGGATTTGGAGTTAATCCTTCTTTATAGCTATTTACAAAATAATCAACAACCTTTTCTTGAAAAAGTTCTTTCATATCAATAACAAAATGTGAAATACCTAGTATTTCACAAACTTTTTTTGCATTTATAACAGCATCATTAGCATTATTACCACAATGCATAACCCCTGTTATCCCAATTACGTCATAACCTTGATTTTTTAATAATAAAGCTGCAACGCTACTATCTACACCGCCACTCATAGCAACAGCAACTCTAGTTTTTTTAGTATTAGAGTTCATTTATTAAATAATTCTCGCCTTCATCAGTAATAACATATTCAGTAACTTCAGCCATTCCTGTATAGTCAGGTACTACCTCAATGTAATTTCTGGCAACAGCTTTTTGAATTATAGAGTGATCAATAGGCTTTCTGGTATATGGAAATATTTTAGAATTCATCTGCTTTAGAGAATAACGATCTAAAAACTCACCTTCTTTTAAATAATATGCGGCTATAAGTAAATAATCAAACATATTATCAGGTTTTTTCAACTGAATCAAATTATCTAAATTTTTCAAATCCAATGCTTTATTTTGCATTGAAGGCTGAGGAGCGGTTCTCACTTCTTCAAGCGGAGTATAAGAACTTATTTCCGGTTTCTTATATTCGACTTCCGGACTTGAAAGAGGCGGAAGTTCTTCTTTAATAATATTCTTAGGCTTAACTTCTTCAACTTCAGGTTCGTCAACTATTGAACTAAACTTTTTTTGTAATATTTTAAAGAATTGATCTTTTGAAGCATCACTTGCAGTTACATTTGAAGGTTTGAACTTTTCATTTATTACAGCTTCTTCAACAGCTTTATCTGTTACGGCAGGCTCTTCTTCAAACACTTCATCCTGATTAAAAGTCTTAAATTCATATGCTTTTGGCTCATTATCTTCAGTAAGTTTAAACTTTGAAGTTGATTCAACTGCATTAGGGAAAGTCACAACCTCTTCTGTTTCTTTAACAGAAGGTTCTTCAATTATAATTTCAGGTTTTTTTTCTATTGTTTCAAAAGTAATAAAATCATCTTTAATTTCTTCTGTTTGTTGAACAATAGGTTCTTGTCTTGTGCTGATATCAATATCATCAAGACTTAAAGACCTTAATTTGACAGGAGGCGGTAATTGTTCAGAAATTACTTTTTTAACTTCCTGTATAATAGGCTCTTGAATTTCCTCGACTTGAACTACTTCTTGCTGAACAGGTTCTTCTACAATTGTGGCTTCTTCTTCAAATTCTTCAGGATAATCCTTTAATACCGGTTGAGGTATTTCAGCAGGTTCAAGCGGAGCAGCCTGCTGCTTTTGCATTGCCTCATATTCTTCTCTTGTAACAACTTTAACAGTTTCTATAATAATAGGTTCTTGTTTTTTCTCAATTTTTACAGCTTGTTGAACTTTAACAGGCTCGGCCTTTTTTACAGGCGAACCGATTTTTTTTGAAGTTGAACCAATTAATTCTTCAGCCCATTTATTGAACTGAGAATACATCAGCTTAGGGTCTTGAGAAGAAAATTCAAAAACCACATCATTCTTTTTTAGTTTGAATAAATAATAGTGAGGCAATGCTTTACCCTTCCTTCAGTTTTTAGTCTTCTTTATTAAGAAGAGCTTCTCTCCACTTGTCAAGTTGATCTTCAATGAATCTGGCATCATCAGATTTCAATTCAATCTCAATTTCGCCTTTTTTCATTTTAAAAACATATTCGCTCATTTTTTTCTCCTGCTTTAGTTTCTCAAAGATTTGATATAATCAGAGAATAAAATCCTTTATTTTCTATTACATTATAAAATAAAAGAAAATTCACATACAATAACACATATAGATGTAGTTTAATTATTACATAAACAAAATGGTATTCGCAAAGCATGTTTGAAAGGAAGTATTTATGAACCTTGAGCAGATAAAAAAAGAACACAGAGTTATTGATCTTTTTTGCGAACTCGCTGAAATCCCGTCTCCATCGGGGAAAGAGAAACAAGTATCAGAAAGAATCATAGAAATTTTAAGCATTCATGGAATTGCTGCTAAATATGATACTTTTGGTAATGTTATAGCTAAAATCCCTGCTTCTTCGGGTTGTAAAAACATCCCTTCACTTTTATTATCAGCACATATGGACGTAGTTGGAGGTTCTGATGCTGTTAACTTAAAATTATCTAAAAACGGTGTTTTTATTGAAACTGATAAGACAAGAACGCTTGGTGCAGATAATAAAGCTGGCGTAGCTGCAATAATGGATCTCTTAATAGGCCTAAACAGTCTTGACTCAAAAACTTCTCATGGAATGCTTGAAGCAACATTCACCAAAGACGAAGAAATGGGAATGACCGGAATAAGAAATCTTGATACTTCAAAATTAAAATCAAAATATGTAATTGTTGCAGACGGTGAAAAACTCGGAGAGCATGACGTTGCAGGGGCTGGCTTTACCAATGTTTATATTAATGTAACAGGTGGAAAAGGCGGACACTCGGGGATTAATATATCTGATATCGACAGAATCAGTGCTATTAAAATTTTAACGGAAATAGATTCTAAAATACCTCAAGGTGTATTTAAGCAAACTGATAAAGGTGTTGTAACTTCCATAAATGCAGGTGTAATTATCGGAGGTTCGGCAGGCGGTTATTTTAATGAGGCTATAAAAGATACCATAGCAAATATAAAAACTCAAAAAAATATTCTTCCAAAATATGCGGCAAAAGAAGCAATGAAAACAATTTCTCAAGAATCACCATTAAACATAATTTCTTCAGAAGCCTATATTTCATATTCCTTACGCAGTAGTGAAATTGAGCCTGAAGAAGAATTATTAAATATTATTAAAAATATCGTTTCAGAAACAGAAAAAAAATATAACGGTAAAATAAAAGTTGAAGTTGTCATACAAAAGCATCTAAAACCTTTTCTTAAATCAGAAAATAATCCGTTAAGCAAGGCGATAAGCATAGCGGCAAATAACCTTGAGATTAACTCAAAAGAAAGTGTTTTCCATGCAGGTGCTGAAACTCATATTTATGCAAATGAAAAAACGAATGAAAAAGGTGAAAAATTCTTACCTATCTTAGTCGGATTGGCGAATATAGAAAATATGCACTCATCGGATGAAAAACTTGATTGGAAGAGTTTAGCTAAAGGAAGAGAATGGCTAGAAGAAACCATAAACGAATTTAGCAAGCTATGGAATGAATAATTATGAGTAATAAAGCCTTATTATGGGAAAAATTAAAAAATGGATTTGTTCGATGCTATGTCTGTAATCACAAATGCGTTATTCCGCAAAATACAATAGCCCGATGCTTTTCAAGAAAAAATATTAACGGGGAAATGGTTTTAAATACTTATGGACTTATTTCTTCTATTGCCGCAGACCCTATAGAAAAAAAACCTGTTTACAATTATAGACGAGGAACAAAAGTTCTTTCTGTTGGAAGTTTTGGCTGTAATTTTAACTGTAAACATTGTCAGAATTGGCAAATATCGCAAGTGTCTGCTGAAAGTTTAGCTAATCCACAAATAAAAGCACTTTTAAATAAAAGCGGACAATTATCACCAGAACATCTTGTAAGTATAATTGCGAAAAATAACTGTCAAGGCTTGAGCTGGACGTATAACGAACCTGCAATATGGCTTGAATATACAATAGACTCGGCAAAACTTGCAAAAGAACAAGGCTTTTATACTGTATATGTGACCAACGGCTATATGACAGTTGAAGCACTAGAGCTAATTGCTCCATATCTTGATGTATTCAGAGCCGATGTAAAAAGTATGGATGATAAATTTTATGAAGAATTTTGTAATGCCAAAAATGGACACAAAGTTCGTGAAACAATTGAAAGAGCAAAGCAATTAGAAATGCATGTTGAAATTATTACAAACATTATTCCTACCATAAATGATAGCGTAGACAATTTTGAAAAAACTGCCGAATGGATTGCAACTAAACTTGGAAAAGATACCCCGTGGCACGTTACAAGGTTTTTTCCTCAATACAAAATGGCTCATTTACCGCCTACTCCATTAGAAAAAATATATGAAGGTGTCGAAATTGGGAAAAAAGCAGGTTTGCAATATGTATACGCTGGAAACGTATAATTGTTTCTGTTAAAATTTAAGTTGGAATTTTGTGTTAAGGAGTAAAAATTATGTCAATACTTGAAAGATTAAAAGAACTTGGAATAGAACTTCCACCTGCACCACAACCGGTTGCTACATATATTCCTGCCGTTAGAACAGGAAATCTCGTTTTCACCTCAGGAGTTTTACCAATGAAAGAAGGTAAACTTGCTTATACTGGTAAAATTGGCGGATTTGAAAATAATATCGAACATGGCTATGAAGGAGCTAAACTTTGCGTTATCAATGCTCTAAGTGTAATTAACGATATTGTCGGACTTGATAATGTTGTAAGAATTGTTAAAGTTGTTGGATTTGTAAATAGTGATTCATTATTCACAGATCAACCAAAAGTTATTAACGGAGCTTCTGACTTATTAGGCGACGTCTTTGGAGATAAAGGCAAACATGCTCGTTCAGCTGTTGGTGTAAACACATTACCGCTGAATTCTTCAGTAGAAGTTGAATTAATTGTAGAAGTAATATAATTAAAGAAGTTAAATGCTAAAAATTAGACGTTTTATACCTTCAGATATAAAAAAACTGGCTCAAAAAATTGAATTTATTGAGCCTGCAAATGTTTATAGCATTATATCAGACAGGAAGTTCACTTTTTTCCCGCTATCCTTATTCAATGACAGTATGCCTCTAAATATGAGGTTTCTTGAACAAAATTATGTAGCGGTAAATAAAGGTGAACTCCTTGGTTTGATAGGCCTTATGCCTGATAATAAACACAACACGAGATGGAGAATTAACAGGCTAATTCTTGATCAGAATAATCTTGATATTGGCAAACAGTTAGTTAATTATGTTGTAAATAAATATGGCGGTGCCGGTGTTCAATCTTTCATAACAGCACTTGAGTCCATGCAAACAGAAACTATTGCACTTTTTCAAAATGGTTGTGGATTTAGGTATTTAAGTGAAATTGACATCTGGAAACTCAAAAGTAATGATGTTGAAAAAATAAAACTTGATGGCTATAAAATCAGAGAAATCAGGTCTAAAGACGCTGAAGAGCTTTTAGAGCTTGATACTTTTACATTGTATCCACAATTTAGAGTTTCATTAAAAAAATCAAAAAATGATTACAAAATAAGCCTAAAAAACAGTTTATTAGATTATTTAAGAAAATACAACCCTAAAAAACTTGTATTTATAAATCAAGAACGAAATGAAGCCGAAGGATTTATAACAATTTATTCAAAGGATAATCTTAATTTTTATGTGGATATTTTATTATCAATAACAGCCCAAGATTATTATGAACACGTTATTTCTTATATTTCATCAGTAATTAACTCTACCAATTCAGAAGCAATTATATATATTTATGAGAGAAAATATTATCAAAGTAGTGCCAAACTAAAAACTTCCTTAATAAATTTAAAATTTGAAAAAGACAAGAACTTTAAATTACTTGTAAAAGATTATTGGAAACCTATATTAACAACAAATGAAAATAAAAAATCTTCTTTCATAATACTTCCTGATATAACAAGCCCTGCTTGTAAGAAGTTTTAATAAAGAACACTTAAAACTATTTATCACCAAGTGAAAACACTCTAAGGCAAAATTCTACAAACAGCATTTTGCCTCAGAAAATCCAATATTATATGATCTGCTAAGTGCCTAATAAAGTTTCAATTTTTCTAATTGAAGAGGCTATTATAATTCTATTTTTTTCATATTCCAGCTTTTGTTTGATTAACTCTTGCTTTTGCTTCTCAACAGATGCTTTATCAGTCAGTTTTTCTTGTGATAATTGATTAAGCATAGCAAGTTTTTCGCTTACTTCACCTAGTAAAATATCATAGTTTTTCTTTTCTTCTTTATAAGAAGATAAACTTTCAGTTAATTTATCAAGACTTGAATTATAATCTTCCTCAGCCTGTTCTTTTTGTAATTGAAGTTTTTTAAGCTCCATTTTTAATCTGTCGCAATTTGCAGAGTTTTTAAATCCGTCAAATAACGGTAAAGATGCTGAAATGCCCGCAGTAAGATTTCTTGTACCAATATTATTTACTGATTTTAAAAAGTCACTTCTATCTGCACCATATAATCCAAAACTGGTATATAGCTTTATATTTGGTAATTTCTGTCTTTTCATTGATTCTAACTCAGCTTTTTTCTTTTCAATTTCTAGTTGATAAACTTTATACTTTAAGTTTTGCCTATTACTTTTATTTGCAATAGGAACAATATAATCTTGATTATCAAAATCAGACAATTCAGTATTTTCAATATCATAATTTTCATGTGTATATGATGAAAGATCAGTTAATACTTTTTTGAATTCAATTTGATTATCCAATATTTCATTTTTAAGCTTCATTACATTAATAGATTCATCAGAAACTTGTAATTTAGAAGCAAATCCCTCTTTATAAAGTTCTTGTTTCATATCATATAGTGATTGGGCAACTGGTAACATTTGATTTAACGCTTTTATGCTTTTATTTAAAATTAAACCCTTCGTATATACGTCAAGCAATTTCATTTTCAAATCAACAAGGCTTTGTTTATATAGAATATTTTTTTCTTCTACATCCTTTTTTGCCATAACTACTTTTTTATGGATTACCCCAAAATCAAATAAATTATAAGATAGGTTAATATTTAAAAGATTTTGATATTGTGAAGCAGAGGAAACAACACTTGAGCCAACAGAAGAAATTGAAGAGCCTCCGCTACCGCCTGTTTTTTTTGTTAAATCTCTTGTGTATTCAGCATAAGATCCAGCCGTCAAAGTTGGATAATAATCGGCTTTAGCACTTTTTAATTCAGTTTTGCTTATTCCTATTTCAATGTTTGAAATTTTAAGCTCTTGTGAATAAGTTTTTGTCTTATCATAAACGTTGTCAAAAGTAATTGTTTCAGCTTTAGCAAAGTTGCCGGTTGCCAGCAACATTGCACAAATTAATCCAATTGATAAATTAAATTTCTTTTTCATAATAATATTATAAATCATAATTTTTTAATTTTTTATTTATCCGACAAGTTGTTAAAAAAATTCATATAAAAGATTGACTCCATAAAAAAATAACGGTCATATAAATACTGTATAAGTAGTAGGCTTTATTGATGAGGCTAAGTCTTCATGCTAAGATTTTATAGTTCTATCAGAATTTAATAAATTTTTTAATTTTTATAAATCTATTAATGCTTGATATGAAATTTATTGAAATCATTTATATTTGGGGTTGAATATTAATGCAAACTGCTCTCTTATGTTTCGAAATTATTGCTAAATTAAGTAGAATGAGTGTAGATCTACGATCAATAGTGAGAGAATTTTGTTTAGATGAAAGTGAATTATCTAAGGCACAATTACTTCAAATCATTAAAAGGTATGGATTTAAAGCTAAATTAAAAAAAATACCTATAAGTCAATTTATAGAAAATTACCCGTTACCTGCTGTAATAGTCTTTAAAGATAATACTTTCGGAGTTGTGTTAAAAGACAAAAAAGCAGAAGAAAAAGCATTACTTTATATACCTGCCAGTGATACAAATGTAACCCAAGAACTTACTTTTGAACAAATAGATGAACTTTCTTTTGAATATATTGCAGTTTTTCATAAAATGTTGTCAGAAAGCATTCGATTTGGTTTCAAGTGGTTTTTTGTCGAAATTTTAAAGTATAAACGTGTTATAGCAGAAGTTTTAATAGGTTCGTTTATTGTTCAGCTTTTTGGACTCGTAACACCTTTATTTACTCAAGTAATTATGGATAAAGTAATTGTTCATAGAAGTATGCTTACTTTAGACGTATTAGCGGCAGCTTTTATCGGAACTGCACTATTTGAACTTGTTCTTAATATTTCAAGAAATTATATCTTTATTCACACAGTCAGCAAAATTGATGCAAAATTGGGTTCAAAATTATTCAAACATCTATTTGGTTTACCATTTATGTATTTTGAATCGAGAAAAGTCGGAAATATTATTGAAAGAATAAGAGAATTAGAAAATATTCGATCTTTTATATGCAGTAAAGCTGTATCAGTAATCATTGACGTATTCTTCTCATTAATATTCGTTGTATTTATGGTTCTATATAGTGTTAAGCTATCTGTGGTAGTTATAATATTTGTGGCGTTATTAGCATTACTTTATGTTACAGTTACGCCTGAACTTAGAAACAGATTAAACGAAAAATTTCAAATGGGAGCTCAATCAAACTCCTATTTAGTTGAGTCTGTTACAGGAGTTCAAACCGTTAAATCTCTTGCAATTGAAGGTTCAATGCAACAAAAATGGGATGATTACCTAGGTGCTTATGTTAAATCAGGATTTAACCTTGCTAACTTAGGAGTATTGCTTGGAGCAATATGTGGAGCTTTTCAAAAAATGATGTCAATTATAGTTCTATACCTAGGAGTTAAACTTGTAATTGATAATAAACTAAGTATAGGTCAGCTTATTGCGTTTCAAATGTTCTCCGGTCAATTCACAGGTCCTGTTTTAAGACTTGTAGGTTTATGGAACGAGTTTCAACAAGCACTTCTTGGTGTTGACAGATTAGGTGATATTTTAAATTCCCCTATTGAATCGACAAATAGCAAAGCTATTACATTACCAAGCATTAATGGATCAATAAAGATAGAAAACCTATCATTCAAATACAATATTAATTCTCCTTATGTTATCGATAATTTTAGCCTTAAGGTTGAATCTGGAATGAGTGTCGGATTTGTAGGAAGAAGCGGAAGCGGTAAAAGTACAATCGCAAAACTTATTCAAAGATTATATATTCCTAATGAAGGTGCCGTTTATCTTGATGATGTCGATACAAGACACATGAATCCAGTATGGTTAAGAAATAATATCGGAATAGTATTACAAGAGAATTATTTATTTAGCGGCTCAATAAGAGATAACATTGCACTACCAAAACCTGATGCTTCAATTGAATTAATAATTGAATGTGCAAAAATTGCAGGAGCACATGACTTTATCAGAAAATTACCTGAAGGTTATGACACTCTAGTCGGTGAAAGAGGTTCAACTCTTTCCGGCGGTCAAAGACAAAGAATAGCAATAGCGAGAGCTATTATTACAAATCCTAAAATCCTTATTTTTGACGAAGCGACTTCTGCACTTGATTACGAATCAGAAAAAATTATTCAAGATAATATCGGACAGATTAAAAGCAGCAGAACTATGTTTGTTATAGCTCACAGATTATTTACTGTTGTCGGTTGCGATTTAATTGTAGCTTTAGATGAGGGCAAAATAATTGAAATGGGAACACATCAGGAATTAATAGATAAAAAAGGCTATTATTATAAATTGTACACACAACAGGAGCCGGTAAATGCTTAAAAAACTATTTAAGAGAATGGATGACGCTCACGAGTTTAAGCCTATTTTATTAGAAATAGAAGATGCACCTGTAAGCCCTATTGGCAGAACAATGTTTTGGACAGTAGTTATCTTATTTGTTTGCACTATACTCTGGTTAGTCCTTGGACAAGTTGACATTGTAGTAACAACAAGAGGACAGATAATTCCTGACGGAAATATTAAAGTAATTCAACCTTTAGATACTGGTGTAATAACTAATATTTTTGTAAAAGAGGGTTCTTTTGTAAAAAAAGGACAAATTTTGATGGAAATAGATCCTTCAACTACCGCTCCTAGGCTTGATGCAATGAAAAAAAATCTTGATTATATTCAATTAGAATCACAAAGGTTAGATGCATCATCTCAAGGTGTTAGATTTGTTCCACCTACTGCAACAGGTGAAAAATTACCTGATGTTTATTCAATAAATACACAGACTCAACTATACAATTCATCTATGGATAGTATGCAAAAACAGTTAGATGTAAAAGAATTAGAGCTTAAAAAAGTTGATGAGCAAATTAAATCTACTTTAGCTTCAAGAAGTAATAATTTAAATCAATTAACTATTCTTAAAGATAAAGAAAGACGACTAAATGCAGTTATAAATATAATTGCAAAAAATGAAGTTGATCAATGCCATTCAGATATTTTAAATCTACAAAGCCAAATAAAAGAAGCTGATTTCAAATTAGATGAGTTACATCATCAAAGAAATCAGGCACTAGAAGAGCAATCATACATTAGAGCTAACTTTAAAGCTGAGAATTTAAAAGAACTTTCTGATAAACAAAAAAATTCTACTGATCTTATTTCACAAATTAAAGAAGCAACTTACAAAAATACTAAACAACGCATTATTTCACCTGTTGATGGTTATATTAATACTCTTTCAGTCCACACAGTTGGTGGAGTTGTAACGTCAGCAGAAAAATTAATGTCAATTGTTCCGATAAACACTCCTCTTGTAATTAAAGCCACAGCTGAAAACAGAGATATAGGCTTTATTCATGAAGGAATGCCGGTAGCTCTTAAAATTGATACCTTTGATTTCCAAAAGTACGGAATTTTAAAAGGAAAAGTAAAAAGCATCTCAGAAGACAGTATTCAAGACCCGAAAGCAGGACTTATCTATGAAGTTTACATAACACCTATCGATAAGTCGTTGATGGTTGAAAGTAAAAAAGTTTATCTCAAAACAGGTATGAGTTTAAGTGCAGAAATCAAAGTTGGAAAAAGAAGAATTATAGAGTTCTTTATTTACCCACTGATTAAATACTTAAATGAAGGTATGAGCGTAAGATAAACAAAGCATATAATCTAAAAAAATCCTGACAATTGATGTCAGGATTTTTTATGTTTAGAGATATTAATTTAATAAATAATGGTATTAATATTTGTTTATTAATACTAATATTAATTATATTTGGCAATTCAAAAATTCAAAGTAATCAATTAATTTTATGATAAAGAAAATTTTTTATTTTATTAATGATAAAATTAATAATAGATATTTTAAGGGCAAGACAATGACCAAAAATTCAAGAAAACAAAATCTATCTGATCAGGAGTTGATAAATCCTCAGTTTGATGAACGAGGCTATATTCAAGTCTATACAGGAGATGGCAAAGGTAAAACAACCGCATCTCTCGGTTTAACAATGAGAGCACTGGGCAGAGGTTGGAATGTCCTTATAGTTATGTTTACTAAGGGTGGAACCAACTACGGTGAATTATACTCTTTTAAAGAATTAATGCAAAATTTAAGCAATAAGCTAAAAATTGTTCAAGCAGGCGTTGATAGAATTGTATATAGCTCTAATATCAATGATGAAGATCAGGTTGCTATTGCTAAAGGTTGGGACATTGCAAAAGATGCAGCAAAATCTAATGAATATAAACTTATCGTTCTTGATGAGATAAATATAGCAATAGACCTTGGATTAATCGAAATAAATGATGTCAAAGACTTCTTACAAAACAAGCCTTTAGATTTAGAAATTGTAATGACAGGCAGAAGAGCACATCCTGAAATTGTGGAAATAGCTCATCTTGTCTCAGAAATAAAACCGATAAAACACTATTGGGATATAGGTATTCCTGCAAGAGAAGGAATAGAATTCTAATATAACTATCCAAGAAAACCAAAAACCTGCTTATGAAAGCAGGTTTTTAAATATTTGATGAACTACTAAAAATATATTCTTAACGAATAATACCCAAATCAGTCATTTTCTTATCATAAAATGCTTCATAATTATCATTTAAAACAGCTTCCCTTGCTTCAAACATTAAGTTTACAAGGAAATGAATATTATGAATACTCATAAGAATAGCCGCAGTAGCTTCTTTCATTCTAAAGAGATGTCTGATATAGGCTTTAGTATGATTTCTACAAGCATAACAGGTGCAGTCGGGATCTAAAGGAGTAAAATCTTCTTCAAACTCTTTATTTTTAATTACACCACGACCTTTATTTGTAAAAAAGCTACCATGCCTTGCATTTCTTGTAGGCATAACGCAATCAAACATATCAATACCCCTTAAGACACCATCAAGTAAATCTTCGGGAGTTCCGACACCCATTAAATATCTAGGTTTATTTTCTGGTAATTCGGGGGCTGTTATTTCAACAATATGATTAATAAGCTCTCTAGGTTCACCAACACTAACACCACCGATTGCATAGCCATGAGCTTCTACTGATGATATATATTTAACGCTTTCTGCACGCAAATCATCATAAGTAGAACCTTGAACAATTGGAAATAATGCTTGGTCAGGTCTTTTATGAGCGGCAAAACATCTATCCAACCATCTATGAGTACGTTCCATGGCTTTCTTAGCATGAGTGTGATCACAAGGATATGGTGCGCATTCATCAAATGCCATCATAATATCAGGGCCAAGGGCATTCTGAATTTCCATAGAAACTTCAGGATTAATAAAATAAGAATCACCACGCTTAGGATCTCTGAAGGTTACTCCTTCTTCAGTTATTTTTCTTAAAGCAGCAAGACTAAAGACTTGAAATCCGCCTGAATCAGTTAATATAGGCTTATGCCAATTCATCCATTTATGAAGACCGCCTGCTTTTTCAATTAATTTATGCCCTGGTCTTAAAAATAAATGATATGAATTTGATAATATAATCTGCGCATTTGTTTCATACAAATGGTGTCCTGTCATCATTTTAACGGCAGAATTAGTACCAACAGGCATAAATACGGGTGTTTTAATTTCTCCGTGAGGAGTTTTAAATGTACCTGCTCTTGCATTTGATTTAGCAGATTTTTTTTCTAATGTATAGTCAAAATATTTTTCACTCATAAAACCATTTTCAATTTTTTACTCAATAACCCATTTATCAACATCTCTATTCCATGACGGTAAAATCTCAGAATCATCAAAAAATATTGCTATTTCACGTTTTGCACTTTCTAATGAGTCAGAACCATGGATAATATTTCTCCCCATATCCTGTCCAAAATCAGCTCTGATTGATCCTAATTCTGAATCTTGAGGATTAGTTGCTCCCATAGTTTTTCTCATTGTTTTTACAACATTGACACCTTCAACAACAATAGCAACGATAGGCCCACTTGTTATAAAAGTCACAAGCTTGTCAAAGAAAGGTTTTCCTATATGTTCGCTATAATGCTCTTTAGCTTTTTCTTCACTAAGGTGCATTAATTTCATAGCTACGATTTTAAAACCTCTTTTTTCAATACGGCTGATAATTTCACCGATTAAACCTCTTTGAACGGCATCCGGCTTTAAAGCAATAAATGTTCTTTCCATTTTTGTCTCCAAATAAGACTCACGATAGACGCTTTATTATTACATAAAAAATTGAGATATAGTAGTCCATTTAACTATATAATACTAATGTATATTTAATAATTAACTTAAGTTGCCAAATTATTATTAAGTTTTAAATTATCAAAACAAAGCAGATTAATCATTCATTAATACTTCAAGATTATTCTTAGCTTCACGGTGATTAGGATTTATAAAAAGTGTTTTTTCATACTCCGCTTTTGCTAAATGCAATTGTCCTACCATCTCATAAGCTACGCCTAAATTATAATGTGCATCAATAGAATTTTCATCGACTGATGCAGCTAATTTAAACTCTTCAATAGCTTTATCCATGTTGTTATATTTCCCGTAAAAAACACCTAAATCACATAAAACTTCAATATTAAAAGGTGCTAATTTCTTTGCCTGTAGATAATAGCTTAAAGCCCTGTCTTTTTCACCTATTTCCTCAAATAAAGATGCCATTCCGAGATAAGAATCATAATCATCAGGAGCTAATACGATTGCTCTTTTAAAGTTTGCTTTAGCTGTATCAAAATTTTTAATCAGATGATTTGCTTTCCCCAGATTAAAATAAATATCGGGATTTTTGTCATCATAAAAAACAGCAAGTGAAAATTTATCTAATGAATCATTATAAAGCTTCTGTTTGTACAAAGTAACACCCCAATTGCACAAAACTACACTTAATAAATTTCTATAATGACTTTTACTGTCTTCATCTCTTGAAACGGCTATTAAATCTTTATATATATCAATAGCGGACAAATAATCGCCCTTACCTTCATAGGCTTTAGACAGAATATTGTTAATGTACTCATTATTGCTTTCTTTTGATAGTATATCTTTACAGATAGAAATAGCTTTATCGAAATAAGAACAAAAAGTTAAAAGTTCTGCATACCTTGATTTTGCACTTAAAGAAAAGTCATGTTGATTTATTATATTTTCATAAAGAGCTATTGCGGCTTGATAATTACCAAAATGACAGTAAACATCTGCTAAATCTTTTGCTACTTCTTTATTTTCAGGCTCAAAGGATAATATTTGATTATAAGTTCCTAATGCCTTTTCATATTGATTTGATTTTTTATAAGATTGAGCAAGTTTTTTTAAAATCTGCATATCTTGTGGAGAATATCTTAATAAGATTTCTAATTCTTCAGCTGCTTTTTTATAATTTGTACTATCAAAATAAATAGTAGCCACTTCTTTTCTTGTAGCCAAATCAGAAGTTTCAATTTTCAATATTTTTTGATATTGAGCCAGAGCATAATTAAAGTTTCCCACTTTTTTATACATTGCTGCTGATCTCTTAAGATAAGAAATATTATCAGGTACTATTTTCAAACAATCATTTAATTCGTTAACAGCAGAAGCATAATTGCCTAAAGATTCGTAACACTCAATAAGTTTTTCTTTAAAGGATAAATTAGACATATCAAGTTTTTTTATATGATTTAATTGCTCAATAGCATGAATAATTTCATTTTTCTGTATGAAAATATCTGTCATAGAAAGTCTTGCATCAATATCATTGGGCTTTTTTCTCACATAGCTTTTAAAAAGTTTTAAAGCCTCGTTGAGTTGTCCTAACTGATACAATTGCATAGCTTTTTTAAAAAGAGCTACATCGTTAAGGGCTTCTTCCTGCATTTCTTTCATCTTATTGAATTGTGCATTTTTATTCAAGTTTTTTTCAACATAAAGCTCATTAAAACTCTGCATTACGTATTTATAAAGAGTAAATACAGTAATACCAACTAATATTGTTAAAACAAAAGTAATTAATTCAGCATAAGTCAACATAAAACTTCCGCAGAAAATTCTAAACCACTACAATATCTATTATAATATATTTTTCTTAGAGATAACAGTCTATTAGTATATTTTCATTTTGAATTGAATTCAAACTTTATATATAAAAAAATTAAGCATAACTATGCTATTATGAATGTGGTTCTTAGGTGACTGAGAGAATATATGCAAATAATAAAAACACCGTTAAAAAATATTTTTAAAGCCTCTAGTCTTGCGTTAGGGATGTTTGATGGTGTACATTCCGCCCATAAAAAAGTTATAAAAACTGCTATGGATAAGGGTAAAGAATTTAATTGCCCTACATGTATTGTAACTTTTGACACACATCCTGAAGTTATAACCTCTGAAAATAAAATAAAATTAATTACTGCAACTGAAGAAAAACTTGAACTTTTAGAAAAAGAAGGCGTTGATGCAGTCTTTTTAATTGATTTTGATGATAAATTTTCTAAAATAAGTGCAGAAAAATACCTTAAAGAATATTTAATCGCATCATTAAACGCAAAAAGCATAACCATAGGCTATGACCATAATTTTGGAGCAAATAAAAAAGGGAATTATGAATTTCTTAAAAATAATTCAATAGAATACAACTATGAAGTAAATGTAGTTTCTCCTGTACTAATAAATGAAATTGCGGTAAGCAGCTCTTCGATAAGGGACTTCTTGGCTGTTGGCGATATAACATCAGCTTCCGAATATTTAGGCAGACCTTATTCATTAAAAGGAACTGTAATAAAGGGAATGCAAAGAGGAAGAGAATTAGGTTTTCCCACTGCAAACATACAAAAACCCGAATATATTGCCATGCCTGCAAACGGTGTCTATTATGTTCAAGCAAAAATAAAAAATGAACTATTCAATGCAGTAATAAATATAGGAAAACGACCAACTTTTGCAGACATAACTTATAATCTTATTGAGGTACATATTTTAGACTTTAATCAAAATATATATAATGAAGAAATTGAACTTATTTTTCAAAAAAAAATAAGAGACGAAGTTAAATTCAACTCAATAGAAGAGCTAAAAAAACAAATAAAATTTGACGTTTCAACTGTTTATCATTATATTGAAGAATATCAAAGCTCTGGATAATATACACTAAAAAAAACAATGTGCTACAATTATAGTAATTAGTTGCAAGTGATGAAAAGAGGAATATAAAATTGGGCGCAAAACAAACAAACACAACTAAAAAACTAAAAAAAATCTTACCTGTGGCAATTTCAGCTCTAGCTTTTTCCTATTTTGGAATGTTTACAAATAGTGTCTTTGCCAACACACCGCAATCACTTTATGACCAAGTCTGGAAAATCGTAAGTGTTAAATTCCTTGACCCTAGTGAAAACGCTCAAGATTGGAATAAATGGAGACATAGATACGATAACAGCATAAAAACCGATGCGGATGCTTATCTTGCTATTCAAACAATGCTAGCAAGCCTTAATGACCCATATACAAGATTTTTAGACCCTGAAGCTTTTGCTGATGAAGGAAACTCAATAAAAGGAACTCTTTTTGGAATTGGAATACAAATAGGTATTAAAGATGAGAAAATAGTAGTTATATCACCTATTGAAGATACACCTGCGGCAAAAGCAGGATTACTCTCAAATGATGAAATAATTAAAATTGATCAGAAAAGCACAAAAGGTATTTCAGTAAAAGAAGCTGCCGACAGAATAAGAGGCGAAGAAGGTACTACCGTTACTATAGAAGTAAAAAGAGGCGAAGAACTTAAAAGCTTTACTATTGCAAGAAGCAAAATTAACGTTAAATCAGTATCTTTAATTCCACCAAAAGGAATAAAAGTAGAAAACAATATGGGTTATATCAAACTTAATTCATTTATAAGCTCCAATGCAGCCGATGAAGTCAAAGATGCACTAGAAAAACTTAACACAAAAAGTGGTTATATCATTGATTTAAGATCAAACCCCGGCGGACTATTGTCCAATGCGGTTAAAATAGCTGATATGCTGCTTGATGGCGGTGTAATAGTCAGTACAGTTGATAGAGACGGATATAAACAAACTCAAAAATCCGACAAAGCCACTATTACCGACAAGCCTGTAGTATTGCTTATAGATAGCGGCAGTGCTAGTGCGAGCGAAATTTTAAGCGGAGCTCTAAAAGATAACGGAAGAGCAACTTTAGTCGGAACAAAATCTTTCGGTAAGGGAATTGTACAAGAAATCAACAGATTACCTGATGGCTCAGGAATGAATATTACTATTCAAAAATATTTAACGCCTAATGATACAGATATAAATAAAAAAGGGATAATGCCGGACTATACCGTTAAAGTTACTACTGATGATGTAAGAGACGGAAAAGATCCACAACTTATGAAAGCAGAAGAAGTGTTATCCACGCAAATAACAAAATATAACACCGAACATAAAAATGAAGCCTCGGCTATTGAGCAAGTTAAAACAATAGTTAAGTAATTATAAAATTAAAAAATAATAGGAGCTTTTTGTTTAGATATTTCTAGCAAACAAGCTTCTATTTTTATTTGTTTAAAAATAAAAAAACTGAATTGCTAAATTCAATGAAGTTAATACCATATTTTTGATACACTTTAAATAAAGTGAATAAAAATGAAGTAAAAAAAGTCAATGATGCTCACTAATTAAATTAATTCTATAAAAATAGTAAAATTAATTTTCAATATTAACAAAAAATATAATAATATAGAGCTTTGCTAAAAGTTAGAGGGGACAAACATGCGAATTATAAGAGCAGAATCGCTGGTATTAAATGAAAAAAAGACCTTAATCACTAATAAGATAATGTCTAATATTAATAATTCCACTCCGCTCACTTACGATAAATATGAATTTAATTGTATTGGATTTAATGCAAATCAAAAAAAAGAATCCATTTCAAAACTAAAATTAGGTTTAGCAGCACTTGCTACAAGCCTATTTCTTGCTACCGGACTAAATGGATGTGTTGAAAAAAATAGTGAAATCACTTCTACAAATGACAACCAATCAATTCGTATAGAAAATATAGATTTACAACCAATGGCTCCAGACGAGATAAAACAAATAAATGAAAAGGCGACTGATGGTAAATCAGCTATTGAAGTCCCTGACTCAATTAAAAAAAAATTAAAAGGATTGAATCCTGATGCCGCACAAAAAGCTATTGATTTATATTTAGCTTGTAAAGACAAAGGAATTAATATAAAGATAATTTCAGGATATAGGTCATTTGACGAGCAAGAAAAACTCTATGCTCAAGGACGAACAACGCCTGGGCCAATTGTTACAAATGCACGTGGAGGACAATCTAATCATAATTCCGGTAAGGCTTTTGATATTGCTATTATTGGAAAAAATGGTGAAATTGAATGGGAATCGCCAGAGTATTCTAATGCTGGAAAAATTGGTGAATCATTAGGTCTTTCTTGGGGTGGCAATTGGAAAACATTTAAAGATGAACCACATTTTGAAACGCCATGACAAGTTTATATAAATCTAAATTAAATTTATTATCTTATCATTGTTTGTCCGTAAATCTTTTTTTTTGCGGATAAGATGAAACCATTATGACAACCACCTATCGCATTATGAAACGTTAGGAATTTTAAGGTTTTTGATGTCAAACTTTATTACTTATAAAATTTGACACATACTTTTTTATACTTATAATGAAAGCATCATTAAATCTGTACATCATATAGGAATAAAACAATGATTTCAAAAACAAACAATATAGCTTTTAAAGCAAACCTAAAATTTGATCTTCCTAATGCAGAAGGTCTAAAAAAAGTTTTTAGCGATCAAAATCCAGATATTTTATCTGGTGTTTGCAATGGAGAACCTCAAGATATCAAACATCCGGAAGGTAATTTAGTTAATGATTTTTTGAACAAAGGTAACTTCTGCAAATCAAAATTAAAAACTATTGGACCTGATAAAGATACATTCACTGTCTCAATGAAAACAATCAAAGAGATAAACAAAGATCCACACATTAGTCAATCAGACAAAAATAATGCTGAAGATTCACCTCAACATTGTTTTGGATCTGATGCAAACTTTTACACAATTGAACAACCTGATGGCAAAAAAACTGTAATAGTTGATGAAGAACATGGTATTCATGGACTTGATTCTCTATTTAAAGGTGTTATTAATCTTGCAAAAAAATATTACGATAAACCAAAAGTAACAAAAAATGATCAAGCATTAGATGATTTTCTTAAAAGCTAATAATTCAAGAACTATAAAAACTCATAAAAATAAGAGGACTGAAACCAGTCCTCTTATTCGTTGTTAATTAAATTTAGCGCTTATTGAGGGCAACCAAATGCAACTTGAACAACTTCATCAGGGTTGATGCTTGATACTTGTAATGTATCAGGAGATACAATATAAGTTAATTCATCACCTGATTCTTTGAATAGTCCTACGGTACCGCTAATTACAGTTTTACCTGTATCAACTACGCCCATAGCAAGTGATTTACCAACTTCATAAGTGTTTCTTCCTGCTGCGCCAAATTCACCAGAGAATACGTGACCAGCCGCAAAACCGGTAGCACCCATCATCTCTTGAACTGTATTGGAAGCAATTATACCAATATTAGAAACTGATCTTCCTGCTGTACCGACAAGTTTACCAGGCCATACAAATGGGAATTGTACAGCTCTTGCGATAATATTTACATTATCACTTCTTGTAATACCTGCTGATAAAATTTGTTTAGGTAAATCAGCTTTATGGCCATTATCTTCGATAGTATCAAAGGCAAGTTTTACTGAACCTTTGTTATCTAAATTAGGCATAACAACTTCAACAATTTTACCGTGAACTTTAGAGCCTGTTGGGTATACTTGTCCGTTTATTGTAACCTGATCTTGAGTTTCTGCTACGAAAGTATCACCAATATGACTACCTCTAGCATGTAACATATCATTAAATTTCAAGCTGAGTGTAGGGAATGTTTGTATTTCAGAAGCTGCTCCCGTAGGAATATTAGATGGATCAAGGGCTAATGTTTGTCTTAATTGAGCAATAACTGCTGCCATTTCAGCTCTTGAAGCATCTTTATTAGGATTTAATCTTGTAGGATCAGGTGAATCTTTAGTTAATCCTGCACTAATAGATTCTGCCATACCAATTTTAGCCCAATCAGGAACAGTATTATTATCAGCATAAGATGCTAATACACCTTGAGCTTCCTGAGCCGTCATTTTACCTGGTAATGCTTTTGCGAATGAATTAAACGCTTGAGCTCTGGAAATAGTTTCTGACGGACGGAAAGTATTATCGGAATAACCATTCATATAACCTTGATTATAGGCTTTATAAATATCATTTCTAGCCCAGTGATTTTCAGGAACATCTTTAAATTTTTTCTCGGAATAAGCTTGTGTTCCTTCAAGATTTAAACCTGCAACAACCATACTTGCAAATTCAGATCTTAATGTTGGAAGTGTTGGTCTGTATGTTCTGTCAGGATATCCTGCCAAAATTCCTTTTGAACCAAGCAAGTTAATTTGATTACTTGCCCAGAAATCAGAACTTACATCAGTAAATTGATTTGGAATTATTGCAGCGGCTGCACCTGTTTTTCTCATTTGTTCTAATTCACATTCAGGAATTTTCTTTTCAATTTGAAGTCCTGAACTTGATTGGAAAGTATTATTAGCAGGAGCTGCACCGCCTGTACAAGGATTAACAGGAGCACAAGACTCATCTACTGCTGCAGCTGCACCTGTTCTCTTAGGCTGTTCTGCTTCTGCTTTTTTTGAATCAGGGCAACAACCTGTATTTTCTTCTGAAAGGTTTACGGTTTGTCCTGCGATTCCAACACCTGCTCTATTGTTCAAAATTACACCATTTTGACCAATAGGAGCTGCCGCACCTGTAATATTGTTTTTAGTCGGAACACTTACATCAGATGATTGACCTAATTGAACCATTGTATTCTCATTAGGAATTACAAGGTTTTGCCCACTTAAATTAGGGAACGCATAAACTTGTCTTTCTGAATAATCAAGTTTACCATCTGTGGACATAGCAGGACAAGTACCGCTGACCGGACAATTAACCTGCTGAGAAGAGATTATATTACTTGGTGTACAAGCATCTGATGATGTAGGAATTGTTGCACCATTCAAATCTGCCGCTCTTGCAGCGCCGCCAACTGCAACCATACCTATTGTAATAGCTGCTGCTAATGTCATTTTTTTGAAACTCATACTAGTTTCCTCCCTTTGTTTTCTACCAGAATGAATAACCTGGTTCCTCATCCTGAAAACTACCATCCCTATAACTAAATATTTAGTTTTAGCACTATTTTTAGAAACATGCTAAATGTGTAATCGATATATCAAGCAAAGATTACATTTATCTACAACTGACTTCATTTATTTTTTTTAATACCTTATTTAACATTTATTTATTTTTCTAACCTCGTAATAAAGTTTTAATTTAGTAAACTCAAAGGTATTAACATGTTTCATTTATTTACAAATGATTATGAAGCTTACAAACGACTTATAGCATTACCACTATTACCTATTTGCATGGATAGTTTAAAAAAACATTCTTTAACGAAAACTTATCAGTTCGACCATACTAAAAATAACTATTTAAAAACTAAAAGGCATTCTTTGTAATAATTACATACGGCATAAAGATAATTATTCAGTAGAGATACGAGTAAATGACATTAATAAATTCATTCTATATTGATACAGTCTTAATATTAGCTTAATGAATTAGTACATTATTATCAGGTTATAGTATATTAGTAATTGAAGATATTTTTGACGTATTAAGAAATACGTATTTAAACATTAACCACTCCCATAATTACTTGTAATTTTTAAACTTAAAGTAATTGCGGGTGGATAATACAATAAAAATAATTAAAAGTTTTGTATGATTTTCTAGGAATTATAATGAAAAAAAGTAATTTTAACTTTAAATATCTAAAAGAAGCAGCAACTCCGGGAAGTTGGAGAAGAGGCTATGAATATTTTAAAAAAGATATGGTTCTTGAAGCTTTACTTGAAGACTATACAGTAAATGCAAAAATAAAAGGAAGTTTTCAGGAAAGCTATGAGGTAAAGTTAAAATTTGATGAGAATAATATAAAAGCTGAATGCAACTGCCCCCTTGAAGAAGAATGGTGCAAACATGCAGTATCTGCGGCTATTTATTCAATAGAAAAACATTTTTATGAGGAATATCTCACAAAAAAAACAGAAGAAACTTTTGACTTTGATGAAGAAACTCCACCTCCTTTAGAATCACCTCAAGGAGCTTACAGGTTTTTATTTGCCCCTGAGTTAAAGCCTAAATTTATCGGAATAAAAATAATTGACAGAAATAAAGAAGAAGTCGTAAAAGACGTAGAAAGCTTATTGAGAGCGGTTATTGCATTACAAAAAACACCTGGTTCAACCTTTGAACTCAATGAAACTCAAAAAAATGAATTTGGAGTAATGCAGTTCTTATATAAAAAAGCTAAATTTCAAAAAGACAGCGAATTTTATTCTATACCTTTTAATTTACTTGATGAAACAATAAACCTACTTTCTAAACTTGAAGAAGTTGTTGATCCTGTAACTAAAAAAAGACTTATTTTTAATCAAAATATTTTGAATCTTAAACTGGCCGTAAATGTGTCACTTGTTGGAAATGTGCTCTTATCTTTGCATTGGCATAGAACAGATATTGATGAAATACTTCCTTTTGAAGAAATAAGATATTACTCAAAACATTCTCAATGGGGAAGATACAAGCAATTTGTATTCCCGACAAATATCAAACTTATGAAATTACCTCCTTATTTAACAAAATCCACTTTTACTGATATAAGGGATGCTGACGGCGGAAAATTCATATATGAAGAACTTCCTAAGATAAAAGAAGTCATGCCTGTAGAAATATCTGAAACATTAGGCAAACTGAACCTAGAACAAAAAATACCTACTAATATAGTTACAATGGAACTTTTAGAAAATAACACAATAAAAGCGGCATTAGAATTTGAGTATGACGGCACAAGAGTTCCTTTTGGCAAACTCGCTGATAAAACGCCTTATGTTACAGTTAAAAAACCTGAAGAAGAAATTATATACTGGCTAAAAAGAGATTTAAAACATGAACAGCAAGCTTATAACTCTTTACAGACCTGTAAATTTTATCCGATGCAAACAAATAACCTTCAAGTAGAAGGCGATGATGCAGTAGATTTTTATAATTTTTATAAACCTAAAGCAGGAGATGACTGGATTTTTGAAGAAACAGGAGATTTTTCATTAATTACTGTATTACCTGAACCGCTTGTAGTTTCTGCACATTTAGATTTTGAAAAATCTGCCGATAGTTTCTTAATGGCTGTAAAAATGATTTCAGGGGAAGTTGAAATAGCTACAGATGATGTAATTCAAGCTTTTTTACATGGAAAAAAATATATAAATGCTTACAATAAAGGCTATGTCGAAATACCATTAGCTCTCATTCTTAACTTTACAAAGAGTTTGACGAGTTTTGATGCTCAAAAAATAAACGGAGAAGACGTTTATAAAATAAAAACATATAGAGCAGGTCTTGTTAATGAATTAATCGAGCAAAATGTAAAAATTGAAATGAGCGAAAAATTTGAAAGATTTTGGACACAAATCAAATCTTTTAATACACTTGAAGACATAAGCAAACCAAAAGGTCTAAAAGCCGATCTCAGAGAATATCAGATAAAAGGTCTTAACTGGTTATGGTTCTTATATGATTACGGACTAAACGGAATACTTGCTGATGATATGGGTCTTGGTAAAACACTTCAGACTCTCGCTCTCATTCTAAAGGCGAAAGAAGAAGATAAACTTATGCCGACATTAGTAGTTTGTCCGACTTCAGTTGTTTTTAACTGGGAAGCGGAGATTGAGAAATTTACGCCAAAATTAAAATATTTAAACTTAACAGGCTCATCAAGAAAAGATTCTTTCGGTAAAATTGACAAGCATGACATAATAATTACCAGTTATGCGTTGTTAAGAAGAGATATTGAAGAGTTAAAAAAATATAATTTCAGATTTATTATTCTTGATGAATCACAAAATATTAAAAACTCTGATTCAATTACCGCACAATCGGCAAAACAGCTTAATGCACAACATAGAATCGCTCTTTCAGGTACACCGATAGAAAACAGCATTAACGAATTATGGTCAGTTTTTGACTTCTTAATGCCGGGCTTTTTATATGATGATAAAGAGTTTAAATCAAGGTATTTAGTTCCAATTCAAGAGAGAGAAGACAGGCTGGTCGAATCCAAACTTAAAAAACAAATTTATCCGTTTATTCTTAGAAGAATGAAAAGAGATATTGCAAAAGACCTTCCCGATAAAGTTGAAAACATTGCATATTGTCACATGTTGCCTGAACAAAAAGACTTTTATCTTGATGTTCTTGACAGCACTAAAAAAGAACTTATGGCAAAAGTGCAAAAGGACGGAATTGAAAAAAGTCAAATGTCTATTTTTGCCGCTCTATTAAGATTAAGACAAATCTGTTGCCATCCAAAACTCTTTGATAAACAAGGTGAAAGAGGCATTGAAACATCAGGTAAATTTGAACATTTAAAAGAAATGCTCGAAGAAATCATAAGCGAGGGACATAGAATTTTATTATTCAGTCAATTTGTTCAAATGCTTGATATTGTTAAAGAATGGCTTGAAGAAAAAGGCATAAAACATGAGTATCTTACCGGTTCAACAAAAGACCGAGCCGAAAGAGTAAATAACTTCAATAATGACGATAGCATCCCCATATTTTTAATAAGTCTTAAAGCGGGCGGAACAGGTCTGAATTTAACAGGTGCCGACTATGTAATTCATTATGACCCATGGTGGAATCCTGCTGTTGAAGATCAGGCAACTGATAGAGCTTACAGAATTGGACAAACCAAAAATGTTTTCGTTTACAGGTTTATTACAAAAAACTCTGTTGAAGAAAAAATAATGAAATTAAAAGAGAAAAAACGTGATATTGCAGATACCATTATTTCTGTAGACAGATCAATAGGAAAAGCATTGACTTATCAGGATTTAGAGGATATTTTCTCTGTGGAATAACTACTGTCTAATAAAGAAAAGACATGTCTTTGAAAATTAAGACTTGTCTTTTGTTATATCTAATAGATTAATTCAAGAGCAACCATTTATACTTTTAAAGTGGAACACAAAGGACATGCCTGATTTTTGGTCAGGTTAATTTTCTTAAATTCTTGAAGTTTGCCGTTATAAGTAAGAAGTTTATCGATTAAAAGGTTATCTTCCCCTAAAATAACCTTAGCTGCTTCCATTGCCTGCAATGAAGCAATAACGCTTACTGTCGGACTTATAATTCCTTTAACCACATAAGCATCAAGATTTGCATCGGGAAAAATACACCTTAAACATGCTGATTTTTCAGGAAAAATTGTTAGAACTTGACCGCTATATTCCATTACACCGCCATGAATAAGCGGTTTCTTCAGTTTATTACAAATGTCATTTAATATGAATTTTGACGCATAAGAATCAAAACAATCAATTACAAGATCGAATTTTGAAATAATACTTTCCGCATTATCTTCATTTAGTCTTAATTTGAATTTTTCTACTTCAATATCAGGGTTAAAAGACTTAATCCACTCTTCAGCAGAGTCAACTTTATCTTTGCCGATATTTTCAAATTTATGAATATATTGCCTGTTAAGATTAGTAATATCTAATTTGTCATTATCAATTATGCCTAATTTTCCTATACCCAAAGAGGCAAGATTTACAATGACAGTTGAACCCAATCCACCTGCACCTGCAATTAATATTTTTGAATTTAAAAGTTTTTGTTGTCCGCTCTCTTCAATCATTAAAATATTTCGGTTATATCTATTCATCTAGTTTACCTTTTATCTGTTTTTATAGCCTCGGCAATAAATTATACATTAAAAATTGTCAATAATAAGCTTTTACAATAGAATACCCCGTATATTAAAGTACGGGGTAAATTCACAAAATTATTTTTAAATTATTAGCCTTCAAATTGCTCGATAACTTTAAGAAGAACAGCTTTTTCCTCATTTGACAGAGAAACAAGCGGTAATCTCACATTATCAGACATGATTCCTATTCTTTCAAGACAAGCTTTTATAGGCACAGGATTTGGTGCTGTGAAAATAGCTTTAAATACAGGGAAACATTTATAGTGAATTTCTCTAGCTTTTTGATTTTCACCTCTATTAAAGCAAGAAATCATCTCTTTAATATCGTTACCAATTATATGACTTGCAACACTAACAACACCATAAGCGCCTAAAGACATCATAGGTAAGGTTAAGCTGTCATCACCGCTATATACAACAAATCCTTCGGGAGCAGTTGAAGCAATTTCACTAACTAAATCTAGGTCTGCGTTGCTTTGTTTTACCGCAAAAATATTTTTATTTTCTTCAGCAACTTTTACAATTGTTTCAGGTTGCATATTTATGCCTGTTCTTCCAGGTATATTGTAGAGCATTATAGGAATATCCGCCGCCTTTGCAATTGCGCCAAAATGCTCGATAAGTCCTCGTTGTGACGGTTTATTATAATATGGAACTACAGTCAAAATAGCATCTGCGCCAATTGCTGTAACTCTTTTAGTAGATGCAACAGCGGTATCAGTACTATTTGAGCCTGCTCCCATAATAACTTTAACTCTACCTTTTGCAACAGACTTTACAACTGATAAAAGCTCAAACTCTTCTTCATGAGTTAAAGTTGGAGATTCGCCTGTTGTTCCTGCCACTAAAATAGCATCACTACCGTTATTTATTAAATGTTCAACAAGTTTTTCAACTGCTTCAAAATCAATTGCCAATTTATCATTAAACGGAGTTGCCATTGCTGTAATAACTTCTCCGGCATTATATCTTAAAGACATTTTCAGCTCCTTTATAAATTTAGTATAAACCCATTTCTACGAGTTTTTCGGCAATTCTTACAGTATTGAGAGCAGCACCGATTCTTAAATTATCAGCAACAACCCACATTGCAATTCCATTTTCACAGGAAAGATCTTTTCTTATTCTTCCTACATAAACAGGGTCTTTTCCTGCTGTTTCAACAGGAGTAGGGAATACAAAGTCTGAAGGATTGTCTTCAACTACAACACCAAAAGCAGTTGAGAGAATTTCTCTAGCTTTTTCAGGAGAAAGCTCTTTTTCAAACTCTACGTTTACAGCTTCACTATGACTGATATAAACAGGAACTCTTACCGCTGTTGTAGCAATAGGAGTATTTTCAGGTAAGTGAAGGATTTTCTTAGTTTCATTTACGACTTTCATTTCCTCTTTTGTGTATCCATTGTCAAGGAAAACATCAATTTGAGGAATAACATTAAAGCCAATAGATTTTTTAAATACTTTATTTTCGTAGTTTTTATTTTCAAGCGTAGCTTTAGTATTTTCTGTTAATTCATTAATAGCTTCTATACCTGCACCACTAACTGACTGATATGTACTAACTACTAGTCTTTTTATTGTTGCATAATCGTGAAGCGGTTTTAAAGCTAGCATAAGTTGTGAAGTAGAACAGTTAGGATTTGCAATAATGCCTTTATGGTTTCTTAAATCTTCATCATTAACACCTGCTATTACAAGCGGAACATCCTTTTCCATTCTGAATAAACTGGTATTATCAACTACTACAGCCCCTCTTTTTACTGCTTCATGAGCAAGAGCTTTACTTGTCGCTGCTCCTGCGGAAGAAAGAACAATATTTACTCCTTCAAATGATTCAGGAGTAGCTTCTTCAATTTTATAAGTTTTACCGTTAAATTGAATATCTTTACCTGCACTTCTAGCACTAGCAAGGAATTTTATATTTTCAAACGGAAAGTTTTTTTCTGATAATATTTTTAATATTTCGCTTCCTACAACGCCTGTTGCGCCAAGAACTGCTATATTAGGCTTTTTCATAGATTTTATCCTTATAATAATATGTTTTCTAATCCATATACAAAATCATTATTTTTCATAACATGTTTTATCGCTAAAACTACACCTGGCATATAACATTCTCTATTGAAGGAATCATGCCTGATAGTAAAGGTTTGTCCCATAGCTCCAAAAATAACTTCCTGACTGGCAATATAACCCGGAAGTCTTACGCTGTGAATATGGATATTTGAGTCGGTAACTCCGCCTCTTGCGCCTTCTATAAATTCAGTTTCGGGAATATTATCCTTGCTGAATTCTTTGCGAGCTTCGGTCATTAATTGAGCTGTTTTAATTGCTGTTCCTGATGGAGCATCTTTTTTTCTATTGTGATGTAATTCAATAATTTCAGCATGTTCAAAATATTTTGAAGCTTGAGCTGCATACATCATCATTAAAACCGCACCAATTGCAAAGTTAGGAGCGATTAATACGCTAAGTTTATTTTCTTCTGAAAGTCTTTTTAATTCAGCAAGTTGCTCTTCACTTAAACCTGTTGTACCTATTACAGGACGGACACCACATTCAATAGCAGTTATCGAGCTTTTATAGATAAGCTCAGGTGATGTAAAGTCAACTATAACATCAGATTTAGAGTTCAAAAGTGTTTCTTTTAAATCTTTAGTTACTTTTACGCCAGAAGTTGTATTATTAACAATTTCTCCGATATCTTTTCCAGTATTTTGAATATCAATAGCCGCAACAAGCTCTAAATCAGCTTCATTTAATACGGCTCTGATTACTTCTTGCCCCATTTTGCCACATGCGCCGCATACAGCAACTTTAATTTTATTCTGTGTCATGTCTTTTCCCCAAATATTGAACTATGACTATACAATTATCCCATGAAAAAACTAAAAGCCTTAGTAGAGACTAAAGCTTTTAGTAATATTTGTTTAAATTTCAAAGTCTATGCTTTAGAAGTTTCTTCTTTTTTATCAGTTCTAAAAATATCCTTAACTCCATGAATAGTCAAACTTCCGGCTGTTCCTAGAATTAAAGCAGTTGCTGCACCAATAGCAGCAAAAGGAAGAATAGTCTTTTTTGTGCAACTTCTAATATGATTAACCATTTCATCTCTGAAATTATTTATAAAAGGTAATACATTCTGTCCAATTTCATCGATATTACCGTTTAAGTAATATCTGTTTTCTCCGACAAATGCAGCAGATTCAAGAGCATCATTAAAGCCTGTTCTAAATTCATTATTTTTTGGTAAACCAAATATGTTTTTTACTGCTCTCAATCCATCAGAAATTTTTTCTCCCAGTTGAACAATAGGATGAGAGTCTTCACAAATCACTTTTTCTGCAACATCTGAATTTAGAAACTTACTATTAAATGTATCAGTAACTTCTTTAATACCATTAGTTACTTTAGAAACAGCAAACTCATTTATACCTACAGCAGCACCGGCACCCAACGCTGCCCCTGTCCCTACAGTAACAGCAGTATTAACGGCAACTCTTTTTATATTATCAGATTGTTTTTCAGGATATGCAGATTTTTTCTCTGTTTTCTCTTTTCCTGCAAATGCAACCTGTGAATTATAATTTGAATTAATCATAAATAGATTTTACCTCCTTATATATAATTATAAAAACTACTAAATTGGTATAATTGCTATATTTGTTAAGATTACTTTACACATTATAAAATCTCAATCATATTAATAATTTATGGAAAAAAAGACAATTACCTAGTAAAATATTCTAAGTATGAGAAAATCTTTCTTTAAAACTGCATTAACCGACAATATTAGCCCGTCAATACAAGAATTTGACGGAATTTTAGACGTTTTAAACAAAGCAAAAGTAAAACATATCAATAAAAACACACCTTATATTTTAATAAATCGAAATGAACACTTTAAAGAAGCCATCAGAACAATAAATTCAGAGATGAGAAAAGCTTTAGTTATAAATGGATTTTATGGAGTAGGAAAAACAGAATTTATAAAATCACTTTTTCTTAGCCTTGATGATTCTATTTTACGTTTTTATTATGAATGCTCACAAATAACTAATCTCGATGATATAATCGTTTCTTTATATTCTTATTTGAATAAATTCTTCAAAAAAAACACAGAGCTTGCCCGTGATATAAAAGCTTCATCAACTTTATCCATTGATAGAAAAGTTATAGAGTATATAAAAAACTTAAAAAGACCGTTAATTATAGCTATAGACTCATTAGAGTTTTTAACCGACAAAAATTTCAACTTTGCCGATGAAGAAATAGCAAAGTTTTTGAACTATTTACTTAAATTTCCAAATATTAAGTTAATTATTTCTTCGCAAAAATTATTGGTATCAGGACTTAACCTTAACGAGAAAAACAGTTCTCGCATAAAGCTGGGCGGCCTTGATGATAACCATGCGTTGCAAATATTTAAAGATCATAATTTAATAGGCTATGAAAACACACTTTATCAGGCCTTTGAAATAACTAGAGGTTATCCTGAAAGTTTATTATGGTTTATAAATGGTGTAATAAACTTAAAAATAACACCATTTGATTTAATTGGAGAATATTCGTCAAGAAAAGAAAGTTTTGAAGAATATATTATAGAAAAAATATATGATATTATTCCGCAAGATTGTATAAAATTATGCAGGTTTTTATCAGCATTAAGACACCCCGTAAAAATAAGCCTACTGCAAAAACTTAATGCGGAAGGTGATTTAGAACACAAAATAAATAAACTCAAAGAGCTTATGATAGTAACCGATAATAACGGTAATTACTACATTAAGCCTATGATTAAAAATCTTATATATAAACATATTGCCACAAATGAAAAAGGTAAAATTCATAATTTCTTACATGAATTTTACTCAAATCAAATACCAAAACCAATAAATGAAAGAGAAATAACTCTTTCTCGAAAACTTTTACACACAGAACAATATTATCACTATAAAATAAGCACGAAATTTAAAACCAATTTTAATATATTGGCATCAACTCCAAATCAATTTTATGATTTTAAAAAATCACAAATGCCTCCTGCACAGAAAAATCCCAATAAACAAGAGAAACAACAAAGTAAAAACATTGAAAATACAAATGAAGAAAGTGTCTTAAACTTTGAAGACAACGAAACAGTAAATATAGACAATAATTTCAAAAAGAAATTAATCGAAACCATTCAAGACATGGATGACGATGATTTAGGTTTTGAACTTTCTGATGATGAAAAAAAATTATTAGAAGAAGAATCTATTAATGAAGATTTATCAAGAGAAAAAACTGACCCGTCAAAATTAATTATTCCAATATTTTTTCAAGAAAATGATCAAACAACCGAACAAGAAGAAAAGATTTCACCTACACAAGAAAGAAAAGAATTACTTGAAAAAGCAGATGAGTTTCAAAAAGCACATAAACTTGATTTAGCTTTTTATCAATATAAAAAAGCATTAAATCTTTCAAAATCATTAGGAGATAAAAAACAAGTTGCTCAAATATCTATACAAATAGCTGATATTTTAGCCGAAATGCATAAATATGAAGATGCAGCGGTTTATTATAATGAGTCAATAGACTTTTATCAACAAGAAAATGACTATATAACCGCAAATAAAGTAAATAATATGCTTGGTAATGCCTATAGCGAAAGTTATAAACATGACGAAGCACTAAAAGCCTTTAAAAGAGTTATTAATGACAAAAATAATAATCTGAATAATGAAATACTATCAGAGGCATACACAGGATTAGCGGAGATTTATGATTACAGGAAAAATGCTGAACTTGCTATAACTTATTATTTAAAATCACTTCAATTTGCAGAAAAAAATGAAACAGCTCAAAGTAAAGAACAATATGCTCTTACTGCATTCAAACTGGCTCTGGTTTATGATGATATGAATAATATTTCAAAAGCTTTGGAATATTATAAAAAATGTGCTGAATTTCAAAATATTGAACAAAATATTTTCTTAGCGGAAGCATTAGCAAATATTGCGGCTATTTATGAAGAAAATAACAACTTTGATAATGCACTAAACTTTTATCAGAAATCATTAAATGTTGACAGAATAAATAAAAACTTTGATGGTGAATATAAAACAATTAATAAACTTGCAAATATATATATTTACCAAGGTAATAATGATAAAGCCCTTGATTATTTGAATATGGGACTAGAATCAGCAAAAAGCTCTAAAGATATTTATCTTGTTGCAGGTTCCTTATTTGATCTTGGCGATTTTTTCTTAAATGTAAGAGATTATGAAAAATCTCTAAAAAACTTTATCCTCTCAAGAAAAACCATAGGAGCTACAATTTCTACAGACAGCTCTGAAAAAATTGACCGAAAAATAAGACAAATAATGAATGAAATAGGAGAAGTTCGTTTTAATATTATTATGGAACGAATAAAGAATGCTAAAGGACGATAAAATTATGGAACTTTTAATAAATAAAATAAAAGAATTTGATATTGAATTAAACGAAAAGCAAATTGAACTTTTCGGAAAATATTTTGAATTTTTAAATAAGTTTAACGAACATACAAATATAGTCAGCGATGCAAGCTATGAAACAGTTATGACAAAGCATTTCGCAGACTCTATTTCCTTATATCTTGATGAAGAAATTAGAGAAAAAAAGAACCTTTCTATTATTGATATTGGCTGTGGTGGTGGTTTTCCTGGAGTTCCGCTGATTATTTTATTTGACACATGGACTTTAACTGCTGTGGATTCAGTTGGTAAAAAAATTAACTTTATTAAAGAATTGGCAGAAATATTAGAATTAACAGACCGAATTAAAACAGTAAACGGAAGAGCGGAAGATCTGGCACATACTGTCGAAATGAGAGAAAAATTTGATATTTCTGTTGCAAGAGCAGTAAGTCGACTTAATATACTATGCGAATATTGCCTGCCATTTGTTAAAAAGGACGGTATATTTGCAGCATATAAAGCAAAAGAAGCTCAAGAAGAACTTAACGAAGCCCAAAAAGCTTTACAGACCCTCAAAGGCGAGTCTGTAAAACAAATAGATTATTCAATAGAAAATACTGATAGAAATATACTAATAATAAAGAAAGTCGGGAACACTTCCTCTCATTATCCACGTAAGGCAGGAATACCTAAAAAGAAACCACTTTAAACAACTTTTTTCTCTTTTAATAATTGTAAATAATCTATTCCCTTTTTGGAATAATGAGCACCGGCAGTAGCAACAGCAGAACCTATAAGTGATTTAATAACTACTCTTCCAATAGGGGTAGAAATAAATGCCAATGCAAAACCTGCTGCTGTTCCAATAGCAAGAGATTGAAACGGATGTTTTTTTATTGCATCCGCTATATTAGTTTTATTATGAATAATATCTCCAATATGAGAGATATCATCTTGAATGCGCTCCTGCGAACGCTCAATATCGTTTAGAAGTTCATGTCTTTTATCCATTTTAAATCTCCAAATATATTATGCTAAAATTTTTCAATGTTAATTTTATTCATTGCAAAAGCCAGCAAAATTATAGAAATGACAAAATACAATAACGCTACCAACAAAGTAGCCAACCATAGCGGTAAAGCTTTAGTCAGCATCAGAATAAAGAAAAACCCAAGAAAAATAAGTCCGCAAAATCCCATAAAAATGCATAAAAGACCTAATAATATATGACTTATTGCAACTCTAATATCATGTTTTATATCAAATTTTATTAAACTTATGTGCTTTAATGTCAAATTTAAAAATTCATTAACTATTTCTTTAATTAGATGCGGAATATTATTTTTCTCTTTAAAATTTGGTTCATTTTTAAACAAAGCTACAATCCTCCTATCGTTTTGAAAGCATTTTGCCAAAAATAAAGCCTATAACCATAGCACCAACAAAAGTATAAGCAGGATATTTTTTAACAAGCTCAGATACATCATTTTTAATAGTTTGAGCATTTTTTTCTCGTAAAACTTCAGCAGTACCGTTAAATTTTTTTGCCGTATTTTCTAAACTGTCAGCAGTAACAACCATAGCTTTATTAATATTCTCTTCAACTTTACCTTGAACTTCTGATATTCTAGTTTTCATTGATTCAGTAGCATTATGCATTTCTTCTTTAAAACCATCAATTCTTGAAACATTCATGGTAAATACCTCATAAATTATCATAACCACCGTATAAAAGTTAAACTAATTATGTTTCATAAAATTAAATCTTTCATTAGTTAGTATGACAAGAGGATAGATTATAAATTTTTTTATTATTACTATATTGTTTTCTAATTATAATTAAAGAAAAAATATCGATTATGTATGTTGGATTTAAAATAAAATAAAAAGGAAGCTGGGTCAAAATAATGAAGAATAATATTGTTTACACAATTGAAGAGAATTGTGTCGGTTGCAATAAATGCATAAATGGTTGTCCTGCAATATACGCCAATATAGCCTATTTAGACGAAAACAACGATAATAAAATTAAAGTTGATCCTTATAAATGTATAAATTGTGGACATTGTATAGAGGAATGTGATCATAATGCTCGTAGATATAATGATGATACAGAATTATTTTTTGAAGATTTAAAAAAAGGTAAAAAATTATCCATTGTTGCAGCTCCTGCAGCAAGGTTGAATTTTGACAATTACAAAAAACTTTTTTCATTTTTTAAAAGCAAAGGTATAAATTTAATATATGATGTGTCATTTGGTGCTGATCTATGTACATGGGCTTATATCAAAGCGATTACTACTAAAAATTTAGACTCTGTCATTGCACAGCCTTGTCCTGCAATTGTTAATTATATAGAAAAATACAAACCTGAATTAATCGAAAAAACCTCACCTGTTCATAGTCCTGCTCTCTGTACTGCTATTTACATGAAAAATTATAAAAAAATAAATGATAACATAGCCTTTTTATCACCTTGTCTTGGAAAAACAGATGAATTTAATGATCCCAATACTAATGGTTATATTTCATATAATATTACCTATAAAAAAATAGAGAATTATTTAAAAAGAAATAATATAAACCTAAATAGCTATGAAGAAACAGACTTTGATGATATCGGATGTGGATTAGGCTTAACCTTCTCAAGACCAGGTGGTCTTAGAGAAAACGTAGAATTCCATATACCTGATGCCTGGGTAAGACAGGTAGAAGGTAATGAGCATGCATATAGTTACCTTGATTCATATAATAAAAGAGTAAAAGAAAATAAAAATTTGCCTCTTATTGTAGATATTTTAAACTGTTCTTTCGGCTGCAATTTGGGGACAGGGACATGTAAAGATCGTCACATAGATGATCTTGATAATAAAATGAATTTAGCAAAAAAACAAAAAATCAAAGAAAAAAGCTCAAAGAATATATTTAATAAAAATACCTATCCTTTATTTGATATGTTTAACAAAGAAATAGACTTGAATGATTTTATTAGAAAATACAAAAATAAATCTTCTGATGTAAAAATATTAATTCCAAATCAAAGCGAATTGAATGAAGTATTTATAAAACTGCATAAATATACTGAAAAAGATAAAAACATAAACTGTAATGCTTGCGGATATGGCAATTGTAAAAATATGGCCCTTTCTATATTTAATAATACTAATCATTTAAAAAACTGCATATTTTATAATAAAAAAGAGCTTAAAATAGAACATGACATGATAAATGCACAAAATTGTAAACTACAACAAATGACAGCAGAATTACAGGAAATTAATGCAGAAAAAGAGGAATCATCAACTATTCTTAAAACAAATGTGGATAAGATTATAGAAAAAGTATTAAATGTCGCTAATTCAAATAAAGAAAATAGTGCAAATACGGAACAAATAAAAGAACAAATAATTAATCTTATTAAAACCTCAAGTGATTTAAAAAATAGTATTTATAGTGTTGAACAAAGCGTTAATGAATTTATTGAAGCATCAAAAGAAATTGTAAATATAGCAGGTATGACAAATTTACTCTCACTTAATGCTTCTATTGAAGCAGCTCGTGCGGGTGATCATGGACGTGGCTTTGCAATTGTAGCGGATGAAGTAAGAAAACTTTCTGAACAATCTAAAGAAGTTGTAGATTCAACTAAATCTAGTGAATCCATAATTCAGAAGCAAGTAGAGTTAATGAATAAAATTTCAGACAAACTTGAAACTAACATGAATGAAGCTGGTAAAGAAATGACTGAAATAACTAAACTTATAAATGTTTCTGCTGATAACTGTGAGGAAATTGCTCAGCTAGCGGAAAAAATAGCTAAATTAACATAATAAGCCAATTGTTGTACAACAATATTATGGTAATATATTTGTAATTATAGACAATTGTTGTAGAACGAACAACCGATGTTGTTTATATAACATAATGATATATTTATAAAGGATAAGAAAAGATAAGTTAATACAAGACGTGAAGTCAATGTTACGATACTGTTGCGATTTATCTTTTTTATGGAATTACCTTATGCAGGGTTATTAAATATAGGGCGTTTTTATTCTAGTCGGACTTTGTCATAAAACGGCAAGCTGGCATTAGGGTTTAAATGCCCGTCTTTATAGCTAAAATCCCTTACATCTTAAATAATGTAAGGGATTTTTATAATTAATTTAGTTATTTTACTAGATTAATCTTTTATTGGAGTTTGTTCATACATAGATAAATCAAGGTTTTGAGAATATACGCCATCAGCAGCTTTTTCTATTTCAGGTGTATCAATTTCAAAAAGATGGAATCTAGCTGGTCCAAGTTCTACGTCAACTTCTCCGTTTTTAGCGACATAATTACTTGGTGCACCATAAGCAGGTGAAAGATCTTTAAGAACTTGTCCTTCTTTTAAAGTTGGTACTTTCACTTTTCCTTGCTGAACAGCATTTACATCTTTGTTAGCAATAGCAAGTAAGGTTTTACCGTTATAGTGTCTTGCATAACCGATAATTAAATCTTCTTTATTAGTAGTTTTTAACGGAATGTAAGAACCTTTGGTAATAACATCTTCATATTGCTTTCTAACTTTTGTCATATCAGTCATATATTGGCCGATTTCAGGATTATCGCCATGCGGTTTATCTGACGTATTAAAGATGTCGATAAACTCACTATGAGTTACATAGGTTTTAGAGTCTGTTCTTGCCCAACCTTGAACAGGCTTGCCATCGTATGGATATAAATATCTGTCACCTGATTCAAAACCGATTGTAAAGTATGGATTAGTCATCGGTAATGTAAGTTGAGCGCCTGCTGTTAAACAACAGTATGGAGCGCCACCGTTTGACATAGGACTTCTATCATCATGGGTATGCATTGAACCGATTACAGACTTATTAGGCCCTACTTTATGTGAAAGATCAAGGTTTAGAAGCATATTGTCATGGAAATCTTTACTGTTTTTCCATAATGGGAATAAGTGATCTTGACCATAGTATGAATCGAAACCAACTTTTAACAGCTCTTCAGGTCTATCAGCAGGTACGTTTTGCATTGGTGAGGCATCTTCATAACAATAGCTTTCAGCTAACCAGCAGAAGTTTGGATCTTTACTTCTGGAATATGCAATTAATTCATTCCAGAATTCAACAGGTTTCGCTCTTGCAACGTCAGCTCTGATACCATCAACACCAATTCTTTGTGCCAAATCAATGAATTTTTTATGATAATCCATCAAGCCTTTGTGTAAAATTCTCTTATCTTTATCTTCCCAAGGATCCATCATTCTAATGTCTTCCCAACCTTGAGGAATAGCCGGTGTACCGTCAGGATTTACAGCTACTTTTGGAGTTGCAGGATTTTTATCTTGATTAGCAGCAGATTTTTCAAACTGATCGATTGAGAAACAGCTTGCAAGGTCAAACATTACTCTGATACCACGTTTATGAGCTTCCTGAATGAATAATTTTGCTTCATCTTCCACGCCAAGAGGACATTTTGGATCATCAAGCATTGGATCTAATTTAGTATAATCATCAACAGCATATCTTGAACCGTTGTTCCCCATAGCACCTTTTGCACCGGGTGGGTTTGGAGGAAGAATGTGTAATGTATTAATACCTAATGCTTTCATCTCATCAAGACGCTCGATACCATTATACCAAGTGCCGAATTCTTCACCTTTAGACGGTTGAATTAATCTGTCACCATCTTTATCTTTAGCATTGAATGTATTCATTAACACTGCCATAATACAAGCTTTATTTTCGTGGAATAACTGCCTAAGGTCGTTTTTCCAATGAAAATTCGGATCAAGTTTCACATCAGATATTTTCTGAACCGGAGCAGCCTTTGCTACTGCTGTTGAAGCATTAGCCGCTGCAGGCATTTTAACTTTTATCCAACTTGAAACCCAATCTGACGACATTGATTGAGTATTAGCTTGTTGCTGTGGAGCTACTTGTGGAGCAACAACAGCTTTTTGAGGTTGTGGTGATTTAAAGAAAATATTAGGAATATTATTTGCATAAACTACCTGATTTGGCTGCTGATTCACATGTGTAGCCGCAGGAGCAACATACACAGGCTGTTGAGGTAACGGCTGATTAGTTTTATTCAAAGGAAGTTTTACAATAAACTGATTATTGTTATTTTGAACGTTATTCATATTTCTTGGTCTCCCTTACCTCATAGACACCCGGATTATATTTGTTTTTCTTGCCCATCATTGATGAAGCGATTAATGTTACACCTGTAAGAACAGCGAATGCACTACCGACTTTTGTCAACCAACCTCTGTAAAGTACAGTCTCACCTGCTGCATCTGCGATAAATTTATCAAGAGCTTTACCTAACCAAGCTCCAGCTGATTTAAGTTTTGGAGCAAGAGCATCAGCTTTTTCTTCAATAAATGCTTGTGTTTTTAACGAATGAGAAACATCAATACCCGCTTTATTAAAGGTTTCATTAAATATAGCTTTAATTGAATCTTCAGTAAGTGATATTAAACCTTTTTCTGTCATTGTTGACTTAGCTTGATTAAATAATTCACCCAAATGAGAATTAATCGTTTTTTCTAACTGGTGATCATTAGCCTCAAGCATATGTTTAAGGTCATCACCACTTGCAGATTTTAATTGTTTTGCTAATTGATTATCACCTTTTAATAAATCAGTAAGAGCTGCCTCTGTCCATTTACTGAGATCCTTACCTGTATCCTCAATTTTATACATTGACACAAATAATTGATTTAACATCTCATTTATAGTGCCTTTAGCTTCTGTTGCAGGATTACTTCCATAAATCGCTCTGCATTTATTTAAGAATTCATCTAAACTTACACCTTTGTCAACTGTCATTAAGTTATGCGGATCAAAAGTACTCTTAAACTTCATTGATTTAGTTAGACCCTCAAGTAATGTTTTTTCATGATCGTTAAGTGCTTCCTTAGGTTTACTTGACAATTCCATTACTATATTAGTCACGCCATTTTTAAGATCAATAGCTTTAGTCGGATTCTTTTTATTATACTCAGCAATTAATTCAACTTCTTTTGTATGAGCTTCAAATAACACAGGCATTTTATGGAAGGAATTTTTTGTATTCATAATACGATCTCTGACCATATTACTCAGATTATCCATATAAATATTTGCTGTTTTAAAATCATCACTATCATAAAGTTGAGTGCTAAGGTCTTTAGAGTATGCTCTTAATTTTTGCATTACACCATTTTCAGTCTCTTTAGCTCCTCCTTCAGTAAAGACAACACCTACTCTCTCAGCCATTCCTGATAACTTACTATCGTGCTTATGAATAACATTATCTAATGCAATTTTAACTTCTTCTCTTTCAGCAGCAGGAAGTTTATGAATATAATCAGAAATTTCAAGAGCAACTGCACTTATACCATTAGGAGTTTGACCGTTAACACTTTGTAATTTAACTCTTACAGCATTAGGAAGTCTTAAAGCATCCATCATTTCTCTAGGAGCTTGATCCCAAGCGTGAGCTATAGTTGTATCAGCGTAATTACCGAGTGTTGTTTTAGCATAGCCTTCAACATCTTTTGCCATCTCAACAAATTTCTTAGCCGATGAAACAACACTAACGATTTGTTTTTTAAGCTCTGCTTGTTTAGTCGCATCTTTTCCAGGAATTTCATCCATTTTAGAAGATACAGTTTTAACAATACTGTTAAATAAGTCAGTATGTCTAAATGAACCTAATTCACTAGAATCTTTAAACATATTTGCTAATTCACTTGTCATTTTCTCTTTATTAGGATTAGACTCAAGTAATTTTTCCATTTGCTCAGCAGTTTTCTTAGAAATAGATTCAGCTTTAGAATCAAAACCTTTTAATGCTTCTTCAGGCTTATAGCCGACAAGATGTTGAACTGTGGATAAAATAGGCTTTTTAATAGTTCCTAACATATTATCAGCACTAATGAAGAAGTTTTGAACACCTCTACCCACAGAACCTAATCCGTTACCTGTAGCGTTAGGAATCATCTTATGTTCAAGATTTTGAAGAGCTCTATCAATTCTATCGTGAAGTGTTTTCTTGAATCCGAATAACTTCATAGAATTTTTTGTTTCATTTACCATCTCAAGACCACCTGCAACAGCCGGTCTTAATCTATCAGCAAATAAACTGGAAATTAACGGAGTTGAAAAACCTGCTGTCAGCATCCATAAAGTATTTGACTGAACGCCAACCTGTCTGATTTTATTTTGAACATGTTTATTTCTATCTTTGATATTTTCAGGAATATGACATTTTTTACCAACTTCATCATATTCTTTTTGAGTATAGTGATCCCAAGGAATATATTGAGGATCAGTAAGCGTTCTATTAATTTTGCCTTCACTATGCTGATAAGTTTTATTAATATCTACACCGGTAAAAAATTTAACAGGTCCTGCGAGAATAGTTTTTGGCCAAATAGCTTGCGCTGCAAACCATGTTCCAAAACCGGCAAATTCCATAGCTCTTTCGGCAGGGGAAGCCTTAGGTCTAAGTGCTAAAGCAGCAGCAATACCTAAACTGCCCAAACCTAACGCTAAATCGTTAAGGCTTCCGATATCTTTATCGTTGCCTTCGCCTTTAGCCATAGCTTTCCAAAGAACTTTTGCACCTTTAACGTTGGTTTCATATATTTCTTGTGGCCACTGAAGAAGACCTCTGTTAAATGTTTTACCTTTTGGTTTGTCAGGCTCAACGTTTCTTAATTTTAATGTATCTGCAATCAATTCCTGATTAGCTTTTTGCGGACTATTTTCAACCACAGGAGCAGGTTGAGCTTGCTGATTAGACGGCTTCATCTGAAACTGTTTTTTAATCAAGTCTGCATTTGTAAATGTGAGATTTCGATTAATGTTAACCATTTTAATATCCCCTAACCCTACTGTGGCTTAACTTGTTGAGTGTTGTCCCCTTGAGCTGATTGTTCAGCAAGTCTTTGCTTATCGATAGCAAACTCTGCGGCAGGTAATACTTTTTTCTTGCCTGCATTTGTGTGGAAGTAAATCCATGCGTTTGCGGCTACTGATGTTACTAACGGAGCAAGGATTAATGCTTTTCCGCCATGTTTCTTAAGCAATCCATTTAATGATTGGAAGAACTCTCCACCTGTCATTTGCTTAAAGAGGTCAGATGTTTTCACGCTTCCTATTGTATTTTTAACACCCTTTATAGTATGCGTATTACCCTCACCTGTCCATAGTGATTTAAAGGATCTACCAATAACATCAGTTGTAGCAGATTTTATAATACTGAACACATCCTTTGTTGTTGAGGCAATAGTAGCGTCAGCCTTAGGCTTTGCAAGATGTTTAGCAATATCTCCAAACATATTATGACCAAGTGATTCCATTTCACGAACATTAGCTACACCAATAGCTAGTGGTGCAAATAAAGCTATACTCATATATTGAGCAGCTTTACTCATGACAAGTGTTTTCTTGATATAAGCTCTTAATGTGCTATCTGAGTCATTAAGGTCTTTTTCTTTTATGCCCATTTTCTTAGCGATACGGTCATATTTAGCGTTAATAAGCCTTGGGTTGTTTTTAACATCTCCTTTTTCATGATTTTCAAGAAGATCCCATCTTGTAAAGTCGATACTTTCAAATACTTTGTGATATTCTTTCTTTTTCGGAGATGTACCTTGAGCATCTACTGCTCTACAATCTACAATATCTCTGTAAGGATGATTAAGATCAATACCTCTTAATAACTGAACAGGAAGAGCAATAGCATTCTTTCCTAACATTGCAGCTGTATAGAAAAATGCAGCACCGGCTCCCATTCTTGTTACAAATGGAGCAGCCCCCTTACCACCGGCAGCATAACATGCAGTTAAAACAGCACCACCAAGAAAATAAGGAACTTTACCTAATTCTAAAAACTCATAGAAATTAGCATCCTGATCGCCTTTCATTCCCCTAATAGCGTATTCAGGTAGCTTTGATGTCTTTTCGACTTGGACTTTCATTTTTGTAAGAGCATCATTAGAAACCATGTGATCCGATGCATGCCCGATGTTAAGTTCATCTTGCTTTGGCTCGTGAGTCTTTGCTTGAACCCCTTCCATTTCCTTTTGAACCTGAACAGGAACAACTTCAGCCTGCTGTGTCACAGGAGCAGGAGCTTGCTGTTGCTGTGGCTTCAAAGCAAATTTTTCAAACAATTTTGAGTTATCTATTTTGCTAACCATTAATTATGACCTCAGCCCAAATTCTATCGTAATAATAAAAAGTCATATAAATTAAAAACATGTTAAAAAAACTCTCATATTTATACTTTTTTTTACAATTGTTTACATGCCCAAAAGCACTTAAATACATGCTATTTAGCATATTTTCAAATATGAAACATGAATTGAAAAAACAATTTTTTCCCATAAGCTAAACTTCTCTCTTAAAACAAACTCTCAACTTCTAAAACTAAAAAGCTACCATTTGTATCGGCAGCTTTTAAAAAAAACTTCTATGAATTTGTTGTTTTTGAGCAAAATATTAACAATACTTTATCTTTAGAATTATTTCTTAACATAATTACTGAGATTTGATGAAAATTGCCAACTTTTTATCAAAATGATTTAAATGACTTAAAAGCCAGTCTACTAAAAGTTTCTTTGTATCATTTATTAAATTATCAGTTACACCTGTTAATTCATACTCTTTCAAAATCCCTACAACAAGACTATAAAATTTATCATGTTCCGATTTATGAATTAAAAAATCAGAGTAGCCCACAGACTGCATTATATCTTCTTCATCTTTAAAATGAACGTCAATATACTCGGCAAGATCGGAAAGAATAGTAGAAATCATTTCTTTATCATAACCATTAACGCACGCTGTAAATAAATCATTTATCAGCTGATATAGTTTTTTATGTTGGTCATCAATTTTTTTTATGCCTGTTGAAAGAATTTCTCTATATTCTAAAATTACTGTCAAAAGACACACCTCATAACTAATTTAATATTGCTAATTAATACTAACACATTTATAAAATGAATAATTGCATTTACAAACAAATCCCTCCTGCATCATTAAAACTCAGGAGGGATTTATTGGATTAAAGAAACTTATTCTGCGTCTTCTTCATCTTCTTCGTCATCATCAGCACATTCTGTTTCAAGATATTCAACAACTTTGCTGAATTCATCATCGTCTTCGATTGTTTCGAATGAATAAGACTCACCACTTTTATTTAATTTCATAATGATAATTTCTTCTTCTTCTTCACAACCACACTCTTCGTTGCTGCATCCACAACCTTCTGATTTTTCAGTTTCAGCAGTTTCATCTTCATCAACGTAAACTAATAAACCATACTCATTTCCGTCTACTTCTACAACATCAACAAGCTCAAAGTTATGAACTTCGCCATTTTCATCCTGAGTTCTGATGATTTTTGTTTCAATATTGTTAAGATCTTCCATTTTGAATTCTCCTTTTGTCCAAATACAATTGTAATATTATTGCCGCTGAGGCAACGTCTATTAACCCTTTATTGCGAGAAGGTTTTACGTTTTGTTCCGATAAAAACCTTTCCGCTTGTCTACTAGATAATCTTTCATCTTCAAAAATTATATCAAGATTAAAACTTTGTTCAAGCAGTTCTGCAAAATTTTGTACATTATCAGCTTGAAAACCTATAGAGCCGTTCATATTTTTTGGAAGCCCTACAACTATACCTGTCACTCCGTTTTCTTTTATTATTTTTGACAATTCTTCTATTGCCTTAACTTCAGGCATTCTATTAATCGTCTTTAGGGGCTGAGCAGTAAGAAGCAACCTATCACTTAAAGATACGCCGATTCTCTTATTACCTACATCAAGCCCTATAAATCTTTCATCTAACATGACGGTTTAAACATCCATTCTTCATATAAAAGGTCAATTATCTCGCAAACTCCACTATCATCACAAGCCGGCAAAGGTTCTTGAGCTTGTTTCAATTTTTTAATATTCCATGATGTTACAAATTGTGAATTTAGCTGAGCATCTTTAAGTTTTTGCCTGTGTCGTAAAAAACCTTCACTAACAGTTTTTTTCATCAATTCAAAAACAAATACATTTTCAGATAATGGTACTTTATAATTAGCATCAAGTGAAATAGCAACAGAACTTGATATATTTCTAAAAGAGTTAAATCCTTGCAAATCCATAAGATATGCGATATTTAGTAATCTGTTTTTATAACAAGCCCTTAATTTATCATCAAAAATTTCAGGAAGAATTAATTTTATTTCATTATTCAAATATACAAACAACTTATCTATATTTTCTTTATAATAAGTCACATCTTTAAGAATATTATTAACAATTTTATCTAAAAATTCTTTAATTTTAGGATGATCTGACTCTTCAAAAAACCAGTATTTAAAATCGGGATAATTATAAAGATTACATCCTTGAAATATATAATTAATATTCCCCCAAGCCAATGCAATATTTTCAACAGGCTCTTCTAACGCTAAAAAGTCATGAGTTAATATCTTCCATGCTGAATATTCATAAGTAATATTTGAATTATTTTTTTTGTTAATTCTTTCAGCCTGTATAAGTTTATACTTGCAATATTCAGGCGAAACCGAAAGACGTGTTGATTTCTCTTGAAATTTATGAATAATTCTCGAAAAATCAGTTTTACTTATACCGTTAAAACCAAAACAATCAACAATACCTTCAAGATCATTTATAACGACAGTAAACATCATAATATCTTGATTTGGTTTTATTCTACTTATAATAATGCCCTGATTACCAACACCATCAACATTACTAGCGTAACATTCATATATATCGGTATGCTTACAAAGAGTATCACCTCTTTTATCAGCTATGTTATTTTCTATATCTATGCCGGAAATTTTTAATAATGTCAGATTTTTTTTAGCTAATTTCTTCAATTTCAAATCAGTAGAATTATCAACTATATCATTTAATATTGAAACAGCACCTTCATTCTTACTTTCACCCAATGCCTCTATTAAAGCTTCTTTAATTCTGCCCGAAGGGTTTGACTCCAAGGCGGGAACAAGAACATTTACAATATATTCACCTGAATAATCTGTTTTTAATGAACTTATAAGAGAAAGTTGTTCTTCCTCAGGAAGCGAAAATAAAAAATCAAAAAAATCGATTTGCGCTTCCGGATTGATTTTTGCAAGTTCAAGCAACTTTTGAGTTTCTTTATCAATAACAGCTTTTGGATCATCAAGATAATTTAAAAAAACCTGAGTATCCGAAACATCACCAAGACTACGTAAAGCAATACCTGCGAGATCTTTAAGTTCATCAGAAGAATTAGAATCTTTTATAAAAGCCCATAACGGTTCTTTTAATTCATCCAAAGAACCCAATTCAATAAACAGATAAATTACAACTTGAGCTTGTTCAATACTTAATTTAGGCAATTCTTTAAGCAAAAAATCAAATACATCAGATTTATTTTCTATGGTCTTTAATGACTTTAGAACCTCATCCTGTTTTTCTTTAGGAGTATCTTCAATATTATTAAATACTGATAATATTGATAAAATCTCTGATCTTATTTGAAGTTTTGATAATGTTCTCTTTGACATTATTTTCTAAACCCTTGCCAAAACTGGTCTAAAACCCTTTGTACTTCCGGAGAGGAAACTCTATCTTCAAGAATTAAAAACTGAATACAAATCATTACACACTCAGAGCAAATATTAACCCCTGGACCTTTTATCATTTTTAGAACCTGAAAATTTGGTCGTCCACAAAATGAACAATGAACCTGAGGTTCTTTGTTTTCATTACTTTTATCTGATTGCTTTTCTTTATCTTTTTCTCTTGCACCAGCGAGTGAAATGACTTTATTTTGATTGTCACTCATCATTAAACCTTTCTGAATTTAACGGCAGATTTAATACAATAAATCTGATATTAATAGCTTGATTGTATCATATTACTTTATTTATAACCAATAATCAAACGCATTAGATTTACATAGAGATAAAAATAAATTTATTTTAATTTCCTTATTTTTCAATACAAGTCTTATCATACATAGGTAAATGATTTTTCAAGTAATATAAAACTATTTAATTTAACCTTAGTGCTTTAGTAAGCACAGGAACATTTCTAGAGTTAAATCAGCAAGATCCTCTTTAAATTCAAAGTGTAAATTTTCATGATAATCACATTCTTCTAAATTTAATTTACGAAACAAAGCGACTTCAGTATCAAAATGTTTATAAAATAATCTCTTAGTTTTATCTATATATTCAATTAAATCACTTTCATTATTCATATAATTTTCATATTACACCTATAAAATAAAGAAAGTTATAAAGAATTATAACTTTCTTCTCCCATATATTAATTTCTAAATAACTAATTTAAGTTATCTTTTAGACGATCAGAGTTTATTTTTCGTATCTTAATAATGCATTCTTTATCTTCTTTTAAAAAATGATCTTTAAGATAGTGATTAATAAGCTGATTTAACATCATACCTTTTACTAAAACAGGACTTGGTTTTGTTACTAAATTCAAAACAGATTCTTTAAACTTTTCATGTATTTGCTTATGTGCTTGACAATCATCCAGATTATAAGACTCAAACAATGCTATTTCCTTATCAAAATGAGCGCATAATACATCTTGAACTTTTTCCATGTAATCAAGTAAATCATTTTTTTTTGTATCAATATTTATACACATTTCATAAAGATCATTCGCACTTTGTGCCAATTGCCTATGCGCATCGTCAACTTCATTAATTCCTGTTAATAAATCATCAGTAAATTCAATTTTCCACAATTCTTCCATAAAACCCACAATTTTTTATTTTTATAATGCTTAATAAATTATAAATTATTTTTACAAAAAGACAATGGGTAAATCAGTTATATTAATTATGGCTAAAACCTAAGGAAGCAGTAATAACTTTACTGCTCCCCATTTAAAAGATTAAACTAAGCCATCTTTAAGGGCTTTTACTGCGGCTTGTGTTCTATCATCTACAACTAATTTTTGAATAATACTGCAAACATGAGCTTTAGCTGTATGTTCGCTAATATTAAGAGTTTTAGCGATATCGTTATTGGATTGACCGTCTACAACCAACTTTAACACTTCATACTCTCTTTCAGTAAGATTAGAATGCTCAGCTTTAAAACTTGCTCTTGATTGAGGCTTTTGTTGAGTCATAATAGCAGGTTTTTTTTCAAGTACAACTTTTGCAATTGCAGGATCAAGCCAAAAAGCACCTTCATTTACAGACTGAATAACCATGATTAAATATTCTGTTTTAATATCTTTCATTGCAAAAGCATTAGCACCTGCTGCAATAACTTGAATAACCTCGTCTTCTGTGTGATGAGAAGTTAAAACTATAACCTTAATATCTGGATTATATTCCTTGATTTTTTTGGTTGCCTCAATTCCGTTCATTACAGGTAAGCCAATATCCATTAAAACTACGTCAGGATTAAGTTCTTTGGCTAATTTTACCGAAGTAGCCCCATCCTCTGCCTCTCCGACAACTTCTAAATTCGAATATTCTTCAAATATAGATTTCAAACCTACTCTTAATAATTTGTGATCTTCAACCATGAGAAGCCTAATTTTATTTTCATGCATATTCTTCCCCTTCTCTCTTCTCTAAATTTCAATTAAATCTTTTTATGATTTATTAATTCAATATTAGACTTTTTTGCAATCTATTATCATCGGACAATTGTCTAAAATGCTTGTAAAAGAATATAGATTAAGAGCTATATTAAGAAAGAAAAATATCAAAAAAATTATAATACTAATAAACTTAATAGCACTTTAGTATTAAGCTTATTTATTTAAAATATTTTAACTTTTAAAAACTATGTGTTCTAACAGTTGCCTGATTTTTAAACTTAGTTATATTTGATTGGAATAAAAGCTCAACAGATCCAACAGGGCCGTTTCTTTGTTTTGCAATAATAATTTCCGCTTTTCCTTTAAGATCAGTATTTTCCTGATTGTAATACTCATCCCTATAAATGAACATAACAATATCAGCATCTTGCTCAATACTTCCGCTCTCTCTAAGATCACTAAGCATAGGCTTTTTAATTTGTCTTGATTCTACAGCCCTTGATAACTGAGATAATGCTATAACAGGTGCTTTAATCTCTCTTGCAAGGTTTTTCAAGCCTCTTGATATAGCAGAAATTACTTGAACCCTATCATTTTTGCCTTCAGGGCCTTCCATGAGCTGTAAATAGTCAATAATAACTAAACCTAAATTACCATGCTCCATTGCAAGTCTTCTACATTTTGCTCTAATGTCTAAAACAGTTGCCCCTGCGCTATCATCAATAAATATAGGCGCATCAGATAAGACTCCCATTGCATTAGCAAGTCTTCCCCAGTCTTCTGTCTGCATATGACCTGTTCTAAGCCTATTAGAATCGATCTCAGCCTCTGAACATAACATACGCTGAACAAGTTGCTCTTTTGACATCTCTAAACTGAATATAGCAACAGGAATTTTTTTTCTAATTCCGACTTCTTGTGCAATATTCAAACAAAAAGCAGTTTTACCCATAGAAGGTCTTGCCGCTAAAATTATCAAATCAGAAGGCTGAAGCCCTGCCGTCATATTATCAAGATCATAAAACCCTGTAGGCACACCAATAATCTCATCACGATTATTGTATCTCATCTCAATCTGACTATAACAAGTCATAACGAAATCTTTAACAGGTACTAAATCATTTGAGGCTTTACCTTGAGCAATTGAAAAAATCTCATGCTCGGCAAAATCAAGCAAGCTACCGATTTCATTTTCTTCAAAGGCCATAGTTACAATTTCAGAGTTCGCTCTTATAAGTTCTCTTCTTATATGCTTTTCTGAAATTATTTTTGCATAATATTCTATATTTGCAGTAGTTATTACAGATAATGCCAAATCATTTATATAAGAACGTCCGCCAACCATGTCAAGTTTGCCCATATCTCTTAATTGCTCGGATACAGTTACGACATCAATAGGCTCATTTCCGTTATATAAAGAAATAACAACAGAATAAATCACCTTATGTGCCTGTTTATAGAAACTATCAGCTTTTAACGTCTCTATAACTCTTGTTATAGCAATAGGATTTACTAACAAAGCCCCCAGAACAGCCTGTTCTGCTTCTAAACTTTGTGGCGGCAATTTTTCCAATTTTTTTTCAATAATATGCTCTGCCAAACTTAATGCTCCAAAAGGATTAATCTATTATAGCCATTCTATGAGATAAACAAAGAAAACACAAATAAAATCAGCCTAATATTAAGCTGATTTTATTTAAAAGTAATAAAGTAAAAAGCAATTAAGCTAAAAATCTATTTATGCTTGAACAAACCAAAGGTCAAAGAATTCTTATCTAAAGTAATATTTTTATCCTCGTCTTCATTGCAACCTAAAACAGCCATAAGTTCTCTTTTTAATTCATCAGTATTAGAGAATTTGGTCAACAATCCACCTTGAGCCATAGAAATATCACCTGTTTCTTCTGAAACAACAAGGCAAACAGCATCACTGACTTCTGACATTCCAATAGCAGCTCTGTGTCTTGTGCCGTACTTCCAACTAAGAGTAGGATCTTCTGTTAATGGCAATAATACGCCCGCAGCAACAATTTGATCATTGCTTATTACTGTTGCACCGTCATGCAAAGGTGTATTCGGGTGAAAAATAGTTAATATCAATTCATGAGTTACATTAGCATTTAATTTTGTCCCAACTTCAAGAAAACTTTCATTCCCAACGACATTTTTAAATACCAGCAAAGCTCCAATATGTGATTTACTTAGATGCTTAACTGCTTCAATAATTTCATCGACAATAGATTTTGTATCAGAGTCTCGTTGAGGAGAAAGTATATTTTTATTAATTATCCCCGGTTGCCCCAGATAACCGAGTAATCTTCTCAATTCAGGCTGAAAAATAACAACCAAACTGAAAATTACTATATTCACGATACTTTCAAGGACTTTACCTATTATATGCAACTGAAAAACATGACTTAAAATAAGAGCAAGAAAGAGCATTAATATGCCTTTTAGAAGTTGCTCAGCCTGTGAACCCTTGATTTTCCTATAGATTATAAAAATGACGATAACAAGGAAAGTTAACTCAATAAAATTAACGGGATTTAACCCTTTAATTGAGTATACAATATCTTTTAAATCAATTCCTTGCAGGTAATTCAGCACTATAAAACACCTTCCGGTTTCTTACAGGATAATCTTTGAGGAACTTTATCCAGGCAAATAAGATTATCATAAGATTCTCTTTCTATAATTATATCAGAATTAGCATTTTCGACTATTACGGCAGCAGGTCTTGGTACTCTGTTATAGTTGCTTGCCATTGAATAATTGTAAGCTCCTGTGTTAAATACACAAATGATATCTCCTGCTTCAGTTTCAGGAAGTTCAATATCTCTAATAAGGATATCGCCTGATTCACAATATCTTCCTGCCATAGTAACTGTTTCGGTTGCTGTTTCATTGGCTTTATTAGCTACAATCGCATGATATTTTGCCTGATACATTGAAGGTCTTGGATTATCAGCCATTCCACCATCTACAGCAATATATTTTCTACCTTCAGGAACTTGTTTAGCACTTCCTACAGTATATAAAGTAACGCCTGATGTACAAATTGCACTTCTACCCGGTTCAATTATCAAAGTAGGACTATTTAATTTATATTCTTCATTACATTTATTAAACGCTTTTAATATAACTTCAGCAAGTTCAAACATGGATGGAGGATTATCAACTTGAGTATAAGTTATGCCAAGTCCACCGCCAACATTCATTTCTGTTAATTCAATGTTATGCTTTTCTCTAATTAAAGCAAATTGCTTTGAAACAACTTCGATTAAATCATTATAAGGTTGAGCAATTTCAAATATTTGTGAACCTATATGAGCATGAAGCCCCACTAATTCAAGATTTGAATATTCTTCTTTAATTAACTCAATCGCTTCGTCAAGCTGCGTCATATCAAAACCGAATTTACTATCTAAAGTCCCTGTTTTAATATATTCATGAGTATGAACATCAATACCAGGTGTAATTCTTAATAAAATTTTCACTGTTGTTTCTTTTGATTTTGCAACACTATCAAGCAAAGCCAGCTCAAAGAAATTATCAACCGTTACTCTGCCAACGCCTGTATCTATTGCAAGCTCTAGTTCTTCTGAAGATTTATTGTTCCCGTTGAAATAAGCTCTTTCAAGAGGAAAGCCTGCTTTGTAAGCTGTATATATTTCCCCACCCGAAACAACGTCAAGTCCTAATCCTTCTTGAGCAAATATACAAGCCATTGCTTGTGTCAAAAATGCTTTTGAAGCATATAAAATTTTTGTATCAGGATAAGCGGAAAAGGCTTCTTTATATTCTCTACATGCTGATCTTACTGTTTCTTCGTCATATACATAAAGAGGTGAACCGTATTTTTCGACTAAATCCACAACGTCACAACCACCCACCTGAAGGTGTCCATTTTCGTTAATAACAGCGGTTTTGGGCATTATTGACTGGTTAACGGTATTTTTCATGACTTCTCCTTAAATATATATATGTAGCTCTAATTATAAATGTTTAAAAGTTCATAAGCTGTATTTCTTTGTGCGGGAACGAAACCAGCCATTTTAATATTTTTGATTATTTCAGTTTTAGTAGATTTATTAACAACTCCTGCTGCTTTTACTACATTTTCTTCTAACATTGTACCGCCAAAATCATTGGCTCCAAACTTCAAGCCCAATTGAGCAACTTTTAATCCTTGTGTAACCCATGATACTTGAATATTTTTTATATTATTAAGCATTATCCTTGAAACAGCAAGAATTTTTAAGTAGTCAAAGGCAGTTGTTTCATAAAATTTTACGTTAGAAGCAAGCTCAGTATTTTCAGCTGCAAAACTCCATGGAATAAACGCAGTAAATCCGCCTGTTTCTGACTGTAATTTTTTAATTTTTTCAAGATGTTCAAATATATCTTCCAACGATTCACCAAAACCATAAACCATTGTAGCAGTGGAACTCATTCCCAGTTCATGAACAGACTTCATGATTTCAAGCCATCTTTCAGAAGTTATTTTATTGGGACTAATTTTATTTCTGATATTATCACTTAATATTTCAGCACCACCACCCGGAATTGAAGATAATCCCAGTTTTTTAAACTCTTGAATCACTTCGATGTGGCTTATCTTTTCATTTTTAGCAATAAAATCAATTTCAGCAGGTGAAAAAGAATGTATATCAATAGAAGGAAAATCTTTTTTTATAGAAGAAACAATATTCAAATAATAGTCAAAGCCAAGCGCTGAGTTCAATCCACCTTGCATTAAAATCTGTGTACCTTTAATATCAACTAATTCTTGAATTTTTTCTTTAATTTCGGGATAAAAAAGAATATACGAATCATCCTGATCTTTTGTTTTATAAAATGCACAAAATTTACATTTACAACTGCAAATATTTGTATAGTTAATATTTCTGTCAACCACAAAAGTAGCTATATCAGTATTATAATGAAGCTCTTGCTTAACTTCATCAGCAATTCCAGCTAGCTTCAAAATATCATTTTCTGAAAGTAACTCAATTATTTCATTTTTAGAAAGTTTTAAGTTCATCTATCACTATTTCTATATTATTTGTATTTTACTCATTATTTTAAACTAACACTTTTAATAAATCCTTTAAATCTTTGATGAAATAAAAATAAGTTTATAGTATTTCTAACTGGTTATCTTTATTTTAAAACTTATTATTTTTAAATGGTATATTATTAATATTATGAAAACACCTAAAAATGCTGAAAAGTTCATTTATAAACCTGCCGTTAAAAATTCGGATGCAATGCCTGTCTGGTTTTGTTTTCCTGCCGATTTCTCAATTGGCATGTCATCTTTAGGCTATCCTTATCTTTTCAGACTTTTAGACGAAAATCCTGATGTAAAACCTGAAAGAATTTTTACCGATACGGAAAAAACTTTTCATAATGCCAAAAATGTACAACTGGCAGGTTTTTCATTTTCTTTTGAGTTAGATTTTCTAGGTATATTTAAAATACTTGATAAATTCAATATTCCATTAAAAAGCATAGACAGAGATGAAAACTATCCTCTTTTATTTGCGGGTGGTCCTGTAGTAACAGCAAATCCCGAACCTTTTTCAGCCTTTTTTGATTTTTTCTTGGTAGGGGACGGAGAAGAGCTTTTTGACGAAATAATAGACGTTTTAAAACAAAATAAGCACAAAACAAAAAACGAAAAACTTATAGCACTTTCAAAACTGGAAGGCGTTTATGTTCCTTCATTATATGAGTTTACCTATAATGAAAATTTTACAATCTCATCAATAAAAACACTTTGTAAAGAAACCCCTAAGAGCATTGAACGTAAAGTAACAAAACCGCTTAATAAATGCTTATACACACCTATAATCTCAGAAAATATAGCTTTCTCTAATATGTTCTTAATTGAAATCTCAAGAGGCTGTCCAATGCGCTGCAGATTCTGCATTGCAAGCTATTTAACGTTACCAACAAGATACCCTGACTACGAAGAAATAATAAAAGCAATAGAAATAGGGCTTGAACACTCAAGCAAACTGGGATTATTAGGCGCATTAATTTCATTACATCCAGATTTTGAGAAAATTTGCACTTATTTAAGTAATAGAAGAAAAGAAAAAAAGTTTGAAGTATCGGTTTCTTCTTTAAGAGCAGACAGATTAACTCCGCAGGTAGCTCAAATGCTTGCAGAATGCGGACAAAAAAATATAACCATAGCAGTAGAAGCAGGAAGCGAAAGACTAAGAAAAGTCATAAACAAGCGTCTAACTGAAGAAATGATTGTTAATTGCATAAAAACAGCATCAGAAAACGGACTTACAGGTGTTAAAATCTATGGAATGATAGGTTTACCGACTGAAACAGATGATGATATTTATGAATTTATAGAATTAATGAAAAGACTTAAATCTGTCAAAAAAGGATTTAAAATCACGTTAAGCGTAAGCTCTTTTGTGCCAAAAGCCCAAACCCCCTTTGAAAGAGAAGAACGTCTTGCTAATAAAGAAATAAAAAAACGAATTGAACTGCTAAAAAAGGGGTTAGCTAAAATTCATGTGGATTTCAAACCGACAAGTGCAAGATGGGACTATATTCAAGCCTTTTTATCAAGAGCAGACAGAAGAACTGCAAATATTATCGAAAAAGTCTATAAATCAGGTGGAAACATCTCTGATTGGAACTCAATTTATAAAGAGCTGAGCAAAGAAGAAAAAGAAATAATCCCTGATTTTGATTGGTATGCTTTAAGAAATAGAAGTGATGAAGAAACTTTACCATGGGCTCTTATTGAAAGTAGTGTAAGCAAATCACTATTGCTTAATGAACGTTCAAAAGCATTTAATAAACAATCTTTAGAGAAAATTGAAATTTAAAACTTCACTATTATTTACATAAAAAATTAATCTCTTGATTATGCGCTATTAATGATAATAATTATGATTACCTGATTATAATCAAGCGGTGATATTGTGGAAAAAAAATTAACTAAAAAAAATATAATAATAACAATAACTCTTTTTGTCTTATCACAACTAATACTTATTTATTGTCTTTTCTTTTTTAATGGACATGGATTAAGAGCTTCTGCTCAAGAGATTGAACAAAGTGGCTTAATAAGAGTTGGAATAAGCACTCAAGACTTTGGCAGACTGGAGTATGAAAAAACAGCAGTAACCAGCGATGGTCAATTTTTACTAAACGATAAAACAAATGGAACTCAAATAATGACGGTAGAACCGTTTAAAGTAATAAAATTTGCCGCAAAAGATGATAAAATTGCCCTTTATGACCAATCAGGAACAATAATAAATGAGGGAATAGAAGGTCCTGTTATTGTCACTTCATTATCGGGAAAACCAATTGAAATAGCAGGACTTAAAAGAGGAAACAAACCTGCAAAATACAAAGGCACAATTGAAATAACAAAAGCATCAAACCGAAAAAATACTCTTTCCGTTATAAATGTATTACCGCTAGAAGAGTATCTAAAAGGTGTAGTGCCGAATGAAATGCCTGTATCCTTCGGGATTGAAGCCTTAAAAGCTCAAGCGGTAGCAGCAAGAAATTATGCAACAAGGCCAAGAGTATACCCTTATAAGCAATTTGATATATGTGATTCGGTACAATGTCAGGTGTATTATGGAGCGGCAACTGAATCACCGCTAAGCAACCAAGCAATAGAAGAGACAAAAGGTATAGCAGCATTATATGAAGGTAAACCCATACTTGCTCTTTACAGCTCAACTGCGGGCGGTTATACAGAAAGTTATGAAAATGCTTTTACCGATGCAAATAATCATGAATTTGTAAAACCTTTGCCGTATTTAAAAGGAAAACCTGATATTGTAGGGATCCCCCCCCTAAATGATGAAAAATCCGCCTTTGATTTTTATTCTTCAAAGCCAGAAACGTTTGACATGAATTCAAATTTTTACAGATGGCAAAAAGATTTTACAAAGGCAGAGCTGGAAGATTTACTAAGCAAAAACTTAATACAACTATCAAAAATAGGGCTGGTTGAACCCAAGTTTATTGAAGGCACAAAGATAGTGGGTTTTATCGGATTTGAAACAATTGAAAGAGGCGTATCGGGTAAAGTAAAACTTTTAAAGATAATGTCAGAAAACGGTGAATGGGTAGTAAAAAAAGAGCTAGCAGTAAGAAGACTGCTTGAAAAAGATGGGAAAATGTTGCCAAGTGCAAACATAGTCTTTTCAAATCAATATGACCAACAAGGTTTATTAAACGATATAATAATTTACGGTGGCGGATTAGGTCATGGTGTAGGAATGAGTCAATTTGGCGCAGGATATTTGTCCTCAAAAGGTTGGACTTTTGATAATATCTTAAAACATTATTATGACGGCATTTCTCTAGGCTTAGCACCAATTAGTATATCCTCAGACAACTATTATCCGATATATAAAGAATTTTATGAAGATATTCCTAAATTAACCTTAAATATAGACAACAGGGACAAACCTGAACATATAATTTTATCCGTAAATGGAACGTTATTAGAAATTCCTGAATTAAAGAAAAAAACAGACATCGTTAAGGTAAATCTTGATAAATTCGCTAGGAAAGGAAACAATAATATTGTTTATTATCCGCTAGAGCGAAGTGAAAACAACAAATCAGTAAAAGTATGGGCAGAAGTAATTGGGGCCGATTAAAGAATGAATAATTTATTTAAAGTAGCGGGATTAATCGCATTAATAACTATTTTCAGCAAATTAGTAGGGTTTGGACGTGATGTAGTTGCAGCTCATGCCTATGGGACCTCTTTAGTAATTGAAGCATACAACTATTCCTATCAGATACCTGCATTTGCATTGATATTACTAGGTGGACTAGGTGGCCCTTTTCACACTGCAACAGTAGCAATTTTCTCAAGCGAAATTGATAACATAGGATCAATAGCAGATAAAGACAGGCAAAGCCTGTTAAATTCCTTTTTAACATTAACAGCTATTGTGTTTTTCATCATCTCCATTTTAGTTTTTTTCTTTTCAGATCAAATTATTTATGTAATTGCAAATAAAGCAACACCTCAACTTCATCATTTAGCTGCACTGCAACTAAAAATAATGTCGCCAATTATGTTTATAGGTGGATTAATTGGAATACTATACGGAATCTCAAATGTTTACAAAGAGTTCCTGTTTACTTCTTTAAGTCCAACAGTAGCAAGCATAGCTCTAATTATAGCTATATATTTTTTCAATGGAACATTTGGAGGAAGTGTGCTTGCATGGGGTACGCTAATTGGAGCAATAGGGCAGTTAGTCTTACAATTACCAGTATTCTTAAAATCTGGATTCAGATATAAGCCTGAATTTAAGTTTTTCGATCCAAGAATAAAGAAAATATTAAATGTCTTGTTGCCTGCAATGGTAAGCACAACCATTGGTCAGGCAAATATATATGTAGATATGTTCTTTACCTCATGGCTTGTATTAGGTGCATGGTCTGCTATAAATTATGCTAATAGAATATTCCAATTCCCCGTCGGTATTATTATGACAGCTATGTTAGTGCCTTTGTTTCCTATGTTTGCATCCTTTGTTGCAAAAAAAGATATGGTATCACTTCGAGAATATTTCCACAAAGGTATAAATTCCTTATGGTTTTTATCATTTCCAATACTGGCCTTTATCATTCTTTATTCTTTTGATGGAATAAAATTAATTTTTGAAAAAAAACACTTTACTCACCATGACACGATAATGGTATCATGGGCTTTAATATACTTAACTTTTTCAATAATTCCATATGTTGCAAGAGACACTTTAACAAGAATATTTTACGCTTTTGGAGACTCTAAAACTCCTTTTAAAGTAGCCGTATTTTCAATATTAACAAATTTCATTTTTGATTTTGCCTTCATAAAGCACTTAGGAATTGGAGCGATTACACTCTCCACTACAGCGGTTACAGCAATTAACTGCATTATTTTAGCTATATTAATAAAAAAGAAAACTGATCTTGATTATTTAAGGTTAAGAACACCTGCCTTAAAAATGTTTATTGCCACAATGGCAATGGTAGCAGTAGGATTAAGCACAAAACTAATACTTAATCACTTTATATCGGACACATCAATTTATCTTGCCGCTAAATTATGTGTATATACAGTAGTTTGCACGATTACTTATTTTACTGCAGCAATACTTTTAAAACTTAATATAGCCTTTGATATTTTTAAAAAAGTTAAAACAAAATTCATTAAGGCAATACCGCCATTAACAACGGAAACAGAAGATTAAGAATAGTAATATGTAAGAGAAAAAACATTGCAAATGAAAACATTTTGGATTTTAATATAAAAAATTAAGCAATTTTTCTTGGGGCTTTGTTTTAATAAAACAAAAAGAGCATGTTGGCTTGGATCTTTGATGAAAGAGGGATATAATGGCAGCTAATTTATCAGAAATGACTTATAGCGAAACAAAATTGACTCATAAGTTTCATGATGGATCCTTTGCATCAGTTGTTGATACTGAATCCATTCAATCAATTGAAAAAAAATTATTAAATATCTTTGAAGAAAATGAAAAACTGGATAAACCCGTTTTTCATTTTGTTAATAAAGGTGCTATTCAAAAACTAGCCTATTTCCTTTCAGGTGCCGTAAAACGACCTGTAACAATAGGCATAGCAGGAGCAACCGCAAGCGGTAAATCAACCTTTGCGTTAGATATAATTGAATGCATAAATCAAAATGCAAATAAATTAAATCATCCACAACCAGTAACGAGAGTTAATACCGATGATTATTATCACGACCGTTCAGAAATGATAGCAGCGGCAGGCAGTTTTGAAAATTTTGCAAAAAATTACGACTATGATGTTCCTGAAGCAATAGAACTATCTTTACTAAAATCTCACATTGAACAACTTATTTTAGGAAATGAAGTTTGGATTCCAAAATATACAATGGATCATAGAGCTATCAGATATGACAAGTATAGACTTGCGACACCGACACCTGTAATTGTTTCCGAAGGAATATTTACCCTTCGAGAAGAACTGAATGATATTTTTGATTTTACATTTTTTGTAGATATTGATGAAACAGTACAACGACAAAGATGGTATGAAAGAGCAGAAAAAAGAAAATTAATCGGCGAAGTAGCTGACAGCGTTTATAATAAAGCAATGACAAGAGCAAAAACCTACGTTTTACCGACAATAAAAAATGCTGACTTTATCATAAATGGTGAAGCAAAAAGAGAAGATTTTAAAAACTTTGTTACTAAATTAGTTGAGAATTTAGCTCTATAAAGAAATGAACATAGTAATTTACGCCGGAACGTTTAACCCAATTCATACCGGTCATTTAATAATGGCCGAATATGTAAGAACCGAATTAAATGCTGATAAGGTTATATTTATCCCATCTTTTAACCCACCTCACAGGGATAAAAATATAGAATCGCCTTTTCATCGATTAAATTTGGTTAAATTGGCAATAAAAAATAATCCTTACTTTGAAGTGAGTGATATAGAATTTAACGATAATGAAAAATCCTACACATATAATACAATTTTAAAACTGAAAAATATTTTTCCAAATACTAAAGAAAAATTCAAATTTATCATCGGAACGGATGCTTTTAATTTAATACAAACTTGGTATAAATCAGAAGAGCTTAAAAATTTATTGGATTTTATTGTTATTGAAAGACCTGATGAAGAAGGCAATGTTGAAAAAGTAAAAGTTGAAAACTACCATTATACATTAATAAAAGCACCTGCTATTGAAATTTCGTCTTCGATGATAAGAAAAAGAATTAATAATAAAAAATCAATAAAATATTTAGTATCAGAAGTAGTGGAAGATTATATTCTGCAAAATAGTTTGTATCTATAGAGGTATAAAATGCAACTCGATAAAATAAGAAACTGGCTCAAAAATAATCTTGATGAGGAAAGATATAGGCACGTCCTAGGTGTCGAACAATCAGCAAGAGAGCTGGCTATAATGTTTAATGAAGATGAAGAAAAAGCAGCATTAGGCGGTTTACTGCATGACACAGCCAAAAGTATAAAAAATAGCGAGCTACTCAATATAATTGACGAAAATAATTTACCTGTAAGTGAAGAAGAAAAAAACAGCGTAAAAACATTGCACTCTCCAGTGGGTGCTTTTATGGCTGAAAATCTTTTTGGAATAAAGGATGAAGAAATTTTAAACTCAATAAGATTTCACACTGTTGGCAGAATTAATATGTCTATGATTGAGAAAATAGTATTTTTAGCCGACAAAATCGAAGCGGAAACAAGAGATATTGCCTTTAGAAATAAAGTATTGAATGAAGTTAAAGAAAAAAACAATATTGATGCAGGCATATTAATTTGTTATGGAGCAACAATAAAAAGTCTTGTTGACAGAAAGCTATATATTAATAATCAAACTATTGAAGTATGGAATTTTCTTATCAACTCTTTGAAATAATTGATTTTATCAGTTATTTCAATATCACTTTTATATATCCAATTATGTCAATTTTGCAATAAATACAACTTTTTGTTTAAAAAAACGATAAATGTATTGAGTTAGTAGCAAAATTTTGTATAATAGTATAGTTAGCTAAATCTGAAATTATTTTTTATAAAATCTAAAAGTTAACTTAGTTAAATACTAATTTGAGGAGTGAAAATTAGTGGAACTGGATCAATATATAGGGCTTTTTATAGACGAGTCAAGAGAAAACCTTCAGAAACTAAATGAAAGTTTATTAAAACTAGAATCAAATCCAGGTGACTTAGAAGTTCTTAATGATATCTTTAGAGTTGCACATACTCTAAAGGGTATGTCAAAAACTATGGGATTTAATGCCATAGGAGACTTAACCCACCAGATGGAAGATGTTCTTGATCCACTAAGAAGTGGCACAATAGTACCTAATTCCAAATTAATCGATGTATTATTCAAATGCCTCGATAAGTTAGAAACATTAGTTGAGCAAATAATAAATAATGAATATAGCGATAATCTTTCAAGTACAAAAGATTTAATCAGCGACTTGAAGGATGCTTTATCTTCATCGAGCACAGGATCAGCACCTGCTGTAGAAGTCAAAAAAGAAGCTGATCAAGCTTTTAACCAATATGAAATTGCTATCGCTTTTGAAGCAGCTCAAAAGGGCTTTACTTTAAAAGAAGTAACCATTCATTTAGTTTCAGATTGTGTATTGCCGGGAGTAAGATCCTATATGGCAAATAGTGCTTTAGAGACACTTGGTGAAGTAATAAAATCAATTCCTGAAGCAGAAGCATTAGAGAATGGTGAGTTTGAAAAATCCTTTAAACTATTCTTAGTCACTAAATCTGACAACAAAACTATTACAGATATCATAATGAGAATATCTGAAATAGAAGCAGTTGATGTTGGTGATGTTGACTTGACAGCACTAAATAGCAGTTATTCTGCAAGCATTCAAAGTGTACCCTCTAACGCAGAAGAGAAAACTGAAGAAAAGAGCATAGAAGAAAAAGAAACTATTGCAGCTAATCAAACTACAATCACCAAAGCAATGCCTCAAACAATAAGAGTAAATGCAGGCAGGCTTGATAAACTTATGAATCTGGTCGGTGAACTTGTAATCAGCAGAACCAGAATAGCGCAGATTTCCAATGAATTAAAAGAGAATGATTTATCTTCCGCAATCTCATCAATGGGTAACATTACAACTGATATTCAAGAAATTGTAATGAAGTTGAGAATGGTTTCCATAGAGCAGGTATTTAACAGATTTCCACGTCTGGTAAGAGATTTATCGAAAGAATTAAAAAAAGAAGTAAATCTTAAAATTACTGGAAAAGAAACAGAAATTGACAGAGTTGTAATTGACGAAATTGGAGATCCTTTAGTTCACCTTATAAGAAATTCTCTTGACCATGGATTAGAAAATCCTCAAGAACGTATTGAAAAAGGCAAATCATCAAAAGGAACAATCGAATTATCAGCATTCAACGAAGGGGATAATATCCTTATTAAAGTTGTAGATGACGGAAAAGGTATTGATCCTGTAAGGTTAAAACAAATAGCCGTTAAAAAAGGCTTGATGACTGAAGAACAAACTAGAAATCTTAGTGAAGCTGAAGCATTAGACATAATATTTATGCCTGGTTTTTCAACAACACAAGTTGCAACTGATATATCCGGACGTGGCGTTGGTATGGACGTTGTAAAAACAAAAATAGCAATGCTGGGCGGGACTGTTTATATTGACTCCAAAGTTAATATTGGAACAACAATAACAATAAGCCTACCGTCAACAATGGCTATTGTTCAAGCTTTACTGGTTAAAGTCATAGATGAAACCTATGCTATGCCTTTGAACTATATTAGTGAAGTTATTGAAATATATCCAAACCAAGTTAAAAAAGTTCAAAACAAAGAAGTAATCGTACTAAGAGGACATACTCTTCCGCTAGTAAGACTTCAAGATCTGCTCTCAGTTCCTAATGGTAAAACAGATCCGAAAAAACCACTTATTGTCGTTATTGTAAAATCACAAGGCAAGTCAGTAGGTGTAATTGTTTCTCAATTAATTGGACAACAAGAAGTTGTAATTAAGCCAATAAGCAAAAAATTACATGTTGATGAATACATTTCAGGAGCTACCACATTAGGAAACGGCAGAGTTGCTCTAATTATAAACGTAAATTCATTAATAAAGAAAAATAAGAAGGAGTAGGAGTTATGATAAACGAACTACTTGAAGCAGGTCAGGAAGAAATACAAATGATAATTTTTCAACTTGGTTATGAAGAATATGCAGTTCCAATAACTACAGTTCAAGAAATAATTATGGCTCAAGAAGCAACCAGAATTCCTAAAGCACCTGCATATGTCGAAGGGGTAATAAACCTTAGAGGTCATATTATTCCAGTAATCGACGGAAGAAAAAAATTCAACTTTGACAATCTATCAACAGAAAAAACCAGTGAAACAAGAGTAATGGTACTTGAGATAGATGAAGAAATGATGGGATTAATTGTTGATTCAGTATCAGAAGTAGTACATCTTTCTGCAAAAGATATTGAGCCGCCACCAATAGAAATGGACAGTGATACAGATTTTTTATGGGGTGTCGGTAAATATCAAGATAGATTACTAATTCTACTTAATCCACAAAAGTTCTTAAATTTAGATGAAGATGTAAATTACAATAAAATAGCTGAAGTTGCCGAACTTGTAAAAATAACAGCAGAAGCAGCAAATTAAGACAAAATCGTATGTACTTGGCAAGGGAAATATATGAACCAAATAGTTCAAAGTTTAATTGATAAAGTTGATAAATTGCCTGAAATGTCCGCTGTGGCTGTAAAAGCTGCGAAGATGCTTGATGATGAAGATATAAGCGTTCAGAAGCTGGCAGAAGTCATTTCAGTAGATTTAGCATTAACAACACACATTTTAAAAGTGTGTAATTCAGCTCATTATGGTTTTTCTCGTAAAATATCTTCTATTAATGAAGCAATACCAAAAATTGGATTAAAATCACTAAAAAGTATAATCTTTTTAGCCGTATCGAATGGAGTTCTTAAAAAAGAACTTGATGGTTATGATCTTGCTAAAGGTGATTTATGGAGAAATGCAGTAACATGTGCTGTCTATTCGAGATATTTGGCAGAAATGTCAGGCTACAAAGATCCTGAAACAGCATTTGTCGCAGGACTATTAAGAGATATAGGCAAACTGATTCTACACGAAAGTGTAAAAGATTCATATCAAACAATTTTAGCTATGGTTGCTAGAGAGAATATTCCATTTTATATAGCTGAAGAAAGAATAGTTGGTGGAGACCATTGCACGATTGGTGCTGCAATAGCAGAAAAATGGAATTTCCCGGATAAGCTAATATCATCAATTAAATACCACCATAGCTATGAACTTGCTATACAAGAAAATTGTGCGGATACGCATCTTATTGCTATTATTCACATAGCTGATGCGATAACAATGATGCTAGGAGCAGGCATTGGCGCTGACGGGATGATGTATAAAATGGATTTAAGCGCTTTAACTTATCTAAAAGTTCCGCAAGTAGCATCAAGCGTTGAAACTTTAATTGGTGACCTAATTGAACTCAATGCTGATGTAGAATCCTTGATTGGAGCAGTTAATGAATAAAAAGATAAATAATGAAATTGAACTTGATATTCTTAAAGAAGTTGGTAATATTGGTGCAGGTAATGCAGCAACAGCTTTATCAATTATGCTTGACAGAAGAGTTGATATTCAAATTCCTTTCGTAAAAAACTGCATATTGCCTGAACTATCAATGGTTTTAGGTGGAGCAGAAAAATACGTAAATGTTATCTTTATTGAAATTAGCGAAGCACTTTCAGGAATAATCGTATTCTTACTTCTTGAAGAAGATGCAAATAAACTTTATAAACTTGCAGCTCAAGGATATGACATTGATTCTGACTCAGTAATACTTGAAGTATCTAACATTATTTCAGGGGCATATGTAGGGGCTTTAGCATCAATGCTTGAAGATAAAGTTGATCTAACTCCTCCACAACTCGGAAAAGATATGCTAGGTGCATTAGTAGGATCTATAATACCTTCTTTGTGTTCAGAAATTGACAAAATATCAGTTATTGGCACAAAACTAATAGTCGGTGAGGAAGTTATCGAAGGATATTATATATTAATGCTTGATAATACATCTACTGAAAAACTAGTGGACTACTTGAAGGAAAAAAGCAAAACGATATGATTAAGGCGATTGTAAATGTAGGAATGGGTGAAATACAAGTAACAAATTCGGCTGGAACTTCATTAGTAGCTCCAGGTTTAGGATCATGCATAGGATTAACTATTTATGACCCAATGGCGAAAGTTGGAGGCATGGTCCATGTAGTTTTACCCGATAGTACAAATGTAACAAAAGAAATTACCTTGCTTGGTAAGTATGCAGATAAAGCCGTTCCTGAAATTTTAGCAAAGTTATACAAACTTGGAGCTAAAAAACAAAATATGGTTTTAAAAATGGCCGGCGGATCTCAAATGTTTAACCTGGAAAAGGGTTCTAATATACTAAACGTTGGAATGCGTAATACAATAGCGGTTAAAGCTGCACTAAGTAAAGAAGGCTTGACTGTTAAAGCTGCCGATACAGGAGGCAATAAAGGCAGAACTCTCAAACTGGACGTAGCAACAGGTATTGTATCTGTAAGAATAATTGGTCAACTGGAACAAGAAATATAATGGTAAGGAGAACTATATAAATGGCTAGAGTACTAATTGCTGATGATGCTGCATTTATGAGAATGATGCTTAAAGACATTCTTACTAAAAATGGCTATGAAGTTGTTGGTGAGGCAGCTAATGGCGTTGAAGCATTTGATAAATACAAAGAATTAACACCTGATTTAGTTACTATGGATATTACAATGCCTCAATGTGACGGGATTCAAGCGTTAAAACAAATAATGACACATAATACAGCGGCTAAAGTTATCATGTGTTCTGCTATGGGTCAACAATCAATGGTTATTGAATCCATTCAAGCAGGGGCTAAAGATTTTATTGTTAAACCTTTCCAACCTAACAGAGTTATTGAATCTGTTAAAAAAGTATTAGGTTAATTTAAATAATTTCTTTTCTTATAGTAAAATAGTTCTAAAGTAACAAAATTTGGTACAATTTTGTTAGTTAGAGCTATTTTTTTAGGAGATATAAATTGCCACTTAAAAATAATTATAAAAAACTACTATTATTAATAGTTTTATTCACTTTGATATCAGCTATTTTGCCATCTAAAACAATGGCAAATATTTTTGAGTTTGGCAATTTTAAACTTAAAAATGTAAATATAAATAACGAAAACAATATAGAAACTAAAAACAAATTATTTGAAACGAAACAAACGGCAATACAGACAGAACAACCTAAAAAAACACAAAAAATAACGATAATACCTAAAAATACAGAAAAAAAGACTGTAATTTCAAATAAACCAACTCAAAACATAGAAAAAAAACCAATAACCACAAATAAACATAAAACACTTAAAAATAATCCGATTAAAGAAAATGCGGTAAAACCATCATTAGCGGTTGCGCCTAAAAGTATTAAAGCAAATCAGCCTATAACTGAAAAGAATGAACCAATTAAGACAATAACAAGCACAGAAACTAATAAACAGGCTGAAAAAATAAATACCGTAAATGAAAGCAAGGAAACAGATAAAATAGCAAAACAAAATGCCATAAATAAAGAAAACACAGAAGAACAACCTTCTATTTTGAGTGGAATACATGATTATCCGAATAAAAAAGAAATAACAAAAACATCTGAGACTAATTTCTTACAAACTCCAAGTAAAAGCTCAGGACCTGATTTTGGAACTGTTATTGGAGGATTGGCCTTTGTATTGCTTATTATTTTTATTGTTTGGGGTTTATACATGAAAATCACAGGTAAAACTCCTACCCTTGGTGCTTCTAATGGACTTAAAAATAAAAAGAAACTGAATTTCAATTTACTTTCCTCAACTTCAATCGGTCAGGGAAAAGATATTCACCTTGTTGAAATAAACGGAAAACAAATGGTATTAGGCTCAACGGCAAACAGTATAAATGTTTTGACTGAACTTGATAATGACGAAAACAATGAAATATTAAACAAAGAATTAAAATCATTTGCAGAAAATGCAAAAATAGATAACAAACAAGAAGAAGAAACTATGTATAATGATCCTGAGATTTATGAAAATTCTTATGCAGATCTTTACAAAGAATACTTAGAAAAAACTAAAAAAAATAATCCTGAATAACTCTAAATCACAAGTATTCAAATAAATCAGCAAAAAATTATACACTATTTAAATCAAGATAATACTCATACTCCTATGTTAGTATAGTAAAACCTGTAATGTGCGAGTATGAGGTTAAAATTAAATGAGAAAATCTATAAAAATAGGCAATAAAATAGTTGGCGAGGGTCAATCATGCTTTGTCATTGCTGAAATTGGTATAAATCACAACGGAAGCGTAGAAATAGCTAAAAAATTAATTGATAGTGCTGTTTCTTGCGGATGTGATGCTGTTAAATTCCAAAAAAGAACTGTAGAAGTAGTTTATACACAAAAAGAATTGGAAATGCCAAGACCAAATCCATTTGGTGAAACAAACGGGGATTTGAAAAGAGGTCTTGAATTTGGCTATGAAGAATATAAAGAAATAGACGAATATTGCAAACAAAGAGGAATTCTATGGTTTGCTTCCTGCTGGGATGAAGCATCAGTCGATTTTATAGATCAATTTAATCCGCCTTGTTATAAAATTTCATCTGCATCATTAACAGACGACAATCTTTTAAAACACACAAAAGCTAAAGGCAAACCTATTTTGCTTTCAACAGGAATGAGCACACTTGAAGAAATTGACCATGCTTTAGAATTACTGGGAGATGAAGTCGTTCTTTACCACTGTACTTCTACCTATCCAACAGATAACCATGAAGCAAATTTATTAGTTATCAAAGAATTTTTAGAAAAATATCCAAACCTTCCTATCGGTTATAGCGGACATGAAAAAGGCGTAACTCCAACAGTTATTGCAGTTGTGCTTGGTGCAGTATCAGTTGAAAGACATATAACACTTGATAGAACAATGTGGGGCTCTGACCATGCAGCAAGTCTTGAAGGACAGGGCTTATACAGACTGCTTAGAGATATAAGAGAAATCCCTTCATTATTAGGTGATGGACATAAACATGTATTCGATAGCGAAAAACCAATAATTAAAAAGCTTAGAAGGGTGAGTAATCCGATTAATGCTAAATAAATTTAACAAAATTAAACTTATAGTAACAGACTTTGACGGCATATTAACTGATGGTGGAGTTTATTTATCCTCTATCAGCGATGAAGAAGTAAAAAAAGTTAGCTTCAAAGACATAATGGGACTATCTCTTGCTGTGAAAAACGGATTGACAGTAGGTATTATTTCGGGTGAAGACAGTCCGATAATTGATAATATTTCTCGTAGATTTAAACTTGAGGACGTTCATAAAGGAATCAAGCATAAAGCTCTAGCGTTAAATGAAATTATTGAAAAATACAACTTAAAACCTGAAAACGTCTGTTATCTTGGCGATGATATTAACGACATATCCGCACTTGAAGTTGCAGGCGTTGCTGTTACTGTTCCAGGGGCAAATTATAAAGTCCAAAAGTTGGAAGGCATTTATATAACAAACGCTCAAGCAGGTGATGGGGCTTTTAGAGAAGTTATAGATTTAATATTAGATAATTAAAGGGGTAGACATGTTTGAAAATAATCTTAAAGTTTTAACTGCTAAAAATCCTGAACTTGCGCAAAAATTAAAAGAGCTTAATATTACAGAAATAAGCAAAAAAATAGAAGTATTCGAAGCCGATTCAAAAGATATAATTATAAGCTATAATGGCGAATTGCTACATGATCAAAAAGATCCTGTTAGAGAAGCAATGTTTACATGGAATAAAAATGTAAGAAGTGAATTAAAAGCTAAAGATATACAAATTGTTTTTGGGCTTGGATTAGGATATTTATTCAAAAGAGCTTACATTAACTCAACCTCAAGAATTTACCTTTATGAACCTTTTATCGAAGTTTTAAGATTTATACTTGAATATGTTGACTTTTCAAAAGAATTTTCAGACGACAGAGTATTTATAACAAATAATCTTGATGAATTATTTGAAAAACTGGCAAATGAATACTTACAAGGTGATAAAGTAGAATTTTTATTCTTAAATTCTTATGCAAAACTTGCAACAGATGAATTAATGTTACTGACAGCTAAAGCATTAGAAATATGTGAAGGAAGGTCAGTAGATCAAAATACTATCTTTAATCTTTGTAAAACTTGGACAAAAAACTCGATAACAAATATAAAATCTTACGAAAAAGCAATGCCAGCAGGCTATTTAGCAGATAAATTAACAGAAAAACCTGCATTAATATTAGCATCAGGTCCTTCCTTGGCAGAAAACTTTGAACTTATAAAAGAAAATAGAGAAAAATTCGTTGTAATCGCTGTAGGACAGGCAATAAAATTTTTACAGGAACAAAACTTTATACCTGACTTTATGGCATTTGCAGATGCAGAAAAAATGTTCACACTTGTAGATGGATTTAATGATTTTAAGGCAGATCAGGAATACTTGAAACAAAACAATATGTTAGTATCATCAAGAGCTGACAACCATCTTTTTACAAAAGAATTCAAATCAAAAACTCTTTACTACACAAGAACCGATGAAATTGGCAGATGGATAAAAGATAGTTCAAAAGATGAACTTGGTCTTTATGAATCTGGTGGAACTGTAGCAATAATGTGTTATGCCTTTGCAAAAGTCTTAGGGTGCAAAAAAATTATATTTACAGGATTAGACCTTGCTTTTATAAATAATAAAATTTATGCTCATGGCACAGAACTAAAAGTTAATGAAAAAGGTGAAATTGATTTAGGCTACACCACACCGATTACAAAAAAATTAGTTATTGTAAAAGATAAAGAAGGAAATAATATTCCTTCAAGAGATGATTACGCTTCCTTTATAAGACATTTTGAAGATATTTTCTCTAAAAAGACAGAGAATGAAACAATAATAAACACTTCTTTAAAAGGTGCTTATATCAAAGGAATGGAATATATTAACCTCGAAGAGGCAATAAAAGAAGTAGAATTAAACAACATTGATATAAATTCAATAATAAAAACAGTTTCTGAAGACAATAATCAAAGATGGAATAAGGCTTTAATTAATATAAAAGAATCATTCTCAAGTCAGAAACAAGAATTAATAGACATAGAAAACTCATCTAAGATAATTTATGATGAATTAAAGCAAATTTGTACAATGTTTGGTAATAAAGAACTTCAAAATAACTTATTACAAGCAAAAATTGAAAATATCAAACTTGAAATGAGTGAAACAAGAGATAAAGTAATAAAAAATGTATTTTTATCCAATTATTTACAAGGTGAATTGCTGGATTATACAAAAAAATATAAAATGGCAATTCTGCCAAGACTGGAAGATATTAAACACAATATGTTTTTAGAAAAAGATTTATTTGAAACCTTTATTAAAGCATGTGAAGAATTAATTGGATTAATAGAAACAGTCTAACGTCAAATAATAAGTTAAATTAACGCTGCACAATTAAATGCAGCGTTAATACTTGTTAGATGCTGTAACTAATTGCTATAATTAAATAGGAAGAAACAAAGCTGGGTAAGACTCTGATTTATCGAAATAATCAGCCTATATATAAGGATTTTTATGTTTAATTGTTTTAAAAAAGCTAAGAAAGTATTAATGCTATTATTATTTATATGTTGTCTATTCAATCAAAATATTGTTTTAGCGTATGGTTATTTGCCTGGAAGCGGCGATGGAATAAATAACTTTGGAATGGGTTTATACTTTGCACCACAAGACATAAAAATTTATGCCGATGCTGACGATGATGCAAATGAAGTAGTAGAAGCAAAATGGGATGAAATGAGCTTTGACTGTTTACCCAATAATCTGGGCTCTAAAAACATGTTTTTAGCATTCAAGCCTGAAAATAAAATAGCATTAATGATCGTTACAGATGAAACAGATAAGGCCTATGAAGTTTTATATGATAAAACTTCAGGGGCAAAAGGCTGGATAAAAAAAGATAGTGGCGGAAAATTTTATACATGGAAAGAATTCATGGAGGAATATGGGAAAAAATATGGTATTTATATTTTTTCAGGAACTCCTGCAAACCTTAAAAAAGTAAGAACTGCCCCCGATGAAAATGGACAACTCCTAAGAAACGATTATTACTGGGCAAAAGACATAAATCTTGTTTACATTCGAGGTAATTGGATGATGGTTAAAATAATTGATTTCAACAAAGCCACACCAGTAGGCTGGATAAGATGGCGAGGAGATAACGGAAGAATTTACGTTTTCCCGCAAATTGACCAAATTTAAAATTGCTTTTCTAATAGATACAGCATACAGAGTAATCATAAGCGCTAAATTTTAGGTAAAATAACATATAACAGGTATACAATACGGTAACTATTAATGATCTTTATAGAAATTTTAAGCTGGTGTATTTTTGCTTATATTGCCTATTATTTGCTTTATAAGCTATTAATAGTGCTTTGTTCATCAAAAGGGCATATAAAAGATATTATGCAAAGGGATTATGAGCCTAAATACTCTCAAAACCTTTCTGTTGTAATATATTCGCACAATAATGCTTCAGGTATAATCGAGCTGATAGAAGCATTTAAAAAGCAAAATTATGAAAAAGATAAATTTTCTATAAACGTTATTTTAGATAATTGCACGGACAACAGCTCAAAACTCCTTGAAATACTTGGTGGCTGCCGCATTTGGAGAATAAAAACCGATGTTGGGCCAATCGGTAAATACAAATCTTTTGCATGGTTAATGGAAAGGATTGTAACTACCGAAACAAGTAATGCTTATGTGTTTTTAAGCTCAGATTGTCTTGTAAAGCCTGACTTTTTATCAAACGTAAATACTGCAATTATTGATAAACCTGTTGTTATGGGTGATACCGTTCCATTAAATAATTATCCCGATTTAATTACTCAATTAGTTTGCTTTAAAAATAAAATCAGAAATAGAGTAAATATTCATGGACGATATTATGCAGGATTATATAATATAATCGATAGTGACGTTTTTGCAATTAAACAAAATATTGCAGAAAATTATATTTACAACATAACAGACAACGGTTTTGAAGAATACGAATATTCATTTAAACTTGCAAAAAATAAAATAAAAATCGCATTTTGTCAGGATATACAAGTTTTAAGAAAATATTCCGAATCTTTAACCTCAGCAAAATTAGACGAATATATAAGAAGATATAAAAAATTCACTACCTTTAAGAATAATCTTGAAGTTCTTTATTGTAGAAACTTTAGCCTAAAGGCGAAAGAACTTTTAACCTCTCTTATATTTCCATCAGGAATAGTATATTTAGGCCTAACTTCTCTTTTATGGTTTATTAGAGCCCATTATACAAATTTAAAATTTTCACATATAATTCATGACAAAATATTTTTATTAGCAATATTAAGTTATGCTTTTATAAAATTTACTGAGTTGATAGTAGCTCGCTCTGGATTTACAGATTATAAAAGTGCCTTAATGCTATTGATTTTCAACCCAATTATCCTAATTTTATCTACATTACAGGGCTTTAGCTTTAACATAAGTTTGAAAACACTTTTCAAGAAAAAAGCTAAAACTAAAATTGTTGAAGATTTATATGAAAAAATTGATGCAACCTTAACAGACGGAAGAAAAGAATTAAAATGCAAACTGGAACTTGTTAAAGGCGATAAAGAAAATCAAATTAATTTTATTTTCAGAGAAAAAAAATTGCCAAGTGCAATTTATCCAAGAATTGATCACGCTCTTGAAGAAATAATCCGTAAATTAAACGACAAAGGATTTAATCTTAAAGTTTGCTTAAATTGCGGATATTGCAGATTTAATGATGCAATTGCAGCGAATACCAATGGTGAACAAGGCTATTGCTTATATGACAACGTAAACCACGAAACTAACGGTAAAAGTTTTACCTATATTTGGGATACCTGCAAAAGATTAATACCGCCTGAATCAAGAAAATTAGTTGAAGATCAGCTTAAAAACAGAAAATAAATTCTTATTAAGTTTTAAATTATCAAAAATATTTAGAAATGCAAAAGAGGTATAGCCTCTTTGCCACTGATGGTTGGCTATGGGCTGTTTTTGATAATTTGAATTAGCGACTCGAGTTATTTATCAGCTTTATCTATGAAATTTGATAAAAAATCAAGATAAACTCCATTTGTCCAACCAAAACCTGTTTGTTGAGGATAGCTTGTTTCAGCCTTTGCACTTCCTTGTATTACGTTGTATTTTTCAAACATACTTCCGGTTGTCAGAAAAATTCTTGTATTAAAATCAAGCCATTTTTTAGCAATTCTTTTAGCATCCTCTTCATAACCATAATTTAAAAGCCCATAAACAGTAATAAATTGAATAGGAGCCCAACCATTAGGGCTATCCCATTGGTATTCAGAGGGTTCTTTGCAGTAAGAAGATTGCTCATAAATACCATAGGAAGATACAACACCATTATCAGTTTCAAATTTTTCGACTATATTTTTTCTAACTTTTTCAGCTTGCAATTTTCCTGCAACTTTCATTTTTAAGGGCATAAAACCTGCTGATGATTTAAAATCCGAATGCTTTTGTTTTATAAGATCATAATCAAAATAAAGCCCTTCGCTTTCATTCCAAAGATATTTATTAATATTAGATTTACGCTGAATTGCTTTATTTTTCCAATATTTGGCCTCATCAAAATTACCGAATAACAATGACCATTTTTCAAAAAGTTTTTCATAACGATATAACAAACAATTCAAATCAACAGGAATAAAATCATGAGCCCTATCATGAAATCTTCGTGTAAAATCCCATCCTGACTCGCATTCACTTCGTTCATGAGAATAATAGTCATAGCCAATAAAACTATTTACATTATCAGAACCATAACTTTCAGGTCTGGCTTGATTTACAGGATCAAAATACCTATTAAGCCCATACCCTTCGAGGTAATTAGTCTGTGGATTCATCCAATAATAAAAATATTCTTTTTTTGCTAAGTTAAAAGCTCTTTTTAGCCATTTTTTTGAGCATTTAGGGCGGATAGTTTCAATCATTTCCGCTAAATACGGTGGTTGAGAGCGACTTAGATGATAAACTCGGTTACTGTTGGGGATAAAGCCCAAATATTCCACCAGATACAAAAAGTTATCAACCATATTTTTTGCCATATAATCGAGCTTTGAAATCAGCAAACCTATAATTGTATAAAAGCTATCCCAATAATAAATCTCTCTAAACCTACCCCCAGGGACAATAAAAGGTTTTGGCAACGGAATAAGCGAACTATAAGAAGTTTTTGCTGTTTGCTTAGCTAATTTTTTCCATGTGTTATGAATATATTCGGCTGTTCTTTGATAATCCTTATTATAATAACTGAAATCAATACTAGAAAGATTTATATTAAAATCAAATATTTCCGATTTATCCTCTTCAGGAAAAGTAAAATATTCCTCAATTAAACTCTCAACTTCTCGAAAAGTTTCTTCTGTTTGCTCATTTTTAAACTTTTTATATAGTATTTTAAAGTTATTTACTCTATTAAGGTCACATTTTTTCTCTTTTTTAAGAATTGCATCAGCATAAGTCTTATTATCCTGTATTTTTCTAAGATTTAAAAAGCTTTTCTCGGAATTAATAACTAAATTAATAAGAGGATTTGATAACGCAACGGAGCATTCCATTGCAAACTTATATAAAATATATTTATCTAAGCGTTTTGCTGGGACTTTTATATCAAGAACTTTATTTACCGCAAATAATGCCGTTTTATAATCTTCATAATGAGTAATATCGGGCTGTAATTCATTAAATTCAAAATGATGATTTATGATATTAAACTTATGTTTATTTAATATATTTTTCTTATAATTTCTGCTCATTTTATCTCAATATAATTTTAGAACTAAAAATTAAGTATAAAAAACAGAAAGCAGGAAGTCTATATTCCTGCTTTCTATAATTTTAATAATCGATTGGCTATCCGCTAATGTTTACATTTTTCATTCCTGGTTTTAATGAACCATATTTACCTGTGAAACTTATCTTGTTTTTTTCTTTTTTGTCAGCTTCTTCTTGGAAAGTATTCTCTCTGTAGAAGTACATTGCTGAACCATCAACGCTGAAGTCTTTATTACCGTTTGCAGGAACAAGTTTATATGTATTTCCTTCTTTTACTGTTTTGAATTTCATATTATTGATAACCCTATCAATTTCAGCATCTGATGATGTTAAAGTTATACCTTCAGGAAGATTAGCAATCTTTTTGTTTGTAATATTGTCTTGAATATCTTTTTTATTATAACTGATTTGATTGCCATCTTTGTCTATGATAATCGGAATATAAGTTGTATCATTTGTTAGTCCTACATAGTTAGATTTTTTTTCATAAGAAGTGCCCCAGCCTCTAAATGCATCATTCTTTTCATCATTCAGAACTAATCCACCTTCAACTTTATAAGATTTAACTTCAGATTCACTTCTTTTTGCACCTAGTCCATTTCTGTTTAATACAGCAATAACATCTCGCTCTTGATTATATCTATATAAAACATTCAGAGAAAACCCAAGTTTATTCTGATTATCATTATTATCACCATCATACTTCATTGGAATAGTTGAACCATTAACTAATGGAGATAATTCAGGTTTTTGTCTAAGTGAATAAATATCTTGAACTTTTCTTTGGAAATCAGCAATAAAGTTGACTTTATTGTCACCATTCATTTTATCCCAAGGAATAGGATTTCTATTTGATAGGTACATATTTTTACCTTGAGATTCTAAACCTAATTCACCAAGTTCATCACCTTGATACATTGTAGGGGAACCAGGTAAAGCAACAACTAAAGGAAGCATTGTCAAATATTTACTAAGAGCAGGAGCAAGGAAGTTTTGACTAACTTCGTTTTTTAACTCGTAAAGTTTTGGTTCTATTTTTTTATAAAGGTCAGGGTTTTCAGTTTTTAGCTTTTTCATAATGTCATCAAAGTTATGACCAATTCCTCTTGAAGCAAAATTATTTTGCATTGCAACTTTATTTATTTTTTCTTGTTCTGTTCCTCTTTCTACAACAATATCATCTTTGTCATAACCAGAATATTCATTAGCAATTTTAACAATAGAATCTTTAAGTAATTTTTTCTCATTATCATTTAGAGCTATAAAGTCTTCTGAATGATTTAACACTTTACTTGTCTTAATAACATCATCAAAAGAGCGACAAATCTGATTTCTCATTTTCATAATGTTATCGTGTTCTTGATCACCTGTTAATTTATCTTTATAGTCTGATTTATCATCAGGATCAACTATAGAATTAAACACTAATTTTGTTAAAACTCTTGATGCATCATGGTTACTTTGGAATACATGAGAGAAGTTGACATTATCTTGAGGTCCAGAGTGTAAGAAACCAGGATATCCAGTATCGCTAGGATTATCAAATTTCGCTTTAAGATTACCTATTGTTGGACCTTCATTTTCATGTTTACCACCTGCATATAAAGCAGGAGTTCCATAAAAATAACGATAATTAGACTGAGTAGTAAATCCAGTATCTTCAATAAGTTGCTTTTCCTCTTTACCACCATAATCAGTTACTTCACCGATAGTATAAGCTCTTGGGTTAATATCTCTTACTGTTTCATTAAACTTTTTCCAAAACTTAGCTGTGCCAACTGCTAAATCTTCAAGTTTTGATTTTCCTTCTATTTTACTATCCATATCAGCAACGTCTTTCGCTGCGTCAATACGCCATTCAAGACCTGATTCTGATCTGTCTACGCAAAGTTTAGCAAGTGGAAGAACATCTTTATCCATAACATTTTTTAATTTTGCTTCAAGATATTTTGCAAAGTCTTGAGAATCACCAAATCTTGAATCATTATTAATACCTGTTTTTAAAGCATCAACTAAGCTGTCTGCTTCAGACTCAGGTGTTGTTGTGATAAGTTTTGTATATTTATAAAAATCATCATGAAGACCTTTGTAAGGATTATCAACAGGTTTTTGTGCATCAATATCAGCTGATAAGAACTTACTGCCATCGTGAGTTAAATCAATACCTTTATCAGGATTTTTCTCATCAAAACCTAATTTGTGGTTAGTAAGAGCTTTAACAGTAATATATTTAGAAATATCACCTGCAATAATTCTAAACGCCATTTTAGCTTCATCGGTATCTTTAATGTCTTTTGTTTTTGGGTCGATAAGTTTATCTAAAGTCTCTTTAGGTAACTGATTTAATATCTTTAATGTACGATTTTTCATGTCCTCAGAGTAGACCTTATCCATTTTCTTATAGATAGGGCTACGAGTTTTCATTAATTCAGGATTTGTGCTTATCTGATATCTTGATTTAGAGGTTTCATCATGATCATTAGCCAATTTTTTAATGAAAGGAGTAGATAAAATTCCGCAAATTTCTCTTGGAAACTCTATTGCGTCAAGAGGATATGACATTAAACCATCTGTAATGTTTTCAGCTTTAGGCAGTTTTAAATTATATTCATCTTTAAAGAAATTAACAAGCATTGCTTCATTTAATTGTGTATTTAATTTAGCAGGAAGAGTTTTATCATCTGCCATTGACTTAATAACCTTTAAAGTAGCCTTTGCTTTTGCTTCTGCTTTTTTGTCAGGTGTTTGTATCGCTTCTGCCGCTTTATAATCAGCATCATTAGATAATTTCTCACCAATTTTATCAGCTGTATATTGAGTAATAGTCTTATCAACTTCATCAGTCCAATATTTACCTACTTGAAGAATATAATCTTGAACCTGTGCAGTTGATTTATTTAGTGTATCTAATCCTACTTTTTTACTTAATTCAGCTGTTTTATCGTTTGGCAACATAAATCTAAGCTTATGTATATCTTTATTCCCTACCCAAAGAGTGGTACCACCGGATTTATCAGCTTGTTGAATTTCCAAATGAGCATCTTGCCATTGTTTAAGTTTTTCAAGAGATGGTTGTGTTACTTTTGGCTTACCGAAAATCAATGTTCCAATATCACCAGGAATTAAATCAAGAACAGATCTTAAGATAGAAACTAATCCATCTTCTTTTGTGAATTTTTCTTTAACTTCTGAAGCAGGAACTTCCATTAATACAGGTTGAACGCCATCTTTCCATGTTTTAACTTCGTTAGGATCAATAGCTTCACCAGTTGCAGGATTAACAGGAGCCATATTGTCATATTTTCTGATAGGCTCATTGCTTTGCATTTGTTCTTTTGTTGCAAATCTTCTGTCTAAAAGTTGAATATAAGTAGGCTTTGTTGGGTCATAGCTCTTATTAGCTTCACCTTTTTTGTCTTCATATTCGCCTTTTGAATTAAGTTTAATATCAATAGGGCTATTGATTACTTTTATTGCACAATTTTTATAGGCTTCATCATTTTCAGGAAGCAAGCCCGCTTTTAATGGGTGCATTGGAAAATCAAATGTTTCAAACCAATGGAAGAACGGTGATTTATCGCCCCATTTAGTGATGTTATTAATGTGTATACCTTCCCAGCCTTCGTTTACGAAAGCACCATCAGCTACCCAAGCCATACCTTTTGTATATAACTGTTTATTTATATCCATAAAGGAGTTATGAGTACCAACTGTTTGTGTAATTTGGTATGGGTTTGTGGTCCAGTAACCATGGTTAGATATCTGATCCTGACCGAATACAGGTGTACTAAGAATTCTTGAAACACCAAAGTCTTTCAAGTAATCAAGTTTTTCGCTTATGCCTTTAAGAGTACCGCCAAACTTGTTAAAGTAGTGTTGTCTGACAGCATAATCAATATAATTTTCTTTATTGTCAATTTTTGGATTTGATTCGTTTCTTACATAAAATTGAGTATCTTTACCTTTTAAATTTGCTACATTTTCATCAGCAACTTTTAAGAAAGTTCCATTGCTATTTCTAATATATAAACCTGAACCTGCATTTACTTTCTCAGCATTTGCTTTTGTATAAGTTGCAAATTTAGGATTAAAGTTATCAGGCATTAAATGATACATACTGTGAGGAGTTTCAATTACAGCTCTGGTATGTAATGTAGCCACGTTAAAATCTTGACCGTCAACATTTGTTGATAAAGTTTTATCTAAAACTTCATTGTTATCAACTTCAAACTTATAAAGAAGTCTTAATTTGTTATTATTTGCAGATTTTTCTTCTTTGCCGAAGGTTTCTTTAACATCAACAGCCCAAGATTTTAATCCACCATCTTTAGTGAGTTCTTTAGAATCAACATCTTTAATAATTTTATATTGACCGTTTGCAAGTTCTTCAGCCAATTTAACTACAAGTTTAGCATTTTCTTTTTTATCAGACGCAACAGGAAGGTAAAAATGAAATTCTTTATTACCTTTATCATTAATTTTTAATTGATGACCGGTAAATGCTACATTGTCAGGTTTTTGTTTGTTCTCGATTCCCCTCTTCTGGTTAAGCTTCATCTCTCCGTTTAAGTTGAGTTTTAGTCTGTTTTGTTGAATATCTACCATTTTGGTTGCCCCTTCTGATAAATTAATACTCTCTATAATTTATATTTGCATGGCTACATGTAAATAAAAGTTCAAATTACAAAATCTTGCCTAAATTTTCATACATGTAAATATAAATTTTACAAATCTACACATGCTTTATAAACAAACATAAAATTTGAATATACATGTTAATATTCCCATCACAAAATATCTCTCTTCTCCTTTCATCACAGTTCAACCAATAATCGATAGAATATTAATATTTTTTACAAAGCATCTCTTATTTTATTTATCGTCTAAACAAATGAATTACTTTAATTTTATTAGGTCATTTATTATACTTTTGTAAAGAATATTAATAAAATAAAGATATAGTATTGCAAATTAAGTCCTTACCGAACAAATAATGTATTAACAACAGTCGAGTATTCGTTTATAATTTTGCTAGTCCGAAATTATAGTAATCTTTAGAGTTAGATAGATTTATTGATGAAAGTGCAACATGGTTCAAGAAACTAAAACGCATGAAGTCACGGTAGACATAGTGATTTTTACCATTAGAAAGAAAAAACTGGAAGTTCTTTTAATTCAAAGAGGACGTGAGCCTTACAAAGAAAAATGGGCGATTCCGGGAGGATTTATCAGATTATCTGAAAATCTTGACGAAGCGGCAAAAAGGGTTTTATTAGAGAAAACACATGTAAAAGATGTTTATCTTGAACAGCTTTACACCTTCGGCGACCCTGACCGTTATCCAAATGCAAGGGTAATCACAGTATCTTATTTTGCACTAATTAGAGCAGATCTTATTAAACTTGCTGATTCTGATATAGACACAAAAGATGTTGCTTGGCATTCAGTCTACAATATGCCGCCTTTAGCGTTTGACCACAAAGATATTATTGATTATGCTCTTAGAAAATTAAGGGACAGACTGGAATATACACCTGTTGCATTCCAGTTATTGCCTGATAAATTTACTTTAACAGAGCTTCAGAAAACTTATGAATTAATTCTTGATAAAGAAATGGATAAGCGTAATTTTAGAAAGAAAATGATTTCATTAGGAATTCTTAATGAACTTGAAGAGTTTACAAAACTCTCTTCTAAAAGACCTGCAAGATTATATTCTTTTAATTCTGAATCAATTGAAAATACAAAAGGCATACTTGCCTAATAAAGACCTTCAAGAAGAGCAAATCGACCTAGTTTTATAACTTCACAATAAAAACTCAACGATTTTATAAAACATTCATTTTCACAAAATCCTCCCGAGAGATAGATTTTCTCGGGATTTTTTGCGAAGTTCCAAGTATTAAAAGCCAATCCATGGATAAACATAGCAATTGCATCAGAAGGCTGAGCTCCATTTGCAATTAAGTCCATAATTTTTTCCATACCGAAAACACCGCAAGTAAGAGGGATTTTATCTTTATTTTCAACCAAATTTAACGGATTAATATTATAAAACTTGCAAAGCATCTCAAGAGTTGCTCCTGTTGCACTGCCACAAGCTCCATTCCAATCTAAATCTTTATATTTACCGTCTTTAAATTTAATCCACTTTATGTCTCTGCTTCCGATATCAATTATCGTTGCATCGTCAAGGTTATTTATAAGCTTTTTTGAGCCGCAAGCAAGAGCTATTATTTCATTTTCATACTTGCCTTCAGCTTTTATTTTACTCTTTGCCATATGCCCCGTAGCAGCGTCAAAATCAATTGATAATTTATTTATCTCTCTTGATGGAAATATATAAATATTTCCCAAAATCATATTTTCATTAATATCTTTAAATTGATAATTTTCAAGGTTAAAAGAAAAATCGATAAGTAAAGGATTTAAAGAAAAATCCTCATTAACTTCAAATAATTCAAATAATTTTGTCCAGGTTGTACCTGCATCAACAATCAACTTTGGCATATTACCTTAACCTTAAAAATGCTTCGATTTTGGCTTTTACGGAATTAGAGGCTATATCATCAGCATCTACATATAAACCATTATATTTATCCGCAAGATACTTTGCTAATTGCATTTTTGCACAAAACGTCTGAGAGAAAAAAACAGTGGGTATCTCGGGATTGACCATAAGCTCAATATCAAGATCAGCAGGTCTTTTAGCTTCTACGCATCTTGTCCAACCAAAAACATGGGTTTCATTAGGGAATAAGTCTAAAATTGACAAATCATTAGGAGGAACACCCCAAAAACCAAACTTAGCGTTGGATTTCTCCAAATTATAAGTATTTTTTAATAAAATATTATCCATAATTGTAATAATTTTATCTTTTAAAGGCAAAGTGCTTTCGGAAATTGGTGTTTGATGAGGAATATCTTCATATTCGGTAAAAGTTGTTGAAATAATATTAAAACCTGTATCTTTTAATATTTTATATGCAAACCTACCTGAATCACATTTTTCTTCGCCTGTTGACGCAACTATCAGATCAATTTTATCTCTAAGAGCAAATGAGTTATTAATTAAATTTTTAATTATTTTACAGTAAGCCTCTGGAATTATTCCTGTAGAAATCGCATTATAATTGATGTCTAAATCAATAAAATAATGATTTGGGTATTTCTGCTGAACTTCATTTAACACAGTCGGCTCTGGGTATCCCCATATTGCAATAAATCGTTCAGGTCTATTTAATAACTCTTTTATAGTTGTCATTTACTAATTTTACCCTTTTAGTAAAATTTTGCAATAAAAAGAGCGGTAAATTTTTAATTTTAACCGCTCTTTTATAATTTTCAATTTAATTAGTATTAAACTACTTCTTTCCAAACTTCTTGATTACCAAGCAATTCGTGATCAAGTTCGCCTTCGTTATCTGCAATTATAGCAGCTACAACAGTATCGCTGGTTACGTTTATTACAGTTCTAAACATATCAAGGATTCTGTCAACAACAAATATAATTGTAAAACCTTGTGCTACTTGTTCTACTGAAAGACCAATACCACTTAAAATCAAAGCAAGTGTAATCCATCCACCGCTAGGAATACCAGCAGCCGTACTGGAAGCAACCATTGCAAGAATAGCAACCATTATCACCTTAGCAGGTCCTAAATGAATACCGTATGCTTGAGTTAAAAATAGAACTGCAATAACTTGGAACATAGCAGTAGCATCCATATTCATAGTTGCACCTAATGGTAGAACAAAGCTGCAAATTTTGTTTGAAATTCCGGCTCTTCTTTCGCAACAAGCAATTGTAACCGGTAAAGTAGCAGAACTGCTTGCAGTACCAAAAGCAACCATCATGGCTTCAGCAACAGCTTTAATAAGTGAAACAAAGTTTACTTTACTAAAGATTCTGAGCATAAGCGGATATGTCACAAATAATTGAATAGCAAGACCTATTCCTAAAGTTGCCATATAGAAAGAAAGTTTTTCAAAAACACCAGGGCCGGCTTTTGCAACGGTATAAGCTGTTAATGAGAAAATACCTGGAGCTGCAAGAATCATTACCCAATCGGTAACTTTCATAGTTGCAGCAAAAACTGACTCAAAGAAAGAAACAACAGGTCTGTTGATTTCTCCAATGAAAGCTAATGCTGAACCAAATATGATAACAAATAATATAACAGGTATAAGCTGGAAATTAGGTGAAGCAAGAGCCGTAAAAGGATTGCTCGGGATAAAGTCTAAGTACAATTTAGCTAATTGAAGTTGACTTGGATGATAACTAAGGAACTTATCCTGAACGGTTTTAGCAACATCAGGATTAATTAAACCTTGAGCAAATGTACCAGGGTGGAATAATGAAGCAAGAACCGCACCGATTGAAACAGCTGTAACGGTAATCAAGAAATAATAAATTACCATTTTTAAGCCTATCTTGCCTAATTGCTTACTGTCACCAAGGCTGGCAATACCAACAACAATCGCACTTACTACAAGTGGAATTACAACCATTTGAATAAGCCTGATAAAGATTTGACCTACGACCCATAAACCTTTATAAAAAGGTGAAGTCTCTGCTCCCAAAATTGGAAAGAATGCTCCGACAAGAACACCCGCCAAAAGTGCTATAAAGATGGGCCAATTTCGTTTAGCGCCAAGCCCGAGCGCTACAAGGATTTGCCAATGAAGTTTCATTCAATTTACCTCTCAAATATAGTTTTAGTTTTTTTCAACTATTAACAATCCTAAAATCACAAATAATTAAGCCAATTGTACTATTTTTATAGAAAAAAGTAATCATTCGTATTAAGTAAACGAATTAATTTTTTTATATATAAAGAAGTAGAGTTCTTTTAGAAAAAATAATTATTGGTCAATTAATATATACAATAAATATTTAATAATAATTATATATACAGGTAAAGTAGTTTTATTTGTTGTGCCAAAGCTGGAAAATGAAAAAAGTGAAATTCCTTGCGGTCTTTCACTTTTATATTTCAATTCAATGATTAGTTTTTAAAAAACGGGGTTGACGGGGTTCGAACCCGCGACCTCCTGCGTGACAGGCAGGCACTCTAACCAGCTGAGCTACAACCCCTTGGCTATGTACTTATTATAAAACGCTGATTTTTTAAATGCAACTACTTTTTGTTATTTTTTTTTGAAAAATATTTTTTGCAATAATTCGTTTCAATAAATACAGCAAAATTGTCTTATATTACAGGCTTTTATAGTATAACCCAGCCTAAAAACATACAAAGTCTATTAAATAAAAGTCGGTTCATTTTTTATTCAAATGATATGGTCTTTATTCAATATTTCTTTTGCTTTTATGGCAGCACGTTTTGGCCCAACGAAAGAAGTTCCGCCCTCAATGTTTTCTATACATTTGCTGTTAGGAAGAAAATAAAGTTTATTTTCTTTATCAACTCCTAAAAAGATAAATTTACGCAACTCCTTACCAGCTTGTCCCATCAAAATTGTTTGTCTCATCCTTTTTGTTTTAACTACAGAATCTTTTGCAACATCAATGCATAAAACATATTTAGCATTAGAATCAATTTCATCAATGTTTTTATGTTCAAGTGCCATGTAGTCGCTTATATTAATTAATTTTTCGTTAATTTCAGGATGTTTATCAAAAAAATCAGAATCTATAAGATTTGTATATAAATCTCGTTTATTGTTTGAACAAATATTTTTTAATATATTAATAGTTTCAGCACTACTAATATGAGAAGTTGGAGATTTACCATAAAACTTACTGCTATATTCAGCATTTATGTTCTTTGTTAATCGAGAATGTTCAGGTATAGATAATATTGGCGTGTTGTTTTTGCTATTTGATAGCCCTATGCTTCCGTCTTTATTCATACAGGTATAAACACTAATATTTACTGAATCAAATTCGGAAATTAAGTCATTAGAAGCAGAATAAGCCGCTTCTTGCCCTGAATTATCTAATACACCCATAGAAATAACATTAGATAGAGAATATAAGTCAAAGTAATCAGGTCCACTATTGCCTGCCGCAAAATACACAGGTACTTTTTTTGATAATTCGTTAAATTTTTGTATATTTTCAAAAATTCTTGATTTTAATCTTATTTCATTTAATTTTTGATATTCTTGATTATTATCTAAATTTTCCAATAATCTATCATATAAATAACCATTCTTTTTCACTTCCTCAATATCTATTAATTCATTGAAGAGTTCTTTTATTGCAGTATTTTCAATGTTGTTAATTTTATTTTGAACACCTTCATTAAGGTATAATTCGTGAGATTGCTTTAATTTTTCAAGTATTTTATCTTTGTATTTTAAAACACCTCTATTTTCATTGTTGATTTCGTCTATACCAATAAATTTTCCAAACTCTTCGAAACTTAATTCACAGCCTACTGTTGAAATACAAACCGAACCGAACTTATGACCTGTTTCGATTTTTTTTTCTATTTCTTCTATTACCTTGTCATAGAAGTTAAAGTAAATACCTTTATATGGGAGTTGTTCTGTTAATTCATAGGTATTTACAGGAGTTACTTGAATTTTTGGTTCAATTCCTTTCATTACTAATTCCATCAGGCTTGCATGCGGAATTTTACCATCCTGACAATAAAAAAAATTATCTGCAATAATATGATTTAAAGCTTTTTCTGTTTCTTCCACTTGCTTATCATTCTTAACAACGGCTCCTTTAAAGACAGACATGTTATATGCTTTGAGGGTGTTTAAAGGAACTAATGAACTCTTGTATGAAGAATTTATTGTATTTACATTATTACTTTTGCTAATTATTGGCTTAGTTTTATTATTTGTTATTACATTAAAATTATTTCTTTGAATATCCAACATAAGGTTATCCTTTAGTTATTATTACTCTATGGGGATGATATAATGATAAAAATAAAAGTCTATAAAAATTGCTAATTTATAATAATAAATATAAAATCTATTGTGTAAATATTACAATAACCTTGACAGCTAACAGAATCAATAATTTCAGGAATAACCTTTAATTTAAAAAGCAGGGTTTAAACCCTGTAAACATAGAAACAATTAAGACTTCATCAATAGATTAAGCCTTTACTAGTGGCATTTATGGCGATATTATAATTAATAATTCAATCTGGTATAATTTCAGCTTAAAAGGAACAATAAATGAAATCATTTTTAAAGAAAATATACAATATGCCTGTGTTTATGACTGTTTTATGGTTATTTTCTGCACTCGCAAAATTCTCGCCATCTCGTCATTTTACTCTTTACTGTATGAATGTTTTAGGAATAATAGTTAGTAAAATACACAGTAGCTCTCCTAAAGACAGCTTAGAAAAAATAGCAGGCGGATGGACGGAGCAGATGCCAAAACCAAAAGAAAAGTTCCCTATTACTTATCTGTCCGATACAGTTGCAATAGGGGAAATACATGTTCACTGTCCATTAAGAGGTACTGGCAATTTAGAGGCATGTTACACTTTAATGCAATTTGATAGATCTATTGTTGAGAGAATGGGTGGTAAGTTAATTGTTATTGAATCACAGGCAAGTTCTCAGAATGATTATTGTAAAGTGGCAATATGTAAAAGCAAAGATGATTGGGATGGATTAAAAAGTGCTTGGTCAAAATAGTTTTAGCTATTTTCTAATCGTATTATTAATTTATAGGGTAGGGTTTAAACCATGTCCATAAACTGTTAGATTTGCTCACTAGCTTTGAACTGATTGTTCATAATATTGTTATCATCGAGAATACCCGTTACTTTTAGGCGGTCAATGTTCTCGTTGATATCTTTTATAAAATGACATTTATTACCATATTTATCTTCGTCAATTATAAATTTAATAATAGTAATAGAGTGGGTTAAAACCCACCCTACAAACTTTCTAAAAATTTAACCACTTTAGATGAATTTACTTTAATATCTCTTTTTTCACAAAAATCTAATAGATGTAATAATAAATTCCTAAAATCCGAACCTTTGATTTTTGGTATAGCTAGGTCAATAATTGTCAAATAAGCTTTTTCGGCAATATTATATCAGGAGTTACGCAAAGTACCTGAAAAGTATAAAAAATAAACATCCTGATTTTTCT
>JBAXKC010000004.1:0-113674 GCA_037137535.1 bacterium | reverse complement strand
AATAGCAATGATAAGGGTTACCGTTAAAAAATGTTTTTAACCAAACAGCTTCTTAGATTTTTTAACTTTTTGTCATTCAATACAATCTATCACTCAGAATTTAATTACCGCCACTTTTTTATATTCTATCAGAGAAACACTTTTTATATTGTCTTATTTTCTCAGTACATAGTACACAACATTACAGGTAATAAATTTACTATACTTTAAATACTGACATTTGAGTTTGAAGATTTTCAGCTACTTTAGCTTGGACTTGAGAACCTGCGCTGATTTCCTGTATACTGGCTGTTTGTTCTTGAGTAATACTGGAAATTTCTTCTGCACTGGCTGCTGTTTGTTCTGTAATGGCTGAAATATTTTCAATCATTTTAACTACATCATTAGAGTTATGAGCAACCCCATCAATTTCTTTAGTAATTTCTTGAATTTTAGAATTAGCAGTTTTTACTTGGCTGATAATTTGATTGAGAGCTTTTCCAGCTTCATTAACAACAGCAACGCCTTCTTTAACTTCGTTAGTTGCTTTATCCATTTTACTAACTGCAAGGCCAGTCTGTGATTGGATTTCTTTTATCATATCAGTAATTTTATCAGTAGCTTCTGCTGATTGAGTAGCAAGTTTTTTAACTTCTTCAGCTACAACCGCAAATCCTTTGCCATGTTCTCCGGCTCTAGCTGCTTCTATTGCGGCATTAAGTGATAATAGGTTTGTTTGTCCTGCTATTCCTTTAATTAAATCAACAATTGTTTCAATTTCAGAACTTAATGTTCCTAATTTTGCTACTGTTACTGATATATCAGCTGATACAGTTTTAATATTGTCAATTTTTTCAATAGCATTTTGAACATGCTTACTTCCTTGATTTGCATTAACTTCGCTGTCATTACCTAGTTTTGCAACTATTTTTGCGTCTTCTGATATTTCTTGAATTGCTTTATTCATTCTATTAATAGTTACTGCCCCATGTTCTACACTTTTTGAGATTTCCTGTGCACCTTGTGCCATTTGAGCTGTTGTACTTGCTGTTTGCTGAGAGCCTTGTGCTGTTTGATCAGCTGAAGCTGCCATCTCTTCAGAAGAAGCACATATTTCTTCAGTTGACTTTGCCACTTCTATTATTAGATGTCTTAAATTTTTAACCGTTGTATTAAGAGAACTTGCCAGAATTCCAGTTTCATCTTTTGAATCAACTTTAACTTCATCAAGAGAAAGATTTCCCAATGCTACCTGACTTAAACTGTTTACTACATTGTTTATTGGTGCTGAAATTATTTTTGCCATTATTGACCCAATAAATAATGTAAGAGCAGAAATTGATAAGATTGATAACATTAAGAATACATTTGCAAAAGTAGCATCTTTTTCAGACTGCAAATAAAGTTTTTTACCTTCATTGTTATTATAATTTATTATTTCTACAATTGCTTTATGGATAATATTTACATGACCTTCAGATTCAAGATATATTTTATAAGCTTGACTGTTCTCGTTCTTATATGCTTTAGTTTGAGCTTTGTTAACGGCTATAAGGTAATCATGTAAATTGTTTTTTATTATGTGAACTCTTTCTACTTCATAAGGATCTAATGGAGTAGAAAGATAATCTTTAAAATCTTTGTCTATTTGGGCTAAATGCTTATTAATACTGTTATTAAGGCGATTATTTGTAGCTGGATCTATATTAATCATGAATTGAAATAAGTTTTGAATTGCCATGGAAGAGTCTTCGTTCATTCTGCCCATGGCTTCAACTGAAGCAAGTCTCGAAGTATAAAGATCTTTTAACTCTGCTCCTGTTTTAGCATTAAAATAATAGCCTATGTAACCAATAATCCCCAAAAATACAACCATTAAAACAACTAATGTCAGAATTTTTTGAGAAATTTTCAAATTTTTGATCCAATTCATAGTAATGCTCCTCTAATTCTCGACTTAAAATCATTACCTATTTATTAAAATACAGATAAACTTGATTTTAATATTATTGAATAATAATATCTTATTCTTTAGCTTTATAGAAGCTTTAAACAGTAATTATAGACTATTAAAGGACTTTTAGGTTTTCCATAATCAATATTTATTGATTAATCTTCACTATTTTCTTATAATTAGGTGAAGGTTTATATTTATATAACATTGGATAATATAACTTTGAAATTTCTTCAGTTATTTCAAAACAAATAAGCCCAATAACTTATAGTGTTAATAGAAATAAGTTTTATTAATATTTTATTTTTATATGTATTTTTGAGTTATAGCTCATTTTCATATTAGCATAGTGTTACTACGTTTCAAGTGTTAAATTCCAATGTGTTACTAATTTATTCATTTTTCTAGATAACCTCAATTGATGTGATTATCTAGAAAAATGAATAGAGTTAAGCATTTGAGCGATTACAAAATCAACATAATAAGTATAAATAAATATTATAATTTATTTAGCTTTATAATAAAAACGTAATTTTTTTGTTAAGTTATGTAAAATACATCAAATAAAGTACTAAAGTTTTAAAATAACTTGCCGATAAATAATGTATAGACCAAACAAATGGTCATACCCCAACCTCCTCCCCAAAGTCTGGTAGCCGCCCAAAAAGGTGGCTTTTATTTTGCCTTTTTTTGATTTTAAGTTTATAAAAAAAATCCCTCATTTAATGATGAGGGATTTTAGTTTTTATTTCCATCTAAGATTAGGATTTCTCGCTGCATGTGTTTCATCAACTTTTGAAACAGGTGTTTTTAGCGGTGATTCTAAAACAAGTTCTGGATCAGCTTCGATTTCTTTTGCTACTTTCAGCATTATCTCTACAAAATGATCCATTGTTTCTTTGTCTTCTGTTTCAGTCGGCTCAATCATAATGGCTTCAGGTACAATAAGCGGGAAGTAAACAGTTGGTGGGTGCATATCGTAGTCAATGAGTCTTTTGGCTATTCCCATTGTGTTTACACCTTGTGCTTTTTGGTTTTCGCCTGAAATCACAAATTCATGCATACAAACTTGATCATAAGGAAGTTTATACACCCCTTTTAGTTTTTCTTTAAGGTAATTAGCGTTTAAAACAGCATCTTCACTTACTTTACGAAGTCCTGTGCGTCCCATCATAATAATATAGGTATATGCACGAACTAATATGCCGAAATTGCCGAAGAATGCTTTGACTTTACCTACGGAGTCGTCCAAATCATAGTCTAAGGAATACTTGTATCCATCATATTTTACTATTGGAACAGGCAAGAATGATTTTAATCTTTCAACAACAGCGACAGGTCCTGCTCCAGGTCCACCGCCACCATGTGGAGTTGAAAAGGTTTTATGAAGATTAACGTGAACAATATCAAAGCCCATAAGTGCAGGATTTGTAATTCCCATAATAGCGTTAAGATTTGCACCGTCATAGTATAATAATGCGCCTGCTTCGTGTACTGCTTTTGATATTTCTAAGATATTTTCCTCAAAAAGCCCCAAGGTATTAGGGTTTGTCATCATAAGAGCTGCGACATCCTCATTAAGAACTTTTTTAAGCTCTTCAATATCAACTTGCCCTTTATCGTTTGAAGGAATTTCTATAACGTCAAAGCCGCACATTTTGGCAGTTGCAGGGTTTGTTCCGTGAGCTGAGTCAGGAACGATAACTTTTGTACGCTTTTGACCGAGTTTTTCAAAATATTTTTTAACTATGAGCATCCCGACAAATTCACCATGAGCACCAGCCGCAGGTTGTAATGTTACAGCATCCATTCCGGTAATAACTTTAAGTTGTTCTTGAAGCTCATACATAAGTTCCAGAGCCCCTTGAACGTGTGTTGCGTTTTGTTCGGGGTGAATGTTTGTAAATCCTTCTAATGAGGCTGTAAGTTCGTTTATTCTCGGGTTATATTTCATCGTGCAAGAGCCGAGAGGATAAAATACAGTATCAACCGAAACATTTTTATGTGAAAGGTTTGTGTAATGTCTTATTACATCAAGCTCGGTTAATTCAGGCAGTCCGACTTTTTCTTCTCTGAGATATTCTTTAGGTATAAAACTTTCTATTGATTTGTCTGTTGTTGCGGGAAATTTAATTCCTCTTTTTCCTTCATGACTTTTTTCAAATATTATCCGGGTCATAATTATTAATCCTTTAGTTTATAGTCAGCAGATATTTCTCTTAATTTGCCGATTAAAGAGTATAAATCGCTTGTATCGTTCATTTCAGTTACTGCCACGAGTAGACAGTTTTTAAAGGAATCAAATTTTTCTTCAAGATTGATGCCTGTAAGAATTTTATTGTTTTCAAGTTCGCTTATTAATTCTTTTACAGGTAATGAGTTATCAATTTTGATTATAAATTCATTGAGGAAGTTGTTGAACATCAACTTAAATCCTTGAATTTCATTGATTTTATTTGCCAGATAATGAGCTTTTTGAATTGAAATTTCGGCTATTTCTTGCATCCCTTGAGGTCCCATTACCGCAAGGTAGATGGAAGCTGATAATGCTACTAATGCTTGGTTTGAGCAAATGTTGCTGGTTGCTTTTGCTCTTCTGATGTGTTGTTCTCTTGCTTGAAGAGTTAGAGTAAATGCTCTTTCACCGTCTCTGTCTATTGTCATTCCGGCAATTCTTCCAGGTATTTGTCTTAAATAGGCTTCTTTACATGCTATAAATCCGCCGTGGGGACCTCCAAAAGCCATTGGAATCCCTAAAGACTGAACATCTCCGACAACAATATCAACTCCGCAATCGGCAGGGCTTTTTAATATAGCCATAGAGACAGGATCAGCACATAAAATAAGTTTTGCTTTGATTTTGTGAGCTAATTCGGATATTTTAGCAACTTCTTCAATACATCCAAAATAGTTTGGAGATTGAAGGAGAATACAAGCGTAATCATTGCTTTCAATATCTGATATAAATTCTTCGAGTCTGACAAGATCGGTAATACCGTCTTTCATTGGAAGATATTCTACTTCTATTCCTTCTCCGTAACAATAAGTTTCAATTACAGCTTTATATTCAGGGTTAATTGTTGAAGGAATGAGGATTTGCGAGCGTTTTGTGATTCTTGCCGCCATAAGAATAGCTTCGGCGCATGCTGATGCTCCGTCATAAACTGAAGCGTTTGATACATCCATACCTGTAAGATTACAGATCATAGACTGGTACTCATACATTGCCTGAAGAGTTCCTTGACTTACTTCGGGCTGGTATGGTGTATAGGATGTTAAAAATTCACCTCTTCCGACAATAGCACTTATGCAAGAAGGGATATATCTGTTATAAACTCCTCCTCCGAGGAATGAAATACATTTATTAGTATTTAAATTTCTGGAAGCTAATTCTGAAAGACGTTTTTTTGCTTCCATTTCGCTTAAGCCTTCTTTAAGCGGAAATTTCGATTTGTTGTTAAGGTCTATTTTTACTGCTTCTGGAATATTGGCGAATAAATCGTCAACAGAAGACAGACCTGTAGTCTGAAGCATTTCGCTTCGTACAGAGTCTGTATGAGGTAAGTAATTATACAATTTTATGGTCCTCTTAAATTATTAAAAAATTAGTCTAATGATTCTTTGTACTCATCGTATGCCATTAATTCGGAAAGCTCGTCTTCTGAATAGCCTTCTATTTTTATTAACCAGCCGTCATTGTAGCTGTCTACATTCATTAATTCAGGTTCTGTTGTTAATTTTTCATTAATTTCAACAACTTTTCCACCAACAGGCATGTAAAGTTCAGAAGCTGCTTTAACGGATTCAATTGTTCCGAAAACGTCACCTTTTTCAAAGGATGATCCAACTTCAGGAAGCTCAACAAATACGATATCTCCGAGTTGTTCAACAGCATAATCGGTAATACCTATTGTAAGGGAAGATCCTTCTTTTACTGCATATTCGTGACTTTTAGCGCATAATACATCAATTGCGTTAATCATTATTTTAAACCTCTTTTTTCCTAACATAAAACGGTCTTTTAACAATTTCTGCCGAACATAAACGAGTTCTTACTTTAATTTGAATTTGTGTACCCGTAGAAGTCGGGAATTTTCTTGAAATGTAGCCCATTCCGATGTTTTTATTTATAAATGGGGCAATTCCTCCGCTGGTAACGGTTCCTGCAAGCTGTTCGTTTATATATATTTCGTAGTCGTGTCGTGGTATAGCTTTTTCTGTCATTTTAAAGCCTATAAGAACTTTATCATGAGTTTTATTTTTTAGTTGATCTAGTATAATTTCTTTTCCAAAATAATCTTCTTCTTTATCTTTGGCAATTGACCAACCTAATGATGCCTCAACAGGGGTAATCTCGTCATTCATATCTTGTCCGTACAGGTGCATTGCTGATTCAAGTCTTAAGGTATCTCTAGCTGCAAGACCTATCGGTTTTACTTCAAATTTTTGACCTTTTTCAATTAAATCATTCCATAATCTTGCAGCATTTTCATTAGGAACTATTATTTCAAAGCCGTCTTCGCCTGTATAACCTGTTCTTGAAAGGAATATATTTCCGTATGCTGAATTAATTTCTTTTGCAAAAAATCTTTCGGGAATATCTTCTTTATTTATGGAGATTTCTTGAATTAAGGAATCTGCCTTTTCGCCTTGTACGGCTATCATTGAATAATCATTGGATTTATTTTCAACTTTAACATCAAAATTAAATTTTTCTGCCGCAGAAACAATCCAGTTAAAATCTTTTTCTCTTGTTCCTGCATTAACAACCAGTAGATAAAATGGTTTTTCATTTTTATCAGGTAATTTATAGATGATAAGGTCATCTATAATTCCGCCTTTTTCATTTGTTAACTGTGAATAAACAGCTTTACCGTCTACAAGCTTTGCAATATCTTGTGGCACAAGCTGTTGAAGAAGAGCGAGTGAATCGGTTCCGCTTACGAATAGTTCTCCCATGTGAGATACGTCAAATAAGCCGATTTTATTTCTTACGTTTAAATGTTCGTCAATAATGCTTCCGTATTGTAGCGGCATTTCCCAGCCTGCAAACGGGACAAGTTTTCCGCTCAGTTTTTTATGTTCTTCATATAGTGCTGTTCTTTTAAGATCACTCATTGTTTTCTTCTTTTCTGATTTATTTTGCATAATTATAGCCTAATTTACCAAAATAACAGAGCTTTTTCAATATCAGTTGTAATTTTCTTAATAAAAGTTTTATAGGTTATGACTTTATGTAAATGAATTGTTTATTGTGCAGGAGCAGGCGCAACAACTTTAACGCCCATTTTTTTAAGCTCAGTCATTGCTTTTGCCGCATAAGGAGTATCTCCGAATAAATCAATTATTGTTTGAAAGCAATCGGCTGCATCATCTTTATATTCTCTGGCTTTGTATAATATTCCTGTTTTGTAATACAGCATAGGATATGCAGGGTTTGAAGAGTCTATGGCTATTGCTGCATCAAGCTTCATTTTTATATCAACAAGTTTATTATTTTCTTGAGGAGAGAATAGCGAAGCTGAATAAACTTTTTGAGTTAAATCATTAATCGTTGTAGTAAGCTCGGTTATTTGAGCATCTGTCATTCCTTTTGATTTCTTTGCAGATGAAATATCAGCTGTGGATGCAAACATTATCAAAGAAATTAAGAAGATAAACAGTATTTTAAGGCTTTTAGACATACATCCATGTTTCCAATTTTTAATTTTATCTTTATAAGTATAAGGTCTTTTTCCTGTTTAAATCAATAATAGCCGTGAATTTTTATATCATGGTTGTAAAAAAATAATCATATAGTATGAGTTATTTAACTCGAGTCGCTAATTGAAATTATCAAAAACCTTCCCGCATCAACCTATCAGTGGCAAAGAGGCTAGGCCTCTTTTTCATTTCTCAATATTTTTGATGATTTAAAATTTAATAATAATAATAAGGCTTTTGATTATTTGGCGACTCAAGTTATTTATCATCTTTAATAAGTAAAAGAAGCAGCTTTTTCTTCCTTGAATTCGCTGCTTCTTTAGAGTTGTTATCAGTTGAACATTTTATATATAGGTGTGTTGACTTTTGGGAGTGAGGTCTTTAAAAGAGAGTCAAAGTGTTTTTGGGTATAATCACTTATTATAGATCGTAGAGTTCCTATTAAAATGGGTTTGAATAATACTTTTATATTGTTATTGCGGTTTTTTCCTTCGACTTCATCAATAATCTTTTTTTTATCTTTTGGGCAGCCTTCGTAAATTATGAATATATTGCAATTATCGGGTAGTATAAGTTTTTTTAAAATGTCTTTTCCTCCGTTATTTATGAATAAATCATAGCTAATGAAGGTATATAAGGGTTTGAAATTATTAATGATTTTTATAAAGTTTTTTAAGTCCGATAAGCTGATAATTTTTCTTTGTTTAAATCCTATAAAGGCAAGCATTCTGTTTAGGTTTTTAATGTTTGCTTCTTGTTTGTCAAATAAAATAACGTTTTGCGTTTTTAAGAAATTTATCTTTAATTCTTCAAGGGCATTAAGCTCATCTTTTGGTGCAGGTTCATTATCATTGCAAATGGTTACTTCATTTATGCCAAAGTTTAATAATTTGTTTATAATTTCCTTTGTTAAATGATTGCCTGATCTTAATATTAGTGTTCCATTGCACCAGATGTCATTTTTTAAAATCGGCTCAAAGTCTGTATCTTGAAACCATGGCTCAGCGTTTAGAGTGAAAAGATTTATAGGGTTTTTAAAATCTAGGCTTCCGTGCATATAAAACTCCTATGACTTTCTTAATTTTACTTCCTTGTAAAATATTTATAATTTTTGTAAAGATATCTTAAAGATATAATCGGTTGTTTTAGTATTTTCTTTAAAGAATAGTTGCAATATATGCTTAAAATACTCTATATAATGTAGAATAAATTTATGTTATATAAGCAAAAAATGGTATGAAAATGTTTTATAAAGTAAATATCATTTATATAGAAACTATTAAATAATCGCAGGAGCAAAAACAAATGGGTCTATCAAATCTAATCGCAAATAATCTTATTTCTAAAGATAAAAATAAATCTCAACAAGCCGCTTTTCAAATAATAAATCAGCCTGATATTGAAGCTTGGAAGTGTTTAACTGAAAATTCCGATTATTTATTTTCGTTTGTTTTACAAAAAACAGGCGAGAAAATTGCATCACAAATTAAAAAAGAGAATATAGGTAAAGTTTTTGAATTATTAAAGTACCATGCAGATGTTTTAGATGATTATATAGCTGATGGATTGGCAAAATATGCTGATGATGAGCTTAACGATGAAATGTTATATTTACTTCAAGAGGGCTCATTTGAAGAAAAAACTTATGCCGCTAAGTATATAGGCAAAATAAGGCTTAATGTCGCAGCAGAAGATCTATTTTTATGTGTAAAGTCGGAGTTTGCTCCATTGAAAACAGCTGCAGCTCAAGCTCTAGGTTTGTTAGAAGATAAAAAATCTTATGAATTTTATCTTAATCTTTTAAATTCTAAAGATGATTGGGATAAATTAGAGGCTGCTCAGTTTTTAAGTCAATATGGAAATAAAGATGCTTCGGTTTCTATATTGAAAGCGATGTCAAAGTCCGGAATGGCTGAACATCTTGCAGGTGAAGCCGCAAATCTTATAAGTATCAATGAATTATTTTATGCAGAAGAGTATGAGGTTAAAAATCTTGCTCTTGAAGCTTTTGATAATATTTTAAGCGGTATTTCAGAAGTATGGTCATTAGCGGCTCTATTTGATTTTAAAATTTATGATTGCTTGTGTTCATTAATACAATTGGCAAAAGAAGATACTGAAAGTGACTTTTTCGGTAAATATGCTCAGCTTTTACTTAAGGCAAAGCAAAAATTCTCTATGTTTGCGGAGAATTCGCAGTATACGTTTGATGAAGAAAAGGATGTAATAAATGAATTAAATGAAATTAATTCACTTATTCTTTCTGAAAATGATGACTTTTGGCAAATACAGGCTGAAAATGTTGTTAATGAATTGTATATGACTAATGCAAAGAGAGTTTTATCGGCTATAACTATAATATCTGACCTTAAAATAAAAAAAGCTAAAGAGGGCTTGACTAATATAATTTGTAATTTAAAAGAGAATGAACTTATAACGGTTGAGGCTGTTTTATGCCTTGTTAAACTTGGTTTTACTGATGAAATTGAAAATGTAGAGTGCATAAAAGCAAGTATAAAAGATGTAAACATAAAAGCAATACTTGATAATGCTTTATAATTATGGTTTTACCCTAAATATTGTTTAAATAATAAAATGTTTTATTAAGTTTTGTAACATAAAAAAATAGAGTTGAGTTATTTTTATAAGCTCAACTCTATTTTTTCGTGAAATACAAAGGTTTTTTAGGATTAAACAAATATAAACATTTATTTATTTTGTAAAATGAATTATTAACTCAATCTCACTATTCAAATAGCATTGAGCGGTTCGTATGCATGAGTCTGTTTGTCTTGACACTTTTCTATGAGGCGCTTAAATAGATATTTGTAGGCAGTTGACGCATTTAGTGGAATTCCATAGCGATGACACTACGATAGATAAATAAAGGTTCAACATGATAAAGTTTCAAAATCTACGCAATATTTTATTGGCAAGTGCCTTAATTACAGTAGTTTCAGGGCAGGCGTGCATAGCGAATGAAGCACAGATTAACTTAAATCAGGTAGTAAAAACCTCTTCCCAGATCAAAACCATTAATTCAAAACATGAATTAAAAGCATCCTATAAACTAATAGGAACAAGCCAAAAAGTAGCAGTTGTTGCTATTAACGGCAAAGAAGTTTTCAGATTTGATAACACAGCAGGAAATGCTTCTCTTGAAGAAAGAGCAAAGGTTATCTCAAACAAATTAAATGCATTTATAAAAAGCAAAGAAAATGCAAGAACATTAAGAGTAGGGCTTTACAACGGCGGAGCTGTTGCAAAATACGGACATTCTATCTTATTTTCAATAGATAAAGAAACTGCAGAAGCTCAAAGAATGACTGGTTTTGCACTTGCTCATAACTGGGTTAACAATGTAAGAGTTGCATTGGGTGCTCCAAAGTTAATGAACAATGATGTAGTTGCTTCTAGAAGCATAATTCCTTTTTCTTTTTCCCGTACTATTTTTAATACAGCAGGACAGGTTCAGCAAGTTGGAATGGCTTCATGGTACGGCGGAATCTTTCAAGGAAGAAGAGCTGCTGACGGTTCTGTATTTAACACAAACCACATGACCGCTGCTCATAAAACACTTCCTTTCGGTACAAGAGTAAAAGTAACTAATTTAAAAAACGGTAAAGAATGTATCGTTAGAATTAGTGACAGAGGACCTTTTGTAAGAGGCAGGATAATTGATTTATCAACAGCCGCTGCAAGAGAGATTGGAATGTTAAGCTCAGGAATCGGACATGTTAAAATTGAAACATTAAAATAGTTTTATATAAGCTCTAAAAAGCGTTCTTGTAATATTACAAGAACGCTTTTTTCATTATTATGTTTATGTTAATCTTAAAAAGTTAGTTGAGTGAGGAGCTGTTCATGTTCAATATTCCTAAAGGTCCATTTTGTCAAAGTTGCGGAATTCCTATGGAACAGGCTGTATATGGAACTCTTGGTGATGGCACTTTAAGTGATAAATATTGTAGTTATTGTTTTATTGACGGTAATTTTGTAAATGAAGATATTACCCTTGATGAAATGATTGAAAAAGTTTGCTCAATTATGCAAGATAAAATGAAGATGTCTTCATTTCAGGCAAAATTTATTGCAAAAACCTTTATTCCTCAGCTTGAAAGATGGTCAAAATAACCAAGATAATAAAGTATTGACATTCATTCATTTAGCGAATTATTATATAAAGTGTCAGATTTGGAAATAAATAATTCTTTAATAAATTAAGTTTTCAAATTCCCTAATATGTCGGGGTGGCGGAATGGTAGACGCGCACGTTTGAGGGGCGTGTGGAGCAATCTGTGAGGGTTCAAGTCCCTCTCCCGACATTTAAAATTCTTAATCAAAATAAAAAAATATGATGGCTTCTTATATTAAAGAAGCCGTTTTTTAGCGCATTTATTGCATATTGCGATGTAAAGAAATGTAAATCACTTATTTTCAATACCTATAAGTTAAAATAACATTTTAAAGAAAAAAATTAAAAAATTTCCACTTTTTACTATTCATAATTTGCATGTTTTTATTTTAAACACATGTCCAAAACAAGTATTTGAGTACTAGATAGTTAGGGGGAACTAAATATGGGGAACACATTAGGTCTTAATGTGGCTTTTAAAGCTACGCAACAACCACTTCACGCTTCAAATCTCAAAACTCAACAGCAAACTCAGCAACAGCCTGTTACTAATATTGTTCAACAGCCTGTTACTGATAATCTTGTGAAATCTCCCACTATTGATCCTGCTAAAGAAAGAAGGAAAGATTTATTACAAATGGGTATAATAGCAGGAGTTGCTATTGCTGCATCTGCTGGAGCTACATATCTCGTTACTAAGGGCAATCCATGTGAACTTATGAATAAAATTGGCGAAGCGATGAAGCCTGTTAGCGAAAAAGTTGATTCAATTAAGCAAGCAGCTACGGATAAAGCGAATGAATTAATGGAAAATGCACAAAAGCTTTATAAAGAAGCTAATGCGCATATGACAAATGCGCAAGCTAAAGGTGATGAGCTTTTAAATGCAGCTAAAGAAAAAGCTGATGAGCAGCTAGGTCGTTTAAATATTTTAAAAGCTAGAGAAAACGAACTTAATGTTAGTATTTCTAATTTACAAAATCAAGAAAATGAGCTTAAAACCAAAGGGTTAGATGTATTAAATCAACAATTAGAGACAGAAATGAAAGAGATGAAAGAAACACATATTAAGGAGTTAGCTGATAAAACACGTGAAGTAATTCAGTTTGTTTCATCGTTTAATAAAAAATTAAAAAATAAAATTAATGAAATTCTTTCAAATAAAAAAATTGAACCTGAACTGGCAAAGGAATTAATAAGTGATATTAAGGCAAATTGTATAGAAATGAACAAGTTTGTAGGATAAAAATGGGGATATGTAGATGTTAAGTATTAATAATGTAAATTTAACAGCTTTAGTTGCAAAAAAGTCTATAAAGCTAAATCAGTCGCAATCCACGATAAATCATAATGTAAGAAATGAAACGCAACTTTCTACTTATCCTTCCTCTTATGCCTCAGCGTTGATGAGTCGTAACAGTATAAATAAAACTAATGGTGTATATAATATTTCCTTTGCGGGTAATGGCGGAAATCCTAAGCAAATATTACTTATGTCTGTTGAATGTAAACCTTTTGCAAAGGCAGGCGGAATGGGTGATGTTAATTTTGATATGCCTAAAGAATATAACATCAAATACAAAAAAGAAGGTAAAGAAATACGTACAATTTTACCGTTATATGATGCGAAAGCTAACTTAAAGCCTGTTGGCGATTCAAAAAGTATTTTAATTAATGCTGATGTTAAGCCTAATGATCCTGATAGAGGAATAATTGAAAAATTAACACAAAATGACAAAATTAAAGATGTTATTCTGAAACAGGATGTTAAAGTCGGTGAAAATCAAAGTAAAATAGATGTTCTTAAAAAAGAAATAGTTTCTCTTATTCATGAAGATAAAACATTGCTTGAGATAGTTCAAGGACAAGAAAAAACTTTAATTGAAGTAGATGAAGATAAAAAATTAAAAAAGCAAGAGCCTAAATTATCAGGTCTTGAAATAAAGCAAGCAATTAAGGATTCTGTTGAAAAAAACTTAAATAAAAATGTAGAAAAAAGAATAAATGAACTTACTTCTAAGTTTTACATTATTGATAAAGTTGAAGGTGCTTCTGTCGAAGTTCAGCATGGCTTAAAAAAAGGAACAGCTACTTTATATAAGATAGATGAGGACATGTCTCCTAATGGAGTAAAAACATATTTTGTTCAATCTCCTGAAGTTTCAGCGGCAAAAAAGGCATATGCTTTTGGTTCTGATGAAAAAATGTATTCCGGTCATGCAGAGTTTAGTTTTGCTGCATTAGAATTGATGAAAATACTTAAAGAAAAAGAAGGTTTTGATCCTCAAAAAATTCAGACTACTGATTGGCATACAGCTTTTGCTGTTCATCAGTTAAAAGAATTGGCTAAAAAAGATGATTTTTATGAAAATAAAAAAGTTGCACATACCGTACATAATATAGGACCTTCTTATCAAGGTTTAACGAATCCTATTTCAGCTGTTGTTAATACATTTACTCCTGAAGAAATTAAGAAATTAGAAAATAATTCAGAAGCAAGAAGAGCATACGGAGAAATGCTCGATGATTCTAAATTAAAAGATCTTAGTGAAAATTATAATAAATATATGGATTATAATAACCCTAAACGACAAAATGTCGAGGCTCTTTCGGCAAAGATAAGAGATATCTTCCCAGATAAACCATGGGATAAACATGGGAATTATAACCCGACAATTCAAGCTATCGAAGAAACAGACAGATTTTTAACCGTTTCTAATGGTTTTTATAGTGATATGCAGGTATCAAGTGAAATATCGGGAGTTACAAGACCTTATTTATTCAAGAATCAAGATAAAGGCATAGGCATTGTAAACGGTTTAGATTTGGCTGAATATACTATTGCAGAAGAAAGTAGTAATAAATCTGACATAAAGATTAAAGTGAAAGATAAAAATAATATAAAAGATGTAATCAAAGTAAAAGCAGAAAATAAAGAGTTTATACAGAATGAACTTTCAAAAAATAATCCAGCTCGTCCAAAAAATGCAATCGGTTATTTGGAAAAAAATCCTAAAGCAATGCTTGGAAGTATTATTTCAAGATTTGATACTAATCAAAAAGGTATTGATATTTTAATTAACGGACTTGATAAAATACTTAAAGAAAATCCTAATGCTCAAATAGTATTTGGTGGCAGTGGATATGATCAGCTTTCATCCGAAAAAGATAAAGCCTCCGTTAAAAAATTAAAAGATATTATAGAAAAAAATCCGGGTAGAGTTGTACTTATAGAAGGACGTATCGATAGTGTAGCCCAGTTTATGGCAAGTGGTGACGTATTCTTTATGCCAAGTACCTATGAACCTTGCGGTTTAATGCAGTTTCAGGCAATGGCTTCAGGATGCCTGCCTATTGTGTCTAAAACAGGCGGATTGGATGAAACTGTAAGCTCTGTTGGAGATAAGGCAACAGGATTTAAAACCAGTATGTCTTTAATGGATATTTATGCTCCTGAAAATGAGTTTGCTAAAGTCTTTAATGATGCTTATAAAATTTTTGAATCTTCAAAAGATGAAAATGGCAATATAAAAACAGGGTCAACATGGGCTAAAATGATTGATAATGCTCTTAAAAACGATAGTACATGGGATAAATCTCTTGAAAAATATGAAACAGAAGTTTATGAAAAAATGTCTGCTCCGACAGAATCAGAGATGAAAAAACAAGAAACCGAAAAACAAAAGGAGGTTTCTTCTAAAAAGAGTAGATTAAATCAAATAGATGATGAAATATTTGAGTTAGACCCAGATGCTTCAGGTTTTTATGAAATGCTTGAAAAGCTGGTAGCAGAAAAAAGATCTCTTGAATCTTAATCCTTAGCAAAAGCCCCATTTGGGGCTTTTAGCTTTTTAACAGATAATAAAAACAACATATGCAATAATAAATTAAAATAGTATTTTGATATGTTATATCTTGTTGTTTTTATTGTTATTAATGCTTTTTTTTACTAAAATTAATCCAGTAATAGAGTTTGTTAAGTTAATACGTTGATATTGTTGATGCTCGGCTTGACTAAGTTCTCAATTATCCATTTGATAGGTAAATTTTAGCCATTAGCATACTCCCTGTTGATAATTGATAATATCGAATATGTTGTATATAACTCTTTATACAGCAATTGATTAAAAGACTTTAAGGAGAGGAACCTTGATTAGTAAAGCAATGATAATGGCCGCAGGCGTTGGGAGCAGGTTGGATCCCCTTACTCAGACTATACCAAAACCACTTATTCCTATGGCAAATAAGCCCATAATGGAATTAATTTTAAATCATTTAAAAGACTTTGGCGTAAAAGAGGTTATCGCTAATACTCACTATCTTGCAGATAAGATTCACGAAAGATTTGAAGATAATAAACTTGGTATTGATTTTAATTACCTCTACGAAGAAGAACTTTCAGGAACAGCAGGTGGCGTTAAAAAATGCGAATGGTTTTTTACTCCCGGAGAAACTTTTATTGTAATGAGCGGTGATTCGCTTACAGACGTTGATCTTGGTGCATTGGTACAAAAACATAAAGACTCGGGTGCTATTGCTACAATGGCTTTAAGAGAAGTCCCTATGCAGGAAGTAAACCAATTTGGAGTTGTAGTTACGGAAGATGACGGCAAAATCCTTGGTTTTCAAGAAAAACCGTCTATTTCAGAAGCAAAAAGCAATCTCGTAAATACAGGCATATATGTATTTGAGACTAAAGTCTTTGATTATATTCCTGCGGATTCATTCTATGATTTTGCAAAGAATGTTTTTCCTGCTCTTATGGAAAATAACGAACTTTTATATGGTTATAAAATAAATAATTATTGGAATGATATAGGTACTTTAAATCAATATAGATTATCTTCTTATGACTTATTTACAGACAAGATTTCTATAAATCCTGATTATGATGAATTTAATCATGGCTGGAAAGCTGAAACAGCAGCAGTAAGTACAGATGCTGTTTTTAAAGGTAAAATTGCAATCGGTTTTAATTCTTATGTTGCTCATGGCGTAAAATTTTACGGTAATTCAGTTATCGGCAATAATTGCGTAATTGAAGAAGGCGCAGAAATAAGAAATGCGGTAATTTGGGATAATGTTACCGTTAAAAAGAATGCTAGACTTGATGGGTGCATCATTGCAAATAATGTTGAAATCGGAACAAATTGTTCAATTTTATCGGGATGTGTAATTGGAGATGGTTGTAAAATTGATGACAATCAAAAATTAAGTCACGAAACTAAATTAAATCCCGGTGAAGTATGTGGAACTCCAATAAGAGTTTAAAAAATAATTTTACATAGATATTAGAAGAAGAGGATTAAATAAAATCCTCTTCTTTATTAAGTTATTACGATTAAGTCATTACTTTTTTACATATTTCAAAATCAGGCATGTCATTGAGGTTTTCTTGCTGATTTTCTTGATTAGGTTCGAGGTTTTTTAGCCATAATAATTTTGTTTCATCATTAAGAACAGTTTTAGAATGTTCGGCTATTAATTTTATTACATCTTTTTTATCAAGATTATTAAAAGGCTCAATTCCTGAGTTTTCAATAGCATCACTAAAATGTTCGTAAGTTTTATAATGCCTGCCTAGCATTTCGTCAATGATTACTTGAGTATTTTGTTCTCCTACAAGATTATTCCATTTTTCTGTAAATTCTTTTGTTTCCTTACGTTTTGGCTTTTCAATCTTGTATCCGTCAGGATAATTTTTTACGGTTACAGGTGTTAATTTGTAGGAATTTTTATAGCTTTTTGATTGGTCATATCCGTTTTTAAGTTCAATATCCAATCCGTTTACTTTTCCTCCAAATTGGAAAGATAGCAGGTCTTTTACTGTAAGAGGTTTTCCTGTTTGTTCCGCATGATAATGTTTTGAAAGATATAAACAGCAATATTTTAAGATATTAGTGGTAGCAGTCGCATCAGCAAGTGCGTCATGTGCACCTTCAAAATCTTTGCCGAATAAAAATTTATGTTGATCGGTTAGTTTTTTGCTCGCACCAAGAAACGGATGAATTCTTTGTATAAGTACAAACGGATCAATAACAAGACAAAGTTCTCTAGGTTTTATTTTTTCTGAATTTTTTTCATTATATTCAAAAATAGAATTATTGAGCATAGAAATGTCAAATTTAGCATTATATGCAACGATTAAATTATTTCCCAGATATTCGTTATTAAATTGTTTGAGGATTTTATTCATGTTGGGAACATTTGGAGAAGAAACCATTTCATCCGTAATGTGGTGAACGGCTGTTGCTCCTGATGGAATAGCTTTTTCAGGGTTTACAAGCTGATTTAAAATGTCTTTTTCATCAATTTTGTTGCCTTTTTTAATTTTGACTGCCCCTATTTGAATTATTCTGTCATTATCATTACCTGTAAGAGTTATGGGGGGGGGTTGCTGATTTGGAGCTTCATCAATAGCTTCATAATCAAGAGCTGACGGATTTAGCTTAATTCCTGTGGTTTCTGTATCAAAGACGGTTACATCTACATTTATATTTCCTGTTTTATTATCAAGTAAAGGCATATTAAGAAATTCAGCATCATTTGACGATGATAATTTATCAAGCCTTGAGAGCAGTTTTGCATGCATATCCTGAGCTTCTTGGCTTTTTATGGTGTGATAAGTCGCAAGAGGTTCAGGAACATTGTCAGGATTAAAGCGTATTGCCTTAGTGTTGTCTTTAGCTTCGGCAAGAGCCATAGCATGATAAAAAGCTATAATATCTTGTTTTTTTGCTTTTTCCCAGTCTAAAGGTTCTTTGCGTAAGTTTTCCCAGCCTGTTTTATTCCAGTCGATACAGCCTGTTTCATTGATTAACCCTTTGCCTTGATAAATTTTATCGGTATTTTGAAGTATTTCTGTTATATCAAAAGGTTGCTCCTGTTTTTTTCCTAAAAAAGGAATAAAGTGTGCTTTGAAACTTTCAGAAGAAACGGGTTGAAGGTGAGCTTTTGTTAACATTAGGGGATGACTTACAGGGGTTAAGTTCTTTTTATTTGAAGATATTTGTATATCTTGTTTTTGCACTTTTATAGGTATTGTATTAATCATGTTAGTTTCCTAAATTCACTTATATCAGTTTATTAAAAGTCGGCTCTTTTGTTTTTGCAAATTTATGGAGCAGATTTCCTTTAAATGCGATCTGCTCAGCGTTATCTATGTGTTTTTCTGTTTCCGGAATACTGTATTCCCAGTCTTTGTCAAACTGACGGATGAAGGTATTTGCTATTTCAGGACTGTCAAACACAACAGCACATTCATGATTACCTCTTCTGTATTCATTTTTCTTTGAGGTAAGCTCAAAGATAGTTTTATAATATCCCGATAATTCTTTTATGTATTTCATGTAGGTGTTTTTAGGAACATAATCGCCATTTTTAAGAGCAACTTTATCAGAAAGCTCAAGTTTTCCGCTTTTTATTCTGTAAGCCGTACAACTTAATGTTACATTGTTATCTTTAAAGGTTTCAAAATCAAGCTCTCCATCGAAAATAAAAGAAGGTTTTTCCCCGATAACTCTTTCTTCAAGAAATTTAATATCTTCAGAATAGTCAGATATTTCTTCATTAATTAAATCATTTGTTAAAGGGTAATCGTTTCTTTTTCCTTTATCAAGATTATTTTCTAACCCTGCTGCTGACCAGTTAGCAGAGCCTATTACAACTTCTTTATTATCAAAAACCGCCCATTTTGCGTGAAGTCGCTGTTTTATTTCATCATTTGTTTTATATGTACGAATAGGAACACCAGCTTCTTTTAATAATGATTCCGCCATTCTACAATATGGAAAATCATCTAATATGCCTGGATGTAGTAATATTTCAGCTTTAAAAGGTCTGCCGCCCGGTGTTTGGGCTTCTTTGTGTCGTTCTATTATTTTTTGAACAATTTCTTTGTGGCTAAGAACAAAAAGCTCTGCTTTTATTGAGCTTGCTGTATTTAATCTTTCTTTAATATGATTTCCTATTGATTCTTTTCCTTCTTCTCCTATGAAAGAATATTCTCTTGGAGAGTTAACCAGAACTCCTATTTTAGGATTTTTAACAGGATTAACTTTTACTAAATTTAGCTCATTATTTTCATATCTGGTTTTATCTATAGGATTATCAAATAATTTGGCAATATTTTCATTATAAGCAACATTTTCCGCTAAGATTTTTCTTTTTGGTCCTGAATAATATTGTTTTTCTTCTTCTGTTAAAGGGCCGGGAATTAATCTTGTATGTCCCAGTCTTTGCCAAGCAAATTTCCAGTCTTTGTTGAAAACTTCATCAATAATGTTATCAACTTCGGAGTTTGTTTTGTCTGGGGCTGTTTCTATTGCGACACAAGCATCATGGTTTGCGGTTGAGTGATTTCCCCAATTCATTCCTCCAAGTATTACTTTGTTCCCGTCTACTGCAAGCATTTTGACGTGTTGAAGAGTGGTTCCTCCTTGAACGGCTCTAGGATATGGAACAACGTCAATACCATTTTCTTTAAGGTAATGTATCATTTTTAAGTTGTTATAATGTCTTTTATGGTTCCCGAGCCCATCCTGATACCATTTATGACTATCAAGAATTACTTGAATATTTAAAGGTTTTCCTTTTTTTTCGGATTCTTTTTTCTTATGAATAAGTAAATTTAAGATATTTTGCTGTTCTTGTGAACCAGGTAAATATTCAGCACCACTTGTAGGCCATATATCACCGTCAATATTTTTATTTTGAAATTCAAACATTTCGATTTGAATACTTTTTTCTGCGTTTTGAATATAGTCTTGAACTTTGTTAAAAATTTGTCCGCCGTCAATTAATGACGTAACAAGGCAGTTGCCTACCTTTGCAGTTATGCTGTTTTCTGGTTTTACTCCTGAAACATTTTTTGTTCTTAAAATAGGAACAGTCATTCTTAAATATTCATCAAGACTGCAATGTGCCATATTTGCCGCTAAAATTAGTTTGCTTGCCGTTTCTTTTTTAATACCCGGTAAAGAAACAGTCTCTTCGTTATCAATTGAATTATCAATTTTAGGAAGAGACTGATTATTATTGGTATATTTTGTAAATGTTAAGATATTATGGTTTTTAACTTTGTTCTTATTCGATTCTAATCCCCTATGGGTTAAATTGATTAAATTTAAACTCATATGACCCTCAATTATTACTTTAATATTGTATTACTTAAAATTTTAATAGAAATATATTAGTATTTTATTAAAAATGTAAAATAATTAATAAAAATTATTATTAATTTCTGTTTTTTTAAGTATTTAATCATAAATTTTTAAAAACTTCCTGCAAGAATTGTTATTGCTTGTTCAGGATGAAGATATTTTTTTGCAGCATTTAAAATATCTTCATGTGTTAATGCTTCGATTATTTCAGGATACTTATCAAGAAAATCATCTTGAAGGTTATAATATTGACTCGTCAGAAGTGCTCTCGCAATACCTGTATTACTGCTAAATTTAAGCGGATGTGATCCAATGATATACGATTTTGCATTATCAAGTTCTTCTTTTGTCGGTCCATTTTTTATAAATTGATTGATTTCTTCTTTTAAAGCCTTTAATGAAGTATCAACATATTTATTATCTATTGCATATTTAACAGACCATGAGCCTGCAACTTGAAAAGAGGTAAATGAAGAAGAAATTGAATAAACAAGTCCTAAGTCTTCTCTTATTCTTCTTCCTAGACGGCTTGATAAAGCACCTCCGCCGCCTAGTATGAAATTCATAACGGTTGCTGCATAATAATCGGTATTATTGCGGGATAGATTTCCGTAATGTCCAAATATTATTTCTGTTTCGGCTTTATCTTCAACTAATATTGATTTTGTTATTTCCTTTTCATTGAAAATAACTTGCTTTAATTCAGGCATGGTTACAGCAGGTTTTTCCCAGTTTCCAAAGTTTTCTTCAACAAGTTTAAACGTTTCTTCTGCTGAAATATTTCCTGAAATGGCTAAAATTAAATCATGAGGGGTATAATATTTCTCATAAAATTCTTTTACTTCGTCTAAGGTCAGATTTTCTAATTGTTCTTTTTGTTCTTCAATCGAATAAGAATAATAAATATGTTTTTTAGGGTAAATTTGCCTCGTGAATTCAGACATAGCAAGATAAGAGGGGTTTTTTTCTTTTTGTTTCATTCCTGCAAGTGCATATTTTTTATATTTATCAAATTCTTCTTCTGGAAATGACGGATTTATAATCATATCTGATAAAAAGCCTAAAATTGAAGAAAAATCTTCTGATAAAGAAGATAAAGAAAAATTGACGGATTCTCCTATATTGCTTATTCCCGTAGAAGCTCCTTTTGCTTCTATAATTTCAGCCATTTGTAGTTTTGTCATTTTTTTTGTGCCGCGGTTAAGCATTCCTCCGCACATAACGGGTAATATAGGATTGTGTTGTGCTCCATAAATGTTTCCTGCTCCGATGCTTCCGTATAATTTTACGGTGTCATTTGTTTTGTTTTCGCAGACGATTATTTTAATCCCATTTTTTAATGTTTTTTTCTTAAATAGTAACGGTTTATTTATTATTTTTTCGCTTAATATAATTGGTGGTGCTGAAAATTCTGTGTGTATTTGTGTCTGTGCTTCGTATTCGTACTTGGGAGCTATTTTTCGGTTGTTTGTAACATTAGCGACAAAATGACCTACTACGCAATTATCAGCTGTTAAATACTCTTCAGCCACTCTTCTAATGTCATCAGTCGTAACGCTTTGAATTTTTTCAATATAATTCTCGATGAAATCAAGAGAGCCTATTGTTTCATAATATCCCAGCAGATAAGCAAGTTTAAATGTGCCGTCTTTATTAAATTCAAAAGAAGACTTAATCCTTCTTTTTGTTTTTTTAAGTTCATCTTCGGTTGGCGGATTAAGTTTTTTAAGGTTTTCTATTTGCTCAAATAAAGCTTCTTCTGCAATAGTATGCTCTATATCAGGATAAAGAGTCGTTAAAACTGTAAATAGCCCAGGGTGTCTTAATAATTCAGCACCTACGTTTACATCGGTAGAAATTCTTGGTTCTACCATGCTTTTATAAAATCGACTGCTCATACCTATGTTAAGCATTTCTGCAAGTACGGTAAGGGCATAAATGTCAGGATGTTTGATTGATGGAATGTTATAAGCCAGTTTAACTATGTGGCTTGGTCCATTTTTTTCAACTTTTACTCGCTTTAATCCGTTATTTTTTTTGAATTCTCTATGAATATGTTTTAATGGATTTTTAGAGGGTGGAATATGTTCAAAATGTTTTTTAATCGTATTTAAGGTCTGTTCTTCGTCAAAATTCCCTGTAATAACAATAGTTGCGTTATTTGGAACATAATATTTTGAATGATGAGCTTTTAAATCTTCTACGGTTGTATTTTCTACATCTTGAGCAAATCCAACTATTGGATGTCCGTAGGCATTGTCAGGGTATGCTTCTACTCTTATTTCATTGCCTAAAGCAGTGTAGGGATTGTCAAAACCTTTTTCAAGCTCTGATAAAATAATTCCTATTTCAATATTTTTGTCGTTATTATCAATAATAAGGTTATTCATTCGCTGAGATTCAATAAGCATGGCAAGTTCTAACCTGCTTGTTGCAAAGGTTTCATAATAACAGGTGAAATCTTTGCCTGTATAGGCATTGAATATTCCGCCATTTCTGGTTATTTCGCTTACAATCTGTCCTTTTTTGAAAAGCTCCGTTTCTTTAAAACTTAAATGTTCTAAAAAATGAGAAAGTCCTGTTTTACCAGCAATTTCATCAGCAGAACCGACTTTGTACCATATCATAAAAGTGGCTGAGCTTGTGCCTGGATGATGTTGAAGCAATATTTTCAGTCCATTGTCAAGAATATATTCTTTGGTTTCTTCTTTAGATATCAATTGTTAAAACTCCGTTATCAATAACTTTTTGCCCATTTAAAAATACAAAATCAGGTGCATCTTTCTTTAGTATATCAGTATAGTTTTGATTCTCTTCTAAGTTAAATATAACAAAATCTGCCTGTTTTCCAATCTCCAAAGAACCGATTTTATTGTTTAGTTTTAAAATATTTGCAGCATTAGAGGTTAATAGTTCAAGAAATTGTTCAAAATTAAGATTATGTAGATTATGAGCATATTTTGCTTCATTAAAAATACTTAAATCTTCATTGCTGAAAAGACTGTCTGTGCCTAAGCCTATTCTGTTTTTGAATAAGTCTGAATTTAAAAGCTCTTTTAGGTCTAAAGTCTTATTATGGAGTATTTTATTACTTCTGGGACAATGAGCGATATTTATGTCAAAATAGTCTAATGTCTTTAACTCAATGAATTCTGTCTGATTTAGATGAGCAAGAATAAGACTATCTTTTAAAATTTGTGGGCTGTTTAGCTGTAAAAGATAGTCTATCGGAGTTTTAGCATTAATTTGAGTTTCAAACTCTTCCCATCCGACTAAATCATGGATTTTATCTATTCCCGATTCGCAATGATTTACCCATTTATTTTCGTCAACGCTTTCTGCAAGGTGTGTTTGCAGCGGAATATTGTTGTTAGAGCAATAATTGTTTAATTCGTCCCATAAATGCTTATGAGTATTATAGATGGAGTGAGGAGAAGCTCCTATTTTTATATTTTCAGATTGGTAGGTTTTAATGATTTCTTGAAAATTTTGAAATACACTTTTGCTTGTTTCCATAGAATTTGAGAACATTTCAATAAAATAAACCGATGTCATACCTATTTTTTCAAGTATTTCAATAAATTCTGTTTCTCTTCCGATATTACAAATGCTTGTTGTTCCAGATAATAGGGCCTGTTTTAATCCTTTTTTAAAGGAGTTCATTTTTTCTTCAGGAGTAAAAGCTGCATATTCTTTTATTAGTATCGTTATCCAGTCGCTAAAGTCGATATTTGTAGAAATTTTAGTTTTATTTAAGTTTGTAAATTGCAAATGACAATGAAGATTAATAAACCCAGCCATAATAATGCTGTTTCCAAAGTCAAATACTATATTTTGCGGATAATCACAGCTATCTTCCATTATTTCTTTGATTTTTCCGTTTTCTATTAAAATAGCCCCGTCTTTTATAATTCGGGAGCTATTTGTAATTATATATTTGGCTTTGAATAGCTGTTTCACGCTTGCATGTCCTTAGTTCCAGGGAATTTATCGCTGCCTGTTCTCATTTTTGTAATCATTTGTTGCCATTTTGGTATTAATGTTGATAAGAATAAAGCAGAAACCGCAAATCCACAAGCAGAGTAGGCTATTTTTGTAAGAGCTGTTTTATTCTTAAAGCCTGTGATTATTTCACTAAGTTTTATATCATCAATTGTTTTGTCGCCAATTTCTTTTTTTACATGAGCAAGAAGTTTTTCTGTATATTTATCAATATGTTCACTTACCGCTTCAATATCACTTGCTTCTATATGACGTTTTGGATCAATGAAATTAATAACTTTGTCGCTCCATGTCGGACCAAATGCAATTTTGCAGGCTTCGCCCATAAATTCAGGATTATTTATTAAACCGCCTTTAAGAGCTGCATTGTGTTCGGCATCGGAAAGTTTAACGGTAGCTGTTTTTGCTGCATCTGTTATATCTTGGATAATTTTAGTATCCATTACGTCAGAGAATTTTGACTTTAAGTGAGTTATTAATTGTTCAACATTATTAACTCTTTCATCTACTATACCAAGCCTTGAGTTTTTGAATAATTCATCAGCCAAAGCAGAAGCTTGTTTACATAGACCTTCTTCTGTAGATTGACCTTTTTCTTGCAGTTTGTTAGCTATTACCCTTATTTCATCTGATAAGTTTGATTGAGCTTTTAGTTGTTGTCTTAGTGCTATTGCTTCATTAATTTCATTTTTTACAGCAGGTTCTATTGTTCCGCCAAGTAAGCTTTCATTTTGAGCTCTTATTGTTCTTCCTGATAAGGCATGTTCAAATTCAGTATAATTAATACCCTTTTCGCTTTTAGCTTTATCCATAATTTTAGAATGTTGAAGAATACTTTCATTTAAATGTGTCACAAGACTAGGGTTAATCTCGCTATAAATTCCAAGTCTTGGATCAAACATTTTTGAAAGTGCATTTATTGTCATAGAGGTTGAGAACATGTAGAAGAAAATTGACCCTACATCTCGGAAAAGAATTTCTGTTCTTTCGTCTTTATTTCGGGCATGAATTGCTCTTCCGCCTGAAACTCCCGCATCTCCAGTCCAAAGTTTAAACCATGGATTAGACTCCATGTTAAATCCTACTGTGTTAACAAGATTTAAGAAATTACCTTTAAAAGAAACAGGTGTTTTTTGAGGCTGATTTGATATTAATGTCGCAGGTTTAGTATTGTTATTTCTGAATGTTGGAGTTCCAAAATTAGCTAATTTTTGATTAAGATGATTATTAGGCAACCCATTTATAAGCGAATTTGCAGGTAAATTCATGGTTTTACCTGCGTTTGACTGAGCCAGTTTGGCTTTTGCTTTTGCAATGTCTTTTTGGGTTAAAGATTGATTAAGTTTTGGAATTAATGAGCCAATTATATAAATAGTAGCTGCCGTACTTATTGCAACTTTTGTAAATTTTGCACCGATAAGAGTATTTTTGAAAGCCTCAGAGCGACCTTTAGTAAATCTTTTAAGAACATCATCTTTAAAAATATCTGCGCTGGTATCAAGTTTAAGTATTTTTTTAAGAGCATAATCAAAGGATTTATTGAAGGCATCAACCCCGAATAACCATGTAGCAGAGGTTAAAAGCTCTTCTCTGAAGCGCTCTTTAAATTCAAGCTCGTCTCTTTTTTTTGCCTGTGAGCATCTCCCTAAAATTACTGTTCCTTCAAGTAGAAGAACAGGCAAAATGGCTTTGGAATCAGCAAGTTGACTGACGCTTTTTTTAATAACGCCATTATCAATAGCTTTATTTAAATCACTTTTTCTATCTATAAGAACTTTATTTATGGGTCTAAAAATACCAATATCCATTAAATAAGATTTCTGCCTTCTAATGATTCTACACGCTGGAATTTTAAAAACATGTTAACTAAAAAATATTAAACGATATAATTGCGTTATCTTTTGATTTGATTGAGATTTGTTTACTTTTCTTTACCGATTATGTAAAAGCCCTTTGCATAAATGGAGTTGGTAAACAAAAGGCTTTTTACATTAATCGTTAAATTATTTTATTTAATTTGGTATTTGAATGCAAGTATTTGTTTAGACTTTTAAAGTTAAACATTTTGCAGAACCGCCTGATTTAAGGAATTCGCTAAGATCTACTTCATGAGTGTTAAAGCCTTTATCTGCAAGCACTTTTTTAAGTCTGTCAGTTGTTTTATTCATTACAACGTTTTTACCTAAACTTACTGCATTACAGCTGAATTTACAGGCTTCCTCTTCTGTTACCGCAATTCTTTTTTCGGGCGGTACATTAGCTTCAATAACTTTGTTGCCATATTCATCAAATGCGCCCGGGAAGTAAATCACATAACCGTCTGTTAATGGACAGAAACATGTGTCAATATGGTAAAATCTCTTGTCTACAAGCTCTAAAGACAGAACATTTATATTAAATATTTTAGCTATATGAGCATGTGAGTTGATGTCTGTACGTGGCGCATGTCCTGAAAATAGGGTATCACCAATGAAAAGAGCATCGCCTGCACCTTCAAAGCAAATTTCTTCAGGTAAAAGACTTACTATAAATCCATTGTTTCTGAACCAGTCAGCAAAGAATTGCTCTTCAGGTCTTCTTTCTTCAAATCTGAAACGGCTGATTATTGCAATTTTGTTATAAACTACAGCTGCGTTTGCAGTAAATACCAGATCTGGTAAATTTGGCTGTGGTTCCATTTCTACAATTTCAGCACCAAGACTTTCTAAAGTGCTTTTAAGGTTGTTCCATTGTTTTTTTGTTAACTCAAGGTCAGAGTTTGTTTCTTCCGACATCCATGGATTGATTGCATAATCAATACTGAAATAGGTCGGAGGGCACATTAAAATTCGTTCATGCATTGTTTTTCGTCTCCTCGGAAATACATTCTGCCAGATCTCTCATAAATGCTTCTATATCGGTTACAAGCCCGATTGTTTGGAAGCTGCCTCTATCTGCAAGTTTTGTTACAACTGCAGGGTTTATATCTACGCATATGGTCTCAACATATGCAGGTAAAAGGTTGCCGACTGCTATTGAATGTAACATGCTCGCAACCATTATGGTCATTTGTACGTCTTTGTTGATACGTTTTTTCATTTCGCATTGTGCTTCAACAGAGTTTCTTATAACTTCCGGTAAAGGTCCGTCATCTCTTATTGAACCTGCTAAAACGAAGTCAACATTATTTTTAATACAGGTGTGCATAATTCCGTTGCTTACTATGCCTGATTCAACGGCATTTCTAATACTTCCGCATTGATTGACCTTATTTATAGCTCTTAAATGGTGTGAATGTCCGCCTGTGATAGGAGTTCCATCTTCAAGTGAGACACCTAAGGATGTTCCATATAAAGCTGCTTCTATATCGTGTGTTGCAAGAGCATTTCCTGCAAACATATAGTCGACATAACCCAGTTCAATAAGTTTTGAAAAGGCTTCTCTTGATTTTGTATGAACAACGGCAGGCCCAAGTACAAAAAGAATTTTTCCTTCGTTATTTTTTTTCATTTCGATCATTCTTTTTGCAATCTTCTTGATAACCAAGGATTTTGGTTTTTCTGATGAAACTTCACTTCCCATAAAAGAAAAAACTTGTTTATCTTCATGTTTTTTAAGCGGATGAACTCTAACCCCCATATAGCCTAAAACAATTTTATCGCCTTTTTTAATTTGGCTGAGTTTAAGGCATTTCGCAGTTTTATTTTCTGTATTAACAACAATACCGCAGTCCATAGCGGTATCACCAACAGCTATCCATTCTCCGTCAAGTAAAATATCAGTTTTTAAGTTTGTTGTGGAATAAAAAGCATCAGGCATTGTTTGGTCTTTAACACTTTCTCCTAAAGTAACATTTTCTTCTTTAAGAAGTGTTGCGCCCTGTTTTGTTACTTTTTCAAGTATTTTTGACATTATTTCATCATCTTCAGCAGATATACATAATCTTGCATATGATGATTCTTCTTTTTTATTGCCTATTTTAATATCTTCAATGTTATAACTGGCACCCATATCAAGGATTGTATCCATAATTTTTGGTAATGTTAGAGAGTCTATAATGTGACCTTCTACTTCGATTACATAGATACTTGTCATCTGCAAATTCCTTTTATTTAAAGCTATAACCATACTTATTTAATAACAAAAAAACAGCTTAATTAAAATCTTAGTAAAATCTTTATTTTAAAAAAAATTAGCTTGTATCTCAGCCTATTTTTTTTTATTCTATTTTTGAAGAGCATAAACTTCTTTTATTAGAAGTTTTTTTGTTTTAAACTAATCTTCAGCTGGTAGTTATAAAAGAATTTTCCGTTAATATCAAGGAGAAAACAATGGATAAACTGATAAAGACAAAGATTGTAGCAACGCTCGGACCTGCTTCAAATTCTGAGGAAAGAATGGCAGAGCTTATTAAAGCGGGTGTTAGAATTTTTAGAGTTAACACATCCCACGGTACACCTGAGTTTCATAAAGGAAACATTGAGTTAGTAAGAAAAGTTTCAAAAGATCTTAATATCTTTGTTTCTATCTTATTAGACTTACAAGGACCTAAAATAAGAGTTGGAAATCTTAAAGCTCAAATGGATCTTGTTAATGGTGAAAAGTATACAATTAAACCTATGCTTGAAACTGATGAACCAAATGTAATTCCTGTTGATTACGCAGGTATTGCAAATGATGTTCAGCCCGGCGACAAAGTTCTTTTAAATGACGGCAAAATTGGCTTGAAAGCTTTAGCTGTAAGGCCTGGTGAAGTTGATGTTGAAGTTATTTATGGCGGACCTTTAACTTCAAGAAAAGGGTTAAACATTCCTGGAACAACGGCAAGTTTATCAGCTGTAACTGAAAGAGATGTAACTTTCATCAAGTTTGGTGTTGAAAATAACGTAGATTATATCGCTCTTTCTTTCGTAAGAACAAGAGATGATATTATTCTTGCTAAGAAATACATAAATGATTTTGGTGGCGAAATTCCTATCATTGCTAAAATTGAAAAACCTCAAGCGGTAGAAAATTTAAACTCAATTATTGCTGCTTCTGAAGGCGTAATGGTTGCTAGAGGCGATTTAGGTATCGAAATTTCCCCTGAAAAAGTGCCACTGGTTCAAAAAAGAATTATTGATGAAGCTAATGCTCAAAGAAGAGCGGTTATTACAGCGACACAAATGCTTGAGTCAATGATCGAAAGTCCTATTCCTACAAGAGCTGAAGCAAGTGACGTAGCTAACGCTATTCTTGACGGTTCTGATGCTGTAATGTTATCAGCTGAAACTGCTGTTGGTGCTTATCCTGTTGAAGCAGTAAGTATGATGTCAATGATTGCTGAAAATATTGAATCAAGTACAGCTTATAAATCAAATCAGTATGCTGATAAAGCTAGAGAAATATATGAATTAGATTCACAAGCTATTGCAACTTCAGTAATCAGAATGGTAAATGAAGTAGAAGTTAATGCTATCGTTGCATTTACACGTTCAGGTTATACAGGTAGACTGCTTTCAAAAGCTAAACCTTCTGTGCCTATATTCGCAATTACTGATAGAGAAGAAGTTTGCAGAAGATTAGCTCTTTTCTGGGATGTTTATCCTTTCTGTATCGAATATGAGAAAAACTTTACAGAAGATCTTCTTAAAAAATTAGATGATATGCTTATTGATCAAAAATTGTTAAATCCTGGTGATAAAATTATCATCACAGGCGGATTACCTGAAATGGCTGTTGGAAGAACAAATTTCATCAGACTTCATCAAGTTGGTTCAACAAGAACAAACGCATAATAATTTGAGTTATATTAAAAATGCTGTTAACGAAGTGTTGACAGCATTTTTTTGAACTTTTTATTATTTATGCTTTTAAAACTAAAAATGGTATTGAATTAATCAATACCATTTTTAGTTTTAATCTTCACTTTTGGCTTCATTTAAGAGTTCTGGGGTTAATCCCTTTTGTTTTAGTGCTTGCAAGAAGCCTTCAGCGGCTTTTTTTTGGATTTCAGGTGGTACCACTCTCAGTAATTCGATGGTTTTAGAAATTAAAGGATCATGATCATACCATCTGTTGCCTTTTATTTGAGGTTTTATTGACGCATAAAAAGCATCTATCATCTCTTTTCCGACTTGTTTTTCTATTTTATCTAAAAAAACAAGTGCCTGATCTTTGAGTTCTTCCTGATAGTTCTCTAATATGTCCATAACCTCCATCAATAGAGGATCATGATCGTACCATCTTTTAAAGTTTGCCATTTTGTCCCTTTGTTATTGAAGAATTGGGGTAAGAGTATCATTTACATCAAGTGGAACTCTTTGAACATCTGCACCTAATGAAGTTAATTTTTCAATTAAGTTTTCATAACCTCTATCTATGTGATGAAGATCAAGAATTTCAGAAGTACCGTTAGCACATAAACTTGCAACTATTAATGCAGCTCCTGCTCTAAGGTCACTTGCTCTTACTTGTGTTCCTGTTAATGATTTTACACCTTTTATTATTGCATGTGAACCTTCTTGTTGAACATCGGCTCCCATTCTTCTTAATTCGCCTATTTGCCTGAATCTGTTTTCATAAATGCTTTCGGTGATAACACTTATTCCTTTGGATACAGTTAAAGCAGCCATAATTGGCGATTGTAAATCTGTTGGAAAGCCGGGATGGGGTTGAGTTACTACATCAACAGCTTTAGTTCTTGATTGACAGCTTACTTCTATGCTGAACGGGTCTAATAAGTGAATATTTACGCCCATTGCACTAAGTTTATTTGCCATTGCGCTTACTTGATTTGGAAAAATATTTTTTATTATTACTTTTCCTCTTGTAGCTGCAACCGCAGCCATATATGTACCTGCTTCAATTCTGTCAGGAATTGTAGTATAAGTTATTGATTTTAAATTTTCTTGTTTTACACCGTTAATAATGATTTCAGATGTTCCTGCACCAGATATATCAGCTCCTAATGCATTCAAGAAGTTAGCAAGATCGACGATTTCAGGTTCTTGAGCTGCATTTTTAAGAAGTGTTGAGCCTTCTGCAAGAACAGCAGCAATCATTAAGTTTTCGGTTGCTCCCACACTCGGTCTATCGAGGTAAATTTCTGCACCCACAAGTTTTTTAGCTTTTGCTATAACATATCCGCCCTCAATTTTTATTTGAGCACCTAATGCTTCAAGTCCTTTAATATGAAAGTCTATTCTTCTTTCACCAATAGCGCAACCACCAGGTAATGCTACTTTAGCTTCTTTGCATCTTCCAAGAAGTGCACCCAATACGTTGAATGAAGCTCTCATTTTACTTACAAATTCATAATTTGCTTCATAATTTGTTATATGGCTTGCATCTATTTTGAGATATTTAGTTTCAGGTTTGTAGTCTGTTTTTACGCCCAGACTGTTCATAACCTCAATCATAGTTCTTACGTCAGTGAGTTCGGGAACATTATGTAATATGCATTCGTCATCTAAAAGAATGGCAGCTGCCATAAGCTTCAGCACTGCATTTTTAGCTCCGCCTATACAAACTTCTCCGGAAAGCTCTCTGCCACCTCTTATTATAATCTTGTCGCTCAATGGAGTGTCTCCTTAAATTTTGTCCGGAAGGTCAATAATCGATTCCTGGTATTCTATCATGACTATCTTAATACGATGGAGCTATCATGTAAATAATCCAATATTATTAATCTTTAGACTTTAGTTTACTCTATATAAACATTTAGGAAGTTATTTGTTGATTATTTTGTAAAAAATTTTTACAAAAATTAAAATTATAGTAAAATTGTAATGTATATTAATGCTAGAAATCTATTCTTTATGTTGATGAATATAATATATATGTAATAAGAATTAGAGGGATAATTAATGCAAAAAAATGAAAAGAACAATCAAACAGCAGGCTTGATGATTATCTTGCTCCTTATTGGAGGCTTGTTTATTTTGACTTTGTTTATGTCAAAGGCTGATACTTCGATCTCAGAAATCTCTTACAGTCAGTTTTTATCAAAGGTGAATAAAAACGAAATTAAAAACGTAAAAGTATATGATAATTATGTACTTGCAAATTATAAAGCTCCAAAGGCTTATAAAGTCTATATGCCGTCAAATACACCAACATTATGGGATAAACTGGATGCTCATAAGGTTGATGTTTCAGTTACTGCTCAAAATAATTCATGGCAGTGGATGGGGCTTATAGGATCGTTATTCCTACCTGTGTTGCTTGTAGTTGCCTTGTTCTTAATGTTTAGAAGTGTACAGGGTGGTGGCTCTCAAGCTATGTCCTTTGGTAAAAGCAGAGCTAAACTTTCTATGGATAAAAATGTAAAAGTTAAATTTACTGATGTCGCTGGTATTGATGAAGCTAAAAAAGAACTTGAAGAAGTTGTAGACTTCTTGAAAAATCCGCAAAGATACACAGCTCTTGGTGCAAAAATTCCTAGAGGTGTTCTTCTTGTAGGTTCACCTGGTACAGGTAAAACACTTATAGCAAAAGCTGTTGCGGGTGAAGCAGGAGTCCCGTTCTTCAGTATAAGTGGTTCTGACTTTGTTGAGATGTTCGTTGGTGTCGGTGCTTCAAGGGTTAGAGACCTTTTTGAACAGGCTAAGAAACATGATTCCAGCATTGTATTTATTGATGAAATAGATGCTGTAGGCAGACAAAGAGGCGCAGGAATGGGCGGTGGACATGACGAAAGAGAACAGACTCTTAACCAGCTTCTTGTTGAAATGGATGGATTTGACGGTAGTACAGGTATTATTATAATAGCGGCTACTAACAGACCTGACATTCTTGATAATGCTCTTTTAAGACCGGGTAGATTTGACAGACAGGTTATTATTGATAAGCCTGACATCCTTGGTAGAGAGCAGATTCTTGAGGTTCATTCAAAAGGAAAACCTCTTGCTCCTGATGTTGATATTAAAACAATTGCAAAAAGAACCCCTGGCTTTACTGGTGCTGATTTATCAAATCTTCTTAATGAAGCAGCTCTTCTTGCGGCAAGACATGAGAAAACTCAAATTGAAATGCCTGATTTAGAAGATGCTATCGATAAAATTATTGCAGGTCCTGAAAAGAAAAGTAGAATAATTACAGAAGAAGAAAAAGAAAATACAGCTTATCACGAAGTTGGTCATGCTCTTTTAGCAAAATTCCTTAAAAATAGTGATCCGCTTCATAAAGTTACGATTATTCCTAGAGGTATGGCATTGGGTGTAACAATGACCTTACCTGAAAAAGATCATCTTACCTATAAAAAATCTCAGTTATTAGATAGAATTGCTATGCTTCTTGGTGGAAGAATTGCGGAAGAAATGTTCTTTGGTGCTGATGAAATAACAACAGGTGCTTCAAATGATATTGAAAGAGCAACTGATCTAGCGAGAAAAATGGTTACAACCTTTGGTATGAGTGATAAACTTGGTCATATTGCTTATGGTAAGAAAAATGAACATGTATTTATGGGCAGAGATTTTGGCTCAGATAGAAACTTTTCAGAAGAAGTCGCTTCTTTAATTGATAAAGAAATAAAAACTTTAATTGAAGAAAGATATGAATTTGCTAAAACTATAATTGAAGATAATAAAGATATGGTTGAAGCAATTGTTAAGGTTCTTTTAGAGAAAGAAACCCTTGATGAGAAAGAGTTTGAAGCAATTATGGATAAAGTTAGAGAAGAAAGAGTATAAATCTCTAGCCATGGACAACAAGAGCATGATATAAATTAAAAATTATCATGAGTATAATAGCGAAGGAATTATTACAAATGGCAAAAGAAAAAGCAGAAAGACAGCATCCACCAACATTGGATCCTGATTATAGAAATAAAAACTTTGAAGAAGTTGAACAGAATTTTACGAAAGAACAGGCTGCATTAGAGGCAAGTAGATGCCTTCAATGTAAAAATGCTCGTTGCGTAAAAGGATGTCCTGTTAATATTGATATACCCGGTTTTATCACTAAGGTTTCTGAAGGAAATATTGATGAAGCAGGTAAAATTATACGAAATAGCAGTCTTTTACCATCTGTATGCGGTAGAGTTTGCCCTCAGGAAAGACAATGCGAAGGCGCTTGTGTCGTAGGTATTAAGGATAAACCCGTTGCAATCGGTTGTCTTGAAAGATATGTCGGCGATAATTCAAGTGCTGAAAAAGTTGACTTACCACAGTCAGGACAAAAAGTTGCTGTTATTGGTTCAGGATGTGCAGGGATTTCTGCGGCTGCCGATTTAGCTAAAGCAGGTCATAAAGTAACTGTTTTTGAAGCGTTACACTCATTAGGCGGTGTTTTAAGATATGGAATTCCTGAATTTAGACTTCCTAGAACTGCTCTTGATAGAGAATTAAATAATTTAGTCGAGATGGGCGTTGAGTTCAAGAAAAACGTAATAATCGGCAAATCACTTTCAATAAATGATCTGAAAGAAGATGGTTTTGATGCTATTTTCATTTGTAGCGGAGCAGGTTTACCTAAAATGTTAGAAATCTCCGGCGAAAACTTTAACGGAGTTTTCTCTGCTAATGAGTTTTTAACTCGAGTAAATCTTATGAGAGCAAATAGACCTGAAACGCCTACTCCAATTAGGTTTGGCAGAAAATGTGCTGTATTTGGCGGTGGAAATACTGCTATGGATGCGGCAAGAACTGCAAAAAGAATTGGTTTTGATAATGTAACAATTGTTTATAGACGTACTGAAGCCGAGCTTCCTGCCAGAAAAGCTGAAATTGAACATGCTAAAGAAGAAGGAGTTGAATTCTTATTCTTACATGCACCTCTTGAAATTATTGGTGAAAATGGATATTCAAAAGCTGTTAAACTTCAAGTGATGGAACTTGGTGAGCCTGATGAAAGTGGAAGAAGAAGACCTGTAGCAATTAAAGATAATATCGTTGATATTGAATTTGATACTGTAATTGTTGCTTTAGGCACAAATCCTAATCCGATTATTCAACGTTCTGCAGTTGAAGAGGGAATGGATCTTCAAGTTGACAGAAGAGGTTACATTATAGTTGATAAAGAAACAGGCTTAACTAACCTTGACGGCGTTTATGCAGGTGGTGACGTTGCTCCTGTTGGCGAATCAAATGCTATTAATGCGATGGGCGCTGGTAAAAAAGCAGCTAAAGCTATTAACGAATATTTAGCAGCTAAAAAAACAGCTGCATGTTGTTCTAAATAGTTACTTATAAATAATTTGAGAAGATACTGACTAATTAATTTTTAGTCAGTATTTTATTTCAATAACCGTTAAAAAATAAGAACCTCTTATTATAAGAGGTTCTTATCAAATATTTCAACAGGAGTTACGCAAAATTGTTTAAGAGCTAACTCTATTGGATTGTAGCGATGCCTAAACCTAAATGAATCCTATAGCTAGTATTGCGACTACTACTGCATATATAAAACCATGGTTATTTATTCAAAAAACTAGAGTTATATTCTAAATTTTCATAAAAAACTCTAAAAATAATCTCTTTTTGAAGCAAAACTCATTATGGTTAATGGTCAAAGTACTCATTGTGAGATTCATTTAAGCACAGCTATTAAAATAATACTTTATTTTCAGCAGTTTTGATACTTTGCGTAACTCCTGATTTCAAATAGAATTAATCAATTAAAAAGCCTTGTTTTAACATTAAATCTTTACCTTCTGGAGTTGAAAAGATTTTTAGAAATTTCTCTGTTTTTGGGTTTAATGTTTTATAAACATAATTTAATTCTCTTGGTACTGGGTAAGTATGGTTAAATACAGTCTCTTTTGATGGAGTAACCCCGTCTAAAGAAACAATTTTTACTGCTATACCTTGCTCTTTAAAAGTAACTGCCGTACCATTTGAACAATAGCCTATTGCAGTTGGGTTTTCACCTACATAAGATACTAGGTCAAGGTTAGAGGATATTGTTTCAGTTTTAGATGTAAATTTTCCATTTACTCCACTTTCAGCTGATTCTGCATTTTTTAATCCTGAATATTTTTCTAGCTGGATCGTTTCGGCAAAATCATTAGGCTGTTTTACGATAAATATAGGAGCATCTGGGCCACCTAGTTCTTTCCAGTTTGTAATTTTACCACTGAAAATATCAGTAATATTAGCTCTTGTTAGGTTTTTCACAGGATTCTTTTCATTTACAATAACATCTAGTGCATCACGAGCAACTGTTACAGAGGTTACTAATACTTTTTCTGCATCTGTTAATGCTCTTGTTGAAGATCCTAGACTAGAGGCTCCAGAAATAGCATCTTTTATTCCAACACCACTACCACCACCTTCTACAAGAATTGTTTCGCCGTATTTTTTTGAATATAAATCAGCCGCATCATTAGATAAAGGCTGCATAGTTGTTGAGCCTGAAATTCTAAAAGCCTGTTCTGCTTTACATGGGTTACTTTGAATTGATACAAAAGCAGCTACAATAAGTGAAGAAACTAGTAATTTTTTAAACAAAATTTGATCTCCTTTTTAATTCAGCTTAAGTTAGTTTAACTTGAATGATTTTACTACATTTATTAAATCTGAAGACATTTGAGAAAGCATTGACGCCGTTCCTGCAATTTCTTCCATCGATGCATTCTGTTCCTCAACTGAAGAAACAACATCATGTGTTTTATCTGAGGCTATTTTTGATATTTCAGATATGGTATTTATTTTCCCTACCATCTCCTGTATTCCTGTATTAATATTAATAATTAATTCAGAGACGTTACTTACCTGCGATGAAACATCTTTAAAGGAGTTTATAATATCTTTAAAAGATGTATTAGCATCATTTGTTTTTTCTAATCCGGATTTTACTGCTGTACTTCCATCTTTAATAGAATTAACGACATTAGCAATTTCTTTTTTAATTTCAGAGATAACGGTATTAACTTCTCCAGCTGATTTCTTTGATAGAGTTGCTAACTTTCTTACTTCATCAGCTACAACCGCAAAACCTTTTCCGTTTTCACCGGCTCTTGCGGCTTCTATTGCTGCATTTAGTGATAAAAGGTTGGTTTGTTCTGAAATAGAGGTAATCATTTCAATAATTTTATTGATTTGCTCTGCCTGCTTTTCAAGTACATTAACAATTTCTCCCGAATAGTTGATTTTTTCGTTAATAACATTCATTTGGATGACAAGTTCATTTAATACTTTACTTCCAAAAAGAGCTTTGTCATTTGCTATATTAGATGAATCAATAACCGCTGTTGTAGTTGTTTTTATTTGCAGGCTTTCTTCTGCTATTTTATAGGCTATAGTTTTTGTATTTTCTGATAAGTCTAACTGATTTTTTGCACCATTTGCCACATTTTGAATAGCTATAACAATATTTTCGATTTCTTTGCTCGATTCAGCAGTTATTGTAGTTAATTCTTTAGAAGAAGAGGATACATTTTCAGCATTAGATGCTATTTTAGAAATTATGCCTTTTAAATTATGCTGCATATTGTTAAAGGTATTATAAAGATTATCAATTTCTTCTTCTTCTCTGTCTTCAATTTGTATTTCACCTGAAAGGTCATCTTTAGCAATTTTATCTGCGACCTGAGTAAGATTTTGTATTGGATTTGCAATATTTTTTGCCATATAAACGGCAATAACTGAAGATATGGCAAGGAATATGAATAATAAAATTACAGTATGGGACACTATTTTTTCTTCTGATTTTATTATTTTACCCTTTGATTGTTCTTGAATTTCCTTTAAAACACTTTCTGATTGATTTTTTGCAATTGGTCTTAAATTATTTAAAGCTGAATTTAAAGATTTTTTGCTTGAATCTTTTAACGTATTTACAGCTGAATTTATATCTTTAGTGGTTTTTTGCGTCATTTTTATTGCTCTTTCAGAAGCAGCTTTTTTTGCTTCATCATTCATAATTTTAAGTGCAATTTTTAATCCATGATTAGAGGATAAATTCATAAGTTTTAATGTATGAATTGTTTGTTTTTGTACAACTGTTTCCATTTCTTCTGCTGCTTTAAATGCTTCAGTAGTTGGCTGTACTACTATTACTTTACTATTAAGTGCTTTTACGTTTGATGCAACAGCTAAAACCTCTGTATTCGAATTGATTTTAAAAATTTTATATTTTAATTTTTCATTATTTAAAGATAAAAGGTCAGAAGCGTTAATATTAATTTGTCTGTTTGGATGGAAAAGAATCTTTCCATTATCATCCACTACAAAACAAAATCCTGTTTTACCAATCTGTTTTTTACTTACAAGTTCAGTAATATTAGATAGCCTTATATCTGCAATTAAAGCTCCAGATGTTCTACCAGGATATTGCCAAATTGGGATACCGACAGTAACATATGAATAACCTAGTTTTGTTTTTACTTCCGAAATATATTTTTTCCCTTTAACTGCCGATTCAAATGCTTGATTTGTGGATATGTTTTTTAAATCAGTTGTCGTAACAACTTCATCGGTTGATACTTTTGCAATTTCATCACCTGTTTTATTTGCAACGGAAATATTTGTTAATACCATATAACTTTTTTGTGCTGAAGTAATGAAATATTGGACACTTTCAGCAGTTAAATTTTTTATATCTTTAAATTTAGTTATCATTTCAAGGATATCCATACAATTTCCAATAGAATTAGAAATTTGCCCTGAAACTTCATCTGCTTCTTTTTTATTTTTGTCAGTAACAGCCTCAATTAAATAATTTTGACTTGTATTTATTAAAGAATCACCTGTGTTTTTTATAGCTTTTTCTGTTACAGCCAGTATGTCATGATTTGTCTGATTCATTTTATCATGACTTAAATTGGTTAATTTTGAACTAATATCTTCTATTGATGATTTGCTTTCTTTTACTAGAGAGTTAGATGTTTCTGTAAGGGTTTTGCTGCTTAGATTCATGGAATCAGTATTTGTTTTAGACATAACTCCTTCAGTTACATCTATCATGTTATTACCTGTTTTTTGGACGGAATTAACACTCATGTCACTTAATGATTTACTTGTATCTAAAAGATTGTTTTGACTAATATTTCCTAAAAATATACTCATTAAAATCAAGGAAAAGCTAACAAGCATTAAAATCCAAATTAGCAATTTTAATAATAGCTTTCTTTTTTTTCTTTTTTTTGTATTTTTCAAAGTCTCTCTAACCCACAATATAATTTATATAATTAAATAATATAGGTTGAAATTTATTTTGTCAAACTAACATTTTCATTGCTTATATCGTATTAATTAATGCAATAGCAGATTATCTGTAAAATATTATTTATTAATAGAGACCCCTTTTTTAAGCGATCTCTATTGTTTAATTCATATATAACGATTTTATACTCTTATATCAATAGGAAATTTAAGCTGATCAGAAGTTACTGTGCTTGGATCTTGAGTTTTTCCGCAACTGCCGCAGTTAGAACATGGCTGGCAATTACCTTTTGCTGAAGAAGTTTGAGGTGCTTGTCTACGATGACCTCTCATTGATTCCATAGCTTTTTGCATACTATCGGCTGTTATTTTATCGCTGCCACCTGAAAGTTTATCAAAATCCTCAATCATTCTTCCGAGCATTTTGGTTTTTCTGGTATCTCCATTTGATTGAGCCTCTTTAAGAGCTGTTTGTAATTGATCTTCACTAATTCCTGTTCCATCAGCACCAACATCTTTAGATAAATCATTGAACATATCCTGTGGATTTTTGTGTTTGTGATGTCCTTGTATTTGTCCTGTTTGATATTGCTGACTGTTAATTCCACTTACCATAAATTAAACTCCCCGTTAGTCTACTACTGATATTCTTTTAGTAGCATAGCTTATTGAGGATTATATTTTATGATTCTTTAGAACTATTTTTGTTATTTTATCGATAAATCATTTATATAGTGTAGTAAAAGACTTATTATTTTATTTTTGTATATTCTTCTTTATTATGAAGAAGCCCATGTATTAATGAATCCATAAAACCTACCATAGAGAAGAAGATTAAACCTGTTGTTACTTTAATTCCATCTGTTTGGTGGTAGATAAAGAAAAATATAATCAAACAAACATTTACAAGGCTAAAGAGTTTTATTTTTAAATTAGGGTATCTTCTTATATTCATAAGGCTCTTTAAGAAGATATATAAGTAAGACATAAAGTAAAAGATACTTAATGCTCCATAGTCAAAAACAACTTCTGCTATATGGTTGTGAACGGTTTGAACAAGGTGTCCAACCCCTTGCATTGCGGATACAAAGAATATAGTTTCTCTTGATGCTCCTAGCCCAAATCCAAACAACGCTGTATTGAAATTCAATCTATCTATCCATTCATTTGTGAATAAATCCCAGTTACTGGTTCTTACATCAAGTGTTGCAGGGTTTAAAAATTCGTCTATTTTATTGGTTAGTGCTTCAGGTGTTGCGAAAATCAAGTAAAAGGCGATTAAGACAGGAATAATTATCATGCTTAATTCAAATGCCGTTTTAATAAATCTTCTTGTTCTGGTATTTAGATTTATACTTTGAACTTTAAATCCTAATTTAAGTGCATATAATATAAAGATGGAAGTTGATGCCGTTAATGCGATTAATGACGTTCTGTTTCCAAGCAGAAATATTAATATTGTATTAATTAAAATTAAAGGTACGAGTTTAATAAAATTTAATTTTATAGTTTCATTGGTGAAATTATCTTTATAAATTTTGAAGGCTAAAAATAATATTAAAAATAATGATAAAAATATTTGCGGACCATAATCGCCAATAAATTCGATTCTAAGTCTGTTTGCAAAAAATTCAGGAGTATTAAATCCAATTAGAACAGTAACAATCATTATAGAATAGTATATCCAAAATATTTTTGCAGTTTTATCTATAATGTTTTTCATAGTATCAACCACTTGTGCATAGTTTTTAGCATTTTTAAAGACCATTAATCCAACAGTATAACCGATTAAAGGACATAAACTGTCTAAGAATACTATGAAATTTGCATTTGAGCCTTCATATTGGCTGTTTAATCTTAAATCATAACCTGTTTTATAGTTAGCAAGGTTGAAATCGGAATGATATAAGAAGAAATATGGAATATTTATAGCAAAAAATATTGTTAAATATCTGAAAGCGGGAAAATTTTTCCATAAATAATTAAAGTGATTAAAGAAATAAAATAAGGTGGTAAATGAAGCTATTCCAAGGGTGAGCATATTTACTTTTGCAGAAAAATTAAAGTGCCCTAGTATTTTTTCGTCCATGTATAGCCATATAAATATAAATTGCGTAACAAAATAAATAAACACAGGTGATGTGACGGACTTTTTTAATCCGCTGAATCCAATATAAATAGCTATTAAAATACCAAAAAACAGAATAAAGGGATTAACCCCCAGTTCGGCAGAAAAGCTAACTCCTGCTACACCGCATATAAGCCCTGTAAAAAGCAGCAAGAAACGGCTTTCAAAAAGCTTATATAAGTTGTCATCCCTTAAATCTATATTATAAAGTTTTTTCATTTTTCCCGTTTACATCACAACCAATTGGAGTACATGTGTAATCGCCTGATTTTTTTGTACTAAAATAATTTTCTATTTCAGAATCTTGCTCTCTGGCAATTATACCAAGTACGTTGGTATTTGTTTTTTCAAGTTTGTCAATAAGGTTGATAAGTTTTTCTCTGTTTGTTTCCATTGCCGACATAATGACAATTCCGTCTGAAAACTCGGGAATATAAGAGAATTCAGGATAAATATGCGGTCTTGACGGAGTATCAATCAGAATGAATTCATAATGTTCTTTAAGGAAGTCTATAATTGATTTAAAGCCTTTTGTCGCAACATAATCGGCTATATTAAGAACTTCATTATTAGAGCATAAGTAAGAGAAATTTAATTCAGTTCCGTTTTTAAGTGTTACATTAATTGGGGTTATCGCATTGGCAATAATATGTTGTAAGTAATCATTATTAATTGCTTTATGTAATCTTAATTCACGGTTTACTTCATCTACTACATTGATGATATCAGGCTTATTCGTTGGAGGTTCAATGTTAAAGTCATTGAAAAGTTTTCCAGGTCTGATAAAGTCAATATCAACAACTATCGCCGAACGGTTCATTCTTGCAAGCGTAAGGGCTATGTTAGGAATCATTAGTGATTTTCCTCTCGCCTCTATTGTTGATAAGAATGAGATAGAGTGAACTTCTTTAAGATAAGATTCGCTAATAATACTTGAAACCATGTTTCCGTAGGCAACTCCCATAATGGAGTCATGTTCAAGTACGAAGTCTTTTGGTAAATCTTGTTGGCATTTAACCCAAGGAATAATACCAAGAACTTTCTTTTCGGTAATGATTTCAATTTCTTTTGAGTCAACCCATTTGTCTTCAATTTCTTCTTTTATCCATGCAAATGCAAGTGAACCGAGGAAACCTAATGTAAGGAATCCAAGCAATTTGCCGAAAATAGAGGTTATTGAATTTGAATGAATAGAAGCTCCGCCTAGAATTACAACGTTATCAATTATTTCATTTTCAAGGATAGTCGCTTCAAGCTGTTTTTCTTTTACGTTTGTATATGCGGTAAGTAAAGCAGACTCAACTTTTCTTAATTCATCAAGTCCGAAATCTTTTCCTGCTAGTTGCTTCTCTTCTCCTTTGAGTTGATCAATTCCAGCTTTTAATGTTGATAGTTGAGCACTAAGAGCCATTTTTTCGGATTCACTTCTTGACATTTCTTCGATGACTTTGGCAGAGGTATCATTGTATATGCCTTTTGATACCGCAAAATGTTGCAATACTTCTTTTTGTCTTTTTAGTATGTTCTTTTTAACAGAAAGTATTTCATTTCTTGTTGAAACAACATCGGGATAATTTTCTGTGAATTTAGAAGTAAGTTTTGCGTGCTGTTGTTGTAATGAAGCTAAGTTTTGATTTAACTGTACCAGATAAGGATCCATACCTATTTCAGCTGATTTAATTGCGGTTTTTACATTTGGTATCCCTAATTGATTTTCAAGGCTATTAAGTTTTTTGTCATAATAGCTTACTTGGCTGGATATAAGTTCTCTTTGTTGTTCAAGAGATACTCTTGCTTGAGTTAAATCGGCAGCTTCGTTTAAATTGCTTATTGAGTGAGATTGCTCTCTGTAGTTTTTAACTTTTAGTCTGATATTGCGGAGATCTTTTTCTACTCTGCTTAACTCTTTGTCTAAAAATACTCTTTGTTTCGTTTCAAGGTCTTTGCTTATTTTAAGGTTTTCATTTTTAAATTCATTGACAATTATGTCAAGAATATCGGCAGTTGCTTTTTTGTCGTTCCAGCTTAATGTAACTTTTATAATATCGGTTGAAGGTTCAATTTTAAGCTTTAATAGTGAACTGAAAGAGTTACACCATTCCGCTTTATTATTCATACCCATTTTTTTCAGGTCATTAGCATATTTAATGCTTATTTTTTTATAAACATTTTCTGCAACCTGATTTGATTCAATAATTTGGGTAACATTAAACAGCGGATTACTATATCCACTTTCTGATTTGACGACTTGGGTATTGCCATAGCTTGTAATAATGTTATTTTTTGGCAAATTTCTTATGTATAGTTTAGTATCTGCTGTATAAACAGGTTTATAAAAGAAAGTCAGATAACAGATGAAAATTAAAAAGCCAAGAACAAGTCCGGTTGCAATTGTGCGGCTTTCTTTAAATATAAGTAAAATTATACGATTAGGCATAATCCCTTTGCTTTCTACCGTTTAGGTCCATTAAACATATAATCAAAGTTGTTGTGAGTATAGGAATAAACATAAAACGGATTAATCATTCTTGATACGAAGTCAAACGCTCTTCCTACTTTTGGCGCTACTTTATCAGGAACATATATTATATCGTTTGGAAGAATGGTAATATTGTCCTTCATCGGATTTATCGTTTTTGTTGCAACTTTCCCGTTTTCGTCAGTTCTGCTTATGAAGATTTGTTTAGGAGGGGAGCCGCTGTTAGGTCTTGACCCTTCACCGCCTGAAAATCCTCCTGCACCTGAAATTGCTGACATTAAATCAAGAGATTGAGTTACGTCAAGTTGTATAATCCCAGGGTTGTTTACATAACCGAATACTTTAATAGGAATGGTTTTTGGGCAGAAAGTTGCTGATGCAAACTTTTTAAATTTATCTTCGCTAATTGACAGAGGTGATGGCAATTTGGGAATATGCACATTGTCACCAGGCATAAGATAAATATCTTGAGATGTATCTGATTTATCAAGCATATCAAGTAAATTTACTTCAAATTCACTTCCGTCAAGATCATTTTTTATTTTTATATGTTCTATGTCAGAGTCAAATTTTAAGCCACCCGCAGCGACAAGTACGTTTGTAAGAATTGGCGCTCTTCTGTCTGTATGTGTTTCAGGCTTGGCATTGGTGACATAGTTCCCTGCCTTTGAGTCTGTTGTTATTTCATAACTTCCGGGAGTACTTACATCGCCTGTAATGTAGACGATAAAAGGTCTACTTTCAGTTAGCCTTATTGACACTTTAGGGTCTTTGACATAAAAATCGTATTTTTTTGTCAAATAACTTTGTAATTCATCAATTGTCATTCCAGATGCTTTAATTGGTTCAAATGGACGAATTAAAACCTTACCGTCCGGTTGGATTTTCACATCTTCTTGCTTGAATTCTTCAACACCAAAAACATCTATGCTTAAAATGTCATTTGGCCCGAGAAAATACTTTCTTGCATTATATTTGTTAGAAACATGGAGATTGTAAGTTCTGATTTGATATTCATCAGCCTTTTGAACCTCATTAACTTGACTTAATGCAGGAAGTGAAATAGTGGTATTTAATGATATTAGTGCTATTGCAGCAATTAAACCGATCTTTTTCATCATACCCATTTATAATTTATTTGTAATCAACAAAACAATTATACACTAAAAATGTGGAATTAACCCATTTGTTTAATATAATTATTACTATTATTAAAGCTCATATTGATGAAAATGTAAAATATTAGGCACTAAAAAAGGCGACACCCAGATTTGAACTGGGGATAAGGGTTTTGCAGACCCCTGCCTTACCACTTGGCCATGTCGCCTTAATATTTATTAGATTGTTAAATTATGTTATGACAATCATAATTTGGTGTCAACAGTTAGTTAGGATTCTTGTTTCTAATTTAAATTATTTGAAAAATATACTAATTGATTTTTAAACCTATGTAGAACAGTAAAAATTTTTATTTTGAATTTAATATTTGAAATTCAGGGTGATTTTATAGTTTAATTCTAATTTTACTATTATTCACATATAAAGGGTTTAATTAATGTTAGCTAGAAATAATTCTTATTTGTCTTTTTCAGCAAGAATAAGAATACCTGTTAAAAATATTGATATAAGTCAGATGAAAAATATAGCTCCGACTGATTTAGCTTTGAGTGTTACAAGTCATGCTGTTATGATGCCTATAAATAAGGTTGTGTACGGACAAGGGAAATTAGTTAATAATCTTTTATTATCTCTTGGCGAAAAATATCCTTTTAAATCTCCGTCAGATATGGTAAGTCTTAGTCAGGAATTGCCTGTTTTAAAAAGAGAAAAAGGATTTATCCGCAGTGTTGCCAGTCAATTGGAGTCATTATATGACGGGATTCGTAACTTTACAAAAGCAATAGAAGAAGGTGTATTTTTTAAATATATGAAAACTGATATTGGAAAAGTACATTCAGATGTTACTTCAGTTGATAAATCAAGCCATGAGTATATTCCTAAATTACTTAATGCTATAGATGTTAAGCGAGGTCTAATAACCTTAAAAAATGGTGCGACCGACTTGGAAGTTAATCTTGAAAAAAATAAGCTTTCGGCTCTTGTTAATTCTGATGAGCAATATATATTTATAATGAATCATAGGCCCAAAGAGTCTACTTCTCTTTTTGCTGATTTTTTAACTTTATTTTATAAAGAGTATTTAAGTGCAGGAAAGGCTGCGGACTGTCCCAGGCCCGCCATTATTGTAGAGGATAGCTTCTTTTCAAGAGCAAATGATAAGATGAAAGAGCTTTATAAGGCTGTTGGTTTTGTTGGAGTAGATGCGCAATTATTTCGATCAAAAGGTAAAAAAAATGAGACCTCAATGATGGAATTAGTTAAGAGTTTTTGTAAGACGCAACAAGCTGATAAGGCTGAGAGAAAGCATATATTTATTTTCCCCGAAGGCAAAATGTGCATGTTTAACGATCTTGATATGAATGAAGCATTTCAGCCCGGTATAGCTGAAATGGTAAGTTTAATTGCAAGAAAAAGAAAAGCAGGCGTAAAGGTTGTTCCGATTGGTTTTTCTTATAAAAAAGTTGTTTCGGCTGAAAATAAAGAGCTACATTCAGGAATTGGAGGAATTGAAATAGGAGAGCCTATTAATTTTAAATACGATTCAAATACTCAAAATATGCTTGTAAGTAGAGGGAATTTTACACCTGAAAATACCAATAAGGAAATGTCCGAATATTTTTTCAGTTTGGATTCTTCAAAATATAATTGCATCGATGGGGAGTTATATCGACCATTATTGTCCGATGGTAAACCTATTTCTCCAAAGGAACAAAGCAAATTTATAGGTAGTGTGTTACTTGAAAATTTGGGTGTTTGCAAGAAAGAAGCAGAGAAGAAAATAGAGATTGCTAATTAAACTCTTTCCAATATTCTGATTTTTTGACACAATTATAATAGATTAACTAGTCGGATTTATTAAAAATGCCAACACCTTATGTTCCTTTGCATTTACATACTGAATATAGTCTTTTAGACGGAGCAACAAGGATTAAAGACCTTGTTAAATTTGCAAAAGCTAATGATATGCCTGCGGTAGCGATAACAGATCATGGTGTTATGTATGGTGCTATCGAATTTTATAAAACTGCAAAGGAAATGGGAGTTCACCCGATTGTCGGTTGTGAGGTCTATATTATTGACGGTGATATTAAAGAGAAAAAAGCCGACAATAAAGAAAGTTATCACCTTGTTTTATTGTGTAAAAGCAATGAAGGCTATAAAAATTTAGTAAAACTGGTGTCTATTTCACATGTTGATGGGTTTTACTATAAGCCAAGAATTAATAAAGCTCTTCTTGAGCAATACAGTGAAGGATTAATCTGTCTTTCAGCTTGTCTTGGCGGTGAAATTTCAAGATATATCTACAAAGATGAATATGAAAAGGCTAAAACTACTGCGGAGTGGTATAAAAATCATTTTGGCGATGATTACTATATAGAATTACAAGATCATGGGATGCCGGAGCAGCAAAGAGTTAATCCTCAGCTTTTAAAACTGGCAAAAGAACTTGATATCCCTACTGTTATAACTAATGATAGCCATTATCTCAGAAAAGAAGATGCTGAATGTCATGATATTCTGATTTGTCTTCAAACGGGTAAAACTAAGAATGACCCAGGGCGTTTTAAATTTCCAAATCAAGAATTTTATTTAAAAACTCCCGAAGAATTAAGACCATTTTTTGGGTGGCTTGATGATGAAACTTTTAATAAATCTATTCAAAATACAATTGATATAGCGGATAAATGTAAACTCATAATTGAAATGGGCAAATCTGTATTGCCTGATTATCCTATTCCTGCTAATCACACCGTTGAATCATATCTTAATAAGGTTTCAAGGGAAGGATTAGAGGCGAGATACGCTGAAATTACTCCTGCAATTGAGGAGCGTTTTAAGTTTGAGCTTAAAATTATTGAAGAAATGGGGTTTGCTGCCTACTTCCTTATTGTTTGGGATTTTATAAAATTTGCTCGGGAAAATGATATTCCCGTAGGTCCGGGTAGGGGTTCTGCGGCAGGAAGTTTAATCGCTTATGTGCTTGGAATTACAAATATCGACCCAATCAGACATAACCTCCTTTTTGAAAGATTTTTAAATCCTGAGAGGGTAAGTATGCCCGACGTCGATATCGACTTTTGTATTGATAGACGTGAAAAAGTAATCGAATATGTTTCTCAAAAATATGGGGAAGATAGAGTTTGTCAGATTATCACCTTTGGCACACTTGCAGCAAAAGCTGCTTTAAAAGGGGTTGCAAGGGTTCTCGATATTCCTTATGCTGAATCGGATAAACTTGCAAAAATGATTCCGACCATTCCTAAAATTCGTATTGACGATGCTTTAGAAGTCGGTATGGATTTGAGAAAAGCATATGACAGTGATCCAAGGGTTAAAGAACTGGTTGACTTTGCAAAGTCGGTAGAAGGTATTAAATTTAACATAGGAACTCACGCAGCAGGTGTTATTATTGCGAGAGATCCTCTTTCTGACCTTGTACCTGTTCAGAAATCAAAAGAAGGAATTATTATTACAGAATACCCTATGTCTGATATTGAAAAGCTCGGCTTGCTTAAAATGGACTTTTTGGGATTACGGAACCTTACCATTATTGATAGTACAATTCAGCTTATTAAAAAGCGTACTGGTGAAAAACTTGAGATAGATTATATTTCTCTTGAAGATGAAAAAACCTATGAAATGCTTTCTCGTGGAGAAACTGACGGTGTATTTCAGCTGGAATCATCTGGTATGAAGGCTCTTGTAAAAGATTTAAAGCCTTCGGTGTTTGAAGATTTAGGCGCTTTGGTTGCACTTTTCCGCCCAGGTCCTTTAAATTCAGGGATGGTAAAGGATTTCGTGCAAAGAAAGCATGGAAGAGCAAAAGTTGAGTATAAACATCCTGCCTTAGAACCTATTTTAGGCGATACATATGGAACTATCGTTTATCAGGAACAAATTATGCAGATTGCACGTTCGCTTGCAGGCTATTCGCTTGGACAGGCGGATATTTTAAGACGTGCGATGGGTAAGAAAAAAGCTGAAGAAATGGATATGCAAAGGGCTTTATTTCTTGACGGCTCTGAAAAAAATAATGTCGATCAAAAGATGGCAAGTGAACTTTTTGACACAATGACAGAATTCGCAGCATATTGCTTTAACCGATCTCACTCAGCGGCATATGCTATGCTTGCTTATCAGACAGCATATTTAAAGGCTCATTATCCGGTTGAATATATGTCAGCATTGCTTTCTAGCGTAAGCAACAATCAGGATAAGATTCAACAGTATATTTCAGAGGCTCAAAAGCTTGGAATGGAAGTATTACCGCCTGATGTGAATTATTCAAATAATGATTTCACTCCCGATGGGACTAATATAAGATTTGGGCTTGCCTCGGTTAAAAACGTTGGTGGGGGTGTTGTTGAAGAAATTGTAAAAGAGAGAACAATCACGCCATTTGAGGGCTTTTATGATTTTTGTAAAAGAGTTGATTTAAAATGTCTTAATAAAAGAACAATTGAAAGTTTAATAAAATCAGGTGCATATAGCAGTATTGAGCCTAGTAGAAAAAAACTTTTAAATAATATTGATGGTGCGATTAGCTCCGCAACAAGACATCAAGAAGCACAAAAAAGCGGACAGATAAGCCTTTTTGGCGGAGATACCACAATGGAATTTACTCTTTCGGGCGGAGATGAAGAGTTTACCGATTCCGAAATACAGGGCTATGAAAAAGAATTACTTGGTTTTTATGTAACCAGTCACCCACTTTCGAGTATTAAAGAGCATTTACCGTTTTTAACCACTCACAGCGTTGCCGAGTTATCAGAAATTAAAGAAGGCACTTATGTAACGGTTTGCGGACTTATAAGCTCTGTCAGGCTTATAACAACTAAGACAAACAAAATGTTAAAAGTCGGACAGCTTGAAGATTTAACGGGAAGTGTTGATTTTGTTGCGTTTAGCGAAGTCTTAAACAAATATAATGCTTATCTTGAACCTGAATGCAAAGTTGTGTTAGGCGGAAAACTGCAACACAGGGGCGATGAAGAAGTAACAATAAGCATTGCAATAAATGAAGTAAGAATGGTTGAAAACTGCAATATTGTTAATGTTAACATTTCAGATGAAACAAAATTTGAAGAAATCATGGCTCTGAAAGACTTAATGGTAAAGCATAAAGGCTCTGATCCCGTTGTGTTCAATGTAGGCGGAAAAGATAGTGCAATAAAAGTCCTAGCCTCAAGTACTTTCTGGATAAACGCCTGTAACGACTTATGCAGAGAAATCCAAACTCGTCATGGGAATTCGGTTGAATTGGATATTTGTTCTTTGGATAGTGGGAATTAGGGGTTAGTTTGTTATTTTAGCAATAAACCAATTTATTTGAATTTGTTCAAATCAAGAACTTCTCCAGTTATTCCTGTATCTGGTCTTTCATCTCTCTCTCCACCAATAATGTATAATTTATTGTTACTGATTACACATTCTGGCTTGTCTCTGCGTTTTCTCATATTTCCAATTATTTTAAATTTCATTGTTTTTGGGTCATATATTTCTATAGTTTTAACATAATTTGTTCCCTCTCCAACTCCTTCACTGCCACCAATAAATAATATTTTTTTATTTGGCAACGTGATAGAGGAATATCCTCCAAAATCTGATTGTGTGCGTTTAGACATTTGCCCCGCAGCAGTATATGTTTCTGTTTTTGGGTCAAATAATTCAGCTTTATTTAAGCTATTTCTATCGCCACCAATTATTAATATCTTTCCGTCTGCTAATAATTCAAAATCAGGCTTAACTCGATCAATAATAGAGTTTCCATTTGTTCGAGAGAAGGAATTTGAGGCTGGATTATAAATTTCAGTAATATATTTTTGGTTTTGGTCTTCTCCGGAAGTTCCAATTATAAGTAATTTACCATTATTCAGTTTTATAGGAGTAAAGGAGCTTTCTGATTTGCTTGGGTTTTTAGGTAAATAAAATTTACCTGAATTGATATCATATAATTCTGCCTTATAGCCTACGTTGTACATATAACCATAGACAAAGGCTGTTCTTTTATTTAAGACGATGATACGTGGATTTGATAAAGGAAGTATGTTATTTCCAGAAAAAGTGAATTTACCTGTCTTAATATTATATAGTTCCGTTCTTTTATTATTTTCATTATTATCAATAAATAATACATTGTTATTTGGTAATAAGACCGTAGCAGATTCCCATTGAGCTATATTCATATTACCAGTAGGTCTAAATTCTAATTTGTTTAAATCAAATATAGTAGCTTCTTTGAAGCTAGTTGTTATTCCATGTTCAAAAGTTTTACAGCCTGAAAAAAGAATTTTATTATCAGGCAGAATTGTAAATGACCCATAATGTTTTAAAGACTTACCAATATTAGTTAATCTTCTTTCATAAGTATTATAAATACTAGGCTCATTCGAAAGAAAAATATTACCTGTTTTAGTCGCAATAATTTTTGTATTTGAGCTAATACTAAAAATAGAGTCAGTTATATAATTATGGGCAATTGAATCTATAAAGTTGCAAATAAGTATTGAAGAAAAACCTGTTAGAACAAAAATAATTGCTTTAAATGCAAGTTGCTTAATTTGAATTTTGTTAATTGAGCTTGATAATTCTTTAATCATTAAACATAATTGGTTTGTAATCCAGATTGTTGAAAAAGCATAAATAAATCTGGAAAATGCAGAAGTAAGAAAATCTGTAATTATATCTTGTCTATAAGTCAAATAAAAGCCAAGGACGATAAGACCTATTATGCTTATAATACAAAGTATAGCTAAAGCTAAAGAGGCAATTCCTTCTGCCAGGCAAACAGATAAAGTGTAAATTCCTGATAATATAAAGCATTGACGTATTGAAAAGCTATTGTCATTATTAAAAGTTATGATTGCAGTTGTGATTGCGACCATGATTATAGTAATGATGTTATCATAACGCACAAAATATTTTGTAGGAGGGAGGAAAGAACAAATTATTATAATAAAAAATAAAATTATACCTAACCAAAAAAATGTTGAGATATAATTTTTTGAAGGATTTCTTTTTTCTTTATCGATTTGCATCTTATTAAATAATCTCTTTCTAATATTAAAATTTAGATAGAAGTATTAAGCCTGTAATTTCTTGTATCTTTGGGTTGATTTAACAAGATGACAACATTTTTTGTTCTCTCTGTAAAATATTTTTATTATACAAATAGCAGATAAGAATTCATTGTTAATACTTTCGTCTTTTATTTTTTAAAAAATTAAAGATGATTACTATATGAATCATTTGCCGAATATTTTTTCATTTAAATATATATTAATTTATAGTTATGATGTTTACAAGTATTTATCTCTATATATTAAGCGTTTCACCCTGTTTTAGCTTATCAAGAGATTTTTTTGAGCTGATGAACTCTATTGAGATTCATAATTAAGGCTGTTCTATGTATTTTTAGCAGTCTGGATTGCTTTTAATAATTCCTCTTGACTTAAATTTAAAGGTTTTAAGTCATATACAACGGCATCTATTGTAGATTTTCTTATGTTGATAATTTCAAAACCTTGTTCATTGGCAATTTTTTGTGCAAAAGCTAAATAATCTTCTATAAGAGGACTGGTAAATCCTACAATTCCAAAACTTCCACTTGTGTTACCATTTTTTTGACAATCAGTTAAGTTGTTTTTGATAGAAGTTTTTAGAGTATTTATTTTAGTAATTTTTTTATCGGGCCAAATTTTTTCGTCAAATAAATTATTAAAATCAGTTTCTGACAAATTTTTATGGTGGGGCATATTGCGTTGATAAGTTTTTTCATTGTCTTTTAAACTTTCTATATATTTTTTAATTGATTCTTCACCTTTTTTCCAATTATTTATAAAACTCTGTACTTGAGGAGTTAAAATCTCTTTTGTATTTTGTTCAATAACCTCTTTAGAATGCCCTAAGTTATTATCAACTTCATTAAGAAGAGAATTTTCTTCAATAATCTCCTTTGCTTCGCCAACAGCCTTATCTGAATTATCTGCGTAATTATTTATAATTTGAGGTATGTTGCTTTTTTCATTTTTTTGAATAAATCCAAAATTTTCAATTAATTCATTAAATTTAGCTTTTATTTGTTTATGAAATATAGCTAAATTTATTCCTGTAAGTACTAAAACAGTAGCTCCTATAAGTAGCTTTTTATTGCTTTTATCACGTTGCTCTGTTTTTATATCGGTTTCTTTTTTAGTTGAGGATTTAATAACTTCAGTAGTCGGATTGGCAGGATTATTTAAAATGGTTACAGATTTAGCTAAATCATTTGATGCTTTTTTACAGCTATTAGCTTGCAAATGATTTTGCATTAACAATTGATATGAATTTTGAGTTGAAGTGATTTTGCTATCCATTTATCTGATTTATTACCTTTAATATATTGATTTTTAAATTTATTGAATCATTGTGAAATTAAAAACTATGCAATTATAATTGCATAGAAATAATTTATAGAATATCTTTTGCTTTATAGTTAAAAGTTTTATTTATCTCTATATATTAAGCGTTTCACCCTGTTTTAGCTTATCAAGAGATTTTTTTGAGCCGATGAATTCTCTTGAAATTTCTTTAACGAATTGTATTGCTTCCATATCTCTTGATATTGCCTCTTTAAGGGCAAGGATTTCGTCAACATTCATAAGCGGTGCGGTTTGTGCGTTAAATTCAGTGCTCCAGATGTTTTTAAAGTTAGAGATGGTTTCTTCTTCATAGCCTGGTAGTCCTTTAACATAAGAAACCCAGTGATAGAATTGATGTGCAAGGCTATACACGCTTAAAGGCCCTTTTCTTGCTACAAACATAAGTGGTGTTTTGTTTGAGATTTTGATTTTCCCTGGTGCAAGTATATTAATTGCAATTGAAAGAGTTAAAGCCTTAGAGCCTGTAAGTGGATAAATAAACCCTTCTTCATGGCCTATAAGACGGAACATTTTTTCAATGCCTTTTGCCTGTATGACAATAGTTCCTTTGCTTTCAATGAATTTTAGCAGTTCATTCGGTTTTTTGATGAAATTTTTAAGTATTTTTTTTGCATCAAAACTTACTTTATCTATTTTAAGTTTTTCTTTGCTGTTCAATTGTAAGTTTTCATTTGATTGAAGGAAAGAAACGGCTTTTTTTGAAAGAGGTTTGTTAGCTTTTAGTTTTTTCCCTGATATAAATTCAGAAATCTTTTTTAATGTATTATACATGAACTCCCCCTTGTTTAATGCTCATGTATATAAACAATTTCGGGGGAGTTCGTTTGTCTTTTTAATGTTAGAAAACTAATTATTGTTACAAAAGTTAATCTAAATTTCTATTTAGTGCTAAGTTTCTTACGATTCTTGTATCTCCAGAAGAAATAAATCGGTACTCCGCTTAATATAATCAATAAACCGTATAAAGAATACTCTGTCTTATATATTAAAAGGTTTACAGCCGTAAATCCTGCTAATGTGCAATATAATGCAGGTAAGAACGGATAGAAAGAGCCTTTATAATCAAACGGTTCGCTGTCTTTTTTTCTGATTATAAATAAGCCGCCAACTGTAAGAATATAGAAGAATAAGGCTGCAAATATTACATAATCAAGTAATTGTGAGAAACTTCCGCTTAATGTTAAAAAGCTTGCCCATATGCATTGAGCAATGATTGCATTTTGTGGAACGGCTGTTTTGTGATTTAGCTTTGCCATTCCTTTAAAAAATAAACCGTCTTTTGCCATTGCATAATAAACTCTTGCGCCTGTTAAAACCATTCCGTTTACGGCTCCGAAAGCTGAAATGGCTATTACAATTGCTGTTGCAATAATTCCCGGTGTGCCTAAGATTTGTTTCATAAGGGCTATGCCAACTATATCTTCAGCCGCTGTTTTTATTTGTTCAACGTTTAAAACTGATAAATAGATTACATTGGTGAGGAAATAAAGGCTAACTACCGCTAAAATGCCCCAAAATAATGCTTTAGGAAGGTCTTTAGTCGGCTCTTTCATTTCTGCTGCTACGAAAGTTCCGCTATTCCAAGAATCAGCCGCAAATAATGCTCCGACAAGTGCTGCTGCTACTGCAGAGAAAATATTCATGTGGAATGTTGGAAAAGTAGGGATTTCTAAAAAGTTATGTCTTATAACGTCCATGTTCAGCCCTAATGTCAATCCGCAAATAAGAATTGCAACCAACGCTACAATTTTTGTACTTGTGAATACTTTTTGAACTAAAGCTCCCCATTGAACCCCCTGCATGTTGATGTAGGTAATCAAGAAGATTAAGGCTATTGCCAGCACTTGGACATATGAAATATTTATAATGTTTGAATGTAATAAATAGTGTTTAGTTGAAATAAAAGGTAGAACTCTTCCTATGAATTTGGCAAAAGCAACAGAAACAGCCGCTATTGCTCCTGATTCTATTACGAGGAAAAAAGTCCATCCGTAAAGGAAACCGACAAGATTACCCCACGCTTTTTTAAGGTAAACATATTGTCCTCCCGCTTCAGGGAATCTGACTGCAAGCTCACCAAAGCAAAGACCGCCTGCTATACTCATAATTCCTGTAATAGCCCATATAATGAGTAATAGAACAGGTGATTGTATCTGTCTTAAAGTTTCAGCAGATACTATAAAAATACCTGAGCCTATCATTGAGCCTGAAATAATTGCAACTGCATCAAAAATCCCTAGAGATTTACTGAATTGTGTGTCATCATCTTCTTCTATGCTTGTTATAGCATTGTTTATTTCTATTTTATTATCTTGTAACAATGAATATTACCTCTTCTGCAAATATATTTGACAATAATTTATGGAAAAATCCGTTTCTTACGCAAGCACGGGTTGTATAGCTTTCATCAATAATTTTAATATTTCTTTCTTTGCAGAATTTTCTAAAATCATTAATTGTTAAAAGGTGAATGTTTGGAGTATTAAACCATTCAAACGGAAGCATTTTAGATTTTGGCATAAATCCTCCGAAAAACAGCTGACATCGTACTCGCCAGTATGCAAAGTTAGGAAAACTTATAACGCCTTTTTTCCCTACTCTGAGCATTTCATCTATTACATAATCAGGTTTTTTCGTCCATTGTAATGTCTGGCTTAAAACTACATAATCATAGGCTTTTTCTTCATATTCGGCTAATCCTTCGTCAAGATCGCCCTGAAATACTGAAATTCCTTTTTCTATGCAGGAAATTACATTATCTTGATCAATCTCAATGCCTCTTCCCGAAATGTTTTTCTTTTCTTTTAAGAGTTTTAAAAGCTCGCCTGAGCCGCAACCCAAATCTAAAACTTTTGCATTTTTTTCGATGAGGTCTGAAATTATAGAATAATTTAGATGTAAGCCTTTAGATTTTAAGTAATGTTCGCTGATTTTTTTCTTTTTCATTTTCTTACCGCCTAAACTTCGGATAATATTTTTGATGAAATATCATTTAAAAAACCGTTAATTATCTTTGTTTGAACTTTTTCTTCAAGTAAAAATGCATCATGTCCGTATGGAGAGTCAATATTTACATAAGAAACTTCTTTATCCGCATTCATTAAAGCACTTACAATTTCTTTAGATTGATTTGGAGTGAATAACCAGTCAGACGTATAAGAAATTACTAAGAATTTTGAGTTTGATTCGTTAAAGGCTTTTGCAAGACTTCCATATTTTGCTTGAAGGTCAAAATAGTCCATAGCTCTTGTGATATAGAGATAGCTATTAGCATCAAACCTTTGAACAAAGGTTTTCCCTTGGTGTCTTAAATAGCTTTCCACTTGAAAATCTATATCAAAACTAAAGTCTAAATGGGTTTTATCTTGAAGTCTTCTTCCAAATTTTTCGTGCATTGATTCTTGGCTTAAATAGGTAATATGTCCGATCATCCTTGCTATTGACAGCCCCCTTGAGGGTACGGTGTTTTCATAATAGTTTCCGTTATTCCATTCTGGGTCTGAAATAATTGCGTTTCTTCCTACTTCATTAAAGGCTATGCTTTGAGTAGACAGTCGACTGGTTGAAGCAATTACAATTGTTGATTTAACCATATCAGGATAGGTTGCAGTCCATTCCATAGCTTGCATTCCACCCATCGAACCACCTGCAACACATAATATTGAAGGAATTTCTAAGTATTCAATAAGTTTTTTCTGGCATTTTACCATATCTCCGATGGTAATCATTGGAAAGTCTGTTCCGTAAGGTTTTCCTGTTTCGGGATTAATGGAAGAAGGACCTGTTGTTCCTTTGCATCCACCTAAAAAGTTTGAACAGATTACAAAATATTTGTTTGTATCAAAGGCTTTCCCGGGGCCTATCATGTCATCCCACCAACCCGGTTTTTTATCTTCTTCATAATAACCTGCTGCGTGGGCGTCTCCTGATAGTGCGTGAAATACCATGATAGTGTTATTTCGTTCGCTGTTTAATTCTCCGTAAGTTTCATAGGCAATAGTAATAGGCCCGAATTCAACTCCGCTTTCAAATTTAATTTTGCCTTCATAGGTAAAATATTTTGTTTCTACAATCCCAATACTTTTTGATAAGTCAATCTCAGTACAAATTTCTTTTGTTTCCATTTAATTTTGCCTTTATTGTTAATTTTGTTTTTATGTACTAAATAGTGTAGCTAAATAACTACACTATTATAGAATTATTATTAATTATAAATCAAACTAATCTAAGTAGAATACGGTAACTACTTTATGAGTATCTTCAGCGTAAGCGATAGCTTTATGTAAAGTTCCGCTGGTGTGTGATAAGAAGCAGATTAGTTGCTGGCAATCGTCAATGATTTCTCTGTTACAGATACGGCTTGCATCTGCAAGAGTCATCATAGCTCTGTCAGGATGTTCGACAATATTAGGAATACCAATTAATTGGTCTTGAACATCAGATGGCTGTTGACCGATTGTTTGAGGAAGAATAACTTTAAGTTTTGAAGGATCTGCCTTCATTGCTCCTCTGATTGCCGCTGCGTTAGTACCACTTGAACCGCCGCTGGTTATTACAAGATTTCCTTGAACTGCAAGTGCAAATGATAGTGTTTCAATAATTTGCTGATGAGTAATCGGAAGGTTTCTGCTACCGATCATCGCAATTTTTTTTGCAGTCTGTTGAATTGTTGCAAGCTCAAGAGCTAATTGATCAACAGTATCACCAGAGTCATCAGGACTGTCTAAGTCATCTAAAGGTACCATTATTGTTTTATGTTCTTTGTTATCAGACATCGCTAATCCTTCATTTTTTACTACTTACAAGACAAGGAATCAATAAAAATTCAGTAGATTTATTCTATAAGAAAAAAACTTAATTGAACAGCTACTATTTAACCATTAAAAACAAATATTTTCAAATATTGCATAATGTAAGTGAAAAATAGTTTTATATTTAGCATCTATTTTCTTTGATTAATTCTTTGTTTACTTCGTATTAGCTGAATTCTATTATATTTATGACTTCTGTTTTTTAAGTTAATAAAATATATAATTAAAAAAAATATCAGCATGTCTGTTTTATAATAGACCTAATTCTTTAAATATAAATCAGGTAGGATGAATGGAAGAGATTATAAACGGGTTAAATCCCCAACAAAAAGAAGCAGTAGCTCATGATGAAGGTGCTTTGCTGGTTCTTGCAGGTGCAGGAAGCGGAAAAACAAAAGTATTAACAAGTAGAATCGCTTATTTAATTAAAAAGGGCGTTAATCCGCATGAAATTTTGGCGGTAACCTTTACCAATAAAGCTGCAAAAGAAATGAAATCTCGTCTTACCGCTATTTTAGGTGAAGATATAGTTAAAAATCTTTGGGTAGGTACGTTTCACAATATTTGCGGGCGTATTTTAAGATATGATATAGAAAATTATAAAAATGAAGATGGTCAGACATGGCAAAAAAACTTTGTTATTTTTGACTCAAATGACAGTTCAAGTCTTATTAAACAGGCAATAAAAGCTGATAATCTCGATGAGAAGGTTTATCAGCCTAAAATGGTTCAAGCGGCTATAAGTATGGCAAAAAATAAAATGCAGAATGCCTTTACTTATGCTACAAAAGCTAAAGACTATAGAGCTGAAATAATTTCAAAGCTTTATATTACCTATGAGCAAATGTTATCAACCAATAACGCTTTAGATTTTGATGATTTACTTTTAATGTCTGTAAATTTGCTTACTAAATGTCCGGAAGTTTTGCAGAAATATCATAACAGATTTAAACATATACTGGTTGACGAGTATCAGGATACTAACCTTGCGCAATACAGACTTATTTCAAGTTTATTTTCAGGTGGAAATGAAAAGCCTGACTTCAAAAAAAGAAGTTTATGCGTAGTAGGTGATGTCGACCAATCTATTTACAGCTGGCGTGGTGCTGATTATAAGATTATTCTTAATTTTCAGAGAGATTATCCTACTTCCGACATTATTAAACTTGAGCAAAATTACCGTTCTACCGATACAATTCTTCAGGCTGCGAATTATGTTATTCAAAATAACAGCCAAAGGATTGATAAAAAGCTTGTTTCAAATAAGGGTAAAGGTAAGAGCATACGCTATTTTGAAGCTAATGACGAACAGGAAGAAGCATATTATCTTGTAGGTAAAATAAGAGATTTGCTTGTAAACGGCTATAAATACAAGGATTGTGTCGTATTATACAGAACAAACGCACAAAGTCGTGTTATAGAAGAAGCGTTCATGTCCAAAAGTATTCCTTATACTATGGTTGGTGGGATGAAGTTCTATGAGCGAAAAGAAATTAAAGATATTGTTTCTTATCTTAAATTAATATATAACACCAATGATTCACAGAGTTTAAAAAGAATAATTAATGTTCCGGCACGCTCTATCGGTGCTACAACTATCAAAAAACTTGATGAAAAAGCAAAAGCAAAGAAATCTACCGTTTTTTCCATTGTTGAAAATATTGAGGAAGAAGAAAATTTCTCTGCAAAAACAGTAAAGGCATTAAAAGATTTTGCAAAAATAATTGCAGGATATAGAGAAAAACTTAATACAATGCGTTTAAGCGAATTTATTGCTTCTTTAATTGAATCGACAGGTTATATTAATGAACTGAAAGAAGAAGGTACAGACGAAGCCGAAAGCAGAATTGAAAACTTGCAGGAATTTGTAAGTGTTGCCAGAAACTTTGAACAGACAGAAAACGGTAATGATCTTGGTGAGTTTCTTTCTCAAGTTGCTCTTGTAAGCGATATTGACCAGCTCGAAGAAGAAAAAGAAAGCGTTACTCTTATGACACTTCATGCGGCAAAAGGTCTTGAATTTCCTGCTGTCTTTTTAGCAGGTCTTGAAGAAGGAATATTCCCTCATTCCCGTTCATTAAACGATACAAATGAAATGGAAGAAGAAAGACGCTTGATGTATGTAGGTATAACAAGAGCTGAAGACCTTCTTTATATGACTAACGCAAAGAGAAGACTTATTTATGGTGATTACAAATATTACACTAAGAGTAGATTTTTAGAAGAAATTCCAGAGCATCTTTTTGAAGCTGATATGAGCAGAGGTTCTACTTCAAGACGTAATAATGAGCAAGCTAATTCTTCTTATGGGCATAAATCCGCTTATGAAAATAATTATGGAAAAGTTGAGCCGTCAGGTTCTTTTGGTGGTGGCTTCAAACCTTTGTCATCGTCTTATGAAAAATTACCTTCATCGTCAGGGTTTGGAAAAAGTTTTGTTCCTCCTAAATCCGCGAATAAAGCACCTTCAAATAATATTAATTCCCCTATTAGTTCAACTAATAAGCTCCCTGCCTTTAAACCTCCAACTCCTGTAAAGCCTGTTGTTAAAAGTAGTTTCGTTCAAAAAACTCCTGAGCCTGTTAAATTAACACAAAAAATACAGGAGAAAAAAGAACTTCCTTCACAGCCTAAAGCGGCTTCCTTAGAAGAAGTTAAACCTCATTTGACGGAAAATCTTCAGCTTCAACTTGGTATTCAACAAAAAGCAGAACAATATGTTGCTACTATTGAAAAAGAAGAAAAACTTGAGCTTTTTAACGCAGGTGATAGAGTTTTTCATGAAAAATACGGAATAGGCTCTGTTAAAGAGGTTTTAGAGTTTGGGTCGGACATTATGTATAATATTGATTTTGGTAAATTAGGTTTAAAGCCTTTAGATGCTAAATTTGCAAAGTTAAAAAAGTTTTAAGATTGATATTATTTACAAATCAATTCTTTTTAGTCTGTAATTTAATCCCTAAGCATATAATTATTTTTATAATCTTGAGGATTAAGGCGGAATCCTACTCCCATTTCATTAAAAGTGAATTTTTTTGGTTTTAATGAATAATTTTGAGTTTCTAATAAATCTTGAGGAACGTCAGGATTATTTATACACTTCTCAAGTACCTGCTTTATTTTACTTTTTATTTCAGGGTCGTCTTTTTTCAATTCTTTTGTAGAAACAAGCCCAGTCAAAGGTTTTTCATTATTAAACTCTATAGAGTAAAGCCAGGCATAATCTTGATCATTTAAAGCGCCTGCCGGTATGCTAATTCCTGTACCTTCAAGAATAAGAGCTTCTTTTATCATATTTATTATTTCTTTACTGTTTTCTTCGCTCTGAAGGTGCTTTGGTGCTTGAATCCACCAGAAATTAAACTCCTTAAGATTCTTCGTATATTTTTCATAAAAAGAACATATTATTACGTCACCGTTCCATACAAGGACTTGAAATTCAGGCATTCCATGTCCCCCACCTCCTACTCCTCGTACAAATGCATTGCGTTCTTTATCTACGATCCAAGCAGTTGTGCTTATTCCTACCCCCTCCTCAACTACAAAGTTTCGTGGTGGAGGTAATAACGGAGGGTCATATTTTATACTGCCAAAAGCAACGTTTTTAAATTCAAATGAGTTATAGTACGCTATATCTGCTTCTGTCATTTTTTCCATTTTAAATGCCATTATTTTTCTCCTATTAGTTGGTTTAAAAACAATTAGTAGTTGCTCTAATTATTGTATAAAATAATTGTCCATGATTTTACAAGATATCCTTTTTTGTCTTATATCTATAATTTAAGTAGTTATATTGTAAAAAACAGTTTAATCACTATGTATTTGGCATGATATTTGTATAAAAAAACGCAAAATAAAAGCCACCTTATTGGGCGGCTACCAGACTTTGGGGAGGAGGTTGGGGTATGACCATTTGTTTGGTCTATGTAATATTTATCGGCAGTTTTTTAAAAAACTTTAGGGTTTTATTTTAGTTTGTTAACAAAACTTAATGCGAGTCTAAAAAAAGGCAAAATAAAAGCCACCTTATTGGGCGGCTACCAGACTTTGGGGAGGAGGTTGGGGTATGACCATTTGTTTGGTCTATGTAATATTTATCGGCAGTTTTTTAAAAAACTTTAGGGTTTTATTTTAGTTTGTTAACAAAACTTAATGCGAGTCTAAAAAAAGGCAAAATAAAAGCCACCTTTTTGGGCGGCTACCAGACTTTGGGGAGGAGGTTGGGGTATGACCATTTGTTTGGTCTATATATTATTTATCGACCTCTCTCCTTAAAACTTTAGGATTTTATATTAATAAGTTTACAAAACTTAAATATTTTTTATTACTTCACTTATTAGCCCGATGAAAGAAGCTTTTGCCATGTTTGATGTTTCAATAACTTCTTCATGGTTTAAAGGTTGGTCTAAAATGCCACAAGCCATGTTTGTTATGCAGGAAATGCCCAGTACGTTCATTCCGCAGTGATTAGCTGCTATAACTTCAGGAACAGTTGACATTCCAACGGCATCAGCTCCTAAAAGTCTAAGCATTCTTATTTCAGCAGGTGTTTCGTATGATGGTCCGGTAAGAGCAGCATATACACCGTTTTGCAATTTAATACCAAGTTTTTCACCTGATTTGTTAGCAAGTTCAATCAGACTATCAGCGTATGCTTTTGACATATCGGGGAATCTAGGTCCAAATTCATCAAAGTTTTTGCCGATTAATGGATTTGTTCCTATGAAGTTAATATGGTCATTAATTACCATAAGATCACCGGGTTTATATTCTGTATTTACACCACCGGCTGCGTTTGTAACGATAAGGTTTTTAATTCCGAGAAGTTTCATTATTCTGATAGGGTAGATAACTTTTTCAAGGGAGTGACCTTCATAAAAATGAAATCTTCCTTGCATCGCAAGAACATGTTTGCCGAATAATTCCCCTATAATTAGCTTTCCTGCATGTCCTGCCACTGAAGATGCTGCAAATCCGGGAATGTCAGAAAAATTTATTCTTACACCGTTGATTTTTTCAGCAAAATCACCAAGGCCTGAGCCTAAAATAATTGCTGTTTCGGGTTTGAAATTGTGTTCTTTAATTTGATTTTGAATAAATTCTACAGTTTTGTTCATTGTTTCTCCATTTAAACAGATGTATACGCCGAGAATACCAAACTTTGCCAGTCATGGTAATAATTGATTTGTGTTGCAGACCCTGTAGGGATATAAAGTCTTCCCTGAAGTTCGGGGGCAACTCCTAAAGCTGAACTTATAGCTGATTGAATAACTCCTCCGTGGGTAACTATTACAATTCTTTTGTATAAATTTTCTTCAACTATTTTATCAATAACGGTTTTTACTCTTTCATTTACGGAAATGGTTGTTTCTCCACCTTCAGGCCAAAAGGTAGAAGGGTTTTTATGATATTCTTCAAGCATATCAGGATATTTATTTTCAATTTGCCCGAAGGTCAAGCCGCCCCATATTCCAGGTCTTCTTTCTAATAATCCCTCAACGACATCAACATTTTTTTTCAAGCCTTGAGCTATTATTCTGGCACTTTGAACGGATCTTAAAGCAGAACTTGAATAAATTCTGTCTATTTTTTGGTTAGAATTTTTTAGCCAGTTATTTATTTTTTCAATTTCTAATCGTCCTTGAGCGTTTAATGGTGGATAATCATCAGTATCATACAGCCTGTTTTGATCAGTATAAATTGTTGAACCATGTCTTATGAAAATGATTTTGCATTTACGGTTAAACATAAAAAGCTCCTTAAATATAGGTAACAAGTTAAGTTAATTTTAAATCATATTTAATAAAACATGAATAATTAAATCTTAAAGTTAAAACTAAAGTTGTAGGTGTATAGGATTTATGATTTTTTTTCAAGAATAGACATAACATCTTTTCTGTTAGGTATTGATCTTATTGCTCCCAGCCCTTGTACTTGCAATCCTGCAACTACTGCTGCAAGCGCAGCTGCTTCAAAAGGGTTATAACCTGAAACTATTCCGTGTAAAAACCCGCCGTTATATGCATCGCCTGCTCCTGTAACGTCTACTGTTTCAACATTATACGCAGGAATAAATCTTATTTCGCCATTATAGCCTATAGTGCTGCCATAGTCGCTCATTTTTACAACTACAATTTGAACGCCTAAGTCCCAAAAGTGTTTTATCAGTTTATCAGGGGAAGAAATTCCAAGGAGTTTTTCTCCGTCAAGTTTATCACTTAAAAATATTATATCTACATATTCTATAATATCATTTAAGGACTCTTTTCCTTCGTCAGCACTCCAGAGAAGTGGTCTATAGTTTGGATCGTAAGCCACTTTACACTGTTTTTCTTTTGCAATTGAAAACATTTTGTGAACGGCATTTTTTGAAGAATTAGATAATGATTGTGTTATTCCTGTTGCATAAACGATTGAGGCTTGTTCTATGTATTCATCATCAATATCATCTATTGATAATGATGTAGCTGCACTCTTTTTACGATAATATGCAAACTCTTTTTTGCCGCTTTTTTGCCTTGATAGCATATAAAGCCCGTTAGTTCCCTCTACGAGTTTTATATAACTTGTGTTTATATCTTCTGAATTAATAGCATCAATTAAATAATCTTTAAATGAATCATTTCCTATTTTGGTTATATAGCCTACTTTAGAGCCCATTCTTGCCGCTGCAACCATTGTATTAAGTGTATCACCACCAAAATATTTATGGAAAACCTCAGCATATTTCATGCTTTCATCTGTGGAAAGTTCTATCAGGCATTCACCCATTGAAATAATATCTATACTATCACTCATTTTTTATAAGAAAGCTCCGCTTAAATAAACTCATGCTTTATTTTGATTTTTAAGGTATTCATCCAGTTGTTTTGCAACTATTTCGGCTTTTTTTGTTATTACTTTAAGGTCACTTTCTTCGCCGTAAAAAGTATGCCCTAATCCTACTGCTGCTGCTCCTGCTTCTAAATATTCGATGAAATTATCAATATTTACTCCGCCTGTTGGCATTAAACGTAAGAAGGGCATAGGTGTAAGAATATTTCTAATATAAAGAGGTCCGCCAAGAGGTTCTGCAGGATAAACTTTTATAATGTCAACGCCAAGTTTCCAGGCGTTGTAAATTTCTGTCGGAGTTGAAGCTCCCATAATAACAGGCACTTTTCTCCATTTGCATTGTTTAATGATTCTGTTTTCTAATACTGGTGATGCAATAAAAGTTGCTCCTGCGTCAAGGGCTCTGTTTGCTTGTTCTGCTGTTACAACTGAGCCTGCCGCAACGGTTATTCCACTTGTTCCTGAAAGCACCTTAATTGCTTCTGCTGCATCATAGTCGCAATTCATGCAAAGCTCTATGACTTTTATTCCGCCATCTATCAAAGCATTAGAAATATCCAAAGCTTTTGAAAGACTTTTAGCTCTAATAACTGCGAAAACTTTTTTATTTTCCAAAGAAGTAACTATTTTAGAATTTTTTATAAGACTTTCCATGATAAACACCAATTTTTTGAGGCAAACTATTCTACATAAATATTTTGTCAAAGTTCTTAAACACTCTAATCATAATACGATAAACATTTATTTATTCAACAGCCGTACTGTATGTATATTAAGTTGGTTTTATATTCTTTGTATAGTTTTTAATTTATACCCACTACTGTATTTGAAAAAAAAATGGTATAATCTCTCTTTAAATGGCTATTGGTTATTGAAAGGTTAAATTATGGATTATTGGCACTATTGGCTTTCTGCTGGGATAATTTTATTGGTTTTAGAGATGATTGTTCCTGGTTTCTTTTTGTTCAGTTTTGGAGTCTCTTGCATAATAACAGGCTTAGTTGCTTATATAGGTTTAAATCTTCTAATTCAAGTATTAGTTTTTTGCGTTTCAAGTTTTGTCATATTTTTCTCATTACGTCCTGTTGTTCAAAAATATTTTTCTACTGCAAATCATGAAGTTATTACAGGGCCTGCCGCTTTAATTGGTAAAAAGGGTAGAGTCACTATAAGAATTGAAAACACAACAAATAGTGGTAGAGTAAATGTCGAAGGTGAAGATTGGAAAGCTCTTTCTTTATCAGGAGAATCAATTGAAGAGGGCGAAATAATCGAAGTATTAAACATTGAAAGTATTAATCTTATTGTAGGGAAAGCAGTTAAAGGAGAATAATCATGGATTTTGGCGGTTTTATATTTTTTCTTATCATAATTGCCGTTGCTATTTTTGTTTCTAAAGGCGTAAAAGTCGTAAAGCAGGCAGAAGTTATGATCATTGAAAGATTAGGGTCTTACCATAGAACTTTAGAGAGCGGTATAAGAATAATCTGGCCGATTATTGACTCTCCGAGACCTATGCACAGACGTACGACTAAAGCAGATTTTTCGGGAGCAACTTATATTGTTACTCAACAGGCTACAGTAATTGATTTAAGAGAAGCTGTTTTTGATTTTCCTCGTCAGAATGTTATAACAAAAGACAATATTTCAATTGGCATAAATGCATTACTTTATTTTCAAATTATTGACCCCGTAAGAGCGGTTTATGAAATTGCTAATTTACCTGAAGCAATAGAAAAACTTACTCAAACAACTCTAAGAAACGTTATAGGTGAGCTTGACCTTGATGGAACGCTTGTTTCAAGAGATACAATTAACCTTAAATTGAAAACTATTCTTGACGAAGCAACACATAAATGGGGCGTAAAAGTTAATAGAGTTGAAATTCAAGATATTGTTCCTCCTAAGGATATTCAAGATGCTATGGAAAAGCAGATGAGAGCTGAAAGAGACAGAAGAGCAACAATCTTGATGGCAGAAGGTGAAAAAACCTCTGCAATTCTTAAAGCCGAAGGAATTAAAGAATCCGACATTAACAAAGCTCAAGGTCAAAAAACTTCAGCCATTTTAAGAGCAGAAGGTGAAGCGGAAGCTAAAATTAAAATTGCTCAGGCTGAATCAGCTGCTATTAAACTGATTACAGAGGCCATTTCAGAAAAAGGAGATCCTGTGAATTATCTTGTTGCAATTAAATACATTGAAACTTTAAAAGAGATTTCAAGCGGTGATAAGAGCAAAACAGTCTATATGCCTTATGAAGCAACAGGTGTTTTAAGTTCACTCGGTGGAATTAAAGAGTTATTTAATCAAGCTAAATAGATAAATATTGATAATTGAATAATCATGTAAAACCGCTAGAGATGGCGGTTTTTGCATGATTAAGTATTGTAAATATTTATCTGTTTATATTCAAATCATGGGTCATATTTTAAAATATTTTGTTTTTATATATACATAATATGTATTGTTTTTATATTGGGGTAAAGAATGATTTCGTTTAATAATAATCTTTTAAACGCTTATAATTCTAATAAAAAGGCTGTGATACAACCACAGCCTTATAACCCTTTTGCTGAGCAAAATATAAAAACAATTAACATGAATAATTTAGAACTGCCAAGTGATATTTTTGTAAATAATACTGAATCTAAAGAAGAAATAAATTCTTCTAATAATAAAAAATTTGATGTCGGCGAAGCTGCGTTAAATTTTGGAAAAGGTTTAATTTCTCCTATTACTTCAATGTTTAGTAGTCCGCAAAATTTTGTAATGGGTGCCGGCATGATGGCAGCCGCAGGAGCTTTAACTGTTGCAACAGGTGGGGCAATTCTTCCGTTTATGGCCGCAGCAGGTATTGCAACAGGAGTTTTTCAGGCGGGAACGGCAGCTTATAAAATTGCAACTGCAAAAGATGGCGATGACGTTGAAAAGGCCTTTTATGATATTGGAGCAGCTGCAACTACATTAATCCCATCTATTGCAGGCGCAAAAACTGTACTTAAACAAGCTAATATAGCTGCTGATGTATCAAAAATGAATACATTTGAAGCAGTTATTCAAACCTTTAAAGAAACTCCTTCAAGTTTGGCAAAATCTTTTAATGCCTTTAAAGATGGTAGCGCATGGATAAATTTAAAAGCGCAACTTCCTTTTATTAATAAAAAGACTAAAGTAGAAGATCCGAAACCTGTTAATAAAGAAGTTGAAGCCAAGCAAAAGGCTGAAATCGAAGCTAAGCAAAAAGCAGAAATTGAAGCCAAGCAAAAGGCTGAAATCGAAGCTAAGCAAAAAGCAGAAATTAAAGCCAAGCAAAAGGCTGAAATCGAAGCTAAGCAAAAAGCAGAAATTGAAGCCAAACAAAAGGCTGAAATTGAAGCTAAGCAAAAAGCAGAAATTGAAGCCAAACAAAAGGCTGAAATCGAAGCTAAGCAAAAAGCGGATGAAGCTAAGCGTATTGCTAAGTCTGAGGCTATGCGTAAACGAAGAGAAGACTTTATTTCAGATCTTTCCAGTGAACAAAATGGATATAAACCTTTAAATAAATCGGAACGCGCTAATTTGAACCAACAGTTTAAAGAACAGTATAAAGATAGCTTTAGTAAACAAGAACTAGATGCTATGACTAAGTATAAAGGTGATTATTACCAAGATATTAATCCATATGCTAGAAAAACAGGGGCTTTTGATGCTGAGGATATTTTAACTCAACCTGCAAAAAAATTAGAACAATTAGATAATATCGTTAATAATTTAGATAAAGTAATTGAACGATCAGAGTGTCCACAAGATGTAGTTGTATATAGAGGGGTAGCTAAAAAACAGGTATTCCCTGAAGCTGGAGGAGTTGAGTATAAATATCCATATGAATTAAAGGAAGGTATGATTTATACTGACAACGGATACACCTCAACATCATATGACCCAAAAGAAATTATGGCATTTAATGGCTATGGTGATGAGTGGCAAGGTTATTCTCTGAAAATTAAAGTTCCTAAAGGTGCAAAAGCTTTAGATATTGAGTCAACAGGCGTAAAAGGAATTTCAGAAAGTGAGTTGTTATTACCTAGAAATTCTCAATTTAAAGTTGTAAAAGTTGATCAAAATACCGGTATTGTTGAACTTGAATTAATGGTTGAAGAAGCACATAAGCCAATAAATTTAAGCGCTTAAAATCAATACTTACGTCCAATACCTCTAGTATGAGCCAATAATTCAAGCTCATCGTCTAAAGCAGTTAATTTTACATTATCATAACGTCTTTGAAGTGATAATTTTATTAAATAATCCGTAAAGTGAGGATTTTTAGGTAATAACGAGCCATGAAGATAAGTTCCGAAGATGTTTTTATAAACAGCTCCTTCGGTTTTGTCTTGCCCGTTGTTTCCGTTGCCTGTTTTAATTCTGCCTAGCGGTTTTGTGTCGCCCTCTATATAGGTTAATCCGCTGTGATTTTCAAAACCTACAAGTGTGTTTGGACTCAGGAAATCTGTTTCAACGGTAACATTACCGATAAATCTTGTGTTTCCTGCTATTGTGTATGCATCAATAATGCTTATGCCTTTTATATCTTCTGCATTATGCGGACGGTAGTAATGCCCAAAGAGCTGATATCCTCCGCAAATTGCTAAAAATACAGCCATGTTATCTCTTGCGGCTGTAAGAAATTCTTTTTGCCTTTGAAGTTCATCGGCAATCATTAATTGTTGTTTGTCCTGACCACCGCCTATAAAATAAAAGTCGAAAAAATCGGGGTCAATTTTATCGCCTATATTTATGTCAAAAACATTGACCTTTATCCCTCTCCATTCACATCTTTTAGAGATAGCAAGGACATTTCCTTTGTCTCCATAGATGTTTAACAGTTCAGGATAAAGGTGTGCAATGTTTAATTCCATAATTATGCTCCGTGGCGAGAAGCGGCTTTAATTCTGGTTAAAGCCTTAATTAATGCAAATTGAGCACGATCTATATCTGTACCTTCTGCACTTTTTAGTCTTGCTTCGGCACGTTCTTTAGCAGATTTAGCTCTTGTAACGTCAATATCTTCTCCTAGTTCTGCTTTATCAGACAGAATAGTAATATGATCATCGGCTACTTGAAATACTCCACCCATTACTGCAACATATTCTACTTCTTTGCCTTTTTCGATTTTGGCAACACCAACATCTAAAGCCGTCATGTAGGAAATATGCCCTTTTAGAACACCGAATTCACCTTCTGCCGATTTAGCATAAACTGCTGAAGCAGTATCTTCATAAATAACTTTTTCAGGAGTTATTATTTTTACGGTTAATTCAGCCATAGATTAATTTCCTTCTTGGATTTTTTTAGCTTTTTCAATGGCTTCTTCAATTGTTCCAACCATGTGGAAAGCTTGTTCAGGAAGGTCATCATATTTTCCTTCAAGAATTTCTTTGAAACTCTTAATTGTTTCTTCAAGTTTGACGTATTTACCAGGTAATCCTGTAAATATTTCAGCAACGAAGAAAGGTTGACTTAAGAATCTTTGAAGTCTTCTTGCTCTTCTTACGATAGTTTTATCTTCTTCAGAAAGTTCATCCATACCAAGAATTGCAATAATATCCTGTAAGTCTTTATATCTTTGAAGAACTTGCTGAACTCCCCTTGCTACTTCATAATGCTCGTCCCCGATAATTCTAGGGTCAAGAACTCTACTTGTACTGGCAAGTGGATCAACAGCAGGATAAATTCCTAATTCTGAAATTTGTCTTGATAATACAGTAGATGCGTCTAAGTGAGCAAATGTAGTCGCAGGAGCTGGATCGGTAAGGTCATCCGCAGGCACATAAATAGCTTGTACTGATGTAATAGAGCCTTCCATTGTACTTGTAATTCTTTCTTGAAGTTCGCCCATTTCAGAAGCTAGGGTCGGTTGATATCCTACCGCACTAGGCATACGTCCTAATAGAGCAGAAACTTCTGAGCCTGCCTGAACAAATCTGAAGATGTTATCAACGAAAAGAAGAACGTCTTGTTTTGAATAATCTCTAAAATATTCAGCGACTGTAAGAGCGGTAAGACCAACTCTCATTCTAGCGCCAGGAGGCTCGTTCATTTGTCCGTAAACAAGAGCAACCTTGTCAATAACTCCTGATTCTTTAAATTCGTTCCAAAGGTCATTACCTTCACGAGTTCTTTCTCCAACACCGCCAAAAACCGAAACGCCTCCATGTTCTTGAGCAATGTTATGAATTAACTCTTGAATAACAACTGTTTTACCTACACCTGCACCGCCGAAAAGACCGATTTTTCCGCCTTTTGTGTATGGAGCAAGAAGGTCAACAACTTTAATTCCTGTTTCTAAAATTTCGGTATTTGTATTTTGATCTGTTAATTTTGGAGCAGGTCTGTGAATAGGGAGATGAATATCAGCCTCAACAGGACCGCCTTCATCAACCGGTTCGCCTAATACGTTTAAAATTCTGCCGAGGGTAGATGTTCCGACAGGAACTGTAATAGCAGCACCTGTATTGGTAACTTTCATTCCTCTTGTAAGTCCGTCAGTTGATGACATAGCAACTGATCTTACTCTGTTTTCGCCTAAATCTTGCTGTACTTCTGTGACTATACGTACAGCTTTTCCTGTAGGGTCTGTATCTTCTATTACTAGAGCATCGTAAATTTCAGGGAGATTGCCATCGGGAAATTCTACGTCAACTACAGGTCCAATAACCTGTGTAATAAAGCCTGTTGATGAATTAACAACGGTTGCCGACATGATTATCCTCTCACTCGTTAAATAACATTTAAACCTTGATAATTATATGATTAAATTTTTCTTTTATCCAGTAGTAGTAAAATTTTTCGTTCAAAAAAATTAGATTTGCAAAGAGTTCGGGCTATAAGTTTATAATAGGGTGAACTAAAACGAAGTCTTGACTTGTTTTACAGGAAGAATAATGTTCTCGGCAATATCTAAGAACACATCACGATCAATTCTCACAATGACTTTATATCCTTTGGGTAATTTTGCATCAGTTACTTTTATTAAAAGAAAGACAGGACATATAAAACTTGGAACTATTTCCGTAACTCTTTTATCTATGCCTTTTTGGAATAAGTATTTGTTAAGGCTATTTTCTTTCCGTTAAGGGCTTTTACATAATCTAAACTTATAGAAATATACCTCAGCATCATGCAGGTAGAGCTTCATTTACAAGTCCATAAGTAGGTGAAGCTTCTTTTATAACAGTAATATACTCGACTTTTATATCTTCATCAACAGGATTGGTTAATCTTAGTGTAATTCTTGTCCCTGTTTCTAATAATACTTCTTCAGCCATGACTACTTGTGAATTTAATAAATAAACTAAAACTGCAAAATTAAATACCCTCTTGTTCAATAGTTGTTTCCAGATTAAAAGGTTCAGTATTTTCAGTTGTTATATTTTCAAGAATGATTTTTTCAGGATTTGAATATTTTTTAGGAATTAAAAAATATACTTGATAGGTGTTTTTATCGGGAATGGCTAATGCCTTGTAAGTGCTTTTTTGAATGGTTGCTTGAATTTTTTTGTTATCATCTCCACCGCATACATAAGCAACGCTAGATAGAGCCATAGCAGGTATAATAAGCATTCCAAACGACAAAATTGTCATAGGAGCAAATATAAGTGTTGCTTTTCTCAAATTGTGCTTTTTAACCTTTTTGTATACAACTTGAGGTTGATCTATTGAATGTTTTTCTCCGTTTGTAGTTGTAAAGTATGCAGTTGACGGCAAATAAACTAAATTATTTGTCTTGTTTTGAACTTCTAATTGAACTACGTTATATTTTTTAGTAATTCTTGAGTCAATCTCTGTTGAAACAAGTCCCTTATCTGCATTATGGGCATAGAGTTTAATTCCTTTTATTGATTCTTGGGCTAAACAGCTATTACAAATAAATAGTCCGATATAAAAGGATGCAAGGGCCTGTTTAAACAGTTTCAGACACGATATTTTTTCTAATTTTTTCATACGCTAACGCCGCTTCTTCTCTATCATCAAAATGTATTGTCTTGTCTTTTAAGATTTGGTAATCTTCATGGCCTTTACCTGCAATCATTATAATATCATTGTCCTTAGCTATTTTCATAGCTAGCTCAATCGCAAGTTTTCTGTCAGGCTCTACCATTATTTTATCAGAGTTTAACGATTTTATTCCGCTTAATATATCCGTTAAAATTTGTTGTGGGTCTTCTGTTCTGGGGTTATCAGAAGTTATGATAACTTTATCTGATAAATCTTCAGCTATTTTGCCCATTTTAGGACGTTTTGTCGTATCCCTGTCCCCGCCGCAACCAAATAAACAGATTAATTGCCCACCTTCGGGCACTATTTTTCTTGCCGCATTAAGAACATTTTCAAGTCCGTCAGGAGTATGTGCATAATCAACTATTGTTAATGGAGTTGTGATAACGGTTTCAAATCTACCTGCAACGCTTTTAGTCTCTTCTAATGCTTTAATGCATACATCAAGTGCAATTCCTTCACAAAGACCTGTGCAAAGAGCAGCCAGTGCGTTATAAACGCTGAATGTTCCTGACATTTTAAGATTGATTCTAGCATTGCCAACAGGAGTGATGCAGTCAAAACTTGATCCTGTTGTTGAAAATATTATGTTAGAAGCTTTAACATCAGCTTGAGCTTTGATTGAATAGGTTATTATTTTAATTCCATTAGGAACAGAGCTAACAAACCTTTCACCACTTTCATCGTCAAGATTTATTACTGCATATTTATTTTCAGCTTTAGTTTCTGCTAATGATTCAAATAATTTAGCTTTAGCTTTGAAATAGTTATCCATTGTTATGTGATAATCAAGGTGATCTTGTGTTAAATTGGTTAAAACTCCTGATATATAGCTACATCCGCCAACTCTGTGTTGTTCCAGCGAATGAGAGCTGACTTCCATCGCTGCATAAACAGTTCCGTTAGAATGCATATCGTCAAGCATTTTTAAAAGCTCGGGAGCTTGAGGAGTTGTATGGTTTGTTGAAATATAACTATCTTTTGATGAATATCTATAACCAAGAGTTCCTATAAGACCACAAGGCTTTCCTGCTTTTTCAATAATATTTTGTATCAGATGAGTGACTGTTGTTTTGCCGTTAGTTCCTGTTACTCCTATAATTCGCATTTTTGAAGAGGGGAAGTTGTAAAAGACTTTACTAGCTTGTGATAGGGCAATTTGAGTATTTTTAACTATTAATACAGGTAGGTCTGTTTCGATAGATTTTTGAGCAATGATAGCTGATGCGCCTTTATCTTCTGCCATTTTAGCAAAATTATGACCGTCACTTTTCTCTCCAACAAGGCAAACAAAGATTTCTCCTTCTCTAACTGTTTTAGAATTATAGGAGATTCCTTTTATTTCAATTTTTTCAGGATTAGCAACATTTAACAGTTTCTCAGGTTTTATATATTCAATAAAATCAGTTAAATTTAACAAATTACTCCCCTTTCTTTGTGTATTTACCCGGTGCGTCAGGTTCAAGATTTAAAATTCTACAAACTTCAGTTGCTATTGAGTTAAAGATAGGGCCTGCAATTGTACTTCCCCATACTTCAGCCCCTTTAGGGTCATCAACAACTACCATCATAAGCACTTGAGGGTCTTTGACAGGGAAATATCCAACAAATGAAGTAAATACTGAGTTTGGTATATAACCTGGACCATTGGGATTAGGTTTTCTTGAAGTTCCTGTTTTTCCCGCAACATTAAAATTAGGTATCTTGCCTGCTTTAGCATCTGAGGCTTCAATACTTTGAGCAAGAATATGAGTTAGCTTTTGTGCAGTTATTTCTGAAATAACACGACGTGTTTTAATTCTTTTTGTGGCTTCTTCAGGCGTGTATTTAATAACATGCGGTGTTGTCCATATCCCACCATTTGCAATGGCGGCCACTGCCGCTGCTACTTGTATTGGTGTTGATGCAAGGCTATACCCAAATCCCATGGTTGCTTGTGTAGATCTTGACCATTCAGAAGGCGGAGGAATAATTCCTCTTGATTCGCCTGGTAAGTCGATACCTGTTGTATGACCCATTCCAAACTTTTTTAGTAAGTTATAATAAGTTGTTTTAGGTATTTTTAATGCAACTTTAAGACTTGCTACGTTGCTACTGTGTACAAATAAATATTTTAAATCAATTATTCCGGGTGCACCATGTTTCCCATAGTCATAGTTTTGTATCGGCCATCCGTCAATTTTTATTTTTCCTGTGTCTAATATTTTTTCATATTCATTTATAGCTCCTGATTCTAATCCGCAGGCTATAGTCAGTATTTTAAAGGTTGATCCGGGAGGGTAAACATCACTTAAAACCCAGTTTTTTACTACTTGTTGACTTACTTTATTATATTGGTTTGGATTATAAGTCGGTAAAACAGCAAATCCTAAGATTTCTCCATTTTTAGGATTCATTACTATAACTGTTCCTCTTTTGGCATGTGATTTAGTCACCATTTTAGCCAATTCAGTTTCAGCTATATGTTGAATTTCAGAGTCAATCGTAAGAGTTATCTTTTTTCCTGTCAGGGGTTGGGTTGCTGTTGCGGGATCAGTAGAGGTATCGTAAATAACTCCGCCTCTTCCGTCATATTCAATAGGCTTTACTTTAGGTGTCGCCTGGAGTTTGTCTTTTGCGGTGCTTTCTACTCCTGCAAATAAGTTAGCATCAAAATTAACATAACCTAAAATATGCGAAGCAAGATTTCCTTGAGGATATACTCTTTCGCTTTTTTTTACAGGATCAAGTCCTTTTAATTTAAGTTTGCATATTTGTAATTCTGTATCTCTGTCGATATCTTTTGCAAGAGTTATTGTTGAAACGTCTGTTTTAGCAAGTTTTTCAAGTAAAACGCTTTCAGGTACTTTTAATAGCGGTGCAAGTTTTGCAGCCATTTTTTTAGGAGTGTTCTCAAAGTATGAGGGGTGTGCATAAATATCATACAATGTTTTATCAGCGGCTAATCTTATTCCTTTTCGGTCAACGATTTCGCCGCGAAAGTTAAAAGAATGAAGCGGTTGTCTCCATCTTTGAGCTTTGTCCATTAACTCATGATGTTGAAATACTTGTAATTTAACCAATTGTATAATTATAGCGCCGGCAAATAATAGAAATAATGCTCTGACAACAAAAACTGAAAAAGTGTATTTTTTAGGACGGAGTTTGAATAAATTCATTTTAGAAACCTGAAACTGGTTTGACTTCTAACCTTTCAATCGCTTTTTTCTTCTCAGGAACGCTTGCTATAGCATTTACTTCCATAATTTTGTCCGGTTTTTTAAGAAAATTTACTTTTGAAACTTTATAGTTAATATTGTAATAAGATTTAGCTTGTTCAACTTTATTTTGAAGCTCGATATTTTCCATGTTCAATTCATTTGTGTCTTTATGCACAGTTATAATTGAATTTTCTTGTGCAACAACAAGGAAATAGCTCACCATAGAAACAAGAATCGCAATAAAAAGAGAAGCACCAAGAACTCTATTGAGATTTAGTATTGATAATTCGCCAAGATTGTTTTCATAAGAAGGAAATTCTCCTTTTATCATAGGATTTTGGCTATATGTCTGTTTTATTTTTTTATTTTGAGCTGTTTTTAATGATGAAACCATCGATTCTACTCCGATTTAGTTAATTTTTCTTGCTGCCCTGAGTTTTGCGCTTCTTGAAGGTGGATTTTGCTTTGTTTCATTGTCACTTGCTTGAATTGGTTTTCTAGTTATCACTTCAAGTGATGGCGGTGGACATTTGCAAATCAATTGTTCTTTTGAACAGTTACATTTAGAACTGTAATACTTAAATAGGTTTTTGACAAGTCTGTCTTCAAGTGAATGAAAACTTATTATTACAAAAGTTGCATCTTTTGCTAATATTGGAATAGTCTGTTTTATGGCTTTTTCGATATTCTCAAACTCTTTGTTTACTTCGATTCTGATAGCTTGAAAGACTCTGGTTGCAGGATGTATTTTGCTATTATAGCTAGGTGTTGCTTCAATGACTGTGCTGGCTAGTTCTTTAGTCGTTTTTATGGCTGAAATTCTACGTTTATCAATGATTTTTTTTGCTATTCGTTTTGAGTAACGTTCTTCTCCATATTCGCTGAAAATCCTTACCAATTCTGATTCTGGATATGAATTTATTACGTCATAGGCTGAAAATTCAGCTTTTTGAGAAAACCTCATATCTAAAGGTGCATCTTTGCTAAATGAAAAACCTCTCTCACCCTTTGTAAGCTGGTGATATGAAGCTCCTAGGTCTAATAATACACCTCCTGTTACTTCTGTTATATTAAGATTATTTAAGGTGTTTTGAATGTTACAATAATTTTCATTTACAATTGTTACATTATTTTTATATTGTTCAAGTTTTTGTGTTGCATAGGCTATGGCTTCTAAGTCTAAGTCAAAGCCAATTAATCTGCCGTCAGGCAAAATTCTTTTTACTATTTCGCTACTATGTCCTGCTCCTCCAAGTGTTCCATCAGCATAAATCAGGCCACTTCTTAGGTTTAGGTATTCTAAGGCCTCGGGGAGCATTACAGGGTAGTGATTAAAGGTATTATTTTTTGTATCAGATGAAATTATTGTTTCTTCTCCTTAAACTGTTCTTATTCATGATTACTGTTGTTTACTTAAATTTCAAGCATTTATTTGTTCAGTTCGCTAATATTATAAAAATTTCCTCTATTTATTGTATTTTAATTCATGTGTAAATTTTTCTGTTATTGCCTGATTATATTGCCCATATTTGTTTATAGCTAATATAATATTGTTTTGCCCTTTTGGGCTGGTTGCTATTCCTATTATACCTTCTGTATTTTGTGATAAGTCTAAGCCTGCAGGTAATTTTACTTTCATTGCAACTTTCACATAAGGGATTTGTTGATTTAATCCATTAAATGATCCTTTATGTGTAACTGCGAGTTTTTCTAATTTTATAACATTATTCTCATAGCTTTTCCCTATATTTGTCAGCTGTTGTTCTATTGTTGCTGATTTCAGGTCATTTTTAGTCAGATTTAAAAGCAATCCTGTATTAATAAAGCCTATTTTTTGACCTGTAGGTTTATAATTTGCAATAACAGCATTTGCACCAATCATATCTACTGTTTTTACTATCTGAAAATCTTTACTTATTTTAGAAAAATCAGCTATTTTCATTGCCTTATTCATCTCTGTTGAATTATTTATGTATTGATTTGGAGAGAATAATCCTTTTACATAGTCAAAACCGCCAAAAACAAAGAATAAAACAGCAAAAAAGCCTATTGCTATAGAAAATATGAGTTTTATTATGCTAAAAAAGCAGCCTTTCATTTGTGAGTTTAACTCCATTTATGTTTAAAAATCTTATTATTAATTTCCAAACAGGTCTTATCGTGATAATATGTCTTAATAGTATATGTAACAGAAATTAAAATAAAAATAAACTTTTTAAAATGCAAGATAATTTAAGAGAAGATATTTATAATCATACGAGTCTCAATATTAATATTGATGACGCTACGCCTATGCTCAGGCAATTTATGGAAATAAAAAAGAACTATCGTGATGTTATTCTATTTTATAGAATGGGCGATTTTTATGAAACTTTTCTTGAGGATGCAATTGTTGCTTCAAGGGATCTTGAGATTACTTTAACAAGCCGTGAAGCAGGCAGAATTGGCAGAATAGCCATGGCGGGCGTCCCTGTTAAATCGTCTGATAATTATATTCAAAGACTACTGCAAAAAGGACATAAAGTTGCTATTTGTGAACAAGTCGAAGATCCTTCTGAATCAAAAGGATTAGTAGAAAGAAAAGTAGTTAAAACTATTACAGCAGGAACTCTTACAGAAAGTGCTCTATTGGATTCTAATAAAAACAATTATCTTGCTGCTTTAATTAAAGAAAAAAACAGTGATTATTACGGATTAGCTTATATTGATGTTTCAACAGGCGAATTCAGGGTAACAAGAGCAAGTCTTATTGAACTTATTGCGGAGCTTAACAGAATTTCTCCGTCTGAAATAATTGCTCCAATTAAAAAATTAGAAATCCAATCTTTTCAGGTAGTTCCGGAGGAAACGGTTGATTTACCCGATGTTATTAAGAAAAATTATTGTTGCACAAAAAGAAAAGCTAATTCTTTTGAGTTTGATAATGCAGTAATTCAGATTAAAACCTATTTTAAAATTGGTTCACTTGAATCTTTTGGGCTGGCGGATAATCAAATTGGAGTGAGAGCGGCGGGAGCTATTCTTGAATATCTTGAAGAAACCCAGCTTGAGAATATGCCTAAATTTGATGTTATTGCATCTTATTCGCTTAATGAGTTTGTTTCCATGGATTCAACCACTCAAAGAAATCTTGAGCTTGTTCAAACAGTTAGAGATAATAATTTTAAAGGTTCTCTCTTATGGGCAATTGATAAAACTTGTACTAATATGGGTGCTAGATTGCTTAGGAAATGGGTATTACAGCCATTAAAAGATATTGAAGAAATTAGTTCGAGATATACAACCGTTGATGAGCTTTTACAGGATAGCGAAACAAGACGTGAATTAACTTCTTTACTGAAAAAAGTTTATGATATTGAACGTCTTTCTATGAAAATCAGTAATAATTCGGCAAATCCTAGAGATTTTCTGTCGCTTAAACAATCGTTGTTTGTTTTACCCGAATTCAGCAGACTGCTTTATAATGCACGTTCTCCTTATCTTTCGGTCTTTTCTGAAATACAGGAAGAGCTTGTTCAATTTGCAAATATTATTGATCAAACCATACTTGAAACGACTCCAATTTCCTTAAAAGATGGAAATATAATTAAAGCTGGAGTAAGTAAAGACCTAGATTATTACAGAGGTCTGTTAAATGGCGGAAAAGAATGGCTTGAACGATTTGAAATCGAGGAGCGTGAAAAGTCAGGAATTAAAACCTTAAAAATCGGCTTTAGTAGGACGTTTGGTTATTTTATAGAAATTACAAATTCTAATATAAACCTTGTTCCTGATAGATATATTAGAAAACAAACTCTTACAAATGCTGAAAGGTATATTACACAAGAGCTTAAACAGCATGAAACAGAGGTATTATCTTCTGAGAGCAAATCTACAGATTTAGAATATAATATTTTCATAAATTTAAGAGAATATGCAAATGAGTTTGTCCCTAAACTTATGCAAATTGCAAAATCTATTGCCGTGCTTGATGTTTTACTTTCTTTTGCTAATGTTGCAAAGGAATATGATTATGTGATGCCTGAAATTAATAATTCGCTTGATTTGATAGTTGAAGACGGCCGTCATCCTGTTATTGAGCAACTTGTTTCAATGGGAGAATATACTCCGAACAGTATTCATCTTTCAGGTGATAAGTATGAAATACCTGCTGAGATTGAAGAAATAAAACCTGCTCAATTTATGATTCTTACAGGGCCGAATATGTCTGGTAAGTCTACATATATGAGACAAAATGCTTTAATCGTTATTCTTGCGCAAATAGGAAGTTTTGTTCCAGCAAAAAGAGCTAAAATAGGGATTGTAGATAAAATTTTTACTCGTGTAGGTGCAGTTGATGATCTTTCCACGGGACAATCTACTTTTATGGTTGAGATGAATGAAACAGCGTTGATTTTAAATTCTGCAACAGAAAGAAGTTTTATTATTTTAGATGAAATAGGTCGTGGAACAAGCACTTATGATGGTGTTGCAATTGCTTGGAGTGTATCTGAGCATATAACCGAGAATATTGGAGCAAGAACAATTTTTGCAACTCATTACCACGAGCTTAATGTCATGCATGAAAAATATAAGCAAATCGAAAATTATAAAATTTTAGTAACAGAAAAAGATGGACATGTAGAGTTCTTGCATAGAGTTGTGCAAGGTGGAACAAGCAGAAGTTATGGTATTCAGGTTGCAAAAATGGCAGGGCTTCCTAATTCAGTAATCAGCAGAGCTCAAAATTTAATGAATAAAATGCAAAAAGATTACACCGCAAAATTAGGCATCAGAAAAAAGTCAGAAGCTCTTGAAGTTGATGTTCCTCAATTGTCATTGTTTTTTAAAGAAGAAGATTAATTTAACTTAATTTTGATAATTGCCTTAGTTTTTTATATATAATTTTGAAATTATAATTTATCAATTGTTTTGTTCGAATTAGTGTCTAATCGAACAATCCGTCAATCTTAGCTTTTACTTCTTTAGGATCAAGTTCATTTGTTAGTGAATTCAAATCAAGAGCTGTCTGATAATATTTAGCAGCTTCAATTTTATCGCCTTTCATGCTCATTGATCTTCCAATGTTGTAGTAAGCAAGAGCATAGTTTGGATTATATTTAATGGCTTCTTCAAAGAGTTCAATTGCTTTTTGAATTCTGCCTAAATCATCGAGATAAATTACCCCGAGATTGTTGTAAACGATGTCGTAGCTAGGATCTAAACTTATGGCTATTTCATATTGCTTTATTGATTCTTCGATAAGTCCCTTGCCCCATAATAAATAGCCTAAATTACAATGAATTCTGGCATTTGTTGGGTCAATTTCAAGAGCTACTCTATAAGCAGATAAGGCATTGTTATAATCACCTTTATCGTAAAAAGCACTTCCTAAACTGACATAAATATCTATGTCGCTTGGATTTAATAAGGATGCACTCTGATAAGCAGAAATTGCCGCATCATAGTTTTCTTTTGTTTCTTGAAGAACATAACCTAAAGTTTGAGCAATAACACTTGTCCATGCTTTATTCGGATTTAGTGTAATTGCTGTCTGATAGCAGGAAATAGCTTCTTTAAGTTCGCCTTTTAAATAATAAATATTAGCAAGATTACTGTAATAAACAGCATCATTTGAATGCATATCAATTAGTTTTTGATATATTACTATTGCATTGTCATAATCACCCTGTTCTTCATATATAGAGCAAAGTGCTTTATACGCATTTACATTAGACGGGTCAATTAATAATGCCATTCTGTATTCGTTTATTGCATCGCTTGTTTTACCTGTTATTCTGTATAAATCACCGAGTGCAATATATAGATACATAAAGCCCGGAGCTTTTTCTATGGCAACATTATAAAGTTCAATCGCTTTGTAATGTCTTTTGGTTTTTTCAAGATAATATGCGTGTATAACAAAAGGTAAAAACTTTAAATATGAAATTTTTCTGGTAAATTCTTTTCGTGCTGCTTTATCAAAAGGAAGGGTAATCATTGAAAGATAAAGATAGCCGGCGGCTTTAATGTGTTTTTTAATATCTTTTTCGCTTTTGTTTTTCAACAAAGCATAATAAAGGAAATAAGCTCTTGAGGCTTTAATTTTATCAAGTTCGATTGCTTTTCTGAGTTGAGCTTGTGCTTCTGCAAATCTGTCTTTTTTTACATGACATTTTGCCACCATAAAATAAGCATCCGCCATTTTTTCGTCATGTTCAATACATAGGGCAAAGTGGCTCAATGCTTTTTCGTATTCGCCTTTATGGTAAAGAGCTACACCGATTTTATAATGAATTAAAGGAGAATCAAGGTCGCATTCATGCGCGCGTTGATATTCTGTAATTGCATCATCAATAGTTTGTTTTGCCTTATAAACATCAAGGTGGCTTTCTAAATAGAAATCACCAAGTTTAATGTGCAATTCCGCATCAGTAGGATGAAGCTTTAAAGCATCTTTACATAATGCAATCGCATTATTAACGTTTCCTGTGCGGTACATTTTATCAATTTGTGTCTTTAGTTTTTTATTATTTACGGTTACTTCGCTCATTATTTCCGCTTTTGTTTAATAAGTAGTTAAGTCTTAGACATTATAGTATCATACTCTGATTTTTTTAAAAACGTTTTTTAAAAAATTATCGTTTTTCATAGTTAATTCTGTTCTTTATAATGTGAGCTTCTTCTTCAAAACAGGCTCTTATTATTTTATTTCGGTTTATTTCATTTATATTTACAAATTTTATAACTGAAACAAATTCTTTTCCGTCCTCGTTTGAGTATAAAACTTCGCCAACTCCTTCAATAAAGTCATCAGAGCGAGGCAACCTCATGTTAAATGACCATAAATCAGCTTTTTTTAATTGCATATGCGTTAGAAATCTAAGCCCCCCACCGCCTATGTTGATAGTTTCACCTTTTATTTGCGTTGGCTCTTTGCTTAGAATCATATTGATTTTTATAGGAACTCTTACATATTCTCTTCGTTGAACTTTTATTTTTTCTTCCGGGAATTCGATAGTGAAATCACCCGACATCGGAGACTCTATAACCACAGAATCAAAGCAGTATATGCCTTTATCCGTATAGGTTAAAACTTCTATTTCCTTGCCTTCGTAAATATAACTTTTCAAAAAGGCTCTGTCGTGAGGAAATTCAAGAATCAGCCTGTCTGCTTCGGAAACATTCAGGGCACATTCTAATTCAACAGGACGAGTTGGGGAAATATTAAATTTTATTTTAACTTTTTGCCCTTTTTCAAAGTCTTCCATTTTAATTTCCAAAATTTATATAAGCATGGGAAATATCTGTAGGCTCTTAATATTTTAATTGATTTTTTATAAAATAATCAATACTCGATTTAATTGGTCATTTTATATTTTTAGTTTTTCTTTCTATAAGTTTTTTTAGCTTATTAAAAAGAGTTGTGTCGAGTTCTTCGTCTTTATCAAATTTAGGAGCTGTCTGTTTCATGTTTATTTTGTGAAAAGTTGTTTTTTTACAATCGTTCCTGTCTTTAATTGTGGTTAATTCTATGGCATCATTTTCAAGATTTATTTGATATGAAGCTTTAAACCCGTCATAGCTGTTAGTATCAACGGTCTTTTCTTTTGGATCTAGTTTTAGTGTTTTTCCCAGAAAAGTGTCAGTTATTGGTGTTATTTCATAATCATCGGAGCCGATTAGTTCTATAAAGTTTTTCATTTTAATATTATCTTGAAAATTGGTTTTTTGTGAGGGCCATGAAGCACTTTCAATATCAGCTTTTTTGTCTTTTATAACTTCAAAGGCACTTCCTTTAAAGGATAAATTTCTATTATTAATCATATAAAATAATAACCTTTTCTTGATCGTAAAATAAATTGTAATAAAAATAAGATATGGACATTGTATTATAAATATTTATTAAACATTATAAAAAATATCTATGTTTTAAATTAGAAAAGGTTAAGTTCATAGAATATTGAGGTAAGAAGTTTTTAACTTAAATCATATAAAGTCTTTTTAAGAATAACTGGTTGAATCGGGTTTCGTTAAAAATTATCTTCTACAATAATTTTAATTCAACTATTTTTGCCTTATACTTAAAAAGTCTAATTACAGGGAATATCAGATAAATGAAAATAGGTGTAATAGGAACTGGAGCAGTAGGCGGATATTTTGGCGGTAAGCTTGTTCAGGCGGGTTTAGACGTTACTTTTATTGCAAGAGGTGAAACTCTTCGTCAGCTTCAAGATAACGGATTGAAGATATTAAGCTATAAAGGCGATTTTGAGGTCAAAAAACCTAAAGTTACTTCTGATTTAAGGGCTTTAAATGATGTCGATGTTGTATTGCTTTGCGTTAAATCGTACAGTACAAAAGAAGTGGCTAAAACTTTAAAAACCTATCTTCCCGATAAAGCAATTATAGTTTCTATGCAAAACGGTATAGAAAATGAAGACATTCTTTCTGAGATATTAGGCAAAGACAAAGTTGTAGGTTCTGTTGTGTTTATAACAGCAGGAATTAAATCGCCCGGGGTTATAAGTCATACAGGTTATGGGAAAGTTATTTTCGGAGAATTAAACGGACAGCTTTCTGATAGAATAAGAAATTTAGAAAAAGTTTTCATCGATGCGGGTATTCCTGCCGGTGTAACTCAGACTTTAAAAACTGAATTATGGTCAAAGTTAATGCTTAATATCCCTTATAATGGCTTTACTGCTCTTGTAAGAGGGCCTTTGGCTAATTATCAGGAGATTGCTGAAGCTCAGGAATGTTTCCTTAGAGCATTAAAAGAAGTTCAGCTTGTAGCAAAGCATGAAGGAATAATAATCGGCGAAGAAGCTGTTGAAAATGCAATGAAATTCACTAAAAATGATAAATTCGGCACATTTAAATCTTCAACGCTTTTAGATGTTGAAGCAGGTAAACAGCTTGAAATAGAAGCACTTCAAGGTGCTGTTATAAGAGCTGCAAAAAAACATAATCTCGATATACCGATAAATAAACTTTTGTATTCACTTTTGAAGATGAGTTATAAATAAAAATGGAAAAAATTAGAGTTCTCACAGTTTTTGGAACACGTCCCGAAGCGATTAAAATGGCTCCTGTTGTGATGGAGTTAAATAAATACCCCGATAAGTTTGAATCTATTGTATGTGTAACAGCACAACACAGAGAAATGCTTGATCAGGTTCTTTCTTTATTTGATATAAAACCCGATTTTGATTTAAACGTAATGCGGCCTAATCAGAATTTATGGAATTTAACCGCAGAAGTTCTTGTTCAGATGAAAGACGTCTTTGAAAAAACAAAACCTCATCTTGTTCTTGTCCATGGTGATACAACAACAACTCTTGCAGTAAGTCTTTCGGCTTTTTATGCCAGAATACCTGTCGGGCATGTGGAAGCGGGATTGAGAACTTTTAATAAATATTATCCATTCCCTGAAGAGATTAACAGGGTCGTAACCGATGCTGTATCTACCTTTTATTATGCTCCTACTCAAAGATCGGTTGATATTCTTGTAAATTCGGGAATTAAAAGCGAAAATGTTTATTTGACTGGTAATACAGTAATTGATGCTCTTTTATACACAATTGAAAATAATAAACTTGATTTAAGTGAATTTAAGCTCGATAAATCATTAAAAACCATTCTTCTTACTTCGCACAGAAGAGAAAATTTTGGAAAACCTCTCGAAGATATTTGTCAGGCTGTTTTAAATCTTGTGGAAAAAAATGAAGATATTCAGGTTGTTTATCCTGTTCATTTGAATCCTAACGTAAGAGAAACTGTTTTTAAAATGTTGAGTAATCACCCTAGAATTAAACTTATCGAACCGCTTGATTATGCTCCGTTTTCAAATCTTATGAAACAGTCGCATATTATTTTAACCGATTCGGGTGGAGTGCAAGAAGAAGCTCCTTCTTTAGGAATCCCTGTTCTTGTTTTGAGAGAAGAAACAGAGCGTCCTGAAGCGGTAGAGTTTGGTACAGTTAAACTTGTAGGCTGTGATACCGAACTTATTACTTCAACTGTGCAGGAATTGTTAGATAATCAAGACGCTTATTCTAAAATGTCCTCAGCTTCAAATCCATACGGTGATGGGCTTTCTTCTAAAAGAATAATAGATGCTATCGAAGTAAATAGAGCTTTTTTACTGAATAATAAATTTTAAGGCGGTAAAAATTGAACTCTTATTCACAATTATTTGATTTGTCCAAGGGGGCAAGTCTGAAAAAAAGTTTAGAATTGGCAGGTTTTGAAATTAAATCCGCTCAATATGCAGTGTGGCAGGCTAAAGGCAATAATGTTTCTGCTACTCTATATAATAGCGGTAAGTTTTTGGTGCAGGGAAAAGGCACTCAGGTTTTTATAAAAGACTTTTTGAACGTAGAAACGGTGATTCAGACAAAACTTATTGAAACGGATTCTCCTAAAATATTGAAAACTGATTTAACACCAAGAATTGGTACTGATGAATCGGGAAAAGGCGATTACTTTGGCCCGCTTGTCATTGCAGGCGTTTATGTTGATGAAAAAAGTATTCCGATTTTAGAAAGTGCAGGAATTAAAGACAGTAAAAAAATGACGGACAAAGATATAGAAAAAGCGGCTATTATAATTAAGCAAAATACTGTTTTTACTGTTGTTGTTCTTAACCCGTTAAAATATAACGAGCTTTATTCAAAAATAAAAAATCTTAATAATTTATTGGCATGGGGACATGCTAGGGCTATTGAAAATGTGCTGGAAAAACAAGATTGCGCAAATGCACTTGCTGATAAGTTCGGAAATGAAAGCCTTATTTTAAATGCTTTAATGACTAAAGGTAAAAATATTAAACTTGAGCAGAGAGTTAGAGCAGAAGAAGACATAGCGGTTGCTGCCGCTTCTATTCTCGCAAGGAATGAATTTGTGAAAAGAATGAAAGCCCTTTCTTCTGAATATGTAATGCTTTTTCCAAAGGGATGTTCTTCTCAAGTTAAACAAGCTGCAAAAGCCTTTGTCAGTAAATATTCAAAAGATGGATTAGCCCAAGTTGCTAAGTTGCATTTTAAAACTACACTAGAAATATGATTTTACATAATTATCAGAGTGTTTAATTCCTTATTTTTCTATTGAGCATATATGTACTGATATCGCTTTTTTAGAGGTGCCGGCTAATACTATTTATATAAATTGCGTTGCAGTAATCATCCACATGGGGAGTAGCTTTGTGAATGGTTTTTTTACAATATATACATATAGGCAATCAAAGCAAATCTCATGTGGGTAAACAATCAATTAATAATAGAATAATTTATTAAATCGACTATTAACTAGTAATGCTCAGTCATATATATGGCTATTCTCGTTATTTAGGTCAGTGAGGAACAAAAGAGGAATGAATAAAATTCAGGTTAGAGATTTAATGCGTTTTAGTGCTAATTTTGTGAGTAAAAATAACACTTTATTTTATGCATTTGAGGCTATGAAAAAGTCTTGTTTCGGTGAAATATTAGTTGTAAATCAAGATTTTTCAATATTGGGTAATATTGAAAAAGATACTATTAAAAGTGCTCTTAAAGTTCAATTAAATGATAACATTGCAGCAATGAAGAAAACTAAATTAAATGAACTAGATATTGATTATTCCTTTCCTGTAGTTTTATATCCTAAAATGGAAATAGAAGAGGCATATTCTTTGATGAGTTATATGTCAAAGAAGTATCTGCCTGTTGTTAGTGCTCCATGGGATAAAAAAGTTATAGGTTTTTTATGGATAAGTGATTTAGTAAAAACCTTAGATAAAAATACTATAAAAATCACAGGGTAACTTTTTATAAGAATTTATTGCAGCTCTCTGTTTCTACAATCTATACTACTGTTGATTGTTTAATATAATTCGAATAGTTATACTGAAAAAATATAAGTAAATTATCTTATTTTTTAATGCTTATATAATGTGGGGGATGGGTTATGTTAGATAAAATCACGGAGGCAGAAAATTTTCTGAAAAGTCTTGAAGACCCTGATGTTACAATGGATATTATGCTTGATAGAATGGATGTGCAGATTTTATATGTGATTCATAATTATTCTGACCTTATATCCAAAGTAAAAGATAAAACGACTTTAGAGCAAAAAGAGATAATTACCTGTTCAATGATAATCGGATATTTATTGAAAAGTCATTTGGATAGATTTGAGCTAGAGGAGCAGTTAAATAAAAATCAGTTTTGAAGTTTAAAATAGTCCTGATAAATCATCTCTGTAGATTATTACAGAGGTGATTTTTTGTTAAAGTTGTAAATATTAGTTAAATTTTTGATAGAATAATGAAGATGTAGTTTTATAGTCGGGGGTGCTTATGGGCTCTGTTATATCAGCTGTTGTCTCGAAAGAAGAAATTAAATTCCCTTTTTTGCGAGTCCCTGTAACTTTTTATACGCTTGAAAACGGTCATAAGATCGTTATTGCAAATAAAGAAGGTGATCTTGTTAATGTCAGTACATGGGTAAAAACAGGATCATTAAACGAAAATGATGAAATTAGCGGCATTTCTCACTTTTTAGAACATTTAATGTTTAAAGGAACTCCTTCACATCCGGCAGGAGATTTTGATAAGACGCTTGAAGCTAAAGGTGCAATTGTTAATGCGGCAACATGGAAAGATTATACTTTTTATTACGTAACCTTGCCAAAAGGCCATGAATACAGTTATTTTTATGAAGCATTAGATTTACATGCAGATATGATGCTTAATCCTACAATTCCTGAAGAAGAAGTAGGTCCTGTATTTGATTTTAATAATCCTCAAGTAGCCGAAAAAAGAGAAAGATACGTTGTTATTGAAGAAATAAGAATGCGTCATGATCAACCATGGACAAAAATTTATAATGCCGTAAATAAACTTATGTACAAAGATCACCCTTATAGAAGAGATGTAATCGGTACAGGCGATATTATTTCATCAATTCCCAGAGATGAAATAATGGATTATTATAAAAAATGGTATACTCCGAAAAATATGACAACTATTATTGTTGGCGATGTTGATGCTGATAAAATAATTGATACAGTAAGAGAAAAATTTGCTTTTGAAGAAAGAGTTGAGCCTGAAAAACTTGAATATCCTGTAATAGTTCCACAAAGTGAAGCTCAATATGTGGAAAATAAAGCAAATGTTAATACAGGCTTTGCCATAATGGGATTTAACGGTCCTAAAGCAGCAAATCTTAAAGAGACTATTGCTTTAGATGTTATAAGTCTTGTTTTAGGAGAAGGCAAGAGCTCAAGGCTTTATCAAAATCTGATAGAAAAATTAGATCCTCCCGTATTTAATGTTGTGGGAACAGTTCAATATCATTTTAAAGAAGGTAATACTTTCTTTATTCAGGCTAATTATAATCCTTCCGAAAAAGATAGAGCTTTAGAACTTATAAAAGTTGAGCTTGATAGAATATTAAAAGATTCAATTACTGATGAAGAGCTAAAAAAAGCAAAGAAAAAGCTAAAAGCTAAATTTGCTGAAGAGTCAGAAACAGTCTCTGAAATAGGCGAGTTAATAGGTCATTATATGACTGTATGTGAAGATATTTCAGGATATATTGACTATCTTGGAGTATTAGAAAGTTTAAGTATTGACGATATTAAACTTATTTCTAATAAATACCTTGCTCTTAATCTTATGAATACATCTGTATTATTGCCGGAGGGGAAATAATGAATAATTTTGATAGAGATAAATTGTCTAATGATATAGTTGTAGTTACAAGAGAAAATATTGATACTCCAAGAATTGCTTTAAATTTCTTTTTTGACTCGGGTATAAATAGAGAAACAAAACCGGGGCTTGCTACTTTAACAGGTAGATTATTGGTTCAGGGTACTCTTTCAAGAACTGCGGAAGAAATAGCAAACGAACTTGAAAGTAATGCGATAGAGCTTCATGTTTCAACCAGCGATGATTATACAAAAATAAGCACTTTATTTTTAAATGAAGACTTAGAAAAAGCTCTTGATATTCTTGAAGATATTTTGAAAAATACTACTTTTGAAAGTTTTGAAAAAGAAGTAAAAAAACTAAAAGGCGAAATTGAAGCCTCTTTAGATTCTCCTGTTAAAAAAGCACAGGATAATCTAATTTCAAATATTTTCTTTGATTCTTCTTACGGAAACACTTCTACAAAAGTTCTTGGAATGATTGATGAACTAACAAAGGAAGATGTTTTAGACTTTTTTAAACAAAATTATGTTTGTGAGAAATCATGTATTTCTGTTGTAGGAGATATCAAAAAAGAAAGAATTTTAAGTTTATTGGAAGATAAATTTAAAGAGTTGAATAAATGTTGTTGTATGTCTCAGGCATTACAAATTAGCCCACTTACTGAAAATAAAATCGTAAAAATTGTAAAAAATGATGTGGCTCAGGCTCAAGTAATACAGGGTTGGATTGTTCCATCAGCAAGAGATAAAGATGCTTCAGCCTTAACTCTTTTAAATATTATTTTGGGTGCAAGTGGTTTAAGTTCAAGACTTTTCCTTGAATTAAGAGATAAAAAGGGTCTTGCTTATACAGTAAGAAGTAGTTACAGCCCATATAGATATTCGGGATTATTTACGGTTTATATTGCAACTGAACCAAAAAATATTCAAATTGCGCTTGATGGATTTAGGGAAGAAATTGATAAAATCATAAAAGATTCTGTTCCTGAAAAAGAGCTTGAAGATGCTAAAAATAACTTTATAGGTAAAAGAGCTTTTTCTCATGAAACTAATTCAAAACAGGCTCATTATCTCGGATATTATGAAATAATAGGTCTTGGTGCTGACTATGATAATAGAATTAATGAATTTATAAGCGAAGTAACTCCTAGTGATATTCAATTTGTTGCAGGGAAATACCTTTCAAATGAAACAGTTATTTCTTTATTAGCGCCTGAAGAGTTAATGAAACATATTTAATTGAAAAATTTATAAAATTATAAAAAGGTTCATGCTAAAACATGAACCTTTTTAAGCCTCTCCAATAAATTAATTGATAAAATGTCATGCTAAACTTGTTGCGATACTGATTAAATTCTTTCATCACAAGAAAATTTCGATGGCTTTTCAGCTCTGAACGCTCAGGCTTCTTTTCTTGCTCTTTGATTTGTTAAAAACAAAATAATTCTTGAGAAAAGAAGCATATCGCTGGATTAGTGTGAATTCTTTATTTAATTTCTTGCAAAGGGCATAAAAACTTGATTTATAGTAATTAAATTATCAAAAAGTTAATTGGATTAGTATAAGTATTTTTTATTATAGTTTTATTTTAACTACAACTTTTTTTACTTTATTTGGTTTATCTGTTGATATCCCAGGCATGTGGGCATCATGAGGGAAAAAGATTGCAAACATATTTTTATTTAAAGTTATCAATTCGCCTTTTTCTTCATAAAACATTAAATCTTTTTCTTGGTTATATTCTTCTGACACAGTAAGGTTTTCTATGCTGTCATAACCTATTTTTTCACTACCTTCTGCTATAAATTGAATGTCTGTATAAATCTTATGAGCTTCAAGTTTTCCGTTTTCAATGGGTTTTGAATCATATTCTTGAACAATTGCAAAAATATCAAGACCTTCTATTTCATATCGACCATTTTGAACTTTTGAAAAATCGGTATTTTCAATATAATCAAGAGCTTTTGCTATTTTGGGATTTATATTTTTATAAAATTCAATATTTTCAATTTTATCTACTATCATTAGTTTTTTCCTATTAATTTAACACCTTATTTTTATAGCACGAAAAAACTGCCTTTTGGGCAGTTTCTATTTTGAATCATTCTTTTCCGAAAACTAGTTTTCCTAATGTCGTATCAGTAAATTTTTTCACTTTTTTTAAAATCTCGTCGGCATTAGTTAATAGGTCTTTTGGGATTTCCGGAACTTTTTGGTTAATAGTGCATAAATTGTTATTGGCAAGTTTAAGCTGTGGATTCATGTCATTTAAATTATTATTAGCGGTTTCTATATTTTTATTAGTTCTATCAAAATTATTATTTGTTTTTGCTAGATGTTCTTGGGTTTTTACAATTGAGTAATTTGTATTTTTAATATTATTATCTGCACTATTAATTGATGAGCTTGTAGTAGTAAGCTGTTTACTCATCGAGCCAAGTTTGTTGTTTGTTATGGCAATTTGTTGTGATGTTTCTCCTATTAATTGAGGAGTATTAAGTAGTTGAGCCATTTTGTTTTTATCAGAAATAACATTATTTAGGTAAGAAATAACAGGAGTAAGTTTCTCTCTGTTTTGAGATGCAAAAGAGCTTAGGGCATTTACATTATTTAATATGCTTTCAAGTTTTCCGCTGTTAAATTCTTTTATAAAGAATAAATTTAAATCTTTAATAATCATTGGAGATAGTCCGTTAACTGTTGCTCCATTTTTCAAAAGTTCTGCAGAAGGTTGTTGAGGATAATTTATGTCAATATATCTATTTCCTATTACGTCTTCAAGAAGTAACAAGGGCATTATGTTTTTAGGGAATGTGAGGTTTTTTCTATATATTGTTATATTGTAAATTACTGAAGAATTATCATTGGATAGATCTATATTGGTAACTTTACCTACTTTTATCCCTCTATAATAAACTTGGATCCCTCTTCTTAATAAATCTTCGTGAATTGGAGGTGTTTCTTTGAATTTTATAAAAAATTTTAGTTGTGCTTGTTCAGCGGCATTTATTAATATATATCTGGCACTTGCTACTGTTAACATTGCTATTATTAAGAAGGAAAGAATACCTGTTGCCATTAAAATAGCTTTATTCGTATTGCTCGCAACACTTTTTAGTCTGCTATACATAATGAATTTCCTAATATTTAATGATTATTAATAATATTAGGAAATTTATAATAGGAGGAATACCCTGTTATCTATATAAACAGAACAATAAAATAAAGCCATCTTTAGAAAAGATGACTTTATTTTTTAATGATTCGTTTCTGGTTACTTTTTGCCGATAAATTTATTAGCTAATCCCATTATTGAATCGGCTACATGTTGTTTGAATTTTGCTACTAACTGAGCTCCAGCCGCTTCATTTTTTAAAGCTGTTTCTTGAGCTGTTTTAAATGTTTCTTGAGTTAGTTTTTCAGGCATTCTTTCTACTGTTTTTTTGACAAAGCCTTCTAGCGTATCTATTGTGTTTTTCGGAATTAATTCACCTGTTTTTTTTGCAAATTCTTTTTGTATTACAGGAAAATATTTTTTTTGTCCGTTAACGAGACCTTCTCCATAACGCGTCACGATCATAAGTAAACCCTCACTTTTAATTTTCTTACTTGATTTGGTATATTAATATAAAACTAAATATAAACAAGATTGCCATGCTTTTTAAAAAAATTTACAAAATTTAGTAAATTTGTAATAAAAAAATAAAATCCTTCTGTTTTTCAGAAGGATTTTATTATGTAGAAAAGGCAAATAAATATTATTTAACTTTTTCAATTCTGATAGCGCTGTCCGGGCATAGCATTTCGCAAGTGCCGCAAGCGATACATTTATCAACATCAGGCTTAACAGCCGGAGTTAAAAATACACCGATAACATCAGACCATTGAAGACATTTGTCTCCTTTGACGTTAATTGGACATTTTGTGATGCAAAGTCCACAACCTTTACAAAGGTTTGAATAAAGGTAGAAATTAGCTCTTCCTTTTCCACATCCTTCGTAAACTACACCTTTGCTTAAATCATTAGCGGTCATCTATAAATTCTCCTTTGGGTTTATTTTATACAGCTAGAGTTTCTTCAAGGAGCTTATAACCTCTTTCGAGAGCTTTGTAGTTAAGTTCACGAAGTTCAGGTTTAGCATCAAATTTCTTACCAAGAGCTTGCTCCATAGCACCTTTAATGTATTGATCTTCAATAACATTAGTAGCTTTAATAAGAGCTCCGAGAACTATGATGTTAAAGACTCTTGCAGAAAGTTCATCGTTTGCAACTTTATTTGCAGGCATTCCGATAACCTGTTTTGCTTTGTATTCAGGTCTTTTTGTGCAAACTGAAGTATCATAAACAACTGTTGAATTTTCGTCAACATAAGTGCTGCAACGATCAATAGCTCTATCTGAAAGCATAATTACGATATCGCCTTTATTGAATCTTGGTTCGCCAATTTCTTCATCGGAAATTTGACAATATGCGATACTAACACCGCCCCTTTGTTCAACACCAAAGTTTGGAATGTATAAAACATTTTTCTCAGCAAGGTAGCCGCCTTCAACGAGTATTTTAGCAATACTCTGAACGCCTTGACCGCCTTCTCCTGCTAATACAATCTTTGTTCTAGCCATTACTTAACTCCTTCTAAATCTTGTGGAACAACGAGTTCGCCAACTTTAAAGTAGTCTTCCATAGTTTTCAATCTATCCCATGTAGCTACGTTGTTGGTTCTCCAGTTAAGAGGGCATAATGAAAGAACTTCAATGAAGGAGAATCCTCTTCCGTCAGCAACGTTTTTAAGAGCTTTTTTAAACATAGTTCTCAATTGACGCATATTGCTAACAGTTCCTCTGGTTACATAAGCCTTGTCGGTATCAACTATTGAAGCAACCATTTCAGCACCTTTAGCAGGTTTTCCGGTTTCATCAATATTTCTTCCATAAGGAGTTGTTTCGGTTTTTTGACCAGGTAATGTTGTTGGAGCCATTTGTCCGCCAGTCATACCATAGTTTGTGTTGTTTACAAGAACAACAACCATTTTTTCATTTCTAACAGCAGCATTCACAAGGTGTTGTGCTCCGATAGCAAGACCGCCACCATCACCCATGTATGCAATACCGACTGTACCAGGGTTAGCTCTTGTTACACCGTAAATTACAGGTGTTGTTCTACCGTGGTGAGTTTGAACTGTATCAATATTTAAATAATTCCAAGCTAGAAGACTGCATCCGATATCGCAACCGAATACTGTTCTTTCTTGTAATTCAAGATCATCAATTGTTGATGCGATTGTTTTAAGAACAAGACCATGTCCGCAGCCAGGGCAAAATTTGCTGACGCCTTCATCAGGATTTTGTGATTTAGGCAGTCTAGGAGGGACTGCTAATATATCTGTCATTTTCGACTCCTTTATCTTTTTTGATTATACTAATGATTCTGTTTTAACGATTTCTTCAACTTTATCAATGATATCGTCACCGGTTACACCAACACCCATTTTGAAGAGAGTGCTGTAAGGAGTTGTAAGACCGTAAATTTTCTCAAGAATCATTCTGGCAAGTTGTCCATCTGCTGATTCTGTGAAGAGAACGTGTTTAGCTCTTGCAACAGCGTTTCTTAAAGGCTCAACTGCTAAAGGTCTAATGGTAACAGGTCTGAATAATCCTGCTTTAATTCCTCTGCTTCTTAAAGCATCAATAGCGGTTATAGCACTTCTTGCAACGATACCGTGTGCAACGATAAGAACGTCAGCATCATCAGCAAAGTATTCTTTATATTCCATAATTTCAGGAGTGATTGCGTCAAATTCAGCCTTATATGAATCTAATGTTTCCATTAATTCTTCTTCAAGGTTGTAAGTGTTTCTTAAGTGAACAGGTTTTCTGTCAACACCTGCTGTTCCAGGTCCTCTTAATGATGCTGTCGCAGGAATCATTTCAATTCCTCTTGAAGCAGGGTCATAAGCCACAACAGGCTCTCTCATTTTACCCTGATATCCGTCAGCTAATAAGAATGTTGGGAATTTATATTTCCAAGCTGTGTTGAAAGCTTTGATTGTGTAATCATAAAGCTCTTGGTGGCCTGCTGTTGAATATACTATTCTGAAACCTTCACCGTTTCCGCCGAAGCAGGTTAATGTTGTTTCTTGTTGAGCATATATAACGGTAGCGGTACTTGGTCCGCCTCTTTGCATAACTGCTGTTACCATAGGAATTCTCATCATTTCAGCCATTGACATAGCTTCTTGCATGATTACGTTTCCAGGGCCTGCTGTCGCTGTAAATGCTTTTTTCCCTGCTAAAATTCCGCCTAATGTTGAAAATCCGGCTGAAATTTCGTCTTCTGTTTGAAGAAATCCTGCTTCTGTCTTGGGTAAAAGTTTACACCAAGTGTGCATAATTTCGTTTTGGGGAGTAATAGGATAACCGTACATAAATTCAGCACCAGCTGCAACAGCTGCGTATGCTATAACTTCGTTACCCGTCATAAAAAGCTTTGTGTCTTCTGTTATTAGCTTATTTACCATGCTTTTCATACCTTCCAGGTTTTTTAACTAACACCTTTGTAAGAATAACATACTATAAAAATGACCAATAAATGCAAAGAATTTATTAAAATTTTCACGATTTATTAAAACACTTATCAATAAAACCTTTTGAGTGTTAAATATTTTATAGGTTTATTTCTTATGGTAAATTATATCATTAAGCATTTTGTTTATTACTGTTTGCTTTGTTTTAATTTGAATAATTAATTGAATATATTTATCAAAATCTCTTATCAGCGAATTTATTATTTTGTGATTTTTTAAGCAATTGCTTGTCTGTAAAAAAGAGCAAAAAAAAAGAGAACTTTATTTAAGTTCTCTTTGAATTCGTTAGAGTTAGGGTATTTTTATCCGATAACGTTTAATCCTGCTTTTACTGATTTTTGATTAGGTGTTTCGTTTAAAGCATTCATAACGTTGTTTGCTGTGTCCTTTAAAAAACTGAAGAATGATTGACCTTCTACAAAATCGTTTTTTCTTACGCTTTCAGTTTCGTTTAAAAAACGTTGTCTGTTTACGCTGCTTGAGAAAGCTAACATTTCTGCCGAAGGAGCTTGATGTCCTTTAAAAGCAACTGCTTGTCTTGTATAGTCGGTTTTATTTGTTCTGTTAATATTTATATTCATTTTTTTCTTTAGCCTCTTATTTTGATCTCTTCTTCCACGTTTTATGTGGGACGGTTTTAATAGTGTTTCATCTACACTTTTATCTTATCACGCTAAAGTGTTTTGTCTACACTTTTAAACTAAAGATTTTTCATGATTTGAAATGTTAGGATTTTGTTAGTGTCGAAATCACACTTATTGATTGAGTTAGAGTTCTATTGCGAATAAAATAATTTCTCAAAATTTATCTTAACATTTCTTAACAATTATATTTTTTTAGATTAATCGCTTGTGCTAAATTGCCTTATACCTTTTATTAATCTTTATTCTGTTTTGTCCAGCTTTAATTTCAAAATAAAAAAACATTCTTTATAAAAAGAATGTTTTTTAGCTTTAGTTCTATTATTTTTATTCTCCGTGTCCGCCACCTGTACTGACACCAGGCATATTGATTTTTACTGCACCATGTTCTAAGAGGTTGTAAAGGAGGGCTAATATACCACCAAATGTAAATCCTGCGACAACTCTTTCAAATGGAGGTATAAATTTAAGTAGTTTGAATATTCCTTCATTTCCAGAAGATGATATATTTTTTATTGCCTCAGGTAAAAATGTTTTTATTGTTTTTGTTAATCCCTCGCTGAGTTTTTCTGCTTCAGGGTTCATACATTTATGTAATCCTGATTCTATATTTGCTGCAATTTTTCCTGGTCCTTTCATTATGTTTTGGAATATTTTATTCGTATAACGATACAAGCCAACAAATATATTATCTGTATTTTTAAGTGGTTCTGCTATAGTCTCTGCAATATTTTTACCAGTTTTTGTTATTGTTTCTACTATTTCACCGCCATTTATTCTAAAGTCTTGTTTTGCTTTTTCTGCGATTGTTTCAATAGTTCCCATAGTGCTTCCATTGCCTATTGTAATTATTTTTTCTGCTTCATTTGTTCCTTTTTTGAATAAGGTTATTATATGAGCTCCACCATCTTTCTCAACAATTTCAGCAACAGGTTTATTATGTAGCCATGGGAATAATTTTGCTAAAGGACCTGCATGGAAAATTTGTTTTGTGTTGTCTACTGTTTGTACGGCATATCTTTTTCCATCGGCAAGTAAACCTTCAGCTTTTTTAACTTGAATAGGACACACTAAATTAATAATTGGGTTAAGAAGAGGTCCGAATATTGGATTTTTAATTCTTCCATGGTTTTCAAACCAACCCATGTATCCGCCTAAAGAGGTTAGAATCACTCCTAACATCCCACCCTCGGTAAAATGTTCAAGCAAGTTTAGAGTTGTTCCTGTTAATAATGTATATCTGTTACCTTCATCGGCAAATAGACGAAAACGATCAAGCAAATTCCCCTTTTTTTCAGGTTCTACTTTTTCTCCATTTGCTTGTTTTGCGGCTGCTAATTCTTTTTTTAAGATTGATTTTTCTATCGGGAATGAAGAAATCATTCCGCTTATGGCGGCAGGTCCTGCCTGTTGTGTGGCGAATTTATTGGCATTACTAAGTTGGACAAAATCAGAGATTTGATCTGTTCTCAAATACGTTTCTGCTTTTTGCATAGTATTTGAGGGCGGTAATTTTGTAGCACTTGTCGGTGCATGTGGTTTGGAGGGATTTGGCGTAAGTTTTTTACCAAATATATCCATATTGCTTATTGCTGCCATAGTATAATCCTATGTTTTTGCTAAATAAACATTAATAGTAAAACTCAATAAATCACATCAATAGATATAATATATTATGTCTTATTAATATAAAGTCTAAATAGTCTAAGAAATTGCTAGTTTTTTTGCAAAATTGTTACAGCATAGGCTGAAATGCCCTCTCCACGTCCGATAGAGTCAAGCCCTTCCATGGTTGTAGCTTTTATAGACATGCGCTCATGCTCTATTCCTAATGTTTCGCATAAAATATCGGTCATTTGTGCAGAGTAAGGTAATATCTTGGGTTTTTCCGCCTGTATTATAGTGTCGATATTTCCTATAACATAACCTTTTTCTTTAATTAGGTTATTTACATGTTCAAGTAGTTTTATGCTGCTTATGTCTTTATATTTCATATCGGAGGGAGGAAAATGTTTTCCTATATCTCCAAGAGCAAGCGCTCCGAGCATTGCATCCATAATCGCATGGACAAGCACATCTGCGTCAGAGTGTCCTAATAATCCTTTTTCATAAGGTATTTCAACTCCTCCGAGGATAAGTTTTCTTCCTTCTACAAGTTGGTGTATATCGTAGCCGTTGCCGATTCTTATATCAAAACTCATTATTTATAAACCTATAACTATTTTTTCCATAGCAATTGCTGCTCCGTCATTGTTTACGGTTTCCGTAATATATGTGGTTACTGCTTTTACTGCTTCTATTGCATTACCCATAGCAACTGATACGCCTGACGTTTTAAGCATTTCTATATCATTTTCATGGTCACCGATTGAGAGTATCTGTGAATTTTTTATGTTCCATAATTCGGCAAGATAGTTAATCGCATTTCCTTTGCTTGCATATTTATCAACTATTTCACAAAAATATTCCGTTGATTTGAAAATATTTAAGTCTTGCGAAAATTTGGCTCTAAGCTGTTCTTTTATCATAGTTAATTTTTCTGAGTTTTTATGAATACATAACAGTTTAATCGGTGATAATTCGCTTAATTCTTCAAAATTCGACACAGTTTCAAAGTTTATGTTTCTTTTTTCTGTGTATTCAATCAGTAAATCTGTAACATTTTCTACATAAAGCTGGTTTTCCGTAAAAAAGTTTATTTGCCCGTCAAATTTTCGGAGTTCTTTTATTACTTCAAGAGCTGTTGGAAAATCTATTTTCTGTTCTCTTAATGTCTTGTCTTTAGGGGTGTATTCTCTTATTACACTTCCCTGATAAGAAATAATAGGACCAGTCAGCCCTATTTTTTGAGCGATAGGTACAGCTGCCGCATGCATTCTTCCCGTAGCAAGAACAACTTTTATTCCTTTTGATTGACAAAGATTTATGGTGTTTTTTACTCGTTCGGATATTTGGAAATTTGAGTCCATTATTGTTCCGTCAATATCAAGAACTATCATTTTTATGTCGTGTTTTTTCATATTATTCATCTATATCTTTAATAAGTAGGCTATTAATGGCAATTATTGTTTTTGCATCGTGAATTCGACCGTTTTTAATCATTATATGCGCTTCTTCTAAGCTTACAATAAGACTTTCAATATTTTCTCCATAATCAAATTCAGTATATGAAGCTGTTAAGTCGGTTGCTTTATAAAGATATATTTTTTCGTTAAATATTGCAGGTGAAGGATAAATACAGCAGATTAAATCTATATTTCCTGCAATATAACCCGTTTCTTCTTTAAGTTCCCTTATAGCCGCTTTTATAGGGTCTTCTCCTATGTTTAATCTGCCCGCAGGGACTTCTATAAGATGAGTTCTAAAAGGATGTCTATATTGTTTTATAAGTACAATATTTCCGTTATCTAATACGGGAATTATTGCCACACCGCCGGGATGTTCAATTATATCGAAAGAATATTCATCTTTTTCATCAAGTAAAACTGTATCTTGCTTTACTTTTACAATGTTGCCGGAGAATATTTCTTTTGAGTTTAACATTTTAGGTATTTTCATATTTTCACCTTTTTAAAAAGCCTCTCTACTTTATTATATTAAGAAAACATTTTTTATTTAAAGTAGTTAGATGTTTTATTTTAGTGAAATTTAAGTGGCTTTTTTGTTATCGCTCAATTTTTAACAGGTAAACTTTTTTACATATTTTTTTTATCAATTATAATTAAGCTGTTCAGTTGTAATGAAATGAGGTAAGTCTTATGAACTTAAAAGGAAAAGATTTTTTATCCTTAATGGACTTCAATAAAGAAGAAATTTACTTATTATTAGACCTTGCAAAAAGATTAAAACAAGAAACAAAAATTGGTATTGAGCATAAAGTATTAAAAGACAAAGTTTTTGTAATGATTTTTTCAAAGCCTAGTCTTAGAACAAGAGTTAGCTTTGAAGTAGGAATTCATCAGTTGGGCGGAACTTCTATAGTTTTAAAGCAAGATGAAATAAATCTTGGTGTTAGGGAAACTATTGCAGATACTGCAAGAACTATTTCAAGATACGCTGATGGAGTAATGATAAGAACATTTGCTCAATCTGATGTTGTAGAGTTTGCGGAAGCGGCTACAATTCCAGTAATTAACGGATTAACAGACAGTTCACATCCATGTCAGGTTCTTGCCGATCTTCTCACAATAAGAGAAAAATTCGGTGAACTTGAAAATCTTAAACTTACATATCTTGGCGATGGAAACAACATGGCTCACAGTCTTTTGATTGGTTGCGCACTCGTTGGAATGGACGTCACAATCGGTTGTCCTGAAGGCTTTAATCCTGATGAAGCCTATGTTAAAAAAGCAGAAGAAATTGCAATTAAGTCAGGATCAAAAATTGAAATATTAAACGATCCGATAGCGGCAGTTAAAAATGCAAATGTTGTCTATACTGATGTATGGGCTAGCATGGGGCAAGAAGCTGAAGCTGAGCAAAGAAAACAATTATTTAAGTCCTTTCAGGTAAATGCAAGCTTGCTTGAAAATGCCGCTGAGGATGTTATTGTTCTTCATTGTTTACCTGCTCACAGAGAAGAGGAAATCTCCGAAGAAGTTCTTGAGCTTAATGCACATGTTATTTTTGAACAGGCTGAAAATAGATTACATGCTCAAAAAGCTATCATGGCTTCAATAATGTAATAAAATCTTGAAAGTATTCGTTGTTAAATCTAATGGCGAATACTTTCTTTTAAATATAAGAAAACCAAGGATTTAAAGTGTATAAAGTACGCAAAAAGCTCGTATGAATTGCGTAAATAAAAAAATCAATTTTGTTTATATAGAAGAATTTGTTATAATAAAATTGTTAATTTAATAGAGAAATATAATAAAATTCTTTTATTAAGTGGGTTATTCTTTGATTTTAAATTACTTGTATTTAATTTATTTCATGTTTAAATTTATTATAAAATTAAAAAAATTTGATTTTTGAATTACTTGTGTTATTTGTAGAATATACGCAATGGATATAAAAAAGATAATTTGTTAGTTTTATTTAATTTATACGAAAGTATTCATTATAGGTTATAAGGTTAAAAGGTTAAGAGAGATTATGACATTACCAAATGTAGCATACTTTTCAATGGAAATGGCTATAGATCAGTCCCTAAGTACCTATTCAGGTGGTTTAGGATTTTTGGCTGGTAGCCACATGCAATCCGCAGGATATTTAGGATTGCCAATGGTAGGCGTTTGTATGCTTTGGACATACGGCTACTATGATCAGAGAATCGGTAACGACGGCAATGTTGAAATTGCTTACGTTAAAAAAACATACGATTTTCTAACAGATACTGGTGTAATCGTTGATGTTGAAATTTTCGGACGTACAGTAAAAGTTAAAGCTTTAAGATTAGAGCCTGAAACTTTTGGAACTGTTCCTGTTTATTTCTTATCAACAGACATTCCTGAAAACCCTCCTGAACTTAGAAACATTACTCACAGATTATATGATGCTGATGAGAAAACAAGAGTAAGTCAGGAAGTTGTTCTTGGTGTTGCTGGTGTAAGAGTATTAGACGCTGTTGGCTATAATTATGATCTTATTCACATGAATGAAGGTCATGCTCTTCCTGCTGCTTTTGAACTTCTTAGAAAGTTTGACGGAGATCTTGAAAAAGTTAAAGAAAAAACTGTATTCACAACTCACACTCCTGTTGCGGCAGGTAACGAAGTTCATTGGATTGATCTTCTTAATGATGCAGGATTCTTTGCAGGTTGCTCAAGAGAAAGAGCTATTGAACTTGGTGGCGGTGAAAACTTCTCACTTACAGTTGCTGCTTTAAGAATGAGCCGTTTATCAAATGCTGTATCTCAGCTTCATGGTTTAGTAGCTAACAAAATGTGGGAACATGTTGATAACAGATGCCCTATTACTGCTATTACCAACGCTGTTAACTTACAGTACTGGCAAGATGACAGAATTAAAAATGCAAAAACTAACGAACAAATGTTAGATGCTAAAGTAGATATGAAAAAAGATTTATTTAAGCATATTGCTAACAAAACAGGTAAAAGATTTGATCCGAACGTTCTTACAATTACCTGGGCTAGAAGATTTGCTGACTATAAGAGAGCTTGGTTAATTCTTATGGATAGAGAAAGAATCAGCAAACTTCTTAGAGAGAACAAACTTCAAATCGTATTTGCTGGTAAATTCCACCCTGCTGATACTTTAGGTCGTGATATGTTCAACAATATCCTTAAGCAATCTGATGAGCTTCCTAACGTTGCAGTTCTTTTCAATTATGAGCTTGAATTAAGCGCTCTTATGAAAAAAGGTTCTGACGTATGGCTTAATACACCGTTAAGACCATTTGAAGCTTCAGGTACATCAGGTATGTCAGCTAACATGAACGGTGCTTTACACTTATCAACTTTTGATGGTTGGTCAGTTGAAGGTACATTTGATGATATTAACGGATATAACCTTATGTATGAAGGTCTTGATGACGAAATGCCTTGGGAAGAGCGTCATTGGAAAGATTATGAATGCATGATGGATATTATTGAAAACAAATTAATACCAACATACTATGATGATAAAGATGGTTGGGCTAACTTAATGACTAAAGCTGTAAGAACAGCTGCAGGTTATTTCAACTCTGATAGAATGGTTGTTGAGTATTACAACAGACTTTATAATCCAATTGCTCATGGCAATCAAAAGAACGAAGATGCTTTAAATGTTTCTAATGTTGATACAGCTAGTGTAAACAACATGAATAAACTTGAGTTATCTGGTTCAAAATAGATTTAATATCTAAAACCTTAAAAGCGATCTGTAATAGGATCGCTTTTTTGTTGTGAAGTTTTATAAGATAAAAAATAATTTCTTGACAACATAGATATTTGTTTTTAAATGAGATAAGAATAAATTCTTTTAACATAATAATTTTTAGGATTAATTAATATGATCGTTCTAAAACAAAAAAAATCTCTAAATATGTGCTGCATGTGCTTTTGCATGTGTTAGCAGGCATTGTTTTTTATTTTAGAATTTATAAACTTTAAAAAACTGCCTGTATTTTAATTAGGCAGTTTTTATTTGAACACAAAGTGCTGTTTGCCGAAATATTTACGGCTAGTGTAAATTATTTTAAGAAAGGAGCTTATATTAAAAAAACCTTTAACTTTGTAAGTTAAATTTACTTTTATAAATACTTGCCTTGAAAGGCGTATATGTTTTTAGTGTAGAACCATTTTTTGAAGAAGAGCCGTAGTTAATCATTAACTATGATGAGGATTAAACGAAATTAGGAGAAAAGATCATGAATACTAAATTTAATTACAATGTAAAACAGAATGTCCCGACAATAACTTTTAAATCAAATAAGGTTGAAGTGCAGGATAATGAGAATATTCAAACGGTAAACAGCAAAATAGTAGAAAATTTAACACATAAACAAAGACGAGTTTATGATATTATTCAGAATTCCCCTGTATTTGATTATGCAAATGAAGCGATTAAAGCTCCAAAAAAAATAACTAACAGTGACAGAAAATCATTGGATAATCTCTTTAAGTCAACAGATAACACTTATAATTCTCAACTTAATAATAAGTCTAAAACACCGACTTTTTCAGAATTCTTTGAAAAAATTGGTGAAGAAAAAAGTATTAAATTAATTGAAAATGTATCACAATATGTCGGGCAACGAACTATTCCAATAGGACCAAATCAGAAATATGATCCATTAAAGCATGCAGATCTTATTAAAACGGCTTCTTCTTTAAAAGCTGTTGTTGATAGAGATAATGACGTTGCGATATTGTTATTGAAGCGTTTTAATAAAGATGGTCATATTGACGATTATCACTACAACATAGCTAAAGATTGGTCAGAGGAAGGTAAATTCAATAATGCTAAAACATTATTAGCAAGAACATTTGATACATTTAAAAAGAATGACGAAACCAAAGAATATTTTAATAATGTTATACATGATGCGGATAAATTTTTATTTAGAAAAGAAGTGATTAAAACGGCTAGAAAAGAGGTGGCTAAGATTTCTGAGCAAATCAATAATGTTAATAAATTTGATAAATCTGTTCTTTTAAAGGAAGTGGAGGAAGAGGATTCTAAAGAGATATCATTGGGTGAATTATTAGGAAGAGTTGCAATTAGTGAAGGTGAAAAGTTAAAAGCAAAAAATCCTGATATTTTAAGTATCGATCCTGATTATGTTGAGCCTATAACCTCTGATAAATTTTCCGAAGAAACTCTGCCTTCTAAGTCTTTGAGAAAATTATATCAATCTGTTAAAAATGTGGATATTGAAAAAGTGCTTATAAGCAATGATGTAAAATTACCTGCTGAAAATAATAAGCCTAATGTTGCAAGTTTCTTAAAAACTCTAAAGCCTAAAGACGGAGTGATTTTACTTCAATCAATAAAAGATGAAATCAATAATTCTGAACTGATTACCTCAGAAAATTTGCCGGATAAACTTGAAGAACCTTTAATTAATGGAAAGGGTTTAACTTTGGCGGATTCTTATGTCCAAGAATATTGTTCAACTTCTGTTGACGAGAATGCAAGCGATTATATTATGAATTCTTTAACTTATGATCCGTCATTAAGATTTGATTTAATCAGCCATGGAAATACTACAATTATAAATAATGCTGCATCGGTGAAAATTAATGAATATTTGAAAAATAATTTAGTAAAATAATAAATTTTTTTAGTCTATTGACAATAATATTATTTTATATAAATAATAGATAAAGTTAGGTAAGCCGAATGATATTTTACAAGCCACAAAATTAATGAGGAAATAATAATGAAAACAAATCAGCCAATCAATTTTTGCAAAAACATGTTAATGATGTTCATGATGTGTTGCTGCATGATGCATGTTTTGGTCTGATACTTTTTATTATTCTTGTTAATTTAGATTATAAAAAACCTGTCGGATCACATAGATATCGACAGGTTTTTATTATGAAAGGTTTTAAAAAATGATTAATTTAACTCAAAATACTTATAACAGACAATATTCTCTGAAACAACAGCCTAACTTCTCTCAGGTGATTCCCTTTAAGGGTAATCTAGCAACTGCCGCCACTGATGCTGTTACAGGCGGCATAAAATGGATTGAGCATGGTGGAGTATTAGCAGATTTTCTTTTTGTAGATACTATTGGAATGGTTCTTCCACGTACATATCAAGCTTTTAACAGAAATAAAGAAGAATTGGGACATCCTAATTATAAATCAGGGTTTGAAGAACTGATTAGAGAAATATTTTCAGGTCCTAGTATGTTTTTTATTCCAATGGGTTTGATTGCTTTATCGGGGAAACTGTTTGGTTCTGCATCAAACATTCAGCATCAGACTTTAGATTCATTAACGGCTTCTTTTAAAAATCATGTAGCTAAAGATCCACACTTTGAAAATAGTAGACAACTTAAAGATAAGTTTTATACAAATGTCTTCCAAGAAGCCTTTGAGGCACACAAGAAAGTTGAGCTTAAATCTCCAGTTAATATAAATGAAGAAATAAGTAAAATTCTAAAAAATATTGGATTATTGGAAACAGAAAAAGATAAAAATAAAGTTGCTCTGCTTAATAAAGAACTAGTGGAGATCGTTTCCGATTTGAATAAGGCTCATGGTTTGCATCTTAATAATTCTCATGAGGTTTCTTTAAAAGATACATTAACAAATAATACCTTTACAAAAACAATAGGAACTTTAGTTGAAGATTTGCATAATTATTCAAAAGATATTGTTGAAAAGGTGGCTGAAACAGCAAAAACTTCATCTAAAGAAAAACTTTCTGGTGTTATTGAAAATCTTCATAATATAAAATCAAACGGGCGAAAATTTAACTTTTTTGCTACTGTTCTTGCAACTGCAAGTTTTCTATACATAATTCCCATTATGTATAAAAGAAATAAGCAATTCCCAGGCATTGACGGTTTAACAAAATCTGCGGACAACCAAGTTCTAGTTACTCAGCAGAATAAAGCTAATGTTCCCATCCGTCAGTCAAATGCAATTAATTTGGGAGCATTTAAAAAGCTTGAAATTAATACAGCCACAAATAAGCCTTCAGAAGCTAATTCTTCTCAAAAGAAACAAGTTTCTTTTTCAGGGGGAGGAAGTAAATTTTTCAGATATTTAGATTTTAATAAGCAAAATGCACCACATGCGATTCTTGCGTTTTATACGCTTGGTATTATGTTAGGTGCGAGGCTTCTTCAAGCTAGAAATGCCGATGAAAGAAGGGAAGTCGCAACAAGAGACTTTAGCGGACTATCAACAATTGTTTTTGCTATTCCTATTCTTAGAAATATTACTTCCACCATTTCAAGAAAAGTTACAGGCTTTCCTATTTCTTCCAAATTATCAGAAGGTTTTGCTTTTATAACTGATCATTTAAGACCTAAAAAAGGTGTTCAACCTATGTCTTTTGAGAATATAAACGATATTTATTCAGGAGTAGGCAAGTATAAAAATGGATTGGTTGATTTTAGTGAAAATATTTCAAAACATGGTGGAAATTTACATAAAATATTTGATTTTTTAACAGATGATTCAAAAAAGGCCTTTAATGAAATAGCTGAAAAGTTAGGCAGTAAAGGTGAAAAAATCAATAATGGAGTATTTGGCTTTTTAACCGCACCATTTAAAGCAGGTAAGGCTGATTTATTGTTACCGTCAAGTAATGAACAAATTATCTCGTTAATCAAAAAAGCTCATTCGGATGAAAAATTAAAACCATTATTAGATAAAGTTACGGCTGAACTAAGCAAAGAAGGTAATCATCTTGTGAAATTTGCTGAAGCTCTTAAAAGTTTGCCGGAAGCTGTAAGTATTGTAGCTGTTTCAGGATTCTTAGGTTGGTTCTTGCCTTGGTTTAATATTAATTACACAAAGAAATTATATAAAAATAAAAATATTCAGCCTGAACAAAAACAAGTTAATGTTCCTGATGTAAATAGTTCTATTAATCAAGCAATAACAAAGTTCTTGCAGAAAAAATAAAAATTTTATCTTTATCCCTCCGATTCTGGCGAATTCTGAAATAAAATGCAACACTTTGCTAAAATAAGAAAGCGAAAGGAGTAGCAAAGTGAGAAATAGTTTTAAACAGTTAACCTCCGAAGAAAGAGAACAGATTGCCGTTTTAAGTTCTCATAATTTTTCAAAAAGAAAAATAGCAAAAGAACTAGGAAGAAGTCCAAGCACAATAAGTAGAGAATTTAAAAAAGATACGTCCGTTATTGTTAAAAACCGATATTTTGCTGTTAGTACAATTGAAAATATCCGTAAGAATAAATTAAATACTCGAAGAACAAGAAAAACTGATGAACCTAAAGTTAAAGAATACATAATAGAAAAGCTTAAACTTGGCTGGTCGCCTGAAATAATTTCAGTAACGATGCTTGAAGATATTGCAATCAAAGTAGGTAAAGATGCAATATATGACTTTATCTACAAGGGTAATAGCCATTTGTCAAAGTATTTAACAAGAAAGCACTTAGGAAGAAAACCTCAATCAAGACGTAAAGGCAAAAGAACTTTAATCCCAAACAGAATAGATATTGATTTCAGACCCATAGAAGCAAATAAAAGAGAAGAATTAGGACATTTTGAGGCAGATACTGTTGTTTCCTGCAGAGGCTCTAAATCAGCCCTTCTTGTTATTGCAGACAGAGCTACAAGAATGATTAAAATAAAAAAGCTTGCCCAGAAAACTGCCGAGCAAGCGTCTAATGCGATTGTGTACGCATTAAATAAAAATAACATTATTAAAATAGCTAAAACAATAACTTATGACAATGGGTGCGAGTTTTGCTGGCACGAAAAAGTAAATGAAAACTTGAAGGTGAAATCGTTCTTTTGTAAGCCTTATCACGCTTGGGAGAAAGGTACTATTGAAAATTTAAACACCTTAATCAGAAGATTTTTCCCAAAAGGAACTGACTTTGATAAAATATCAGATGAACAAGTTCAATACGTTGAAGATTGGATTAATAATCGTCCTATGAAAGTATTAGGGTATAAAACACCAAATCAAAAATTTTATAAATTACAACAAGTCTCTATATGTGTTGCATCTTAAGCCCGAATTCGCCTCTTTTTCAAATGTTAAGAAACTTTAAGTTTTGTTTTTACACTTAATTTGATTTGATTTATTTGTTTCTTTAATCTTTTGTTATAAAAATCACGATTTAAAGAGAAAATAAACTTTAATGTTTTAAATTTATCAATAAAATTCCTATTTCTTTCAAAATTTTAAAAAATATATTTTTTCTCATGGGGCAATTTTCTTGGTTTACATGTTTTTTAGACATGTAAACCAAAATATGGTTTCATATATAAAGAAGAAGAGATTAAAAAAAATTAAAATTGTGAATTAGGTAGGAAGGTGAAATGGGTTTAAACGTAAACAATCATTTAATTGCTCCACAGCAGTATGCTCATAAAAGAGCACCTCAAGATAAAAACCACCAGCGTGAATTGGCGTTTGGAGATTTAGGATCTGTCGCTACTAATGTAATTAAAACAATTGATACAAACGATCTTTTAAACTATTCACTTTTAGACTTTGCCTCTATGATCGGGCCAAGGTCATATATTGATGCAAAAAGAAATCCTTATGCAGGTGTGGAAACCTTTTTAAGAGAATCATTCGGCGCTGTTTCAATGTGTATTATTCCTGGTTTTGTGGCTATGGGATTAGCTGGATTAGCCGGAAAATTTAATAATCCGACTGGTGTTAAGACTACTTTGCATGCTAGACCCGCAGTTGTTGATTATTTACATAAAGATGTTTGGACTAACCTTGATAAGAATAATGATATAAATGGTAAAGTTAACGAATATGTCAAAAAATGCTTTGACGGTCTTCATGTAAGTGTTGGAACAAAGGCTGATGGCGGATCAAAAGTCGTTAAGTTTCTTGATCATGCTGTAGATGCTAGTGGCAAAAATTTCAATGGACATGAGAATAAAGAGTTTGGCCAAATACTAACATCATTACAGGAGCTTATTTTACATCCACATGTAGATAAGGAAAAGGCTGAAAAAATTGCCGTGCAATTAGCTGATGCCGTTGGAGAGCGAAGTGGTTTTAGCATTAAGCTCGGAGAAAAAGAGTCTATCGCAACTTCTGCTGATCATTTTGTTAGAGATATTGTTGATATTGGACGTCATATTTTAACCAAATATGATGAAAAAGGTATGTCTGCTTCAGTAAAAGAGAAGCTTCAAAATAATAAAGTTGATATTGATAAAGCATTAGGAAAGGCTGTTGAAACCTTTAAAGGTGCTTCGAAATTTAAAACAGTTGCTACTTTTGCTATTATTGGTTCGCTATGTTTCTCTTTCCAGTTTATTAATCGTGCTATTACAAAAGCAAGAACAGGTAAATCAGGCTTTGTAGGTTATTCTGATTTTGGAAATGATGATAAAAATTCTAAAAATAAAACAGTAAAAACTGATAATAAAACAGCTGTTAATACCCAAAACTCACAAAAACCAAAATTAGCTTTTAAAGGTTGGATTGATCCAACTATTACAGGACCTTATGCTGACGTTGGTTTCTTCAGAGGGATTTATCCTTTAACTATCACAGGCCGATTATTCGCTGCTAGAGATCCTAACGAGTTTCGTGAAACACTTACGAGAGATGTTCTTGGTTATTTGAACTGGCTTGTACTTGGAAGTGTTGCGGCTAAACTTATGGGTGGTTACTTGAGCAAGGGTATGCTTGTCAAAGGTGAAACCTCTGAGGGTGGTAATATTCTTGATAAAGTAGGCAAATTCTTTAAATCTGGATTAATGTCTCATAATGATATTTCTGCTTATGTTGAGAATGTTAAAAGAACAGGCAAACTTACAGAAAAAGCAAAAACTATGCTTAGACCGGAAACTTTTGACAAAGTTGCAGGTGATTCAGCTGCTTTATCCAAAGAGCTTCTTAAGAAACTTAATTTCAATAAGAATATTTCTTGGATTACAGGTTTTGTCTGGTCAACGGCTATGCTTGGTATAGTTCTTCCTAAGTATAATGCTTATGTCACAGAAAAAAAGAGAAAAGCACAGCTTGCAGCACAACAAAATGGAAATGTTGATAAGTTGCAGGTGTCGTCAAAAAATATACAAGTTAAAAATGAACAAAAAACTGAAAATAAGCCTCAAATTATAGCTACTCAAAATACTCCACAGGCAAAAGCTCCGCAAATGGAGCAAACTTTAAAAGATTTGCTTAATAGAAAAAAGGCTTATGCAGGTTAAATAAAATAATCGGGGAAGAAAAGGACGTTTATTAAAACGTCCTTTGATTTTTAAAATAATGTTAAAAGATATTTTTCTTATGTGTTTTACATGTTGAATAATATTCATAATTGATATAACATCAAAACTCTAGTATTAAACAATAGTTAATTTTACGGAAGGTGAAAAAGAATGTTACAACTTAAATTTGAATTGTTAGGGCATACATTTAGCGTTTTTGAAATGGTAATGTTAGTTTGTTTTGGTTCAAGCTGGCCTTTTGCTATCAGCAAAACATATAAAGCAAAAAGCGTAAAAGGAAAAAGTATTTTATTCCTTTCATTAATTTTTATTGGATATATCGCCGGTATTATTCACAAAGTTCTTTATGCAATGGACGTTGTGTTAGCTCTTTATATCTTAAATGGAATTCTTGTTGCTACAGAAATTTGTTTATATTTTATGTATAAAGATAATGATTCAGTTGCAACGGTTGCGCCTGTTGTTGAATTAAAAGCTGTTCCTCAAGAAGAAAAACAAGAAGATTGCGGTTGTGGTTGCGGTTGTAAATAAGCAGTAACTATCTCAATATAAAAAAGTATGGGTTTTATTAAAACCCATACTTTTTAGTTTAGAAAAATAATTTATACTTTTCTTTTGCAGAGATACCAGCTGCTGCATTCTTCATGTCCTGCATGCTCTGCTTTATAGGCATCTTCAACTGTTTTTGGAGGTGGGATTATTACATTTTCACCAGGTTTCCAGTTTACGGGAGTTGCAACACCTTCTTTGTCTACAACTTGCATGGCATCAATTAAACGGATAATTTCATCAATATTTCTGCCAACACTGGATGGATAATAGATTATTGTTCTAATTATTCCATTCGGATCGATTAAGAAAATTGAACGTATTGGATGAGCTTCGCTTATTCCAGGATGAATCATTCCGTAAAGTTCGCTGACATTCATAGGAATATCTGCGATTATAGGGAATTTGATTTTTACTTCAAATAATTCTTCTATTTGTTTAACCCAGGCAATATGTGAATAAACGCTATCAACGCTAAGTCCCATGAGTTTTACGTTTCTTTTATCAAATTCAGCCTGTTTATCGGCAAATGCCATAAATTCTGTTGTACAAACAGGAGTAAAATCTGATGGATGTGAGAAAAGCAATACCCAACTGCCTTTATTAAATTCGGAAAGTTTTATTTGTCCATGTGTTGTTACAGCTATAAAATCTGGTGCAGGTTCGCCAAGTCTTGGCAAATAACAGCAACAATCAACAGCTTCAACATATTCTAATTCTTCATTTGTCATAGTTAAAATCTCCTTTAAGGGAAAACTATTTACGCAGAGAAGTTTAGTTAAAAATATTTATTTTTGCAATATGACGATTGGGGAATAATTGTTTAGGCTCTAGACTAGCACTTTTCTTGTAAAACTTTTAAATTCTTTTTGTAGTTT